>DATLFB010000004.1:0-33206 GCA_035525285.1 Thermoanaerobaculia bacterium
CTGGGAAGCCACGTACGCGTCGCTTTTTTCGGCTCATGGCTCGCGATCATAGTCATGCCCGCCCGCCGCGCTATCGCGCGGATGATGCTGTCTCCGGCACGAGTCGGTTCAAATTGCTACGGGTTCGCGTGGTCGCTGACATGCAGTCGCCATGCTCGCGGCGGCGCTGATCGCTGCGTTTGTTTCGCTTGTCATAGACACGCGAAACAGGCGACAGTTAGAAGACGAGGTCGCTACGCTGCGCGCGAATCTGGTCGCACGCGACGTTGCAATTGAGAATCTAAAGACACAGTTGTTTCAGCGTACCTCGCGAGATGAGCCGAGCGTCCATCCTCCGGTAAATACAACGTCGACCGTCTTTCAAAATCGAGAGATCGCGCCCAAGTCGGACAACACCGTTGAAAGAACGTTGCCGCAGCCGGCGGCAAGCTACTCACCTCCGTCGGTCGCCGCGCCTCCGACACAAGCCGCGATAACACCTACAGCTGCTTTGGCGGAGGCTGTAGCTGTTTTGTCGGGGGAGTCTATCGGCATTAAGGCATCAGCTATTGGTTGTGCGCATCGCGCGGGCGATATCGTTTGCGAATTCGACGTACTTAGTCCCAAAGAGGATCGCGATTTCACTTTGGCGGCAAGCATTCATGTAGTCCGTAGTAGGATGATTGATGATCAAGGAATCGAACACATCGCTGGTGACGCGATCATAGGTCGTCAAGAGAGTTACTCTGCCTATACGACGTTGCCAGCCGGTGTTGCCGTTCGCGCAGGCTTGCGGTTCGCTGGCGTCGCTTCCACAGTATCGCAGGTAAAGCTTCTTGAAATCGGATTTGTCAGCAATAGAAACGTTGGCTTAGTACGGCTTAAACAGCTGCCGATCTCAGATTGAGTTGTTCCGGTGCGCTCTGGAGCCAAACGCGGTCTAACTTTGGTGTGAAGCTGCCACGGCCCGGCTTCGGCCCGGGCAGCCGAGCTGCCTCCGTCATCGCCAGCGTGACGGCGTCACGGCGGTTGCACTTCGCCACTCGGTGCTACGCACGTCGTCGGCGGCAACCGCCGCGCCGCTGTGGCTTCGGCACGCGGGACCGGCCGTGCAGCTTACACCAAGGACGTTAGACCTTCAAGCGCGATGTTTACGAACTTCGAACCTCGGCTATTTGACGACCCCGACTTCAAGGAAGACGCGGTCCGCGAGGTGATCATCGCCCCAATGCTTTCGCGACTGGGCTATCACCCAGTCGGACCGGACAGGGTACTTCGAAGCAAGCACCTGATGCATCCGTACATCTATATTGGAACTCGCAAGCATCCCGTGACGATCATTCCTGACTACACGTTGTTACATGACGATCGCCCAATCCTCATTCTCGATGCGAAGAGTCCGCACGAAAATGTCCTGTCCGAAGCGAACGTCCAACAGGCCTACAGCTACACGATTCACCCGGAGATTCGTTGCGGGCATTTCGCCCTCTGCAACGGCAGAGTTCTGGCGTTTTTCAGCGTTGACGCAGCCAAGCCCTTGCTCCTCCTGAGCTTCGAAGAGTTCAAATCACGGTGGTCAGACATTGAGCGGCACCTCGCTCCAAAGTACCTCCTCGAGCCACGACTTCGCGGGATGAAGCCAGACTTCGGATTCAAGATTGCACAGACGGGCGTTGCCCCTGAGACGGATCTTGTGATGCTTGGTGTTCGGCTGGGCCTGTACGCCCGCATAACCGATAGCCTCTACACCGCAACAGCCAACTGTTCCTTCGGCGAGGAAGATCACTGCGTCAGTTACGACTTCGACTCGACATTCCTCACACCGATTCTGGCCGGTCTGCCGCCCGTCTTGGCATCACGGTTCCGCGAGGCGCTGTCACGCGCACCCTACCAAGCCTCTGCAGACCTCGTCATCGAACTCGACCTGAAGGCTCATCTCGGAGAACCCGTTCAGGTTCAGCATGAAACATTCATTCCGTTGGTCGTCACGGAGGTCTTGGCATCCAGATTCAACCCAGAGCATGTGGAGAATGAGCCGACGGACATTCCGCCACACGTGTTTCGCCTTCGCAAGGCCTTCCGACTCGTGTCTCCGGACGATCAACCCGAATGCGTCGAGTAGGGTCGAATTCGTAATATCTGGAGGTCTAACTCTGGGCAGCCGACGTGGCCCGCTGCGTTTCTGTCCTCCGGGGTTGTGGCATCATGGCGTCGCGGGCCACGCGGCTGAACCCTGGTCCGTTAGACCGACGAAAGCACGAGCGCAGAAACGCGAGCACTATTTCGGCGCGCCGGCTCCTCTTCCATCGCCATGAAGCTCCACTCGCGCGTAGAATTCTGAACGCCATGCCGCTCAAAGTCACAAAGAATCGCTGGCAACTTCTCCGGAACCGAATCCGCCGGTCGTGGTGGCGATATCGGCGATCGCCGGTGGCGCGTGGCATTCGGATGCTGGGCCTTGCACTTCTCGTTCTTCCAGCACTTTTCGTCGGTGTAGGCCTTGGTCGAGTAGCGGTCGTCGGACCAGGTGTAATCGATTGGAATTTTGCGCTTGTACTAATAACCGCTGCGTACGTTCTCCTCACGTACCTTCTCCTGAAGGCGAGCAGCAGGCAGGCGGCCGCTGCGGAACGCAACGCGGAACTGTTCCGCGAGCAACTCTCGAGGGAAGCTTATCGGCGGGCCGGTCCCATCGTTATCGCCGTTGACGAACTGCGTCGGCGGATAGACGAATGGGAACGACTTTTCACGGAGAACGGCCATGAAACGTTACCAGAGATCATGCCAGACACTTTCGATGACACGCTTCGCCTGGCCGGACCGTCGATCTCTCCTACCACTCCGAACTCCTGAGCGCGCGGAAGATGTTAGAACGTGCACGTGACCGCTTGAACGGTGTCACAACAGTGATTTACCGAGAAAGCGATGACGACGAGTACGTCCTTGAGGACCAGATAAAGAAGGACCTCAAATACGCTCGCGACCATCTCTACAACATCAAAGCGAATATCTACGGCTGGGACCACGACGACGACCGATAGCTGTTCTCAGCCGGAAGCTGGCCGATGGCCCAACGCGGTCTAACTCCACACACAGGAGCCGACGGCGGGCTGGCTGTCCGGCCCGCCGGCCGAGCCGGCTCGGGAACATCCAAGATGCACGGCGGCACGCCGGCTGCATCGCGCCGCCGTCAAAAGCGTTCGTGGCGCGGCAGCCGGCGCGCCGCGTCGCTCCATGCGCGTGACGCCCGCCGCAGCTCAGTGTGAGACGTTAGGCGCACTGACCGTTGAGATTAGACAAAGACTACAAAAAGTTCGCCGAGTTGCGCGATGGGTTCATTCATGTTTGATATCAAGCTTACTGTCGCATACGAACCATGAGAAATCATCCCAGGTAGTGTAGCCCGGCGATGCTTGGAAAAAAAACATACGCGCTCCCGCGCGTGACAGTAAAGCGCGTAAAACCCTGCAGTGTCGTTCCATTCGCCATTTGCAACCGGCCGGACGGGACATTGTCGCCGATGAGCGCATCGTCATGATTGTTCGCTACCGTGACTCCGTTGATCCACTGTGTCATGACGAACTCGAACTGCTGGGCGAGGCTTGCCCCCATGAAGTGACCGATCAACCCGCGGCTGGTGCTGTCGCGATCCGCATTCTGCGGATCGAATGAACGTCCGTAGGGCAGCGCGCGGCGGAGGATGCGGTGACGATATCCCTCGCCGTCCGGCGCCGGCCCGAACCCGAGTGAATTGCGCGGGTGGCCGCGCCGGATGTGCGCGTCGTACGGACATTTCTTCCCGTTCTTGTCGTCCGAGTAATCGAAGTCATTGAGGCCATGCGTCGACCCCGCGAGCGGTGTCCCGTCGGGCTGGCGCCCGCAGAAGTTCGCCTGGATCTCGCTCGCCGGCACGCCGAGCCGCACCGCCTGCGCCTCGACGTAGTCGAAGAACGCCGGTACGTTCTGCTGGAGGATGCGAAAAGCGCTGTAGCATCCGTTCTTTGCAAACGGCGTACTCGGCAGCGGCAGTGGCATTGTGAAACCGCTCTGGTTCGGATAGCCGAGGACGAACTCGCCGGTGGCGACGACCGGTTGTGAATAGAGTCCGTACTTCCTCGGCGGCGCCCCCTCAATGTTCGGTTGCGAAATGCTGTCGCGGTATCCGAAATGAACCTGACTGTCCGGCAGGTCGTCGGCGTCGTGGTTGCCGAGCGACTCGATCCCTGCGGATTGGAAGAGCGACATCATCTCCGCCGTCACCGCCTCACGGGCACCATCGTCGAGGGCGATAGTGGAGAGAATCGCGTGCGTCTGTCCCTCGATCCCGAGTGACAGATCCCACTTCTCCGGTGCGCTCTCGCCGTGATCGCCAAGATCGTTCGGCACCTTCGTGAACGCGTTCGCGCGTGCGATAGCGCCGTCCACGAACTCCTGCGGGAAATTGTTGCTGAGGTCTACTGTGAGGCCCAGAGCCCGAAGGCCGTCGGCGGTGAACCCGATGTTGATGCAATGCGCGGGCTTCTCGCTCCACGGTTCCGCCGTGGTGATCTTCGGCGCGATGGCGGCGACGAACCTACGTCCCGATACGACGTCCGGAAAGTGCAGCACAAAATGCCGCCCCTTCGGATGCGAGTACCCGCGGAGGATCAGCCCCTGAATCTCGTTCCAAGGGAGATCGGTCCTCGCGCCTACGACTGCTCGCAACGAAGCACCTTGATGACAGTCATGTTCGGATAGGCGGAGAAGAAGTTCGTCAGCGGTGAGATGTTGTTGTCGCGGACGAACTTGTGGAAGGCGGCGCGGTTGGCGGGGTCGGTGATGGGCGGCGGCGGCGCTCCTTCGAGAAAAGGCAGTGCGCTGTTAAAGCTCTGAGGATCGGCGTCGATGAAGGCGTCGAGGTAGGCATCGAAGTCGCCGTCGTACACGGTCGTCAGCAGAACCTTGTTCCCGCCGAGGTGAATGAGCCAGGCGAAGTGAAGGATCGTCACGGGGCCCGCGCCCGCCTGCGGGCTCGCGGTAAGGGGAAGTTTGAGTGAGGTGGGAGATGTGCCGCTCTTAAGGGTGAGGACGAGACTGAGAGGATTCTGGACCGTTCCGTTGGACATGGTGAAGCTCCTTCTGCAGACGTCTCTCCACCGGACGGTTGTCGACCGAAGGCATTACGCGCTCCGGAGTCGCCGACTTTTAGGTCGCGAGACTCTTCTCTGCATTTGAGGGGAGTCCGGAGGGGAGCGTTTCCCTACCCATTCGGCGCGCCTTTTTTTGGGGCTAGGGCCCGGACGCCTGCTCCGCTCGGACATGGTGCGATGATTTTGCTACCGATGCGTTCTGTAAAGACGGCGCCTAACAGACGCCTAACAGACGCCTAACAGACGCCTAACAGCCAGAAGCCGACGCGGCCCGACTTCGGCCCGGCGGCCGAGCCGACGGCCGAGCCGCCTCGTCAACTCACAAGAATCACGGCGGCACGCCGCCCGCAAACGCGTCAAGTTACATGCGGCAGGCGGCGTGCCGCGTCGGCTTCGGCACGCGGGCCCCGGCCGCGCAGCTTAGGCGACCGTCGTTAGGCCGACCGGAAGCTGCATGTTGGTTTCGATGTGTTATCGTAAGCGCATGGCAAAGATCCGTCCGATCATCCGACCGCCCAAGGAAGGAAAGAACGTGACGCTCTCCGAGGCTCGAGCCGCCTTTCGTCAGCTGAGTCGGGAGTCGCGCCGCCTTCCCGCGAGGAAGGCTCCCTCACGGCAGAAGTCTGCCGCCAAAGCTGGATGACCCACGATCGAGACGTCTTCATAAATTGTCCATTCGATCGGATGTACCGTCCGGTTCTGCGTGCGCTTCTGTTTGTAGTCCATGATTGCGGCTTTCGCGCACGATCTGCTCTCGAAGTGGAAGATTCGGGAGAGGTTCGAGTGCAGAAGATTCTCAGGATCATTGGAGAGTCGCCATTCGGCATTCACGATATTTCGCGGGTCGAACCGGATCGCTCGTCGAATCTGCCGCGCTTCAATATGCCATTGGAATTGGGGTTGTTCTTAGGTGCAAAGGCTTTCGGTGTCTCGGCTCAGCAAGCAAAGCGCTGCGTTGTGCTCGATGAAGAGCCGTATCGATATCAGAAATACTGCTCCGACATTGCTGGTCAGGATATTCGAGCTCATGGCGGCAAGCCGCAGGCGGCGATTGAGATTGTTCGCAACTGGTTATCGACTACGCCCGCTGCTCAGGGAACCGTCATCCCGAGCGGCTCCGTAATAGCCAAACGTTACAAAATGTACCGAGCTGCGCTACCGAGCTGGTGTGAGAAGTTGCAGTTGAATCCACGTCGACTGACATTCGGCGACGACGTGACACTCGTAGTGGCGTGGTTGCAAGAGAATCCTTGGGCTCCGGCTCCAGAACAGGCACCGTCGTTGTCGCATGCGGGGACGCGTTCTTCCCAAGTAGACTCCCCCATACACGACCGCCGCGAGAAGTACGACGCCATCGCACGCGGTCGGGAATCGACTTGAAGAAATATTTTTGAGTTCGTCGTTGCCTGTTGAAGCCGCGTGGCGGCCAACTCCACAGGAGCCGACGGCGGGCTGGCTGTCCGGCCCGCCGGCCGAGCCGGCTACGGAACATCATAACTCCATGGCGGCATGCCGGCTGCACACCGCGCCGCCGTCAAAAACATTCGTGCGCGGCAGCCGCCGCGCCGCGTCGCTCCACGCACGTGACGCCCGCCGCAGCTCAGTGTGAGGCGTGGGGCAGACCGAACCGCAGGCATTCTTAGAACTTGCTGCGATCCCAATAGCAGCTCGCGTTTTCGACCAGCCGATCGAGAGACAAATGAGTCAAAACGACATGCCCGAGGGCGGCGGAATCGTCGGATTCTTGTTCGGTGTGATCTTCGCCGTCGTCATCCTCGGTGCGAGTCTCGCTTGGTTGGACACGCCATGGCCGCTGGGAGTTACTATCGCGATCGCCATCGGCTTGTTGGCGTATCGATTCGGGGATCGATTCTGGACGTGGCTCCTGAGGCACCCCTGAGTACACCGAACGCGAAGTGGGCGACGCGTTTCTTGCGTTGGTGTACGGCTTCACGCGACGTGAACGGTAACGCGGCGAGTCAGCGCGCCTACGCCGCGTCGGCGAGATCGATCGTCAGCAGTAGCAGGCAGCCTTCCGCCGATGCGACCACGTCGCCGTGATGTGCGCCCGTGTCGACGTGATGGAAGTCGCCCTCGTACAGCGCGACCGCGCCGATGCGGCAGCTTCCGCGGATCACGTACGAGTCTTCCGCGCCTTCGTGATCGTGGGCGGGAAGGATCGCGTTCGGCGCGAGCTCGAGCATCAGCGTCGCGGTGCCGCGCGCCACATCCTTCGAAAGCTTTTTCGTCCGCACGCCCGGCGCGCACGACTTCCAGTTCCCCTCGTCGTGGCGCACCGTGCGGCTCTCGTGCTCGCCCGGGATGCTCTCGTCGAGCTGCGGCGTGCGCTGGATCGCGGCGAGCACGCGCGCACGTACGCCGGCCGGCGGATCGATCGGCTCGATCGTCTCCGCGGCCAGCCGGTCGAGCAGCTGGAGCTCGTCGAGGGTCAGCGCGTCGCTCATCATTTCTCTCGTGCCGCAACCTGCTCGCGCAGTGCGGCCATTCCTTCGCGAAGCATACTGCGAACCGTCTCCTCGTCGATCGAGAACGCCCGCGCGAGATCGGAGACCGACCTGCCGCGGTAGAACGCCTCCTCGACGAGCAGACGGGGAGCTGGTACTCCGCCAACTCGATCTACGGACCGGCCGCCCGATTGGATTGGTCGCGCCAGCGCGAGATCGCGGGTCAGGTGGATCAGTGAGCCGAGCTCGGTCGGCAACGGCCGCGTCACGAAGACTTCCTCGAGCACTTCCGCGGCCGCCTGCTCGTCGCCGAGGATACGAAGGGCGAGCGCGTAGAGGCGAGGGGAGTGCTCGTCGTAGAGCGCGACGATCTCGTCGGGCGACATGGGTGTGGGTATCTTAACGGGTTGCGCGGTCACGCGGTTACGCGGTGACGCGGTCACGCGGTTGCGCGGTAGCGCGGTGCCCGGTTGCCCGGTGACCCGGTTGCCCGGTGGAGAGAGAGGTTGCTGAGTTGCTGAGTTGCTTAGGTTGCCGGCGTCAATTTTGTGCCGTGGGCCCACCAGTAATCCAGTAATCCAGTAATCCAGTAACCCAGTAACCCAACAACTCACCAACGCAGAAACCCGACACTCTCACCGGGCAACCGGGCAACCGGGCAACCGGGCAACTGGGCAACCGGGCAACCGGGCAACCGGGCAACCGGGCAACCGGGCAACCGGGCCACCGGGCCACCGGGCAACCGGGCAACCGCGAAACCGCGCGACCGCGAAACCGCGTAACCTCCCCCCATGAACTGGCTCATCAGGAACCTCTTCCGCGGCCTCATCATCGTCGTGCCGATCGCGGTGACGGTCTACCTTCTCTACCAGACCTTCATCACCCTCGACCGGCTTCTGAAGCTTCCGACGCCGGGACTCGGCATCGCCATCCTGCTCGTGGCCACGATCGTCATCGGCGCGCTCGCGTCGAATTTCGTCGGACGCAGGGTCTTCGCCCTCACCGAGGCCGTGTTCACGAAGGCGCCGCTGGTGCGGATCATCTACGCCGCGATCAAGGACCTGCTCGAGGCCTTCGTCGGCAAGCAGCGGCGCTTCGACAAGCCGGTCTCCGTGCGCGTCACCGAGCACGTCAAGGTCCTCGGATTCGTCACCCGCGACGACCTCGGCGCGCTCGCTGCCTCGGGCGAGGTCGGCGTGTACGTTCCCTTCTCCTACACGTGGGACGGCTGCTTCCTCGTCGTCGCGCGCGATCGAGTCACACCGCTCGATGCGGACAGCGCGAGCATCATGTCGCTCGTCGTGAGCGGAGGTGTTTCACGCGCCGCAAACTGAACTGGGTGTCTTGCGTCACTGCGCATTTTGAATATGATGCGCCTCGTCCGCGGCGGCCCTCGATGCACGACGGTAGCGCCCTCAATGGCTCAAATTTTCCACCGTAGCGCGAACACTCTCTCCCGCGTCACGATCTTCGGCGCAGTCTTCATCGCCGGCTTCGTGCTGTGGGTGATCGGCGGCATCGTCCGCTCGCCCTACTTCACCAACCAGGGCGTTCATCGCGAGCAGCCCGTTCCCTTCAGCCATCAGCATCACGTGGGCGGTCTCGGCATCGACTGCCGCTACTGCCATACGTCTGTCGAGACCTCGAGCTTCGCCGGTCTTCCACCGACCTCGACGTGCATGAACTGCCACTCGCAGATCTGGACGAACGCGGAGATGCTCGCCCCGGTGCGCAACAGCTTCCAGAGCGGCAGGCCGATCCGATGGAGCCGCGTGCACCGCCTGCCCGACTTCGTGCACTTCAATCACGGCATTCACGTGAGCAAAGGCATCGGCTGCGCGTCGTGCCACGGCCGCATCGACCGCATGAACCTCGTCTACCAGGCCTCGCCGCTCACGATGGAGTGGTGCCTGAACTGCCATCGCGCGCCGGAGAAGCAAATCCGCCCGCGAAGTGAAGTCTTCAACATGGCTTACGTTGCGAAAAACCAGGAGACTCTCGGCCCGCAGCTCGTGAAGGAGTACCGCGTCCGCAAGCTCACGAGCTGCTCGGTGTGTCACTACTGATGAATCGAAATTGAAAATTGAAAATTGAGAATTGAAAGACATGCGACGACAAGCTGACGTACCTGCCGATTTTTCAATGTTCAATTTTCAATTTGCTGACAGATGAGCGATCCGAAGACACTGAGCTTCACGGAATTCCGGGCGCGCGTGGGCGATCTGCGCGGGCGCGAGTTCTGGCGCAGTCTCGAAGAGCTGTCGCGCAGCGATGCGTTCGACGAGTTCTTCGCGCAGGAGTTCCCCCAGCAGGCGGTCCCGCTCCGGAAAGGCGCGAACCGCCGCGATTTCATGAAGCTGATGGGCGCCTCGGTCGCGATGGCCGGACTCGCCGCGTGCCGCCAGCCGGCCGAGGCGATCGTGCCGTATGTGAATCAGCCGGAGAACCTCGTTCCCGGCAAGCCGCTCTTCTTCGCGTCCGCGATGCCCCACGGCGGCGTCGCGACCGGCGTGCTCGTCGAGAGCCACATGCACCGCCCGACGAAGATCGAGGGCAATCCCGATCACCCCTCGAGCCTCGGCGCGAGCGACGCCTTCATGCAGGCCGCGGTCCTCGGCCTGTACGATCCCGACCGCTCGCAGGTCGTGCGCAGGTACGGCAACACCGCGACGTGGGGGGACTTCATCGGCGCGCTGCAGCCGGTCGTGACCGCGGCGAAGACGAACGGCGCCGGGCTGCGCATCCTCACGCAGACCATCACCTCCCCGGCGCTCGGCGCGCAGATCCAGGCGCTGCTCGCGCAGTACCCGGGGATGAAGTGGCATCAGTGGGAAGCGGTGAATCGCGACAACGCGCGCGACGGCGCGCGGATGGCGTTCGGCGGCGACGCGAACGTGATCCACGACTTCACCAAGGCGAACATCGTTGTCACCCTTGGCGCGGATTTTCTGTCGGTCGGGCCGGGACACCTGCGTTACGCGCGCGACTTCATGTCGCGGCGGCGCGTGCGCAGCGGCGAGACGCAGTCGATCAATCGGCTGTACGCGATCGAGTCGGGGATGACGAACACCGGCTCGGTTGCCGATCACCGGCTCGCGGTGAAGCCGTCGCGGATCGAAGGCATTGCGCGCGAGATTCTCGCGAACGTAAACGTAGCGACCGGCTTCAGCCGGTCGGCCGACGGCGGGCTGAAGCCCGCCGCTACGTTCGTTGAAGCGCTCATCAAAGACCTGCAGGCGAATCGCGGCGCGAGCGTCGTCGTCGCGGGCGAAGAACAGCCGGCGGTCGTGCACGCACTCGCGCACGCCATCAACTCCCAGCTCGGCAACATCGGCAGCACGGTGCTGGTCACCGATCCAATCGAAGTCGCGCCGGTGAATCAACTCGCCTCGCTGCACGAGCTCGTGCGCGACATGAACGCCGGCGCCGTCAAAGCGCTGATCGTCCTCGGCGGCAATCCCGTCTTCGACGCGCCGGCCGACTTCCAGTTCGCGAAGGCGCTCGAGAAGGTTCCCTTCCGCGCGCATCACTCGCTGTACTACGACGAGACCTCGCTCCTCTGCCACTGGCACATCCCCGACACGCACTGGCTCGAGACCTGGGGCGACGCGCGCGCATACGACGGCACGATCTCGATCATCCAGCCGCTCATCGCGCCGCTCTACAACGGAAGAGCCGCGCACGAGATCCTCGGCGCCCTCCTCGGCGGCCTCGATCAAACGCCCTATCAAACCGTGCGCAGCTACTGGTTCAGCAAAGGCGCGAACGAAGACAGCTGGCGCAAATGGCTGCACGACGGTTTGATCGCGGGTTCTGCATTACCTGCACGAGCTGCGACTGCAGCACCTCCAACCGGGCAACCGGGCAACCGGGCAACCCAAGGCCTCGAAATCGAGCTCCGCCCCGACCCCACCATCCACGACGGCCGCTTCGCCAACAACGGCTGGCTCCAGGAGCTCCCCAAGCCGCAAACGAAGATCACGTGGGACAACGTCCTGATCATCGGCCCGAGCACCGCCGAGAAGATCAACTGGAAACCCGGCGAGCGCGACCCGCTCGTGAACGAGCGCCGCACGCGCCTCGCCGAAGTGACCTATCGCGGCGTGAAGATGAAACTGCCGGTGTGGGTCGTGCCGGGGCACGCCGACGACGTCGCCACGATCTACTTCGGCTACGGCCGTACGAACGCCGGCAAAGTCGGCAACGTCGGATTCAACACCTATCCCTTCCGATTCTCGAACGCGATGCACGGCGGCGCGGGGGCGACGATCGCCATCGACCGCGTCACCACGCCGTACAAAGTCGCGTGCACGCAGGAACATCAGTCCATCGATCCGAAGGACGTCGGCGAGCGCGGCATCATCCGCGCGGCGAGCTTCGACGGCTATCGCGCGAATCCGAAGTTCGCGCAGGACCCGCACCACGGCAGCGAAGGTGGCCACGACGAGTCGATGTATCCGTCGTACGACTACAGCAAGGGCCACGCGTGGGCGATGGTCATCGACACGAGCGTCTGCACGGGCTGCAACGGCTGCGTGATCGCCTGTCAGGCCGAGAACAACATCGCCATCGTCGGCAAGGAAGAAGTCGTGCGCGAGCGCGAGATGCACTGGCTGCGCATCGACCGCTACTACCGCGGCGACGTGAACAACCCCGAGGTGTTCCATCAGGCGGTGCCGTGCATGCAGTGCGAGAACGCGCCGTGCGAGCCGGTGTGTCCGGTCGAGGCGACCTCGCACAGCGACGAAGGTCTCAACGACATGACCTACAACCGCTGCGTCGGCACGCGCTACTGCTCGAACAACTGCCCGTACAAAGTGCGGCGCTTCAACTTCTTCCACTACGCCGACTACGACACGCCCGCCCTCAAGCCGATGCGCAACCCCGACGTCACCGTCCGCACGCGCGGCGTGATGGAGAAGTGCACCTACTGCGTGCAGCGCATCAACCACGCGCGTATCAACGCGGAGAAGGAAGGCCGCCGCGTGCGCGACGGCGAGTGGACCACCGCCTGCGCCCAGGCCTGCCCGACGCAGGCGATCGTCGTCGGCGACATGAACGACAAGACCAGCGCCGTTGCGAAGCTGAAAGCCGAGCCGACGAACTACGCGCTGCTGGAAGAGCTGCAGACGAGGCCGAGAACGACGTATCTGGCGACGATTCGGAATCCGAACCCGGAAGTGAAGCGGAATTGAAAATTGAAAATTGAAAATTGAAAAAAAAAGTATGAAACGCACGAACCGTAACGCCGCCATTTTTTCAATTTTCAATTTTCAATTTTCAATTCCGAACTAACGCCATGGCAACGAAAGACCAACTCCCCGCCCACGTCAGGAACCCCAATCCTGCGATCTCGACGGTGAAGGCGGATTCGGGGCACGAGGGATGATCATGACGAATGAAGGCAGAAGGCAGAAGGCAGAAGGCAGAAGTAAGAAGTGGCTCGCGCCTCTGGCGTTGAATCCCTTCTGCCTTCTGCCTTCTGCCTTCTGCCTTCTGCCTTCATCTCACGCGGAATAACGCCATGGCGACGAAAGACCAGACCCCCGCCCACGAGCTCCGCCCCACCACGCAGGAGCTCCGCATCCCCGAGCGCTTCATCCCCACTCCCACCATCGAGCCGGGACACAACTTCGCCACGGTCACCGACCACATCTCCACCATCGTTCTCCGCAAGCGCACCCCGCTCGGCTGGTTCCTCGGATTTCTCCTCGCCCTCGGGGGCGTCGCGCTGCTCAGCGTCTCGATGTCCGTGCTCATCGGCAAGGGCGTCGGCATCTGGGGCATCAACCATCCCGTCGGCTGGGGGATGGACATCATCAACTTCGTCTGGTGGATCGGCATCGGCCACGCCGGCACGCTGATCTCCGCGATCCTGCTTCTGCTGCGGCAGGAGTGGCGCACGTCGATCAATCGCTTTGCCGAGGCGATGACGCTGTTCGCGGTTGCGAGCGCGGGGCTGTATCCCGCGCTGCACACCGGACGTCCCTGGTACGACTTCTGGCTCTTCCCGTACCCGAACACGATGGGGCTGTGGCCGCAGTTCCGCAGTCCGCTGATGTGGGACGTGTTCGCGGTGTCGACGTACGCGACGGTCTCCGCGCTCTTCTGGTACGTCGGACTGATTCCCGATCTCGCGACGCTGCGCGATCGCGCGACGAGTCTCTGGGTCAAGCGCGCCTACGGCATGTTCGCCCTCGGATGGCGCGGCTCCGCGAAGCACTGGTCTCGCTACGAGCACGCGTATCTGCTGCTCGCCGGACTCTCCACGCCGCTCGTTCTCTCGGTGCACACGATCGTGTCCTTCGACTTCGCGGTCGCGCAGGTGCCGGGATGGCATGCGACGTTCTTCCCGCCCTACTTCGTCGCGGGCGCGGTCTTCGCGGGCTTCGCGATGGTGCTCACGCTGGCCATCCCTGCGCGAAAGTTCTTCCGGCTCGAAGACTTCATCACCATGCGCCACCTCGAGAACATGGGGAAGGTGCTGCTGGCGACGGGACTCATCGTCGCGTACGCCTATGGAATGGAATGGTTCTACGGCTGGTACAGCGGCAACGCCTTCGAGTGGTACATGCTCACGAATCGCGCGACGGGTCCGTACAAAGGGATGTACTACGCGCTCTGGGTGTGCAACGGGCTCGCGCCGCAGCTGATGTGGATCAGGCGCTGCCGCACGTCGCCCTTCTGGCTGTTCGTCGTGGCGATGTTCGTGAACGTCGGCATGTGGCTCGAGCGCTTCGTGATCATTCCCGCGTCGCTGCATCGCGACTTCCTGCCGTCGTCTTGGGGCATGTACCACGGCACGTTCTGGGACTGGAGCTTCTACGTCGGGTCGATCGGACTCTTCTTCGCGCTGCTGTTCCTCTTCCTCCGATTCCTGCCGATGATCTCGATCTTCGAGATGCGCACGCTGCTGCCTGAAGCGCAGGCGCACTCGGAAGGGGAGAAGCACTGATGGCGATCGGCAAGATCCGCGAAGGTTTGTACGGCGTGATCGCCGAGTTCCACGACGCGCAGACGCTGCTGGACGCGGCGAATGCGACGCGCGAGGCCGGCTACACGTCGATCGACGCGTTCTCGCCGTTCCCGATCCACGGACTGGCCGAGGCGGTCGGCTTTCACAAGTCGCGCCTCTCGGCCATCGTGCTGACCATGGGCATCCTCGGCGGCATCGGCGGCTTCTTCATGTGCTGGTACGCGAACGTGATCGCGTATCCGCTGAACATCGGCGGCAAGCCGTACAACTCGTGGCCCGCCTGGATCCCGATCGCGTTCGAATGCGCGATCCTCCTCGCCGCCCTCGGCGCCGTCTTCGGCATGCTCGCCCTCAACGGCCTGCCGATGCCGTATCACCCGGTATTCAACGTGCGGAGGTTTGATAGCGCGTCGCGCGACAAGTTCTTTCTGGTGATCCAGGCGCGCGATCCGAAGTTCAGGCTCGATGATGCGAAGCAGTTCCTGCAGGCGCTGGGGCCACGGGAGGTGACTGATGTTCCGTGGTGATGAAGGCAGAAGGCAGAAGGCAGAAGGCAGAAGTGAGAAGCAAAGCAGAAGGCAGAAGGCAGAAGGCAGAAGTGAGAACTTCCTGCGCGATCGCTTTGTCTTCTTCCTTCTGCTTTCTGCCTTCTGCCTTCTGCCTTCATTCGGTTGTCGCCAAAAAATGGCCAACCAACCCCGCTACGACCCTTACGAATCATCCGACTTTTTCAGTGACGGCATGGCCGCCCGTCCCCGCATCGCCGGCACCGTCGCGCGCGGCGAGCTTTCCGTCGATCCGTTCCTCGAGACCGGAAAGATGAACAACGCCCTTGGCGACGGCTTCCCGTTCCCGGTCACGAAAGAGATCGTCGACCGCGGGCAGGAGCGCTTCGACATCTACTGCCAGCAGTGCCACAGCCGTACGGGCGACGGCAACGGGATGATTCCCGCGCGCGGATTGCGCCGGCCGCCGTCGTTTCACACCGATCGCCTGCGCACCGCGCCGACCGGACACTTCTTCGACGTGATCACGAACGGACTCGGCGCGATGGCGCCGTATCGCACGATGATTCCGGCGCGCGACCGCTGGGCGATCATCGCCTACGTGCGCGCGCTGCAGCTCAGCCAGAACGCGAGCGTCGCGGACGTGCCGCCCGAGCAACGTGTCATCCTGAGCGGAGCGAAGGATCTTCCACGTGGCATGGCGGAAGATGCTTCGCCGTCTTCGCGGCTCAGCATGACACCGCAAGGAGGGCATCACTAAATGGCCGAGCGTCCTCCTGCCACCGGCGTCGCGCGCGCGCAATGGCCCGCGCTGATCGTCGGCGTCCTCGGCGTGATCGTCGCCGGCATCGGCTGGTCGATGAAGCCGGCCGAGTTCTATCGCGCCTGGCTCCCGCCGGTGATCTTCTGGTTCCTCATCGCCGCCGGCTCGGTCGCCGTTTTGTTTCTGCAATACATCACCGGCGGCGAGTGGGGTCTCCTGATCCGCCGCCCCCTCGGCGCCGCCGCGCGCACGATGTGGCTCTTCGTTTTCTTCCTCGCGCCGATCTACATCGGACTCGAGCACGTCTATCCGTGGGCGAACCACGATCTCGTCGCGCACGATCTCCTGCTGCAGAAGAAGCAGCTCTGGCTCAATCCGACAGGGTGGCTCATCCGCGCGCTGATCTATCTCGCGCTGCTCGCGGCGTGGTCGTGGCGCGTGCGCGTGCTCTCGCTGCGCTTCTACGAAGACCGCTCGCCGTACACCGAGCTCTCGCGCCGCAGGTGGAGCGCATCGGGTCTGCTGCTCGTCGTGCTCGTGCTCACCTTCTCCTCGATCGACTGGGTGATGTCGCTCGAGCCGAAATGGTTCTCGTCGATGTTCGGCCTCGCCTTCACCGTCGGCGCGGGACTCTCCGCGTTCGCGTTCGTGACCTTCTTCCTCGTCCTGCTCTCGCAGACGAAAGCGCTGACCGAAATCCTCAAACCGGGCCACTTCAGGGATCTCGGGAACCTGATGCTCGCCTTCACGATGCTGTGGGCGTACATGAACTTCTCGCAGTTCCTGCTGATCTGGTACGGCAACATCAAGGAAGAGACGCCTTACTACCTCAAGCGGATGCACGGCGTGTGGGGGTGGATGGCCGCCGCGCTGATCATCTTCCACTTCTTCCTGCCGTTCTTCATGCTGCTGATGCGCTCGATCAAAGATCGCCCGAAGACGATCGGCGTCGTCACGGTGATCATCCTGCTGATGCGTTTCGTCGACGTCTACTGGCTCGTCGCTCCCGCGCATTACGGCGAGCATTTCTACTTCTCCTGGATCACCCTCTTCGCGTTCCTCGGCATTGGCGGACTCTGGCTGGCCGCGTTCATCTGGCAGCTCGAGGGTCAGACGATCATTCCGATTCACGAGTCGTGGGTGGACGAAGCGCTGCGTGAGGGGGCGCTCACTCGCAATGCCTGAGCACACCCCGTACGAGCAGGACGAGCTCTTCAATCCCGAGACTCATCACGAGTCGTCGGATGTGCCGATTCGCCCGCTCTGGTGGGCGGTGATCATCTTCATCATCTTCGCCGCGGTCACACACCTCGTGCTCGGCTTCATGTACAAGGCGATGAAAGAGGCCGAGCAGAAGCGGATGCCGCCCGCGCAGACGAGAGTCGCGCTCCCCGCGAACGCCAACGTCCCGCAGAACCAGCCGCTTCTGCAGCCGTTCCCGCAGAAAGGCGTCGCACCGCAGGCCAGCACGCCGGTGACGGATCTCGATGAGATGCGCCGCCGCGAGCACGAGCGGCTGACCACCTATGGCTGGGTCGACAAGCAGCACGGCGTGGTGCACATCCCGATCGAGGTGGCCAAAGAGAAGCTCTGGAGGGCGGACGTCTCGTCCGCCCCCCCGTCCGCCTCCCCCCAGGGCGGACGAGACGTCCGCCCTCCAGAGGCGAAGCCATGATCGCCGCCCTCGCTGTCCTCCTCGTCACATCCACCACGCCGATGGACCTTCCCGGCCACGTCACCATCGCGCAGAAACTCAACACGCAGGTTCCGCTCGAGCTCATGTTCCGCGATGAGACCGGCAAAGTCGTTCGCCTCCGCGAGTACTTCGGCAAGCGTCCGGTCCTCCTCAACTTCGTCTACTACCGCTGCCCGATGCTCTGCCCGATCGTCCTCGATGGGACGACCGAGGCGCTGACGAATCTGAAGTTCGACATCGGGGAAGAGTTCGACGTCATCACCGTGAGCATCGATCCGCGCGACAAGCCCGCGGACGCCGCGGCGATGAAGGACAAGTACATCAAGCGCTACGGACGCCTCGACTCCGCGAGCGGCTGGCACTTCCTCACCGCGCACGAGTCGGCGATCCAGCAGCTCACGAGCGCGGTCGGTTTCCAGTACGCGTACGACGCGAAGATGGACCAGTTCGCCCACGGCGCGGCCATCCTCGTGCTCACGCCCGACGGCCGCACCTCACGCTATTTCTACGGCTTCGAGTACAAGCCGCGCGACCTGCGACTCGCGCTCGTCGAAGCCTCGCAGGGGAAAATCGGCGGGCTCGCCGACCAGATCCTCCTGCTCTGCTTCCACTACGACCCGAAGATCGGCAAGTACAGCCGGAACGCGATGCTGTTCGCGCGCGCGGGCGGCGTCACGACGATGCTCGCCCTCGGCGGCTTCATCTTCGTGATGTTCCGGAAAGAGCGTAAGCAGCGATGACCGATTTTCCACTCTTCCCCGAGGCAGCTTCCGACGTCGCGAAGTACGTCGATGGGCTGTATCTCAGTCTGGTCGCGATCTGCGGCGCGGTGTCACTGCTGATCTGGATCGTCATCTTTTACTTCGCGATCAAGTATCGCCGCCGCCCCGACAACCAGCTCGCGCAGGAGCAGGAGCCGCCGGCCTTGCTCGAGGCGACCTGGATCATCGTCCCGACCATCATCTTCATCGGCATCTTCATCGCCGGCGCGTGGGTGTTCTTCCGCATCCAGCGCGTGCCGGCCAATGCGCTCGAGGTGTACGCGACCGGACGCCAGTGGATGTGGAAGTTCCAGCATCCGAGCGGTCAGCGCGAGATCAACACGCTGCACGTTCCGGTCGGGCGCCCCGTGAAGATCACGATGGCCTCGGAAGACGTGATCCATTCGTTGTGGTTCCCCGCCTTCCGCGTCAAGAACGACGTGCTGCCGAACCGCTATCGCACGATGTGGTTCACGGCGACGAAGACCGGCCGCTTCCACATCTTCTGCGCGGAGTACTGCGGCACGCAGCACTCGGGGATGATCGGATGGGTCGTCGTCATGGAGCCGACGGAGTATCAGCGCTGGCTCGCCGGCGGCACTGAAGGCTCGCTCGCGTCGCAGGGCGAGATCCTCTTCCAGAAATACGCGTGCAATACGTGTCACACCAGCACCGCCGGTGCTCGCGGGCCGGTGCTCGCGGGCGTCTACGGCAAGCAGCGCGTCCTCACCGACGGCCGCAGCGTCGTCGCCGACGACAACTACATCCGCGAATCGATTCTCAATCCGGCCGCGAAAATCGTGGCGGGCTTCCAGCCGGTCATGCCCGCGTTCCAGGGCCAGGTCAGCGAGGAAGACCTCATCCGCCTGCTCGCGTACCTGAAGGCGCTTCAGGAGGGCGGACGTCCCGTCCGCCCCCCCGAGGCGGACGAGACGTCCGCCCTCCTCGAGGCAAACCAGCCATGACCACGACGACCATCGAAGACGCCCCGTTCATCGAGCCCAGCGCGACCGCGCCGCGCAACTATCTCAACGACGAGTACGGCGTGCTGTCGTGGCTCCTCACGCGCGACCACAAGCGCATCGCGATCCTCTATCTCTTCTCGGTCACGATCTTCTTCTTCGTCGGCGGCATCTTCGCGTTCCTCATGCGCCTCGAGCTCCTCACGCCCGAAGGCGACATGTTCACGTCCGACACCTACAACAAGCTCTTCACGCTGCACGGCATCGTGATGATTTTCTTCTTCCTGATCCCCGCGATCCCCGCGGTGATCGGGAACTTCATCCTGCCGATCATGCTCGGCGCGAAGGATCTCGCCTTTCCGCGGATCAATCTTCTGAGCTGGTACATCTACATCCTGGGCGGCTCGTTCGGCGTGTTCGTGATCATCGCCGGCGGCGTCGACACGGGCTGGACGTTCTACACGCCGTTCTCGACGCAGTACTCGAACTCCCACGTCTTCCTCACGACCCTCGGCGCGTTCATCACCGGCTTTTCGTCGATCCTCACGGGGCTCAATTTCCTCGTGACGATTCACCGCATGCGCGCGCCGGGGCTGACCTGGTTCCGCCTGCCGCTGTTCGTCTGGTCGATGTACGCGACGAGCGTCGTGATCATGCTGGCCACGCCGGTGCTGGCGATCACGCTCGTGCTGCTGATGATCGAGCGCGTTCTCGGCGTCGGCATCTTCGATCCGAAGCTCGGCGGGGACCCGGTGCTCTACCAGCACATGTTCTGGTTCTACTCGCACCCGGCGGTCTACATCATGATCCTGCCCGGCATGGCCGTGATCTCGGAGTGCGTGGCCGCGTTCACGCGCAAGAAGATCTTCGGCTACAAGTTCGTCGCATTCTCCTCGCTCGGCATCGCGTTCCTCGGCTTCCTGGTCTGGGCGCACCATCTGTTCGTGGCCGGCATCTCGATCTATTCGGCGATGATCTTCTCGTTCCTGTCGATGATCGTCGCCGTTCCTTCGGCGATCAAAGTCTTCAACTGGACCGCGACGATGTACAAGGCCTCGGTGTCGTGGCAGACGCCGATGCTCTACGTCCTCGGCTTCATCGGCCTCTTCACCATCGGCGGCGTGACGGGACTCTTCCTCGCCGCGCTCGGCATCGACGTGCACGTGCACGACAGCTACTTCGTCGTCGCGCACTTCCACTACATCATGGTCGGCGGGACGATCATGGCCTACCTCGCCGGCATTCACTACTGGTGGCCGAAGATCACCGGGCGCATGTATCCGGAGTGGTGGGCGCGGCTCTCGGCATTGCTCATCTTCGTCGGATTCAATCTCACGTTCTTCCCGCAGTTCCTCGTCGGCTACGTCGGCATGCCGCGCCGCTATCACGCGTACGCGCCGGAGTTTCAGGTGCTGAACGTGCTCTCGACCGCGGGCGCGACGATCCTCGCCGCGGGATATCTGCTGCCGATGTTCTATCTCGCCTGGTCGCTGAAGTTCGGACGCAAGGCGGGAACGAATCCGTGGGGCGCGGTCGGACTGGAGTGGGCGACGGCCTCGCCTCCTCCGAAGGAGAACTTCCACGAGACGCCCACCGTCACGTGGGAGGCGTACGATTATCCGGCCTTCCTCAAGGCGATGAGGGAGACGCAGGAGACGAAGCATGCGTAACCCGACGCTGTACGAGCTGCAGCATCCGGGGCACGACCCCGAGGAAGAGTCGCAGGCGCATCATCACCCGTTCCTGCAGCATCACTTCGAGGACCTCGGCCAGCAGCATGAGGCCTCGAACCTCGGCATGTGGTTCTTCGTCGCCCAGGAAATCCTCTTCTTCGGCGGCATCTTCTGCGCGTACTTCGTCTATCGCGAGATGTATCCCGAGGCGTGGAAAGCGGGATCGCATCACCAGAACTGGCAGATCGGACTCTTCAACACGATCGTGCTGATCGGCAGCTCGCTCACGATGGCGCTGGCGGTGTGGGGCGCGCAGGGCGCGAAGCGGAAGTTCACGACGCTGATGCTGGCGCTCACGCTGGTCCTCGGGACGGTGTTCGTCGGCGTGAAGGGCTACGAGTACCGCGAGCACATCCACGAGGGACTCTTCCCCGGCGCGATGTTCACGTACGTCGATCCGAATCCGGCGCTCACGGGCGGCGTCCAGTTGTTCATGACGTTCTACTTCGCCATGACCGGCCTGCACGCGCTGCACATGATCATCGGCGCGGGACTGCTCATCTACTTCATCCGCCGCGCGTGGCGCGGCGATTTCGGCGAGGAGTATTACGGCCCCGTCGAGATCATGGGTCTGTACTGGCACTTCGTCGACATCGTGTGGATTTTCCTCTTCCCGCTTCTCTATCTTGTCTAAGGGACCTTCGCAATGTCTTCCGAGATGCGACACGATTCCAGGAAGGCTGGGCCAACCAGCGCTGCCGGCCGTGCCGGCCATCAACCGGATCACGAAACGTACACAGGCCACGCGGCGCCGCATCACCGCGCGTCGATCATGGCCTACCTGCTCGTCTTCTTCGCGCTGATGGGGATGACGGTCCTGACCGTCGCGGTCTCTCGCGTCGACCTCGGCGCGTGGAACACCGCGGTGGCGCTGGCGATCGCGATCGTGAAGGCGACGATCGTGATCCTCTGGTTCATGCACGTGATCCATTCGCCGCGCATGACCTGGATCGTCGTGATCAGCTCGTTCCTCTGGCTCGGCGTGCTGTTCGTGCTGACGTTCAGCGACTACCTGACGCGGGCGTGGGACCTGGTGATGTGACCCCCATGTCATCCCGAGCGTAAGCGAGGGACCTGGGTGTGCGGGAGGCGCGCCGATCGCGCCACACACCCGCCCAGGTCCTTCGCTCACGCTCAGGATGACACGTCGAGCGGCTCGATCGTCTTCGACGAGAGCCGCTCGAAGCGCGTGAACAGCAGAATCGCCACGACCGTCAGTCCCACACACAATCCCCACCACAACCCGACGATGCCGAGGCCGGCGCGGAAGCCAAGGTAGAGCGCGATCGGGAGACCGATCAGCCAGTGGCCGGCGAGATTGGCGTAGAGCGAGAACTTCGTATCGCCCGCGCCGCGCAGTACGCCGCCGCCCACGCCCTGCACACCGTCGGACAGCTGAAACACGGCCGCGACGAGGAAAAGCGGGATGGCGGCCGCGATGACGTTCGCTTCGTCGGTGATCAATCGCGCGAGCGCGCGCGGGGCAAAGGTGAACGCGAGCGCGGCGATGCCCATCAGGCCCACTCCGCCCACGAACGCGGCGTGACCGGCGATGCGTGTCGCCTCGGGATTGCGCGCGCCGACGCCGATGCCGACACGCACCGATCCTGCCGCCGCGACACCCATGGCCGCGGTGTAGGTGAACGACGCGAGTCCGATCACCAGCTGATGCGCCGCGAGATCGAGCGTGCCGAGCCGGCCCGCCAGCAGCGCCACGAGCGCGAACACGCCGACTTCCGCTCCCATCTGCAGTCCGACCGGCAATCCGACGCGAAACGCCCGGCCGATCTCGGCGCGATTCGGGCGGTGATCGAACGTAGCGGCGGGCTTCAGCCCGCCGTTCGCCCGGCTGAAGCCGGGCGCTACGTTGCGCACCGCCATGGCCACGATCGCGAGCTCGAGAATCGTGCAGAAAACCGTCGCCAGCGCGGCGCCGGCGACGCCGAGCGCCGGAATCGAGCGCAGCGGGCCGGTCCAGTCGGGAAGGATGCCTCCGCCGAAGATGAAGAGGATGTCCCCGCCGAGGTTCAACACGTTCGCGGCGATCATCGCCGTCACCATCGGCCTCGTGACACCGTGAGCCTGCAGATACGAGCGGACGACGAAAAAGAGAAGGAACGGCGCGAGACTGATCGTGCGCACGAGCAGATACGCGGTCGCCGGCGCGACCAGTTCCTCCGCGAAGCCGGCGTACGGAATCGCGAGCGCGCCCGCGACCAGCACGATCGTCAGGACGCCCGTGACGATCAGTCCGAGCCAGATGCCCTGCCACAGAATGCGGCGCGCGCGCACGCGATCGCCCGCGCCGATGGCCTGCGAGATCATCGGATCGATTCCGAACATCACCCCCATGCCGATGATCGAGATGGCGAAGAAGATCGCGTTCCCGAGTCCCGCCGCTGCGAGCTCGCGCGCGCCGACGCGGCCGAGGACCGCGACGTCGACGAGACCCATCATCTGCGTCCCCGCCTCGCGCCGCCGCGAGCGGCAGGGCGAGGCGGAACAACTCGCGAAACTCCGTTTTCCAGACCGCGGCGCGCATCGGAGGCGGGATTCTAGTAGGATTACGCGCTTTTGATCTCCTGAAGGACCTCACACCATGCGTTATCTCGTCACCGGCGGTGCCGGTTTCATCGGATCCAACTTCATTCGTTTCCTCTTCAACAAGTACGGCGACGACGCGCGCGTCGTGAATCTCGACAAGCTCACCTACGCGGGCATCCGCGAGAACCTCGCCGAGTACGAGGGGAAGAAGAACTATCGCTTCGTCCAGGGCGACATCGCGAAGCCGGAAGATGCCGCCGAGGCGTACAAGGGCGTCGACGGCAGCGGCGTCGATATCGTCGTCAACTTCGCGGCCGAGACGCACGTCGACCGCTCGCTTATGGAGGCCGGCTCCTTCATCGAGACCGATGTCCACGGCGTGCTCGTGCTGCTCGAAGAAGCGAAGAAGAATGCGCCGGAGCTGAAGCGCTTCGTGCAGATCTCCACCGATGAGGTCTACGGCTCGATCGACTCCGGTTCGTTCACCGAGAGAGACCAGCTCAATCCGCGCAATCCCTACTCCGCGTCGAAGGCCGGCGGCGACCGCATGGCCTACGCGTACGCGCAGACCTTCGGCATGCCGGTGATCGTCACCCGCGCGTCGAACAACTACGGTCCCTTCCAGTATCCGGAGAAGCTGATCCCGCTCTTCGTGACGAACGCGATCGACGATCAGCCGCTGCCGCTCTACGGCGACGGCCGCAACATCCGCGACTGGCTGTTCGTGGACGACCACTGCGCGGCGATCGATTTCCTCATCGAGCGTGGCGAGAACTCCGAGGTCTACAATATCGGCGGCGGCAACGAGCTCGAGAACCGCGAGATCACCTTCCGCATCCTCGACCTCCTCGGCAAGCCGAAGTCGCTGATCAAGCCGGTCGGCGACCGCCAGGGCCACGACCGCCGCTACTCGCTCGACACCTCGAAGCTCGCGGCCATGGGCTTCCGCTGCGACACCAACTTCGACGCGGCGCTGGAGCGCACGGTGAAGTGGTACCTCGAGCACGAGTCGTGGTGGCGAAGGATCAAGGAGCGGAGCGCCGAGTATCGGGCGTATTACGAAAAGCAGTACGCGAATCGCTGATCGGTGGAAAGGTAAAAGGTAAAAGGTAAACGGCAAACGTGGCCAAAGGCCTTTGGCACTTTTACCTTTTACCTTTTACCTTTTACCCCCGTACCGCGCTGCTCGCTCCGGAGACGCGGAGCGCTCAACGTGCGACGCATTCTTTGATGTCCGCGATCAGCTCCGCCAGATCGAACGGTTTGGCGTGGATGCGGAAAACCGGATGGTTGAAGTGCTTCATGATCTCGCTCTCCGGCACCGCGGAAGCGATGATCGTGCAGGCCAGCTTGTCGGGATGCTTCGCCTGCAGGTGTTTGAGCACGCCGTAGCCGTCGATCTTCGGCATCATCAGGTCGAGCAGGATGACCGCGTAACCGTTCGCGTCGATGCGCTGGATCGCTTCCAGACCGTCGCGGGCGGTGTCGACTTCGAGGTTCTGCCGCTCGACCACTTTGGCGAGCATCATCCTGATCGGATCGTCATCGTCGACGACCAGTGCGCGTTTCTTTTCTGCCATGGGCAATCCGATGGGACCCTGCCGGACGTAGGTCCGGCATGAAACGACTACTGTTCGTCATCATAATCTGTGCGGGCACCGCTCGCGCCCACGATTTCTGGATCGAGCCATCGACGTTCCGGCCGGCGGTCGGGGAGCTGGTTTCCGCGTCGCTGCGTGTGGGTGAAGACTTCGACGGCGAGCCCGTTCCGCGCTCGTCGCAGCTGCTCGAAACCTTCATCGCTCGCGACGCGCGCAACGAGCGCGCGGTGGCCGGATGGGAGAACGCCGATCCGGCGGGCTTCGTTCGGATCGACGCCGCCGGCGCGACGGTCCTCGGCTATCGCAGCAAGCCGTATCCGCACACGATCTCCGCCGATAAGTTCCGCCAGTTCCTGCGCGAGGAAGGAGTCACGCTTCGCGTCGAGGGCGACGCGCAGGTGCGCGAGCGCTTCATCCGCTACGCGAAATCGCTTCTCAACGAGGGCTCGGATCAGGCGCTCGGCTTTCGCTACGAGCTGGTGCGCGAGGGCGATTCGTTTCGCGTGCTGTACGAGGGCGAGCCGCTCGCCAATGCGCTCGTCGTCGCGCTGCATCGCGACGGCACGCGCGTCGAGGGACGCAGCGATGCGAAGGGGCGCGTGCAACTGCGGACGGAGAAGGCGGGCGTGTGGCTGGTGAAGTCGGTGCGAGTCGTCCGCGCACCGGCTGCCTCGGGCGCGGACTGGGAGAGTCTCTGGGCCTCGCTGACGTTTGAGCGTTAAGTCAACGCCGCAATGATCGCGACCGGAACCGCGACGATCGCGACCACGATCACGATCGGAATCACGACCGCTGCGATCACCGCGACAAAGGCCGCCCCGACAGCGAACAGCACCCCCAGCTTGACGATCGCCACGATCGCCAATACCGGCAGCAGGAGGAGCTTGACCGGCAACAGCACGAGCTTCAGCGCGAACTTCACCGCCATGCAGGCAGCGACGAACACGCCAAGCACCGCGGCGCCGGCGGCCAGCACTGCGAGGAGAGCGAGTAGCTCGAACATGAGTTGACCTCCCGGGTTGGAGATACGGGGGTTTGTGGGGGAGGGTTTCGCGGTCGCGCGGTTACGCGGTTACGCGGTTGCCCGGTTGCCCGGTTGCCCGGTCCCACCGTAACCGACGAGGTGAAAGGTAAAAGGTAAAAGGTAAAAGGAAAAAGGTAAAAAGGAGCGGAGCCACTTTTACCTTTTACCTTTTACCTTTTACCTTTCATCTTTCACCTTTCACCCCGGACCAGTCCCATCCGCCGGGGTTTCACCGGGTAACCGGGATACCGGGCAACCGGGCAACCCCGCCCACATACACCGACTGCGGCCGGATGATCCGTCCCGTGCGCCGCTGCTCGATGCAGTGCGCGATCCATCCCGCGGCGCGGCTGATCGCGAAGGTCGGCGTGAAGAGCGGGGTTTCGAGTCCGAGGCCGTGTAGGAGGAGGGCGGTGTAGAACTCGACGTTCGTCTGCAGTCTGCGGCCCGGCTTGTACTCCTCGAGCAATCGCAGCGCGGTGCGCTCGACGTGGCGCGCGAGCTCGTAGAGGTGCATGTCGCCGGCGCGGGTGAAGAGGCGTTCGGCCGCGGCCGCGAGCACGTCCGCGCGCGGATCGCGCACTTTGTAGACGCGATGTCCGAAGCCCATCAGCCGCTCGCCCGACTCGATCTTGCGGCGCAGCACTTCCTCCGCGCGCGAGGCGTCGCGGATCTCGAAGACCATGTCCAGCGCCGGTCCCGGCGCGCCGCCGTGCAGCGGCCCCTTGAGCGCGCCGATCGCGCCGGTGATCGCGGAGACGAGATCGGATCCTGTCGATGCGATCACGCGCGCGGTGAACGTCGACGCGTTGAGGCCGTGATCGACGACCGTGTTCAGGTATGTCTCGAGTCCGCGCACCTGCTCCTCGTGCGGCTCGATGCCGGTGAGCATGTAGAGGTAGTTCGCGGCGTAACGGAGATCCGCGCGCGGCGCGATGGGCTCGAGATCGTGCGACAGCCGCCAGTACGAAGCGACGATCACGGGAAAGGCAGAGAGGATGCGCGACGCGCCCTCCTCGTCGTCGCGCGCGACGAGCGTGGCGGTCGCCATGCGCAGCGCGTCCATGGCGTCGACGCGGCCGCGCGCGGCCTGACGCAGCACCTTGGAGGACAGGCAATCCTGCCTGTCCCCATCGGCAACCAGGAACGGGACAGGCAGGATTGCCTGTCCTCCACGACACGCTTCCCAGAGCAGCTCCACCGTCTCCTCGAACGTCTTCCGCGGCGCCCAGTCCTCGACGCGATATCCACCGATGATCAGCTCTCCGCGCTCGCCGTCGACGCTGCTGAGCCGCGTTTCCGCGGCCACGATGCCTTCCAGTCCGTTGTGTACCGTCGTCATGGAAGGAACGTAAACGCGACTGGACATCGGTGTCAATGTTGATCGTATAATCAACCCAATCATGGCCTGGCTCGATGCTGACGAGGCGACCCAGCTCCTCGGCGTAAACCGCTCCACGCTGTACTCCTACGTCAGCCGCGGCTTCATCCGATCCGTCGCCGTTCCCGGCAAGCCCCGGCAGCGCCGCTACTCGAAGGAAGACGTCGAGCGGCTGCGCAGCCGGGCCGAGGAGCGGCGGAATCCGGAGAAAGCGGCGCAGCATGCGCTGCGCTGGGGCGTGCCGATCCTCGAGTCGGCGATCACGCTCATCGCCGACGGGAAGCTCTGTTACCGCGGCCACGACGTCGCCGTGCTCGCGCGCGAGCGCTCGATCGAGGACGTGGCCTCGCTGATGTGGACGGGCGCGTTCGGCGCCGACATCTTCGACACGCCGCTGCATGTCGTGGCAGGCGCCGCGGTCGAGGATCTGCCGTTCATCAATCGCGCGCAGTCGATCCTCGCTCTCGTCGCCGCGCGCGACCGGCTCGCATTCGATCTCCGCCCGCGCGCGGTCGCGCAGAGCGGTTGGCGAATTCTGAATCTGCTCAGCAGCGTCGCCGCGGAGACGCGCGAGCTGGAGGCAACGCTGGAGGAGACGCTCGCGCGCGCCTGGGCGCCGCGCACGGCGCGCGCCGCGGAGCTGATCCGCGCCGCGCTGATCGTCTGCGCCGATCACGAGCTGAACGTCTCCGCGTTCACCGCGCGCTGCATCGCCTCCGCGGGCTCGAATCCCTACGCGGTCGTCCTCGGCGCGCTTGCCGCGGTCGAAGGCGCGAAGCACGGCGGCGCGACGGCGCGCATCGAGGCGCTGTTCGACGAGCTGCGCCGCGCGCGCGATCTGCGCAAGTCGCTCGCCGATCGCCTCCGCCGCGGCGATCGCATCGAAGGCTTCGGCCATCCGCTCTACCCCGAAGGCGATCCGCGCGCATCGCTGCTCATGACGATGCTCGAGGAACGCTTCCCGAAGTCGAAGGATCTCGCGTTCGCACGCTCGCTCGCGAAGGCCGGCGCACGCGTCCTCGGCGAGCAGCCGACCATCGACTTCGCGCTCGTCACGCTCTCTCGCGTGCTCGCCCTGCCGTCCGGCTCCGCGCTCGTACTCTTCGCGATCGGACGCACGATCGGCTGGATCGCGCACGCGATCGAGCAGTACGCGCAGGACGCGATGATCCGGCCGAGGGCGAAGTACGTCGGCGAGCGGCCGTGAGCCGGACCGAGGAATCAGCCGGTCAGCCTGCTGACGTTCTCGAAATACCTCACGAACGCGACCATCCCGCCGCTGGCCTGCTGCCAGTCGTAGTTCTCGTTCGGCGCGTGATAGCCGTGCTCGGGCAGTGAGAGCCCGAGGAACAGCACCGGAGACTTCAGGACTTTATCCATGTCCACCACCGCGCCGATCGAGCCGCCCTCGCGCACGAACACCGGCTCGCGGCCGAACGCGAACTTCATCGCGTCGCGCACCGCATCCGCGAGCGGGCCGGTCGTCGGCGCCTTGTACGGATACATCTGATTCTCGATCTCGATCTTCACGTCGGGGTTGCGCAGCTTCACGAACTCGCGAACGATTCGCTGGATCTTCTTCGGATCCTGATTCGGCACGAGGCGGAACGAGATCTTTACGTCGGCGCGCGGCGGGATGACGGTCTTGATCCCCGGTCCGGTGTAGCCGCCGACCACGCCGTGCACTTCCATCGTCGGCATCGCCCAGATGCGCTTCATCACGTCGAGCGGGTCGTCGCTGCGGATCGACTTGAAGAGATGGTCTTTCCTGAACTGGCGGATCGAGAAGCCGGAGGCGAGGAAGTCCTTGATCTCTCGGCGGTCGGGCGGCACGACCTCGTCGTAGAAGCCTTTCATCTTCACTTTGCCGGTGCGCGCGTCGTACATCTCGGACACCAGCTGCATCAGCTCGCCCAGCGGGTTGCGCGCCGCTCCGCCGGTGACGCCGGAGTGCTGGTCGGTCTCGCCGGTCTGCAGCGAGAGCGTGATCCCCTGCAGGCCGCGCAGGCCCGCGGGACACGCGGGTTGCTGGCGCGAGACCCAGATCGTGTCGGAGACGAGGATGTGATCCGTCGCCAGCGTCTGCGCGTGCTTCTTCACGCCGGCGGCAAAATTCGGCGAGCCGATTTCTTCCTCGAGCTCCCACAGCACGTTCAGGTTGATCGGGATGCCCGCTTCGCGCGCGGCGCGAATGCCCCACAGCGCGCTGAGCGCGGGACCTTTGTCATCCGTGCTTCCGCGGCCGAAATAGCGGTCGCCGCGTTTGGTGAAGACGAACGGGTCGGTGTCCCACGGCTCGGTCTCGCGCGAGGCCGGCTGCACGTCCATGTGGTTGTACATCGTCAGCGTCGGATGATTTGCATCGGACGCAAAGCGGCCGTGGATGAGCGGAGAGCCGGGCGTGTCGAGGAGCGTGGCCTCGCCGCCGAAGTCGCGGATGAGCTGCACGGCGGCTTCGGCGCAGCGGTGGATGTCTTTCGCGTGCTCCGGGTCGGCGGAGACGGAGGGGATCTCGACGAAGCGTTTGAGGGTGGTCTCGTAGCGATCGCGCTCGCCCCTGGCCCACGCGAAGAGTGCCTTCTTATCGACTGCCAGTTTCATGGGCGCGCATTGTATATGTGGAGTGCGGCGACGCCAGTCGCCGCTGTCATATGCGTTAGAAAAGCGGCGACTTGCGTCGCCGCACTCCACACTCACCAGCCCACGCTCGCTCCGCCTCTCCGCGGATCCGATCCGCCGAGGCGCATTCCCGTTTCCGGATCGATCACGATGCCGTGTGCGTCGCCGATGGTCGGGCTGTCGCTGAAGCCCGGCTTCGCGCGGAAGCGATGGCCCATCTTCTCGAGCGCGGCGCGCGTGTCGGCCTGCAGATCCCGCTCCTCCCAGAAGATCTCGTCGGGCATCCACTGGTGATGAAAACGCGGCGCGTCGATCGCTTCCTGAATCGTCATTCCGAAGTCGATCATGTTGACGATCGTGTGCAGCACGGTGTTGATGATCGTGGGACCGCCGGGACTGCCGATGATCAGGAAGGGCTTCCCGTCCTTCAGCACGATCGTCGGCGTCATCGACGAGAGCGGGCGTTTTTTCGGCGCGATCGCGTTGGCCTCGCCCTGAATGAGCAGGTAGTCGTTCGGCACGCCGGGACGTGCGGCGAAGTCGTCCATCTCGTCGTTGAGGAGGAAGCCCGCGCCTTTCACGGTGACGCCGGAGCCGTAGCTGTCGTTGATGGTGTAGGTGTTCGAGACGACGTTGCCCGCCGGATCGACGATCGAGTAATGCGTCGTCTCGGTCGACTCCGGTTTTCCGGCGCGCGTCTCGCGGCTCGTCGACGCGCGCTGCGGATCGATCGACTTCCTCCGCTCGTCCGCGTACGCGCGCGAGAGGAGTCCCGCAACCGGGACCTTCACGAAGTCGGTGTCGCCGAGGAGCTCCGCGCGGTCCGCGAAGGCCCGGCGCATCACTTCGACGACCGTATGCACGTGCTGTGACGAATGCCAGCCCATCGCGGCGAGGTCGTACGGTTCGAGCATGTTCAGCATCTGGATCAGCGCGATCCCTCCCGACGACGGCGGCGGCATGCTGAGGATGTCGTAGCCGCGATACGTGCCCCGTAGCGGCGTGCGGATCGTCGGCTCGTAGGTGCGCAGGTCTTCCGCCGTGATGATCCCGCCGTTCGCTTTCATGTCCGCGACGACGAGCCGCGCGGTCTCGCCTTCGTAAAAGTCGCGCGGGTTGTCGCGAATGCGCGCGAGCGTCGCGGCGAGCTCGGGCTGCACGAAGGTCTCGCCCATCTGCCACCCGCGTCCGTCTTTCAGGTAGATGCGGCGGCTCTCGGGAAACGACTCCATCCGCTCGATGGCGAATTTCGAGGAGAGGCTGCGCATCAGGTGATAGTTCACCTCGAACCCTTCAGCCGCGAGCTTCCGCGCCGGCTCGACGAGCTCTTCCCACTTCAGCTTTCCGTGCCGCTTGTGCGCGAGCGCGAGTCCGGCGACGGTGCCGGGCACGCCCACCGCTTTGTAGCCTTTCGTCGAGAGGCCTTTGATGACGTTGCCTTCCGCGTCGAGGTACATCGTGCGCGTCGCCGCCAGCGGCGCGCGCTCGCGATAGTCGATCGCCTCGGAGGTTCCATCCGCCTTGCGGACGAGCATGAATCCGCCGCCGCCAAGGTTTCCTGCCGACGGCCAGGTGACGGCGAGCGCGAAGCCGACCGCGACCGCTGCGTCGACGGCGTTCCCGCCTTTCTTCAGCACGTCCGCGCCGATCCGTGAGGCGATCTCGGAGGTCGAGGCGACCATCGCCTGCTTCGCGCGGACGGGCTGTCGCGAGGCGGCGAGCAGGGGAGTGGCGAGCAGGAGCAGAGCGGCCGTGAAACGTCTCATGGGGACGAAGTTTACTTTCCCGAACCGTTCACGTGTCTGAGACTGGGATTTCACGCCCAACCTGTTGCATGCAGGACGGAAGGCGGTTACATTCTCTTCGGGTTCAAATCAACCTTTTTGTCGCATGGAAAAACTCGCGCCATGACTGTTCGTATGGTTCGAGGAGAGGAGGTCCAGCGATGGCCATAACCCCGCAGAATCCTCGGCCGCGTCCGATGCAGAGTCAGAGGATGCGTCTCATCGTCGGGCTTCCGGTGCGTCTCGGGCGGAAGGAAGCGACGCTGGTCGAGATCAGCCGCGGCGGCGCTCGGGTGCGGCACACCGGAATGATGAAGGTCGACACCGATCTGATCCTGTCGTTCATGAGCGGCCCGGATCAGTTCTCAGCGCACGCGCGCGTGCTCTCCTCACGCGTGGTCGGCCTCGGCGCCGGCGAAGGCGGCGAGACGCTGTTCGAGACCGTGGTGCGCTTCACGCACATTCCCGCGGAATCCCTGGCGACGATCGAGCTCATGCTCGGTTCCGAGCAACCCCCGGTGAGCGCTTGAGGCCGAACTTGTTCGTCGAGCGCAGACGCGTCCAGCGGGTCAGGCTCAGCGATCCGCTGCGTGGCACGATCGGCGAGAGCCGCGTGTTCATCGTCGACGTCTCGCTGCGCGGACTGCGCATCGCTCATCAGGAGCAGATCGGCGAGAAGGGCGCGGGGGTCACGTTGCGCGCGCAGTGGGACGGGAAACCGCTTGAGCTGAAGTGCGAGATCGCGCGGACGCAGGTCCATCGGCTCGCGCAGTCGGCGACGGCGAAGACGCTCTATCACTCGGGCGTCGAGATCCGGCAGGTCATGGGCACATCGGCGATGACGTTGCGCGAGCTGATCGAGGCGCACGTCATGCGCGCACTCGATGAGCAGAAGGCGAACGCGAACGGAGTTCCGGCCGTTGCCGCGCAACACTTCCAGACGGGCAAGGCCTCGCATTTCAAACGCCACGAGCTGTTCGCCGGCCGGTGGCGCGAGACCGCGACGTCCGATCCGACGCAGCCGCCGAACGGCTTTACCGTGTCCGCCGAGCACTCTCCGGAAGAAGTGGCGATGCTGCGCAGCGCGTTTGAACAGGGCGACGCGGCGAGCGGCGGCCGCGACCTGATCTGGCGCCTCGCGAAGCTGAGCATCAGCTCGCAGGAAGGCGTCCCGACGCGACGCTTCATGCCGTAGTGTGGAGTGGGGGCGGGGCCCGGCGCCCCGGGGTGGACGGGGGGGGGGAAGCCGGGGGAGGGGGGGGGGGCCACCAACCACAGAGGGG
>DATLFB010000011.1:0-21344 GCA_035525285.1 Thermoanaerobaculia bacterium
GGGTGAGGGGCGCCCCTCACCCTGGCCCTCTCCCCGCGTGGCGGGGAGAGGGGACGGATCTGCGAACAACTCACCGCTCTCCTTCGCCGCGTACGCCGCTTGCCACAACGCGCCTCGCCGCGTGAGGCCGAATGACGCCAGCGCGCCGGCGTACGTGAGCTTCGTGAGCTGATCGTCGCGCAGGCGCGCGCGGCGCGCGAGATCATCCGGCGACTGGAACGGCTGCGCGGTTTCGATGCGATTCCCTGACTCCGCACGCAGGCCTTTCACGTAGCGGAGTCCCATCCGCACCGCGCCGTTTTCCCACCGGCAGTTCCATCCGGATCGGTTCACGTCGACGGGCAGCACGCGCACGCCGCGGCGCTGCGCGTCCTTGATCAGCGTCGCGGGATGGTAGAAGCCCATCGGCCACGCGTTCAGCAGCGCGATGTAGAACGCGACGGGATGCCGCGCCTTCAGGTACGCGCTCGCGTACGCGATGAGCGCGAAGCTCGCGGCGTGCGACTCGGGGAATCCGTAAAGTGCGAATGACGTGATCGACTTCACGATCTGGTCCTGCGCGGCAGCCTCGATGCCGCGCTCGGTCATCCCGGCGCGCAGCCGCTTCTCGATCTCCACCATCCGCTCCATCGAGCGCTTGAAGCCCATCGCGCGCCGCAACTCCTCCGCCTCGCCGCCGCTGAACCCGGCCGCGACCATCGCGATGCGCAGCAGTTGCTCCTGAAACAGCGGCACGCCGAGGGTGCGCTTCAGGATCGGCTCGAGACAGGGATGCGGATATTCGACCGGTGCTTTGCCCTGACGGCGGTCGAAGAAGGGTTTGATCATGCCGCCGACGATCGGGCCGGGACGGATGATCGCGACCTGCACGACGATGTCGTAGAAGCACTTCGGCTTGTGGCGCGGCAGCGACGACATCTGCGCGCGGCTCTCGACCTGGAACATGCCGACCGTGTCGGCTTCGTTGAGCATCCTGTAGACGAGCGGGTCGTCCTGCGGGAGATGGGCGAGGTCGATCTCCTTTTTCTCGTTCGTGCGGATGAGCGGGACCATCTCTTCGATCGCGGCGAGCATGCCGAGGCCGAGGAGATCGACTTTGATGATGCCGAGATCCGCGCAGTCTTCCTTGTCCCACTGAATGACGACGCGGCCGGGCATCGACGCCGGCTCGAGCGGCACGACTTCGTCGAGGCGTCCTTTCGCGAGCACCATGCCGCCGGAGTGCTGCCCGAGGTGGCGCGGCAGACTCTGGATCTGCAGATACAAGCGCATGAAGTGCTGCACGCGCAGGTCCTCGGGGTCGAAGCCGCTGTTCGCGAGCGCGCCTTGGAGGGCGGACGTCCCGTCCGCCTCCTCGGGGCGGACGGGACGTCCGCCCTCCACGAAATTCCACGTGCTGACGGTCTTCGAGAGTTTGTCGGCCTGTTCGAGCGAGAAGCCGAGGGCCTTGCCGACTTCGCGCGCGGCGGAACGGTCGCGATAGGTGATGACGTTCGCGGTCATCGCCGCGCCGTGCTCGCCGTACTTTTTGTAGACGTGCTGGATGACTTTCTCGCGCTGGTCGCCGGACGGGAGGTCGAGATCGATGTCCGGCCACTCGCCGCGCTCTTCGGAAAGAAATCGCTCGAAGAGGAGATCCATCTTCACCGGATCGACGGCGGTGATGCCGAGGGCGTAGCAGACCGCGCTGTTGGCGGCGGAGCCGCGGCCCTGGACGAGGATCTTCTCGCGAATGCAGAATTGGACGATGTCCCAGACGATGAGGAAGTAGCCCGCGAGCTCGAGCTTCTCGATCATGGCCAGCTCTTTTTCGAGCTGCGCCTGCGCGCGCGCGGTGAGCGGCCGGAATCGCGCCTTCGCGGCGTTCCAGGTCATCTTGCGCAGGAAGGAGTCGTTGGTCTCGCCGGGCGGGAGCGGGTAGTCGGGGAACTGGTACCCGAGGTCCGCGAGCGTGAAGTCGAGCGTGTTCGCGAGCTCCCACGCGCCGTCGATGGCCTCGGGGAGATCCGCAAAGAGTTTGCACATCTCGCGAGCGCTCTTCACGTGCCGCTCGCGATTGATGCCGAGGAGCCGCCCGGCGTTGTCGACGTTGCGCCCTTCGCGGATGCAGGTGAGGACGTCGTGCAGTTCCTTGTCCTCTTTCCGCGCGTAACGCACTCCATTCGTCGCGACCAGCGGAAGTTTCAAACGCCGCGCGAGATCGACCAGGCGGATGTTGTGATGTTCTTCCTCGCGGATGAAGTGCCGCTGCAACTCGATGTGCGTGCGGCCTTTGAAGATGCCGCTGATCCTGTGCACCGTCTGCTCGTCGTCGCGCGTGAGGCAGCGCAGCCCGCTCGCGTACTCCTCGATGAGCTCCCACGTGTAGCGCGCTTCGCCTTTCGGATGGTTCAGCGCGCCGGCCGTGAGGAGCTTGCAGAGGTTTTTGTAGCCGGTGCGGTTTTCGACGAGGACGCTGACGGTCATCTCACGCGGCGGCGTGGCGACGCGCAAGCCCTTGTTTGTTTCGTCGAGCGTGAGCTCCGCGCCGATGAGCGCTCTTACGCCGTTCTTTTTCGCCGCCATGTGGAAGCGCGGGGCGCCGTAGAGGCCGTTTTTGTCGATGATGGCCATGGCTGGGAGAGCGTGTTCGACGGCGTGGGCGATGAGGTCCTCGGGGAGAGAAGCGCCGTTGAGGAAGGAGAAGGAGGAGGAGGCGCGGCACTCGGCGTAGGGGCGGAGGGGATCGTATTCGCAGGAGAGGGGTGGGGAGTCGCGCGGGGGTGTCATGAAGGCAGAAGGCAGAAGGCAGAACTAAGAAGTTGCTTTGGGGAGGCTTGCTTTCTTCACGATCGTTGTCAGGATCGCGACGATCTCGTTTGCTTCTTCAACTAATGGGTGGACTCTTTTCGGCGCGATCATTTCTGTCGCTGCGATGATGCGCAGCCAGTAATGTGATTCGCGTGCTTCTTTCAGCGCGATCCGATTCTTCGCAATGAAGTCCGGCCGGCTCTGCGCGGCTTCAGCTTCTTCGAGATTCGATCCGATCGAAGTCCCGGAGCGCAGAAGCTGATTCGCTGCAACGCGATCAGTCCCGCGTTTTCGCGTCATCGCACGATGCAGCCGAATGATGCGACACGCAAACTCGAACGCCCGATCACGAATATCTTTCATTTCTCACTTCTGCATTCTGCCTTCTGCCTTCATCCGTTTCTCTACATCACGTATCTAGTTACTCGTACCCCGCCTCTACAAACCACCTCTTCTCCCCCTCCTCCCGATACACGCGGTAGGACTTTCCCTTCGCCATCTCCACATCCCAATACTCACGATCCGCCGGCACCGGGCTCCACCACGCGGCCTCCAGTTCCCACGGTCCTGCACACGCCTTCACTTCGCCGTTGATGTCTCCTTCGCCTTTGATCGAGGCGATCTGGAAATCGCCGCCTTCATCCTCCCGCGATCGACGCGTGATCACTTCCACCGGAATCGGCGGCCGAAATACACGCGCGGCGATGAGGCCGCGGCTTTTTCGCGGGGTTCGTTTCAGGTCGGGCGGCGGTGGCGGCGCGAACGTTTCGATCGCGTAGCGCTCGGGCAGGTGGCCGTCAACCGTCATCGGCATGCCGACGCGGTCTTCGCCGAGCATCGAGACGAGTCGTGCGATCGTCGTCGCGAGTTTTTCCGGGGACAGTGCGGCGGGGCCGAACAGCGACAGCTGTGCGCGGCGCGGGCGGTCGGGGTGCGCGACGAGGGAGAAGCCGATGACGGGCGCTCCGGGCGGCGACTTCTCGAGATCGAGGCGAAGGAGCGTGAGCATCGTCTTCGTATCGCGCGTCGGCGCGGGGAGATCGATCGCGCGCGCGTGGTAGCCGTCCGGCTCGAGCATCATCGTCAGCTCGATGCGCTTGCAGGCGAAGCCCTGAATCTCCATCCGCTTCGAAAGGCGGTCGAGCGCCGCGCTGGCGATGAACAGAAACGGCTCGAGCGCGACGAGCGGCCACTCCAGCTCCATCCCCTCGCGAAACTCCTGCGGCAGCGCGCGCGGAATCAGCGGGCGGGGATCGATGCCGCGCGCGGCGTAGTGCAGCTCGCGTCCGATCTCGCCGAGGCGCGCGGCGACTTCGGATTCCGGCAGGCGCGCGAGCTCGCCGATCGAGGCGATGCCCCAGCGATGCAGCGCCGATGCGGCATCGAGCTCCGGCGTGAGGCGCGCGAGCGGCAGCGGCGCGAGGAACTCCGCCTCGCCGCCGGCCGCAACCACCGTCGGCGCCTTCGGCAACTCCGCCGCGACACGCGCGGCGAGCTTGCTCGCGGCGATCCCGCAGCGCGCGGGCAAGCCGGCGTCGTCCGCCGCGCGCATCGCGGCCTTCGCGAGATCTTCTTCGCTCGCGAAGTGACGCTCCATCCCGCTCACGTCGATGAACACGATGCCGTCGCCGGAATCCTCGACGCGCGGCGAGAACGTCTCCGCGACTTCGAGCAGCGCCTCCTGCGCGGTGCGCTCGCATTCCGTGTCGCGTCCGCGCGCGATGAGCTTCGGCACGATCGAGCGCGCCTGCGTGAGCGTCTGTCCCGGACGAATGCCTTTCGTGCGCGCGCGCCGCGTCGCCGCGACCACATGCGCCGCGCCGCCGTTCCCTTCGACGATCGCGATCGCTTCGCTCAACAGCTCCGGCTCGCTGCGCAACCGCGCCGCGAGCGGGAACAGCGGAACGTGCAGACAGGCGATGCGCGTCATGGCAGCAGCTCCAGCGCGAGTTTCGTCTGCATGCCGGGCTTCCTGTGCCGATGCTTCTCGAGCCGCAGCTCGAGCGTGGCGCCGGCGAGCACGCGCGGCGACTTGCCGCGGCCGAGCCACTTCATGCGCGTGCGTCCCGCGGCGATCACGGCTTCCGATGCGGTGCCGGTGAGCGGATACGGCGTCGAGATGAGCATCGCCGCGCCGTGTGCTTCGGCGGTGCGTCCGAGGCGCACCCATGAGGCGTCGGGAACGCGGCGGCCGCGCAGCGGATGCAGTCCGGTGTCGAGCACGACGAGCTGAAACCCGGTCGCGGTGATCATCTCGACGCTCATCACCGCCTGCCTGAGTGTCGCCGGCCGGATCCACAGCAGGCGCCGCAGATCCACGCCGATGGCTTCAGCCATCTGCGGATCGAGGTGATCGCCGAGATCGACGAGCACCGCCGCTTCGCCCATGCTCGTCGCCGCGGCGAGCGCGGAGAGGACGATCGAGAAGCGTCCCACCGTGCGGCGGCCGGTGAGCTCGACCATCCTGCCGCGCGGCAGTCCGCCGCCGAGGAGCGTGTCGAATGGGGCGAGCGTCGTGGGGATCGACTCGTCGCGGCGCGCTTTCTCGAGCGCGCGGATGAGCTCCGCGCCGTTCGTGATCTTCGCCGCGGCGGTGCCGGCGAGCGCGGCACGCAGCCGCGCAAAATCTTCTCGCTCTACAGGTTGTAGCGGTTGGAACGCCGGGAGGATGACCGCGCGACTCTCGAAGGGGAACTGCAGCGCGATCGCGGACACGTTCCATAATCTACGGCGGTAACGAGGCGTAAGCAAGATGGGGAGATCGTGCGCAGAAGGGACGCTTAGTCCGCGTTGCACGGCGAGTCGGTATGACTTAACATCACACCATGGGCAGAGCAAAGATCGCGATCACAGTCGACGAGCAGGCTCTCGCGGAGATTGATCGTCTGGTCCGCCAGGGCGTTTTTCCGAACCGGAGCAAAGCGATTGAAGAGGCAGTTCAGGATCGGATCGCGCGGATCCATCGATCACGACTCGCGGAGGAGTGCGCGAAGCTGGACAAAGCTGAGGAACAGGCACTGGCTGAGGAGGGATATCTGGGGGAGAGCGAATGGCCCGAATACTGAGAGGCGACATCTATTGGGCTGAGCTCAACCCGACGGTCGGCCACGAACAAGCAGGCCAGCGCCCCGTCGTCATCCTGAGCGATGACGTTTTCAACGAACGCTCCGGAACGGTGATCGCCGTTGGCGTGAGCAGTCAGGAGCCCCGAGCACGATTTCCGTTGACGCTCGAGATCACGTCGGCGCGGTTACCGAAGCGTTCGTGGGCGAAGATCAGTCAGATCCGTACGCTTTCCGTCGAGCGTTTGGGCAAGAAACTCGCGCATGTTGCGGCCGAGGAGCTCGAGCGGATCGTGGAAGGTCTGAACGAGATCGTCGGAGGCTGAGCGATCGCGCGTACACGCAGGCTCGTGCCAATCTCAAGGCTTTGCTGGACGAAGCATCCGATTCACGCGAGCCCGTCATCATCCATCGTCGCGGTGGCGATGATGTCGCGCTGATCGCCGTCGACGAGCTCCGAAGTCTCATCGAGACGGCGCACCTTCTGCGCTCACCCAAAAACGCTGAGCGGCTCCTCGAGGCCCTGGCTCGCGCACAGCAGGGGAAGGGGCGACCGCAGTCGATCGCGAAGCTCCGCCGGGATGTCGGCCTCGATGACTAGCGCTCGTTCAAGTTTGTAACGAGGGGTTTGTCATCCCGAGCGTGAGCGAGGGACCTGGGTGGGCGGGTGGCACGAGACTCGAGCCGCACACACACCCAGGTCCCTCGTAACGCTCGGGATGACAAACCTGGGTAGTGCCGCAGTGGCGAAGCGACGCTGAGCGGCAAGCCCCCAGCTGCCGGATGTCGATCGCTTCGAACTGCACGTTCGCTCCCGTCGCGGGGAGACCGGTCGTGGTCGACTGGAAACCGGGGACGACCCTCACGCCCGCCTCTGAAGCGTCCCTGCTATAATCCGCCCCGAATCAGAGGTAACTTTCTCCATGGACGCGAAATACGACTCGACCACAGGCGTCGAAATCTTTGGTCAGACGTACAACGTACGGGGAGACGGCGACCCTGACTATTTAGCGGAGCTTGCGCGGTTTGTGGATACCAGAATGCGCGAGGTGGCGGCGCAGAGCGCGACCGTCGACGGAATGAAAATCGCGATTCTGGCGGCTTTGAACATCGCCGACGAGTTCTCGAGATACCGGAAACAGCGGGAGGATGCCGCGGGAATCTGGGTCGAGAGAACGGAGGAATTATCGAATCGTCTCGGCAGCGTCATCGGCTGAGACTGAAGACAGACAGTTGTACTGTTTCGGAGTCCCTGCAGAGTTCGTGATGCACGATCCAGCCCTTGAACCGTACTTCTTATCTCGGGTAGCTCGCGTCCCTGGTCGCGTGCACGCCTTCGTCCCGAATTGGGAGCTCAGAAGGTAGCCGAAACGACACGGGTAGGGCGCCCACCTGTCACGTACAGGTTCAGGTAAGAATCACCACACGGCTCAGGCGGGGAACTCCGAGTTTCCTCACTGCGCAAGCCTCCCATGCGGAGGTGCGGTTTGAACATCATCCAAATTGGAATCGCGATCGGCGTCGGAATCGCCGTCGCCGTCGTTCTGGCCCTGATCTGGGGCGCGGTGTCCCGCAAGCGCGCCGAGGCGCAGCTCGAAGAGGCGCGCCGCGCCGGCGAGCGCATTCTCGAGGACGCGAGGAAGCAGGCCAGCGCGCACATCAAGGAAGCCGACCTGGAGGCGAAGGAAAACCTCCTCCAGATGCGCTCGGAGTTCGACAAGAACGCGCAGCGCCAGCGCGACGAGATCAAGTCCGTCGAGCGGCGGCTCCAGCTGAAGGAAGAGGCCCTCGACAAGAAGACGCAGCAGATCGACAGCCGCATCGCGGAAGTCGAGAAGCGTGACCGCTCCCTCGGCGAGCGCGAGAAGCACGTCGAGACGCGGGAGTCGGAGCTCGATGCGCTCATCGAGGAGCAGCGTCACAAGCTCGAGCAGGTCGCCGGCCTCACCGCCGACGAGGCGAAGCGCGAACTGATCCGCGGCATCGAGAACGAAGCGAAGCTCGACGCCGCGAACATCATCAAGCGCATCGAGAGCGAGGCCACCGAGCTCGGGAATCAGAAGGCGAAGAAGATCCTCGGCATGGCCATCCAGCGCATGGCCTCGGACTACGTCGCCGAGAACACGGTCTCCGTGGTCGATCTCCCGTCCGAGGACATGAAGGGACGCATCATCGGCCGCGAGGGGCGCAACATTCGCGCGCTCGAGCTCGCGACCGGCGTCGATCTCATCGTCGACGACACGCCGGAAGCGGTCATCCTCTCCGGCTTCGATCCGATCCGCCGCGAGATCGCGCGTATCTCACTCGAGCGTCTGATGCAGGACGGGCGCATCCATCCCGCGCGCATTGAGGAGCTCGTCGAGAAGGTTCGCCAGGAGCTCGACCAGAAGCTGTTCGAGGAGGGGGAGGCCGCGGCGTTCTCCATCGGCCTCACCGACATCAATCCCGAGATCCTCAAGCTCCTCGGCCGTCTTCGCTATCGCACCTCGTACGGACAGAACGTCCTCGTGCACTCGCTCGAGGTCGCGCAGCTCGCGGCGCTCATGGCCGTGGAGCTCGGCGTGAACGACACGATCGCCAAGCGCGGCGGGCTGCTGCACGACATCGGGAAGTCGATCGATCGCGAGATGGAAGGGACGCACCTCGAGCTCGGACGGCAGGTGCTCGAGAAGTACGGCGAGAAGCGCGAGATCATTCACGCGATGGAGTGCCACCACGGCGACTACGACCCGACCACCGTCGAGGCCGTGCTGGTGAACGCCGCCGACGCGCTGTCGGCCGCGCGCCCCGGCGCACGCCGCGAGATTCTCGAGAACTACGTGCACCGTCTGGAGCGCCTCGAGGCGATCGCGAACTCGATGGAAGGCGTGTCGAAGAGCTTCGCCATCCAGGCAGGGCGCGAGCTTCGCATCATCGTCAACTCGGAGAAGATCACCGACGAGCAGTCGATCTGGCTGTCGAAGGATGTGGCGAGGAAGATCGAGTCGGAGTTGCAGTATCCGGGGCAGATCAAAGTCACGGTGATTCGGGAGATGCGGGCGACGGAGTACGCGAAGTAGGTTTCCCGGTCGCCCGGTTTCCCGGTGTGCCGGGCAACTGGGTAACCGGGCAACCGGGCAACCATGATCAGAGTCCTCTACATCGGCGACGTCGTCGGCCAGCCTGGCCGGCGTGCGTTGCATCAGAAGCTCGAGGCGGTCACCGACCGCGACAAGGTCGATTTCACGATCGTGAACGTCGAGAACGCGGCGGGCGGATTCGGTGTGACCGAGGCGATCATGGAGGAGCTGTCCGAGCTGCCCATTCATGCGTTCACGTCGGGCAATCACATCTGGGACAAGAAGGACTTCGTCGAGAACTACGAGCACTACCCGCAAGTGATCCGGCCGGCGAACTATCCCGCCGGTAACCCGGGGAAGGGGAAAGTCGTGCGGCAGACCGCGGGCGGAGTCGACGTCGCGGTGCTGCAGTTCATGGGCAACGTCTTCATGCCGCCGATCGACAATCCGTTCTACTGCGCGGACCGCGAGCTGAAGGAGCTCGGCGATTCGATCAAGGTGATCATCGTCGACATTCACGGCGAGGCGAGCTCGGAGAAGCAGGCCTTCGGACGCTATCTCGACGGCCGCGTCTCCGCCGTCGTCGGCACGCACACGCATGTCCCGACGGCGGATGAGCGCATTCTTCCGAACGGCACCGCGTATCAGACCGATGTCGGAATGACCGGCGCGTACGATTCGGTGATCGGCTTTCGTCCCGAAGAGGCGCTGCAGCGATTCCTGATGAACACACCGCGCAAGCTCGAAGTGGCGAAGCGCGACGTCCGCCTCTCGGGCGCGTTGATCGAGATCGATGAGACGACGGGCCGCGCGCATCGCATCGTGCGCGTGCACGAGCCTCTCGGAGAGTGATGCAACTCTCGATCGTGACCCTCGGAGACGTTCACGCCGAGGACCTCACCGCGCTCACGCCGCACTTCACCCGCCTCGAACAACTCGTGCTGGACGTCCCGCCGCGCGACGCGCTCTCGCGGCATCGCGCGGAGCTGAATCGCGCGATCGATGCGGCCACCGCGGACTGGATCTTCATCGTGCGCGAGCGGGAAGTGATCGACGATGCGCTGGCGAAAGAGATCGCGGGCGTGATGAGCGGAGTGAGCGCGCGCGGCTTCCGCATCCGTTCGGTCCCGTTTTACGCGGGCAAGCCGCTCCGGCTCACGCGCGACGACGGGGAAGTGCGCCTCTTCCACCGCCGCAATTACATGCGCTACGCAAACAAAGGGGAGTGGGACGAGATCGCGATTCAGGGGAGCGTGGTGCGCCTCGGATGTCCGCTGCGCTCGGTGACGTTCGCGTCGCCCGCGGAGCATCGCGAGTATCTGGCGAAGAACGCGGCGCCGCATTCGACTCTGCGGCGCGTGCTGTTGTTCGCGAGCTATCTCATGGGCGTGCGGACGCTCGACGCGAACACGCTGCAGTACCTCTGGATCGAAGCAGGCTACGACGTAGCGGCGGGCTTCAGCCCGCCGTCGCCCGGCTGAAGCCGGGCGCCACATTCACGCCGTAGCGATCGCGATCACCGGCCGCCGCGGTGCCGCCCGCAGGGTCCCGTTCGCGCGGAACTGGCGCGGGGACATGCCGTAGCGGATGCGGAACTGCTGGCGGAAGTAGTTCTCCGAGTCGAAGCCGCAGCGCCGCGCGACCTGCGACACGCGCAGGTTGCCGCTCTTGAGCAGGCGTGCCGCCTTCTCGAGGCGCTTCTCCTTGAGGAACTGGCTGAGCAGCCGTCCCGTCATTCGATGGAATCGGCCGGAGATGTACTGACGCGTGTAGCCGAGCTCCTTCGTCACCGCCTCGACCGTCACTTCTTCGTCCGCGCGCAGACGACGACGCACTGTCTTGATGAGCGCTCTCAGGAGGCCGTCCATCGCTTCTCCTTCGACTCTCCGTCACATTGAATGACTCGCCGGCACGCGGTACCCTTGCCGTTACCGCGTGGACCGGAGACCGTTCTTTTTGGATGGAAACAATGATAGCGCAAAAATGGAGCGGGACGTGGCCGAAGACGATTGAAAAAAGGTAAAAGGTAAAAGGTAAAAGGTAAAGGCACGAGTGCTGCGCTCGGCGAAGCCACTTTTTCCTTTTGCGCTGGAGACCTCGGGGGGGCGCATCCGCGAAGCGGCGCGGCGGCTCGGCCTCGCGCGCAACACGCTCAAGTCCAAAATCCAGAAATATGACATCGCCGTGAGGGAGTAGCGCGGGCTTCCAGCCCGCCGTATAGCGGCCTTCCAGGCCGCTCCGCCGGCAGGATGCCGGCGTGACGGCGGGCAGGATGCCCGCGCTACTTGCAGCTCGCGCCGTCGATCTCCTGCTGCACGAACTGGAGATCGCCATCGACAAGCATCTGATCGTGCGCGTCCTGGAGACCGACCAGGAACGCCGATTTCCAATCGGCCGGTCGGCCGACTAAAAGTCGGCGTTCCGGCAACCTTTCCTTTTACCTCTCACCCTTCCTCGTCCAACGTTCGGCATCGCGCGACCGATACTTCGTCATCACGTCGCCGAAGGCGCGATCGAGATCGATTCCCAGCGAGTTCGCGAGACAGACGAGCACGAAGAGCGCGTCGGCGATCTCTTCGGCCGCGCTTCCCGCGTCCTCACCTTCCTTCGGCTTCTTGCCGCCGTGGTGGTGCATGAGGACGCGCGCGAGCTCGCCGACTTCCTCGGTCAGGCGCGCGAGCATCGGCAGCGGCGCGAAGTAGCCTTCCTCGAATTGTGCGATCCAGTCGTCGACTTCCTTCTGCACAGGTGCGAATGACATGGCCCGCATAGTAAACTGACCGGCGAATGCGCATCGCGTGTGTGGGGCTGGCCGTCCTCTTCGTCGCGTCGACGGTGAGCGCGGATGTTCGTCTGGCCGTCAAGGCCGACGGATCGAAGGTCATCTACAACATCCCGCGGCGCGACTACCGCGGCGTCGATCTGAGCTGGTTCGCGCGCAGGCATGACCGCCGCTCGAAGTTCGATCCGATCATCGAGCGCTACGCGGAGCAGTACGGCGTCGATCCGGTGCTCGTCCGCGCGGTCATCCAGGTCGAATCGGACTTCGATCCGCGCGTGGTCTCGAACAAAGGCGCGCGCGGACTGATGCAGCTCATCCCTGCGACGGCGAAGCGCTTCGGCGTGAAGTCGATTCACGATCCGGAGCAGAACATCCACGGCGGCGTGCGGTATCTCTCCATCCTGCAGCGGATGTTCAACAACGATCTCCCGCGTGTGCTCGCCGCGTACAACGCGGGCGAGAACGCGGTGCTTCGTTACGGCGGCATTCCGCCGTACGAAGAGACGTCGCTGTACGTGCGCCGCGCACTGACCGTGTACTACGGCAAGCCGTACGGCGCGGATCGGCACGGGATCACGTTCGCCGCGAGGCGGAACGGAACGAAGCTGCGCGGCGGGTTGGTGCAGCCGGTGGCGATGGCGCTGATTCCGGGCGCGAAGTACCTCGGCTCGCAGTAGTGGAGGACAGGCAATCCTGCCTGTCCTCCACGGTACAATCGCGCGCGCATGCCGCAGAGAGATCCGGCGGTCGCGCCGCCATTCGATCAGGGCGTCTTCCTTCTCCACTACAACCGAGGGCGCGAAGCGTTCCAGGAGGGACGCTATGCGGAGGCGCGCCGCGAGCTCGAGGCGGCGCAGCGACTTCGCCCCGACGACTCGGACGTCCTCAATCTCCTCGGCCTGGTGTACTTCAAGACGAACGCGTTCCCCGAGGCGGAAGTCATCTACCGCCGGCTGATCCGCGAGAATCCGAACGTCTTCATCCTTCACTCCAACCTCGGACTGATCCTTTTCAAACAGGGTAAGCACGATGAGGCGGAGCAGTACCTGCTGCGCGCCGTCGAGCTCCGCCCGAACTACGCGAAGTCGCATCTCTACCTCGGCCTGCTCTATCGCCAGAAGAAAAAGTACGGCCTCGCAATCGAGCATCTGAAATTCGCCGGCGCCGACAAACTCGTGCGCGAGGTCGAGAACGAGATGCGGCCTGCGCCGCCGAAGCCGGCGCAACGCTCGACGCAGGAAGCGGTCATCACCCAGAAGATCCCCGCCGTCCGTCCGATGGACGAAGCCGTGTCGCGCTCCGCGGCCGAGACGCACACGATGCCGGGGAAGACTCCGATGCCGAAGGTGACCGCGGAAGTCCCGAAGGTCGTGGTCCCGCCGCCCGCGCCGCCGAAGGACGCCGGCATCACGGCCGCGCGCAAGCTGCAGGATGCGGTCGACGAGCCGCAGCATGTCGAAGCGAAGGTGATCGACGTCGCGCGGAAGATCGAAGGCGCGTCGAAGACCTTCACGCTGCACGAGAACGGATTCCTCGAGATCAACTTCGCGCGCAACGTGCACGTGAAGCGCGGCACGGTCTCGAGCTACTCCGGCAATCTGAAGTTCGTCGCCGAGTCGGGACTCCTCGGCACCACCGCGCAGACGCTGGTCAAGGCGGTGGGGCAGGGGAAGATCTTCGTCTACGAGAAAGGCCGCAAGACCTTCCTGCTCGATCTGAACGACGAGTTCATCTACGTCGAGGGCGGCAACCTGCTCGCGCTCGAAGACTCGCTCACGTATCGCGTCGAGCCGATCTATGACGCGTCCTACCAGCGCAAGATCGACACGGTGAAAATCTTCGGCAAGGGCTCGCTCGCCATTTCGACGTCGATCGAGCCGCTCACGCTGCGCGTCACGCGCGAGTACCCGCTCTCGATCTCCTCCAACGCCCTGGTCGCCTGGACCGGCAACCTCATCCCCACCGTCGTCGACGATGAATCGATGAACGACGTGATGATCGAGACCGAGGGAGCCGGCGGGTTCAAGATCCGGTTCGAGGGCGACGGCGTGGTCGTCAGCGAGCAGTAACGCCGAGCTGTTCGATGCAGCGGCGCACGCTGAGGCCGGGCACCGGTTCTTCGGCCACCCACGGAAGCGCGCTGCGCGATCGCTCCAGCAGGCGCGCGGTGTCGCGATCGACGCCGGCGAGCCATAGCACTCCGCCGTCGTGCGCCATCTCTTCGGCGAGACGCTCGAGAGCGCGAAGCGCGGCGAAGCGGATCTCGTGCGCGTGCGAGAGATCGATCACCACCGTCCGCGCCGACGGCGGCACGATCTTCTCCGCCTCATCGAGAAACGGCGCGACGGCCGCGTAGTGCAGGTTGCCGCTCACCTCGACGACGACCAGATCCGGCTGATCTTCGGGCGCGACAGGGACGAGGCGTTCGCCCTCGAGGCGCAGCACGCGCAGCCGCGGCGCGGAGGTGTTCGCGATGTGGATCACGAGCGCGGTGCCGGTGCCGAGCAGAATCGCCCATTCGAGCGGGAGCAGCAGCGTTGCGGCAAGGGTCTCGACGAGCAGGACCTTGGTCTCGTGCGATGCGTTCCAGAGGCGGCGTATTCCGCGCCAGTCGATCATGCGCGCCGAGACGACCAGCAGCACGCCGGCGAGGCTCGCCTGCGGAATCCATCCGGCGAGATTTCCTCCCGCCAGCAGGATCGCTCCGCTCACGATCGCGGCCGACGCCGGTGCGAGACGCGTGCGCGCGCCGGAGAGGCGCAGCAGCGCGGAACGCCCGAGACTCGCCGACGCGGGGAACGCACCCGCGACCGCGCCGGCGACGTTGCCCCAACCCTGCGCGAGAATCTCGCGCCGCATGTCGGGACGCTCCCCTCCGGCGCGCGCGGTCACCGCCAGCTCGAGCGTTCCGAGAAGGGCGATCGCCGCGGCGGGAATGAAGAGCGACTGCAGAAGGCCGAGGCTCGGATCGGGGAAGACCATCGCCGGCCAGCCGCTCGTCATCGGGTGCCGATCGCGAACGAGCGGAAGACCGGCCGTCTGATCGAGTCGCAACAGCCATGCGGTCCCCGTCGCCGTGATCACCGCAAAGAGCGCGAACGGAACGCGCGGAAATCGGCGCCCGAATCCCACGAGCGCGGCGGTCGCGACGGCGACCACGATCGCGAGCGTTCGCACGCCGTCCATGTGCGGCAGGATGCTGGCGATCTGCGAAATGAAGCTCGTCGCGTGCGCGGGCGGCAGTCCGAGGGCTTCGTCGAGCTGCATCACGCCGATGAGAATCGCGACGCCCGCTGTGAATCCGGTGAGCACCGACTCGGGGATCAGGCGGATCAGATGCGCGCCGCCGGCCAGTGCCGAGACGATGCGGATCGCGCCCGCGAGCAGCGTCAGCGTGGCCAGCACGCGAAAGGCGTCCGGCCGGAGCAGACCGTTGACGCCGAGAAACGGCACGAGCACTCCGAGGATGAGAATGCCCGTCGTATTCGTCGGACCGGTGACGACCTGCGCGCTTCTGCCGAGAAGCGCCGCGACGAGGCCGGCCACCGCGGCGGTCGAGAGACCGTAAGCCGGCGGAAGTCCCGACATCAGTGCGTACGCGAGACACTGCGGGAGCCCGATCAGGGCGACGGTCAGACCGGCGAGGACGTCGTTCCGCGTTGCCGCGCTATTCATTCCGGCAGCCGGTAGACCTCGCGCGACGGCTTGAGCGGGCGGAGCATCCAGTACGGCCTGCGCGTTCCGTCGGGCGAGTGCGATGACGCCGGACGCGTCTTCTCCATCCACTCACGATACGCCGCCTGCGACTTTGCCGCATCGACGGAGATGTCGCCGTAGCGATCGGTGGATTCCGCCTTGCGGATGCGAACGGCCTGATGCCAGCAGTGCATCCCCGAGATCGGATCGGGCTGCACCGGAAAGGTCAGGTTCTGATGCACGCCGGCATCGGTCCACCAGATCCGCTGCGTGTCGGGATCGCGCGATGCGAACGGCTCGACGCCGCGCTCGCGCTGCAGCTTCCACTGGCTTCCCGTTCGGTCGAGCTTCACCGTCGCCATCATCTGGCGCTGTCCGTTTTCCGAAGTCTTCCAGCGGCCCATGTGATGGCTGCAGGCGACGACGCCGGGACGAATCCCTTCCGTGACCCAGGCCTTGACCACGAAGTGGCCGATGCGCGTCTCGACGCGAACGAGCTCGCCGTTCGCGACGCCGATCCGTTGCGCGTCGCGCGGATGAATCCAGAGCGGATTCGTGTGCGCGATCTCATCGAGCCACTTCGCATTCGCGCTGCGCGTGTGAATCTGCACCGGAAGACGGAAGGTGGGGATGAGCGGCATCTCTCCCGGCTGCAGGTTTTCCGGATGGATGTGACTGCGGATGTAGCCGGGCGTCGCCATCTCCGGCCAGCCCCATTGCGCGAGCGTGCTCGAATAAAACTCGAGTCTCCCACTCGGAGTCGGGAAGCCGCGCCGCACGACTCCGTCGATCTCGACGCCCGCTCGTCGCCGGCCTTCCGCGTCGCCGTCGGGCGAGGGAACCGGCACGATGTTCGGCTGATCCGGTTTCGGCGAGCGCGCGTAGACGCGTCCCAGCGAGTCGGTCTGCACATCCGTGAGCTCGCTCGCGGGCACCGGCTCTTCGTGGATCGCGCCGACGCGCTGCTTCAGCTCGAAGCTGCCGGTGCCGCGCATCCACTCGAGCGGTGTCTTTCCTTCGGCCGCCGCTTTTTCAGGAAGTCCGGGGACGGAGTTCTCGAAGATGTAGCCGTAGTACTCGTCGACCGAGAGCTTCGCGCCCGGATCTTTCTTCGATTCGAAATATTTGCGGATGCCGAGGGCGCCGTCGGGATCGATGCGCCACGAGAGCTCGATCCAGAGCTCGTTCTCTTCCCACACTTCGCCCGGATTCACCTGGCGCGTGTCGGTGATCTTCTCTCCGAGGCGCTCCTTCGCCGCGCGCAGCACCGGCTGGCGGAAGCCGAGCCATTGCGCGTCGTGGGTTTCGTACGAGTGGAGATCATGGCGTTCCGAGCCGATGCCCACCGGGAGAACGTAATCGGCGAAGTACGCGGTCTCGCTCCACGTCGGTGTGAGCGCGACGTGCAGCCCGACTTTCGATTCATCGGTCAGCGCGCTGATCCAGGAGAATCCGTCCGGGTTGGTCCAGACGGGGTTGTACACGCGGCTGAAGTAGACCTCGAGATGGCCGCGGCCTTCGCCGAGAAAGTGCGGCAGAAGAAATGAAAGCTCGTTGCACGCGAGCGGAAACTCGTTCGGCCAGGTGAGATCGTTCCATTTCGGAGGGTGGGGCGGGAGGTGGATCGGGCGCGGCACGAACTTGTTCCACGCGTTCGGAAAGACTCCGCCTTCCGTTGCGATCGAGCCGGAGAGCGCGTTGAGGAGGAAGAGCGCGCGCGCGACTTGCCATCCGCCGAGGTTTCCCGCGGTGGCGCTGCGCCAGGTGTGTGTGCTCAGGCGCGCGCCGGCGTTCGCGACGACTTCGGCGATCTGTTTGATGGTCGATGCGGAGACGCCGGATTCGCGTTCGGCGAATTCGAAGGTGTAGGGAGCGTAGAGGTTGCGGAGTTCCTGCTCGAAGGCTTCGAAGAGGGGCCCCTCATCCGGCCTCCGGCCACCTTCTCCCCGCGGGCGGGGAGAAGGGGCATTCGCGGCCATGTACTCAGGCCAGTTCCACCACCGGCGCACGAACTCGCGGTCGTACTTCACGCTCTCGAGCATGTGCCGCGCGATGCTCAGCAGGATCGCCGCTTCGCTTCCGGGATACGGCGAGATGAAGTGATCCGCGTGCGTGGCGGTGTTCGACAGGCGTACGTCGAACACGATCAGCTTCGCGCCGCGCTTCTTCCCATCCATCACCCGCTGCGCGTGCGGGTTGAAGTAGTGGCCCGACTCGAGGTGCGCGCTGATCAGGAGAATCACATCGGCGTTCTCGTGATCGGGACTCGGGCGGTCGTAGCCCATCCAGAACTGATAGCCGGCGCGAGCGCTCGAGGAACAGATGTTCGTGTGCGAGTTGTGTCCGTCGACTCCCCACGCCGCGAGCACGCGCTCGGTGTACCCATCCTCTCCCGGCCTCCCAACGTGGTACATCACCTCGTTCGGCCTTCCCTCGGTCAGCGCGCGGCGGATCCGCGCGGCGATGTCGTCGAGCGCTTCGTCCCAGCTCACCCGCGTCCATTGATTCCCGCCGCGAGGTCCGCTGCGCCGCAGCGGATGGAGGATGCGATCGGGATCGTTTGCCTGATTGAGTGTGGCCGGTCCTTTCGCGCAGTTGCGTCCGCGCGATCCGGGATGCTCGGGATTGCCTTCGTACTTGCGGACTTCGAGCGTCTCGCGATCGATGTACGCGAGCAGACCGCAGGCAGACTCGCAGTTGAAGCAGGTCGTCGGCACGAGCATGTAACGGCGCTCGACGCGCTGCGGCCACGCGCGCGACTCGAGCTCCGTCCAGTCGTCCCATCGTTCGCGCGGCGGGAAAGAGGAGAGCTCGTTCCCACTTGGTCCCGGATATCTCATGCGAGTGGCACCGCCTGTCCAGCCCCGACGTGGGCATGTTCGTATGCGAGAAGGCCCGCGAGAACGAAAATCGGGCTCACGACTCCCCATGGCAGGACGATCAGCGCGGCCACTTGAAGAAGCACACCGGCCGTGAACGCGATGCGATACCGGCCATTCACCATTTCGTGAACGGCGAGACGGGCGTGCGCGGTCGGATGCGGCGTCAGTGCCTCCGCGGCGATCAGCATCAGGTGGAACGTCGTCGCAATCGCGAGCAGCAAAGCAACGCCCGCTCCGGCGATCCAAAGCGCGGCCGCACCGGCGACGACACACGCCAGCAGATGTTGCGGCGGCAGCAGGGGACTCTGCCAGAGATCGCGTGCCTTCGCCTGCGCGAAGAGCCACGCGGTGTAAGTGCCCGCTGCAATCGCGAGCACTCCGCCGATGAAAGCCAGCGCGAGCGGCGGACTTTTTCCGAGGAGGCTCCAGAGGAGATGCAGCCCGATGACCGCGCTGAACGCGGTCAGAATCACGCCGCCGCGCACGAGCCAGCTCCGCCACTGCGGCCGCGTGAGCACCATGTAGAAGCGCGACGGATGTTCGAGATCGGCGATGAGCAGAATGAACGTGAGCGCGAGGAAGACCGCGGACAGCAGCGGCGTCGTCCACTTCCACAGCACGCTCGCGATGTCGAGCCGTCCCGTGAGCAGCAGCGCCGCCGCGACGAGATACGAGCCCGCCGCGATCGCCTTCGTCCAGACGTACAAGCTGACCGGCAGCCCCCACGGCGCGCGATGCGGCACGTCGTACGCGAGCATGGCAGCAGCCACGTTGTTCGCCTGACCGGGATGGCCCGACACCACTTCGTGCGGCAGCGAGCCGCTTTGCTCGCTCCACATGAAGATCCCGCCTTCCGGCCGTTGCGCCGCGAGCGGATCGAGCGTGGCCTGATGCGCTCCTTTGTAGAAGAGCTTCGGCAGCGTTTCTTTTTCGGGCCGGCGCACGGCCACGACGTCGCGATTGACGAATCCCGCGACGCGCGATTCGGGATCGCGCAGATTGCCGATCATGATCGCTTCCGTGGGGCAGACGACGACGCAGGCCGGCTCGAGGCCGACCTCGAGTCGGTGCGCGCAGAAATTACATTTCTCGGCGGAATGATCTTCGGGGTTGATGAAGATCGCATCGTACGGACAGGCTGCGATGCAGGCCTTGCAGCCGATGCAGATGTTCTTGTCGAAGTCGACGATGCCGTCGGGCCGGCGGTACATCGCCGAGGTCGGACAGGCGGCGACGCAGGGCGGATGCTCGCACTGGTTGCAGCGCGTGACCTGAAACGCGCGCCGCGCCGCGGGGAACGTGCCGACGTCGACGTACTTCACGTACGTCCGGTTCACGCCGACGGGAACGGCATTCTCCGACTTGCAGGCCGTGCTGCAGGCATGACAGCCGATGCAGCGAGTCTGGTCGATGACTTTGGCCCACTGGACCGATTCCGCCATGGGCGCGAAGTTATCACGGCGGCGCGCCGCCTAAACGCGCGTTTCGTCAGCAGGAGGGCGGACGTCTCGTCCGCCCGCGTCGGATGGGCGGACGGGACGTCCGCCCTCCACCCGGGCAACCGGGCCACCGGGCAACCCCACCTAATGCTGCTCGTGCGCGGCGCCCCACTCGAGTGCCAGTTTGTACGCCTCGCGGAGATCTTCGTCGCGATCCCAGTCGGCGAAGTACGGGCGCAGTGCCGCGTCTTCGAACGCGTGCTCGAGGACCCCGCAGAGAATGCGGTTCTTCGTCGCCGCATCGCCGCGGCGGTAGATCTTCTCGAGATCGCGCGCGATGCCGCGCAGCGTCTTCGCCGCCTTCCCGCCGCGGCGCCGCCACTGCTTCAGCGCACCGGCGAGCTCCCACGCCGCCTGATATCCGCCGTGCAGATAGTCTCCCGGCGCCGGATTCTCTTCGATGCAGCGCAGGAGATAGCGCCGCATGAAGTCGATCTGTTCGTCGGACGAGAGCTCCGGTTGGATGCGCGCCGCCGCGTGCTCCGCGAGCGCGTAGACCGCGCTCCACGTCAGCAGCTCGCCCTCGTCGATCCAGCGGCGTACGTCGTCGCGCGGAATAGCCTCGCCGCTGTTCAGATGGCGCACGACGTCGGCGTAGGACATGGCCGTCACGAGCCGGCGCCGATCACCTTGAACGCGATCGGGACGATGACGAAGAGCTGGATGGCGTCGAACACGCCGTGCGCGATCACGCCGGGGACCACGTTCTTCGTGCGATGGAACGTCACGCCGATGACGAGCGAGATGATCGTCACGCCGATCAGCAGCAGCGGATTGCCGTACGTGAAGTGCGCGAGTGCGAAGAGGATCGTCGAGGCAATGAGGCCGATCCGCTTCTGCAGGAACGAGCGGAAAAACGCCTCTTCCACGGTCATCGCGGAGAGGATGATCGTGGCCTTCTTCCACCACGGCAGCGCCGCCATCCAGCCGATCATCGGCGGCGGCTCGGCCGGCTCCGGCAACAGTCCGGCGGTCTTGAGCAGCAGCGCGACGAGGAACGCGGTCAGCAATGTGAAGACCCATCCGCCGACGCCGACGGAAACGCCGATGGCCACGACTTCCGCCGGCCGTTCGTGACGGATGTTGAGGAACTCGCGCAGCGGAGGACGTCCGGTGAGCACCCACCATCCGAGGAGGAAGAGAATGAGGATCAGGTGCAGCTGGAAGAGCGCGTAGAACGGCGTGCGCGCGAGATCCCGCGCGGTCGGATGCGATTGCGCCGCGCCCGCGACCAGGACCGCGAGCAGGAGCATGAACACGAGCAGCCATCCGTACGCGACGTACTTCGCCGCCGGAATGAGAAAGCGGTCGCAGCTGAGGAGGTTGTAGCGCTCGTTGAGATGGACGATCGCCGCCCAGACGAGAAGGATGAAGACGACGGAGAGCGCGAACGCGAGCATCGCGGGCGAAGTGTAGCTCACGTCCGCGGCGACCTCGCTGGCTGGAAGCCAGCGATACGGCGGCCTGGAAGGCCGCGCTACAAAAAACGGAACGCCGGCTTTCAGTCGGCCGGTCCGCCGATTTTCAATCGGCGGCGTTACATCGCCGCGATGAACTCGCCCACGCTCGCAAAC
>DATLFB010000036.1:0-4483 GCA_035525285.1 Thermoanaerobaculia bacterium
TACGAGAGCGTGAGCTTCTTCGACGCTGCGATCACGCCGAGGGCCTTCATCGCGTCGGCGAGCATCGGGCGGAGGGGGAAATCGACAGGCTGCAGCTGCAGCTTGCGCGCCTCGATGCGCGAGAAATCGAGCACGTCGTCGCGCTGCTCGACGTCGATCCGGCGAAAGTGGGAAGAACGTCACGCCACGGCATCCACGTCATCGGCTACGACAAACTCGCCGACGTCGTCCGCCGGAACCACGTCGAGATCGGCATCATCGCCGTCACCGCCGACGCCGCCCAGAACGTGCACGACGCGCTCGCCGACGCCGGCATCCGCGCCATCCTCAACTTCGCCCCCGTGCAGATGCGCCTGCGCGAGGGGGTGAAGGTGAAGTCGGTCGACCTCCGCATCAACCTCGAGTCGCTCTCGTTTCACCTCAAGAGCGTGGAGGACGGGGTGATGTAGGAACGCCGCTGTCGCGGCGGCTGGTCAGGTCCGGCCTGTCACGCCGGAGTTGCGGGTTCGAGCCCCGTCGGCTCTCCAGACTAAGTGATTTTCCAGCCGCCACTTGGCGACGTTTTCGTCTCAGCAGCACGCTTTCAGAAAATTGCAATCAGCAAGGTCTGTTGTTTCCCCCGGCTTTTCGGCAGTTATTCGTGGTTGCCGGCGTTTGCTAGACTGACGAATGAGGTGACCGATGCCCACATCAACGCTGACCAGTGACGGCCAGACCACGGTGCCGAAGGAAGTGCGCGAGGCGCTGCATCTGGAAGAAGGCGTCAAGCTGACGTGGGAAGTCCGCGACGGAAAACTCGAGGTGACGTGGGAAATGGGCGGCGGAAAGGTCGAGGCGACGACCGATCGCCCGGCATTCTGGCGCTGGGAACGATTCATCAAGGTCGGACCCGGCGACGTCGTGGACGATGTGGCGAAGGCACGCGAGTTCGAAGGACGAAGCTGAGTTGCCTCACGTCGTCGTCGACACGAACGTCTTCATCTCCCTTCTCACCGATCGGAACGATGCGCAACGTGCTCTCTCGAAGGAACTTCTCCTGCGCGCGGAAACGGGTGAGATCACGATCGTTCTTCCCCAGTTCATCCTTTTCGAAATTGCTCATGTCCTGCGGAATCTCTACGGCGTCGCGCCCGCGACTGCCGCTTCGCTGATCCGTGACACGATCGCATTGCCAGGCGTCATCCTCGTCATGGAGTACCCGTGGCAGGAAATTCTCGATCAGTGGTCCGACCGCCTTCCGTCCATCGCCGATGCAGGAATCGTCGCTCTCGGAATCACTCATCGCTACGATGCCGTCGCGACGTTCGACAAGAAGCTCACGCGCGAAATGACCTCTCACGGCGTGCCAGCGTACTGGCCCGGTTCATAGCCCTCCGGCATGTCACGCCGGAGGTCGCGGGTTCGAGCCCCGTCACCCCCGCCAATCTAAAGCTCTCATGCGCCGCCACTTCGCGGCGTTTCGTGTTTCTAGCGGGTCGTTTAGAAAATTGCAGACTCGCAAAGTGACTCGCAAGGTCGCGAATTTGACGCGCGAAAATCACCGTAGACCTGCGACCAAAAAGCTGCAATGTTTCCGGCTCTCGCGCGAATGTTCCACGGCAAGAGCGCGCGATGCGGACACTTAAGAGCGAACGCACAGCAACGACGCGAGCATGGCGGGGGTGTGATGCGTGGAGGGCGCATGGCGATGCGTGCGCGAAGCGACGCGCGCGCTAGCTGACGAGAGCTAGCGGCGCGCTGCAGATCGGCGTCTGCTCCACGCTGAAAAGGTCTGCCAATGCGAGCGCCGGGATATGTACGTCGGGGCGCTTCCAGGTCCGAGGGGAGAGTTAAAACCTTCTCCTAGGCCTAGGGCAGGCTCCGCATATCGGGCAGCGTGCAGGGAATCGGCTCAAGCAAGATGATCAAGGCGGCGGTGAGCCCGCCGTAGATCGCCACAATCAGCGCGGTGAGCGGACTCAGCCAGGTGATGGCGAGGAACGCGCCCAGCACGATCGCCCATTTCAGCGCCCAACCGATCGCGCCATAGACCCGACAGCGCGACGCCTTGCAGAGGAAGCGGGCGAGGAGCAACGCGGCAATCGCAATCGCCGCAGCGGGCGCGATCAGTGGCAGTGCCGGCGGCGCGAGCGCAGGAATGGGCTGCACTGCGATGGCGAGCAGCATCACGAGCAACGCCAGTGCGCCGATCAGGATCATGATCGCGCAGAAGCCTTCGAACAGGCAGATCACGAACAGCACCACCCATCTCAGCACCTGGATGATGATCATCACGATGAAGCGGATGATCGTGACCACGATCTTGCAGATCGTCTCGACGAGCCAGACCAGGACGATCTGGATCACCCATTCGATGATGCGGACGAGGACGGTGACGAACCAGCAGAACAATTTGTTGCAGCAAAGGCAGACCCAGACGCACTTTTCCTCGCGGCAGCGCTGCTCCTGTTGCTCGCGCCACGTCTCGACCGGGGTGAGGACCTGCTGCTCGACCCAGCGCCCGACCTCTTCGCACACCTCCTCGGCGCGCTCGAAGAAGCGTTCGACCGGGGTGACGACATTCTCCTCGATCCAGCGGCCGATTTCCCTGCACCATTTCATGGGAGGTTCCTCTCTTCGGAGAGCTCGCGGCGCAGGCGCGCGAGCTCGATCAGCAGGACAAGGCGCGCGGCGAGGATGGCGAGGAGCTTGCCGACAATGGCGGCGAGGAGGACGAGTGCGGCGGACGCGGCCACGGCCCTGCCGGTCCAGGTGGGCACGCCTGCGAAGAAGATCCGCCAGATCGTCATGGCGATGAAAGCGAAGGCGCCGGCTTGGCAGCCGCAGACCGAGCGCCAGAAGTTGAGCCGCACCTCGAGCCGGTGCCGCCGCGCCTCATCTGCCATGGACAGGTCGAGCGCGATCTCCCGGCCCGAAAGGAGCCAGCGCCAGCGCCCCAGATAGGAGGAGATGTCGGCGCGCGCGGCGAGCACAACCGGCTCAATCACCGGGCACCTGGACGCGGCGCCCCCGGTCAGAACCATAGCCGCACCGAATAATCGTTGATGGCGGGACCGGGCATCGCGCGCGCGTGCCCTTCGGCGCAAAGCTCGCCATAAGCGAGGTTCCAGCGGCCCGGAAAGACGTTCTCGTCGACGGCGTTGATCCACAGCACGACGCCGCCCATCAGCGCCGTGTTCAGCGAATGGCCCGTCTCATGCGAGCTGATGGAAGGGGCGGTGAAGCTGCCTGCGGCGGGCAGAGAAGTGAGGAATGTGAAATTACCGAGCGAGAAGCCGCCGGTAAAGCCGGTGATCCCTGAAAGACCGCCCGCGGTCTCGATCACGCCGGTGGTGAAATCGATTCGGAAGGCGCCGGTCCCGAAGGCTGCGAAGGCGAACGGGATGTTGACGATGAACAGCAGCAGCCCGACCGCTGTAGCCAAATAGGAGACCGGGAACAACCAGGCCGACCAGCCGAGAAAACCCTGATAGAAACGGCTGCGCGCGATGAAGAGGGTCGCGCCGAGCGAGATCAGCAGGAAGGCCCAGGTCCCGAGGATGAGGCCGGCGAGAGGAATCCAGCCAAGGGCGAGGAAGTTCAGCGCCGCGCTGAGCCCGATCATCAGGCCGCGGCCGAACATTTCGCCATTGGTGGCCGGGACGGTGACCGGGGCGGCCGTCGGCGTCGGGAAGGAAGCGGTGGCGGGGAAAACGACCGGGCCGCCGGTGAGGCCGGGCAGCAGTGGCGCGATCGCGCTAGTCGCGATCACATAGCCGGCGAGATAGGCCAGCACGGCAATGACCAAGCCGAGAAGGACGAGTGCCGTCAGCCCGAGGGGCGGCGCCAAGCCGGCCAGGCTGGACAGGAACGTGGGAACGCCGAGACCGAGTCCCAGCAGCATGAAGATCCCAAGGACCGCGCCAAGCATCACGCCCACCAGCCAGCCGACGAAGATAAAGATTGGCATCGGTCACCTCTATCGAAAAGCTCGGAACGTGCCGTACGCCAGCAATGGAACTGCGATTTGCTTTGGCATTTGTCTCATTCCCTCAGGTTCGCGTCATACCCGTTTCTTCAATAGTGACAGTCACCGACAATTCGTTTCAGTCGCCCTGTAAGACCCCCGGCCTGTCACGCCGGAGGTCGCGGGTTCGAGCCACGTCACCCCCGCCGAAACGACGATCAGATGAAACGCCGCTCGCGAGAGCGGCGTTCCTGCGTTTTCACGGGGCGAGGACTTCGGGTTGACCACCAGTTTCGGCTCCTGAGCCCAGCTTCCCGGCTCCCGAGCCCAGCTGCTGAGCTCTCGTGTGCGGTTCCCGGTTATTGATGCCCAGCTTCTGGACACGGGAGCTTTAGCCCGAAGTTCCCCTGAGAATCCTACCGATTTTTCCTGAAAGTGCTGAGTTCTGAAGAGATTAAGCGTCTTACTGCTCCGTCGAGTGTTCCCATGTAAATGAGTTTGTAACAAGAGTAATCGTGCTATACTGCTCCCATGTAC
>DATLFB010000044.1:0-180677 GCA_035525285.1 Thermoanaerobaculia bacterium
GGCTTGTCATCCCGAGCGTGAGCGAGGGACCCGGGGGTAGGGTGGCACGAAGCCCGCGGGTCGCGCCGCCGCCCGCCCAAGTCCCTCGCTCACGCTCGGGATGACAAGGCTGGCCACGCATGCTTTCAAGGTTGAACGTCCCTAGGCAAAATGAGTCAAGTTTGCTCAACACAAAGCTGCGCGAGAACTTCATCTCTGCTTCACCGGCGCGTGCGCCGTTAACCCGCTCAGGATGACACGGCTCACAGCGCCGCCACCTGCGGAACGTCTTTGTCGCCGCGACCGCTGAGGTTCAAGACCACCACTCCGGAGATCGCGCGTCCATGGCGCAGCAGCCATCCGAGCGCATGCGACGACTCGAGCGCGGGGATGATGCCTTCGCTCTCGCTCAGTTTGTGAAACGCCTCGAGCGCGAGGTCGTCGCTGCAGTCGTGATACTCGACGCGGCCGATCGACTGGAGGTACGCGTGCTCCGGCCCGATGGACGGGTAATCGAGTCCCGCGGAGATCGAGTGGGTCTCGGCGATCTGGCCGTGCTCGTCCTGCAGCACCATCGAGCGCGTGCCGTGCAGCACGCCGAGCGCGCCGCCCGAGAATCGCGCGGCGTGCTCGCCGAGGGCTGGCCCGCGGCCTCCCGCCTCGACGCCGATGAGGCGAATCGACTCGTGCTTCAGCATCTCGTGAAAGAGTCCGATCGCGTTCGAGCCGCCGCCGACGCATGCGATCGCGACGTCGGGCAACGCCTTGATGCGCTTGCGCAGTTGCGCGAGCGCCTCGCGTCCGATGATCGATTGAAAGTCGCGCACGACCATCGGATAGGGATGCGGTCCGAGAACCGAGCCGATGATGTAGTGCGTCGTGCGGACGTTCGTGACCCAGTCGCGGATGGCTTCGTTGATCGCGTCCTTCAGCGTGCGGCTGCCGCTCGCGACGGGAACGACTTCCGCGCCGAGGAGGCGCATGCGGAAGACGTTCAGCTCCTGCCGGGCCATGTCGACCTCGCCCATGTAGACGACGCATTGCAATCCGAGGAGTGCGCAGGCGGTGGCGGTGGCAACGCCGTGCTGGCCGGCGCCGGTCTCGGCGATGATGCGCTGCTTTCCCATCCGCTTCGCGATCAGCGCCTGGCCGATGGCGTTGTTGATCTTGTGCGCGCCGGTGTGATTGAGGTCTTCGCGCTTCAGGAACAATCGGAACCCGCCGCACAGCGCCGCGAACTTCGGCGTCTCCGTGAGCGCCGTCGGGCGTCCCACGAACTCCTCGAGAATGCGGTCGAGCTCTTTGCGGAACGCGCGATCGCGTTTGACCTTTTTGTACGCCGACTCGAACTCGTCGAGCGCCGCCATCAGCGTCTCCGGCACGAACCTGCCGCCGAACGTGCCGAAGAATCCGTGACGGTCGGGAAGCGCCGCCGTCATGCGCGCCTCGCCCGTTCGAAGAGGTCGCGCAGCTTCACGTGATCTTTGACGCCCGGCTCGAACTCCACGCCGCTCGAGACGTCGATCGCATCCGGATGGACGACCTGAATCGCTTCCTCGATGTTGTCGGGCGCGAGTCCGCCCGCGAGAAAGAACGGCTTCGTGCGCTCGTAGTCCGCGAGCAGCGACCAGTCGAAGCGGCGGCCGGTGCCGCCGGCGCGGCGCTCGTCGTAGGTGTCGAAGAGGAGCCAGTCGGCGGACGTCGTCATGTCGGGCAGCGAGGCCGCGATGCGGAACGCGCGGATCACCGGCATGCCGACGGCGAGCACGTCTTCATCCGACTCGCTGCCGTGCAGCTGGACGAGATCGAGTCCGACGACGTTCGCGATCTCGGCCATGTAGTCGACCGAGGCGTCGCGGAAGACGCCGACGTAGCGCGGGCCGGGCACGGCGTTGCGAATCGCGGCCGCGCGTTCGGGATCGATGTAACGCGGCGTCGAGCCGATGAAGATGAAGCCGAGAAAGTCGGTGCCCATCTCCGCGCAGAAGAGCGCGTCCTCGAGTCGCGTGATCCCGCAGATCTTGATTTTCACTGTGTCATCCTGAGCGTAGTCGAAGGATCTACCAATGCCCGCACCGCGGCGGCGCGGTCATTCTGCCGCAGCAATGACTCGCCGACGAGGAATGCGTGAAAGCCGGCGGCGCGGAGGCGGTCGACGTCGGCGCGCGCGCGAATGCCGCTCTCCGCGACGCGGATCACGTCCGCCGGCATCTTCGCGCCGAGGCGTTCGGAGATGCCGAGATCGACGCGGAAGTCTTTCAGGTCGCGATTGTTCACGCCGATGAGCCTCGCGCCGCCCGTCACCGCGCGCTCGAGCTCTTCCTCGTCGTGCACTTCGACCAGCGCATCGCATCCGTACGCCTCGGCCAGGGCGACGAAGTCTTGAAGCTGCATGGCATCGAGCAGCGACGCGAGCAGCAGAATCGCGTCCGCGCCCGCAGCGATCCCGCGCACGATCTGCGACGGCTCGACGATGAAGTCTTTCATCACGACGGGCAGTCCGCCCGCGGCTTTCGCGCGCGCGATCCATTCGCGCGAGCCGCGAAAGAACTCCGGCTCGGTCACGATCGACATGGCAGCCGCGCCGCCGCGCGCGTAGTCGCGGGCGATCGCCTCGACGTCTGGGTCGTCGACGATCGATCCTGCCGAGGGCGATGCGGATTTGATTTCGGCAATGACGTTCACGTCGTCGCCCGAGATCGCATCGCGAAACGCGAACGCGCGCCGCTGCTGCGCGACTTCTTCCGCGGCGCGGCGATCGGGCTTCGCCTCGCCGCGCAGACGCTCGCGCGTCCGCTCCACGATCTGCTCGAGCACCGTCATTGCGCCACCTCGTTCGACATCGCGACCAGTTGCTGCAGCTTCTCCGCGGCGCGTCCGCTCGCGATCGCTTCTTTCGCGAGCTGCACGCCGTCGCGAATCGACGGCGCGAGCCCCGCGACGTACAACGCGGCTCCAGCGTTCGCGACGACGACATCGTGCCGCGCGCCGTTCTCGCCTCCGAGCACCGCGCGCGCGATCGCGGCATTCGTGCTCGCATCGCCTCCCGCCATCTCCTCGATCGCATGCCGCCCCACCCCAATCTCCTCGGGCGTCACGTCGTACTCGCGGATGTCGCCGTCGCGGACTTCGCAGACATGCGTCGCCGCGGACACGGAAATCTCGTCGAGTCCATCGCGGCTGTGCACGACCATCGCGTGCTCCGCGCCGAGGGCGGCGAGGACGCGCGCGACGGTGTGAGTGAGCCGTTCCGCGTACACGCCGAGCACCTGCCGCCGCGCGAACGCGGGATTCGTGAGCGGGCCGAGGACATTGAAGATCGTGCGCACGCCGAGCTCGCGGCGCACGGCGGCGACCGCGCTCATCGCCGGATGCAGCTTCGGCGCGAAGAGAAAGGCGATGCCCACGCGGCGCAGCACCTGCGACATGCGCGGCGCGTCGAGATCGATGTTCACGCCGAGCGCGGAGAGCACGTCCGCGCTGCCGCACGACGACGAGACGGCGCGGTTGCCGTGCTTGGCGACGTTCGCGCCCGCACCCGCGGCGACGATCGCCGCGACGGTGGAGATGTTGAACGTGCCGAGGCCGTCGCCGCCGGTGCCGCAGGTGTCGACGAGCCCTTCGCGGATGTTGTCGGCGCCAAGATCGAGCGGCGTGACGCGCTCGCGCATCGCCAGCGCCGCGCCGGTGATCTCGTCCGCGGTCTCCCCTTTCATTCGCAGCGCGATGAGGAATGCGCTCTTCTGGACGTCCGTGGTGTGGCCGTCCATGACCGCGGAAAAGACTTCGTACATCTCGTCGCGGCCGAGGTCCTGGCCGTCGACGGCTCGTTTGATCGCCTGCGCAATCATCGCAGTCCTCCCTGGAGGGCGGACGTCCCGTCCGCCTGGGCGGACAGGATGTCCGCCCTCCTCAAAAAGTTGACGATCAACTGATCGCCCCCGCCCGTACCGTACGACTCGGGGTGAAATTGAATGCCGTAGATGGGGAGCTCGCGATGCGAGATCGCCATCACCGTTCCGTCGTCGCTCTCCGCGTCGATCGCGAATGCGTCGGGGAGCGTCGCCGGATCGACGACGAGCGAGTGGTAGCGCGCGGTGTGCATCGGCGCGGCGCATCCGGCGAAGAGGCGCTCGCCGCGATGACGCACCTCGCTCACCTTCCCATGTACCGGCACCTCTCCGCGCACGACGCGCGCCCCAAACGCCTCGGCGATCGCCTGATGGCCGAGACAGACGCCGAGGAGAGGGATGGCGCGATTCGCGCGAATGAGGTCGATGCAGCGCCCCGCGCGCGCGGGCGTCCCGGGTCCCGGCGAGATCACGATCGCGCGGGGGTTTTCCGCGATCAGCGCCTCGGGCTCGAAGGCGTCATTGCGAACGACGCGCACACGCTCGCCGGCGAGGCGTTCGATCTGCTGGACCAGGTTGTAGGTGAAGGAGTCGTAGTTGTCTACGACGACGAGGCGGGATGCGCTAGAGCCAAAGCAACGAGCGGACGCTCGCGCTTCGCGTTGGCTCGTATGTCTCCTGAATCACAGTGCGGCGCATTCTAGCACTGAATGACGTAGCGCCCGGCTTCAGCCGGGCGAACCGCCGGCTGGAAGCCGGCGATACGGCGTGTGTAGCGCGGCCTTCCAGGCCGCCGTTCCGCGGACATCCTGTCCGCGGTTCGTCAACGCCGACTAAAAGTCGGCGGACCGGCCGATTGAAAATCGGCGTTCCGGCGGGACAAGCGGCACGTCGTCGTCGCCGCGATGCAGGACCAACGCGAGCGCGACCTGGGACGCCGCGCCACCGCCGATCGTGCGCAACGCGCCCCTGGCAGCAATGGCCGGCGTAACGGAACGCCGACTTCCAGCCGGCCGGTCCGCCGATCTCCGATCGGCGGTTCCTCTTCCGCCGGCTGGAAGCCGGCGATACGGCGGGCCGGAGGCCCGCGCTACACGTCGTGAGTAGCGCGGCCTTCCAGGCCGCCGTTCCGCGGACATCATGTCCGCGCTTCGTCAGCCGACTGAAAGTCGGCGGACCGGCCGATTGAAAATCGGCGTTCCCGCAGGACATGCGGCACGTCGTCGTCGCCGCGATGCAGGACCTACGCGAGCGCGACCTGGGACGCCGCGCCACCGCCGATCGTGCGCAAAGCGTCCCTCCAAGCAGTGGCCGGCGTAACGGAACGCCGACTTCCAGTCGGCCGGTCCGCCGACTTTCAGTCGGCGGTTCCTCTTCCGCCGGCTGGAAGCCGGCGATACGGCGGGCCGGAGGCCCGCGCTACACGCCGTGAGTAGCGCGGCCTTCCAGGCCGCCGTTCCGCGGACATCCTGTCCGCGCTTCGTCAACGCCGACTGAAAGTCGGCGGACCGGCCGATTGAAAGTCGGCGGACCGGCCGATTGAAAATCGGCGTTCCGGCAGGACACGCGGCCGCGCCACCGCCGATCATGCACAACGCGCCCCTCGCAGCAGTGGCCGGCGTAACGGAACGCCGACTTCCAGTCGGCCGGTCCGCCGATCTCCGATCGGCGGTTCCTCTTCCGCCGGCTGGAAGCCGGCGATACGGCGGGCCGGAGGCCCGCGCTACACGTCGTGGGTAGCGCGGCCTTCCAGGCCGCCGTTCCGCGGACATCCTGTCCGCGGTTGGTCATCGCCGACTGAAAGTCGGCGGTTGCGCCCGGCTTCAGCCGGGCGAGGGCGGGCTGAAGCCCGCCCCTACGTTTCGCGGATTTGCACGACGACGCCCGGTTCCTCGTTCTGCATCGTGAGGCGCAGCTTGGCCGACTCGAGCGGAAGGAGCTCGATCTGCTCGAGCGATCCGAGCTCCTTGCCGCTGCCCGCCATCCGCTGCAGCTCCTCCCCTTTCGGCCAGAGGCGCGAGTCGATCGAGCGGATCGCGTCGTTGTATTTCTCGACCGTTCCCTGCAGCGCCTTCCCGACCCCGGCGATGTGCTCCATCACCTTGACGAAACGATTGAAGAGATCGACGCCGGCGTCGTGCATCTTCTTCGCGTTCTCTTCCGTGCGTTCGGCTTTCCATCCGGCGGCCACCGCGCGCAGCAACGGCAGGAGAACCGTCGGAGACGCGAGATAGATCTTGCGCTCGACGGCGTACTCGAAGAGCGTCGCGTCGGTGACGAGAGCGGCGGCGAGGAAGTGCTCGCCGGGGAGATACATGACCGTGAAGTCGAGCGTTTCGCCGACGCTGGCCTGATAGTCGCGGCGGCTGAGGTTGTCGATGTGGCGGCGCATGGTCTTCACGTGCGCCGCGAGCAATTCGCGTTTGCGTGCATCATCCGCTTCGTTCGAGGCCGCGCTGTACTCCGCGAGCGGCACTTTCGAATCGACGGCGATCACACGCTGGTTCGGCAGCCGCACGATGAGGTCGGGACGCTGCCGCCGCCCCTCTTCGGTCATCACGGTCGGCTGCACATCGAAGTCGCAGAACTCGCTCATTCCCGCGAGCTCGACGCAACGCCGCAGCGAATTCTCGCCCCACGAGCCGCGCACCGTCGGCGACTGCAATGCGTTCGCGAGCCGCGACGCTTCGCGCTGCGTGGACTCCTGCGCGCTGAGCAGCGTGCGGATCTGTTCCTGGAGTCCGCCGTAAACCTCGTTGCGGGTCTGTTCGCTCTTCAGCAACTCGCCGCGGTAGCTCTCGAGCATCTCGCGCACGGGAGCGAGGAGCCCGTCCAGCGTGCCGCCAACCTGGGTCTTGTTCGAATGCACGAGCGACTCGCTGACGTTCTGAAACGCCTTTTGCGCGAGCGCCGCGAACGCGTCCTCCACCTGTTTGAGGTTTCCGGCGCGAGTCTCCGCGACCGCGCGCGCCTGCTGCGCCTCTTCGAGCCGCCGCTGGATTTCCGCTCGCGCTGCGTCGCTGCGCGCGCGCTCCGCGTTGGCGAGATCACGTTCGGTCATCGCCGCCGCCCGTCTCGCGCTCGCAACCGCCCAACCCACGACCGCGCCGATCATCAGCGCGATCACGCAGAGAACCGCAACCGTGATCGTCATGAAGAAGATGATAACTCGCTCAGCACCTCGAGCACGCGTGCGACCTCGTCCGCATCGTTGTAGTAGTGGGGCGAAAAGCGCAGCAGGCCCTCGCGCGGCGCGGTGACGATGCCCTGTTCCTCGAGCCGTCCGTGAAACCAGCGGATCGATTTCTCTACATTTGGTGGAGTCGCTCCAATGATCGGAGAGGTTGGTTGCGCGGCTGCCCGGTTGCCCGGTTGCCCGGTGACGCAGGTCCAACCGATGCTCTGCAGACCTTCCGCGAGCGCGTTCGCGACGCGAAGCGCGTGCTCGCGGATGACGTCGCTGCCGATCTCGTGGATGAGATCGAGCGCGGCGCGGAGGCCGTAAATGCCGTTCGTGTTGAGCGATCCGGCCTCGAAGCGGCGGGCGTCGGGCATCAGATCGACATCACAGAGGATGAACTTTCCCTTGCGATCGACATTCGTCCAGCCGGTCTCGAGCACCTCGAGCTCGTCGCGCCGCTCCTGTGCGACGTAGAAAAGCGCCGCACCTTCCGCCGCGCACATCCACTTGTGGCCATCGGCGGCGAGAAAATCGATCTTCGCGGCGCGCACGTCGATCGGCAGGACGCCGACGCTCTGGATCGCATCGACGAAGAACCGGATGTTGCGCGACGCGCAAAGCTCGCCGATCGCATTCAGATCCGCGGTGAAGCCGTTGTGGAACGCGACCGACGACACGGTCACGACGCGCGTGCGGTCGTCGATCCGTTTCTCGATCTCTGCGACCGTCGGCAGCTGTGCGACACGGCACTCGACGCCGCGGCGCTCGAGCCGTTTCCACGGTGTCCAGTTCGACGCGAATTCGAAGGCGGTCGTGATGACGTTGTCACCTTCTCGCCAGCGTAGACCCTCGGCGACGAAGGAGATCCCCTCGCTCGTGTTCTTGAGGATCGCGATCTCGTCCGGCTGCGCGCCGATCAGCTTCGCGGCCGCCTCGCGCGCGCGGTCGTACTCCGCGTACCAGTCGCGCCAGTGCAGCGCCCCGTGCTCGCGCTGATCGCGCGCGTGACGCTCCATCGCCTCGTACGCGCGCACGGAGAGCGGGCCGACCGCAGCGTGATTGAAGTAGATGAGGTTGCGGGTGACGGGAAAGAGGCTTCGGAACGATGAACGATGAACGATGAACGATGAACGATGAATGTCGTCACGATCTCCATTCATATCCTTCATCCTTCATCGTTCATCGTTCATCGTTCATCGTTAATACTGCTGCAGGCGCGCCATGTACGCATCGTACGCCGCCCGCATATCCTCCAGCGCGTCGCCGCCGAACTTCTCGCGCATCGCGTCGGCGAGGGCGATCGCCAGCATCGCCTCGCACACGACGCCGCATGCCGGGACGGCGGTGACGTCGCTGCGCTCCCACTGCGAGCGATGAGACTCACGCGTCTCGGTGTCCACGGACGGCAGGCCGCGGCGCAGCGTGGAGATCGGCTTCATGAACGCGCGGACGACGACGTCCTGTCCGTTGGTCACGCCGCCTTCGAGACCGCCCGCGCGGTTCGTGTTGCGGTGATAGCGGCGCTCCTCGTTGAAGTAGATCGCGTCGTGGACCTCGGAGCCGGGTTTTCGCGACGCCGCGACGCCGTCACCGATCGCGACCGCTTTCACGGCGTGGATCGAGAGGATCGCCTGGCCGATGCGGCCGTCGAGTTTCTCGTTCCACTGCACGTACGAGCCGAGGCCGACGGGCAAGCCGCGCGCGGCGACGACGATCGTGCCGCCGAGGGTTTCGCCGGCTTCTTTCGCTTTGTCGACGGCGGCGATCATCGCGGGCTCGTGTTCGCGATGCACGGCGCGCAACGGCGACTCGTCGACGACGTCCGCGAGCTCTTCCCACGTGGGCGACGCTTCGGGATCGCCGGCATCGCCGATCGACACGACGCCGGAGCGGATCTCGATGCCGAACGCGCGCAGCAGTTCCTTCGCGATAGCGCCCGCGGCCACGCGCGAGGCGGTCTCGCGCGCCGAGGCGCGCTCGAGGATGTCGCGCAGATCGCGGCGGTTGTACTTCATCCCGCCGGGGAGGTCGACGTGGCCGGGACGCGGTGCGTGGACTCGCCTTTTATGTGCTTCCGCTTCATCGAGCTGCCACGGATCCATCGCGCCGCGCCAGTTGTCGAAGTCGAGATTGCGGATCGTCATCGCGATCGGCGAGCCGAGGGTCTCGCCTCCGCGCACGCCGGCGGTGATCTCCGCCTCGTCGCTCTCGATCTTCATCCGCCCGCCGCGCCCGTAGCCGTGCTGGCGCCGCGCGAGATCGCGATGCATGCGCTCGCGGTCGAGGCGCACGCCGGCGGGCATGCCCTGCACGATGATCGTGAGTTGCGGTCCGTGCGACTCGCCGGCGGACGTGAATGTGAAGCGCGACATCGCGACTCTCAGGCTACCGCAAGCTCGCGCTCGCGGCGGAATGCCCAGAATGCGCCGGCGATCACGAGCAGCACGGAGATCAGCTGCGCGATCGTGAACGGGCCGAGGAAGCGATCGTCTTTCGCGCGGACGATCTCGACGAGGAAACGCTCGATGCCGAGGAGGATGAGGAACACGCCCCAGGTGCGGCCTTTCGGGTGCGGGCGTTTGTTCATCCAGAGCAGGATGCCGAACATCAGCAGCGCGGCCGCCGTCTCGTAGAGCTGCGTCGGATGGACTCTCAGCACCTGGTATGACGGGATGGACGGATCGACGGCGACGCCGAAGTCGCGCAGCTCCTGCGCGGTCGTCGGCGGCGCGCCTTTCGGAAAGGCCACGCCGAACCATGCGTTCGTCGAACGGCCGTAGTCGTCGCCGACGAGGAAGCAGCCGATGCGGCCGAGGGCATAGCCGATGGAGATCGCGGGCGCGGTGGCGTCGGCGACGGTGAGGAAGTCGACGCGGCGCGAGCGAAGCAGCAATACGCACGCGAGAAATCCGCCGATCATTCCGCCGTACCAGACCAGGCCCGCGCGATCGAAGAGAAGGTGCCAGTCGCGAAAGAGAATCGCGTAGTACACCTTCGCGCCGATGATCCCACCGAGGGCCCCGGCGACGACCATCGAGGAGGCGATCTCCTCATCGAGACCGTACCGGCGAAACTGCTTCGCCAGCACCCAGCCGCCGATGATGAACGCGAGGAACATCATCAGGCCGAAGGTGGTGATCTCGAAGTTGCCGATTTTGACGAGGGTGGGCCACATGCGGGCGCGAGGATAACCCGGAGTTCACCCCGACAGGCAGTGAAGAAAACGTAGCGACCGGCTTTAGCCGGTCGGCTTTGCCAGGCGGGCTGAAGCCCGCCTCTACGTCATCCTGAGCAAAAATGAGCTGCAGAGCTCACACCGCGGCCCTTTCCAGCGACGCCTTCTGATCGGAGATGAAGCGGAAGACATCGACCTTCCCCGCCTGATCGAGGTGCTGCGAGACCTCGAAGAGCTGCACGGAGAGCAGCGTGTTGAGTCCCTCATCGAGCACCGACTTCCGTTTCTCGAACGGGAGCTCGGAGATGTTGGCGATGAGCATGTTCTCGTCAAAGCGGCCGTACTGATCGAAGAAGACGCCGGACCACAACTCATCCGTCTCGGCGTTCTGCAGCACGGTCATGAAGATGTCGCGGGCCTGCTCGTCGCCGACGGCTTTCTCGAGCGTCTCGAAGAGGCGGCCGAACATGTCGTTGTAGGTGGAGATGATCCTGAGGAGCTCGGGCGAGTCCTCGACGTCGAGGAAGACCGGGCGGAACGATCTCTCCTCTTCCTTCAGCGGCTCGATGAGGCGCGCGGAGAGGAGCTGGAAGAGGATGCGCGTGACTTCGAACTGCGTGAGGTCGGAGCGCCCGGTGAGCTCGCGCACGTTGCGATAGCCGTCGATGTCGTTGAAGATCGCGATCTCCACGTCGCTCATGTCGAGCTCGCGGAAGTTGGGCGCGGCGCCGGGAACTCTCGCAAAGACGACCTCGAGGTTGGGGATTTTCTCGCGGATGCGCGTCGACTCGTCGAGGCGGCGGATGCCTTCCATGATCACGCTCGAAGTGTTGATGTGCAGCACGATCCGCTCGTGAGACAGCTCGTCGGCGGAGTCGTAGAACGCGAACTCGCCGTCCTTCCAGGTGAAGAGGCCGTAGATGATCTCGAGGGTCTGGTTCTTCACGCCCCACCAGAGGTCCTTCGGCGAGAGGGCGCCCATCTGCACGAGGAGTTTCCCGTGCCGAAGCTGCGGCGTGACGCGCCGCTTGGACTCCTCGTACTGCTCCTGCGTGATCTTGCCGTTGCGCAGCAGAAACTGGCCGAGGGAGTGCTCGGGGGAGCTCGAGGTGGCGAAGACGATCTCCCCTTCTTTCCAGAGGATGGTGCGCTCGAAGTCGTCACGGCGGACGACGAGCTTCCCGCTCTCGCGGATCATCGCAACGAAGCTCAGGACATCGGGGAGCTGGATCCTGGACAGATCCCCGGAAAGAATGGGTTTATCCGGCATGCGGGACCTTAGTTCGGTGGGAACAATGCCATGCCGGGCGGGAGGGGGGCAAGAGGCGAGGGGCACCTGCGACAAAGGGCGACGATGTCAGTCTAAAAGAGTGAGAGATCGCGGGCTTGCGCAGGCGAGTCGTGGCTGTAGACGTTTTTTACGAGTCGCTTGCTGCCCTCGACGACTCGCGGGAGACCGTGTCGGTCGCCACCGCCCTGCTGCTGCGCGCCGTCAACCGGCCCGAAAACGCGCCACCTCTTCCGGGGATGCACATCCGCGTCGTCCGATCGCGAAAGCAAGGCGCGCTGCCTTCCCTTCGACTCTTCTACTGGATCGACGACGAGAACGTCTACCTGCTGTCGGTCGAGCGCTACGACGAACTGCGCTGAAGGAGCTGGCTCACGATGTTGCGCGCCTCGCTGATGACTTCGGTCGTCAGTCTTCCGGCACGCGCGCTTTCGTGTACGAACGCCAGCGCATGCAACGCTTCGCGTTTCATCCCCGCCGCCGTGAACGTCGCGACCAGATCCGCCGCCAGCCGCGCGACGCGTTCCGTCTTGCCCGCCATGACCAGAATCTCCACCATGTCGAGCTGCGCCACCGCGGCTTCGAGCGGCATTCCGCTCTCCAGCAGCTGACCGCGGATTTTCTCCATCTCGGCGACGGCAGCGCCGGCGAACCCTTCATCCGCCGCGAGCTCCGCCATCCCCCAGAGTGCGCGCGGCCGCGCGGCGACCATGCCGTGCAACTCGTACAGATGCAGCGCACGGGTCAGATGGCGAGCCGCGGCATCGCGGTCGCCGATGAGCTGCGCGCAGTGCCCGAGATTGGTGTGGAGAGCGGCCACGGTCACGACGTCGTCCAGGGACTCCGCCAGCCTCATCGCTTCTTCGAACGCCGTGCGAGCGGTGTCGTAACGCCCGTTGTCGAACTCGATCGCCCCGTCGAAGATCAGCGACCGGACCAGATCCGCGATGTGATTGTGAGCAGCGAAGACCTCGAAGCTCGCGCGGATGATCCGCTGCGGCTCGCCGGCCTCGCCGAGCTGGTGGCGCGTATACGCCGCCGCCCGCTCCGCGGCCACGGCTTCCGGCAGCGCCACCGCCTCGGAGCGAAACACCGCTGCTGACGTCTCGTACGCCCGCAGCGCTCCCTGCAGATCGCCCGCGTGGCGCAGCGCGCTCGCATGAACTCTCCACGCGTGGCCGCGCAGAAAGAGGAGCGCCATCGCCCATTCCCGCGGCACGATCAGCTCGTCCACGTGCCGCAGGACCAGTTCCGTCAGCGCGAGTGCGAGCTGCGGCTCGCGGTCTTCCTGCCTCGACGCCTCGTCCACCAGCGCCTGAAATGTCGACACGCTGACGGCCGCCGGATGGTCCGCGAGCCACTGCTCCCACTCCGCGGGAAGGACGCGCGAGGATGTCGCGAACGTGCTGCTCGCTCTCATCGTGGCCGGCCGCCAGTCCATCGACCAGCCGCCGGATGCCGGCGACTTGTTCTTCCCGCATCGCCGCTACGATACACCGCGCTCATTTCTTCTCGTCGCGCAGGTGCTCCCACCCATGCTTCTCGAGCAGCTCCTCGGCGCGCCGCGCATCGTCGCTCGTCGGCTCGCTCTCGATCACCGGCTCCCGCGGCCGGCGCCGATTCACCAGCCTTCGCAGGCGCTGGAACATCGACTCGAGCGTTTTCTTCGGATCCACTACCGAAGGAGTGTCCGCGGAGAGGCATTTCCTTACCCTGAATCTCTGGAGGCCCGTCTAGTGAGGCGCTTCATCCGGCATGGAAAGGGTCGCTCGTCAGGTGCTACGCGGAGTGACCGTTAGCTCTTAGCTGTGATGTACCAAGACGTTGTGACCGATGTGGCGACTCACCCCGTGAGCGCTCCACCGGAGTTCCGTGCCAGAATGGCCAGAGCTACGGCTTTCGCGGAAACAAAAGCGGAAGATGGCATTACCGGAGTGGGTTAAACGTGACGGGGAAGTCGATGAACGCAAAAGCACTTCCGGATATTGGCCGCTTCTATGCGGCGTTGAAAAGCTCGCACGAATATGACAACACGGAAGTTCTGCCGAAGGTGAAGGCGATCGATTCCCCCACGGAGCGGCAGCATTGTTTTATCGCCGGATATTATCGTGCGTTGGCGACCGTTCGATCTCTTTTACGGCTAGACGATCCAAGTCACTTTCAGGCGATAGCGTCTCTTGCACGGACACTGTTCGAATTGGCGATCGATCTTCGGCTGATCGGCCTAGTCGACGGAGCGATTCGGAAGATTTACGCGTTTGCTGAGTTGGAGCGTCTACGTTCGGCGGAGAAGATGGTGGCGTTCGGAAAGGGCTTTGGTGCGACCGAGGATCTTTCAGTATACAAAGCCTTTATAGCAGACAAGAAGGGCTCGATCGAGCAAGCCTGTCAAACTTTCTGGCCAAACCTGAAGTTGAAGACCCTTAAACATTGGTCATTACTGTCGGTCGCGCAGCAGGCGGAGGCGGCAGGATCATTATTCGCTGAGATGTATCACGTGAATTACAAACCTTTGAGCTGGCAGGTGCATTCGGGCCTCGCTGGCGTCATGAACCTGGAGAAGGACGCCTTTCCGATGATGTGCGGAATAGCGTTGAAGATTGCGGTTGACTGCTATGCTGATGTGCTAGATGCGACCATCGTGGAATTCAATTTCGGCGCCGCGGATCGACGGCTTCGTCAGAAACTTCAGCTTGCTGTCATGCTTCCTTTCACCGACAGCGAAAGGGAGGCCGTCGCGCTTCAGAAGGAACTCCTGTCGTAGTGGGCGTGTGTCCGCCGTATACCGGCTCCTGCCGCCGCCGCCGATTCACCAGCCTTCGCAGGCGTTGGAACATCGACTCGCGCGTCTTCTTCGGGATCCACTACCGAAGGAGTGTCCGCGGAGGGACATTTCCTTACCCTGAATCGATCCCTACTTCAGAAAATCGACCACCCCGAACGCCATGTAATACCGGGCCGCGAACTCCTGGTAGAACTGATTCGCGATCGCCGCGTCGTGGATGATCAGCGTGTTCTCGTCGTTCGTATCGTCGCCGTTCGCGCTCCAGTTCATCGAGCCCGTCACCACGAACGGGTCGCTCGCGCTGTTCACGTCCACGATCATGTACTTGTGATGGAGCAGGTTGTCCTCTTCGTCGAAGAACGCCGGCGGCTTGTTGTTCCACTTCGTGCTCTGATCGCGATCGCCGTCCACCTGGGTCATGTCCAGCGAGGCGGAGCAGTACTGGTTGAAGAACCCGCTGTCGAACACTCCCTGCACCTCGAAGCCGGTGAGCGTCCCGGTCGACTCCGTCGTCGAGCCCTCCCACAGCAGCTTCAGATTGTCCGTGAACGCCTGGTCGGAGAACGCGTAGATGCAGAAGTGCGCCGATAGATCGGCATCCTGGGCAACGATCTCGTTCACGCGGTCGAGCAGGAAATAGACGTTGATCGCGCCGTCGGAGGTCGAGACGTTGTTGATCGACTCCGGCGCCAGCTGGTCGGTCAGGTCGTCGTGATCGTTGTCGGTCAGATCAGAGAGTGAGCCCGGCGAGTCGGCCGACTCGGGATCGGGATCGGCGGTCAGCCACGTGCTCGAGATCGAGCTCCAGGCGGTCTCGAACGCCGAGTCGAACGCCGTCGCCATCGGCCAGTTCTCGATGTAGAACGTGTTCTCGTCGCTGCGCGGTCGAGTCGATGAGCACCGAGACGTCGCCGTAGTACTCGGCATCGATCTCCGGCCGGGAGATGTTGGTCGAGCCCGTCTGGCCGTTCACCCTTCATTGCAGCGTGGTTCAGCTTTCTCTTCCTGCTCATCCTCGTTTTGGGCGTGATGCACGTGACGCGGATCTTCGGCAACGTCTTGGTGGAGGTCGTGCGCGACTTCAAGGACGAGCTGCTTGGCATCGACAAAGTGTTGACGCGCCTGCGGCGCGAGCTGACAACCTTGGAGATCAGACCAATGAGCGCGCTATGCCAGCCGATCGGAGAGGATCATGAGCTCATGGCCGCGCCTTCGCTCGTAGGCGTTGTAACTGAGCGAAAAGTTGAGCGCTTTCCGATTAGGATAGAGCTTCAGGATCTCCGGCCGGTCGTCGTAGGTGAGAAGCCAAGGGGCGTCCGGGTGAGCATTGAGTTTCTTCGCGAGTCGCGCGTGATCTCGCTCCACGTAGAAGTTCAGGTAAAGGTCCGCGGCTTTCTCGTAGTACGGCGGATCGAGATAAACGAACGTGTTCTTGTGGCGGAGATACCTGCCGACGAGTTCCACGCCGTCTTCGTTCGTGACGGTGATCCGGCCGCGGTACTCAGCGATGGTTCGGATTCTCTCGATAAGCGCGGGCTTGTTGTAACGCGCGTCGATCTTCCATTTGCCCGTCTGGTCTAGGCCGCCGATCGGTCCGCCGTTCAAGATGCCGGAGAGGTTCGTGCGATTCAGAAAGAAGGTCGCGAATCCGCGTTCGAAGCCCTTCGCGCGCTTGTTTTCGTAGATCGCCTTCTGTTTGCGCCATTCTTTGACCGTGACGGGCGTGCGCTCGATAGCCTCGATCAAGCGCTCGGATTCAAAGACAGCCGATCGCCAGAAGGCATAGAGCGCTTTATCCAAGTCATTGATGACGATGCGGTCGATGCTCTCGTTCAGGAGGAGGGCAATCGCAGCACCGGCGCCGCCGGCGAACGGCTCGACGTAGGTGACGTCGGTGAGGCCGCTCTCCACGATCTTCCGCTCGAAAAACGGGTAAAGGATTGTCTTCCCCCCCGGATACCTTAGGGGGCTGTAGTACCGGCGCCGTCGCCCCCTAAGGATTACCTGGTGTTGCATTCGGTCTAGCGGGGTTCAGCACAAAGCGCAGGAGCGCGTCCATCGCGTCCCAGGCGTCTTCTACGTCGTCGGGTGTGGCGAAGACATCGGGATTGTGATTCGCCGCGTTCAGAAAATCGACAGAGTACGAGACCATGCCGGGGTTCGCCTTGATCCGCTCCGCGACCTGGCGGAGTCGATTGTTGTTCGCCGCGGTCATCTCCTTGACGAATTCGTCGAGCACTTGGTCGAGGTAGACATACTTCCCGCGGCGTGGCGTGATGTTCTTGCCGGTGTCTTGGAAATACGCCTTCAGGGCGCACTCGAGGAAGCTACGCAGGAGATCGTGGGCAGCGTTCGCGAACCTCCGGTAGTCGATCGTCTGGAGTTCGACGAGCATCCGGTGAACGCCGCGCGATTGGAGCGAGAAGTCAATGTCGCCCGGCGCGAGCCGCGTGCGGTTCTTCGGCGGTTCGGGCGGCTTGTTCTCCTTGAAATCCTTGCTCGTGATGATCTTCGCGCTCTTCGTATGCTTCGGGATGTCGAGCTTCGGGAAGCTCTGCAGGTAGCTGAACCGCTGCTTCTCATCGTTCAGGGTTCGGGAGTCAACCCGACCGAATCCGGCGGCGACTTTGGTGACGACATCCTGAATGATCTTCTTGAAGCCCTTCTTGAACTCGGCCTTCGGGATCGTGACCTCGACTTCGCCGTTCTGATCGAAATCGAAGCCGAGGAAATCGCGGACCGTCTTGTCGTCGTACAAGCGCTCGACCGTCGTGGCTGGGAATCGCCGCTCGTTGTGGACTCTCTCGGCGATATCCGGCGCGTCGTAGGTGAGCGCCTTCGCGATGTGGTGCACGTTGATGAGGCGGAGGAACTTCTCGATCTCGACGTTCGGGTACTCGCGCCGCAGGTCGGAGACGGACTTCCCGCTCCGCAGCTCGGACTTGTAGAAATACGCCTGCCGGAGCGGACGCCACGGGCGACGCGTGGTCTGCGTGTGCTTTGCGGCGAGCAGGCGGCGAACGGAGATGCGGTCGGGCGCTACGACAACATCGAGTTCGCGCGGAAACGGTACGGCGCCTTTGTCTTTCAGCAGGCGCTTGATCGCGGCTTCTTTCGTCGCGACGAGCTCCGGGCGGGCGAGGGCCTTCAACGACGCGACGCGCCGGTTCCCCTCGATGACGACGAGCTTGCCTTTCTCCTTCACGACGACCGGTAGTTCATCGGGGAAAAAGCCATGGAGCGCGATACTTTCGAGGACCTGCATCGCGTCCTCGTTCAGGAAAAGATCGTTGATGAGCGACTGCGGGGACGGCTGGACGGGGAAGTCGAGGCGGATGTTCTCAGGATCGAGGAAAAGTTCGGTTACCCGGGCCCTCTGCCGAGCCCACTTGTGATACTCCGGTCGCCCCGCTGCCTTCGCCGCTATCGTGTGAGGTCATTATATCCGGCTGGCTGTTCGTTCAAATGATCGCGCACCCACTTCGGGCAGCGTGTCATCTCGCAGCCGTTCTTCGCGCGAAGCCGCCACTCGGGTGCATCTCTCGCCCTTGCTTCCTGAGCTGCAGCCGCCATGATGTCGTGCCGCCATGATGTTCCCTAGTCGGCTCGGCGCCCCGCATCGAGCAGGCGGATTGCCAAGTGCTGGCAGGAGGTAGTTAGTTACAGCTGGAACTCAGGGCCACCGCAGACCTGCCGCGTGCCTATACGGGTCACGGTGTCACTCAGCCCAAATCGCGCTCAAAATCGCCCACCATAACCGAGTCTGCTTCCAGCAAGACGCTTGGATGAAAGCGGTAGAACCCGCGGTGGGTTCCGTTGTTCGTAGATACCATGTCCTTTGAGAACACACGTCTTGTGATTAAATGAGGCAGGCTCCAGACGGGATCCTTAACGGCGCACACCGTGCCCGGCTGCAGTCCGAGAGCCGACAGAGCAGCGAGCGGCGCCAATGAGGCCTCTCTTGCATCCATGGCGTTCTTGACTGCTCGCAAGGACGCTTCGCCATTGCCAAGGATGTGCAGAGCTACATAGCCTCTCTTTGTCGTCAGGATGAGAGTCTTTAGTTCGTTGTCCAACGGAATGCCCTTCGCGGCTGCGGCTTCCTCACACGACACGACGGGGCTGGCCAGAGCGTACACCTTCATATTAGGGCCAGGCTCTGGAGCGCGCTCGTCTTTCCCAGGAGGGACAGAGGTCGCGAGATCCCTTACGGTAACACTAGCGGCATTAGACCAAACACGCTCGAAAGCTTCGAATAGATCGCTGCGATCTTGCGCATCGAGGATAAGACGCGCCCTTCGAATCGCAGTGGGGTTGTCGAAGGCAGGATCGGTGATATAGACGCGGGAGCTTCCACTCGGCCTGTGGACGAACATGACCATATCCTCAAGCCGCGTAGCCTCTGCCAAGATTGCCGGCTTTGCCCTCCTGACATGGATTCCAAGCTCCAGTTGTTGGCGGACAACCCGGTTCAATTTGTTCCATTCGACATCCGGTACTATGAAAAGCCGCTTTATGTCGGCGCCACGACGGACTGCCTCCGCATTCTTCCTCACGTACGTGCGCTGCTCGCGATCTTCGCTCCAGAAGGTGGACGAAAGCGTGGCGACACCGAGCACCTCGCACGGAGCCGCCGCCTCATCCAGCTCGTCGTAGATTGCTTGGTAATACTGACCTGGCGTCAAGACGATCTGGCCCTGCGAGGCTAATTTCAGGGTGGTCATGAAGGAGCCAACCACATAACGCTCGATAGCCTCTCTCCAAGAGTTCGGCACGGACTTGAACGTGGCGCGAAGCATCTCGTATAACCGCGGGAGGGACGGATGCTCGCTTTCCATTTCCTCTTTGACGCCTTGGAGCCAGAGTAAAAGTTGCCTTTCGTTCTGTTCGGTACTGCCACTCTGGAAGATGAGCGTAGTAACACCACTGAGATCGCTGGGGAGAGCTGCAGCCTCGGTAGGAGATTTTACGTGGACGATGCCAGTTCGCCGCTTCCCAAAGTGAGAGAGGAGCATACCCAACTCTAAGAGAATATTGTCCCGAGGCGACTTGCGCTTCGTGCCCCGATAGCTCGTCAGATCGTCGGGCGTTACGATCAGGAGCGCGCTATCCACTGCAGCACCGAGACCCATCAAAGCGTCGAGGAAGAAGTCTCCGGGCCTGGAGAGATCACGCCAGCCCACCACCGAGGCTCCGGACGCCTCAAGGATCGAGCGAACCTCTAGGTCGATTTCCTCCGCTTCGCTTGCAGAACCGACAAAAACACGTGGCGTCACTGGAAGTTCCCCCTCTCACGTAGCTCGTCTCCGTCCGGCCGGGCCTCGGGACGTTGACAAAATTGCTGGATCGCGAAACGAGCCGATATAGGACAACGACTGCGTGATTTAACTGTAGCCTGCTCGTCAAGAAGCGTCAACGCCTTTAAGGAATGACTTCCGCTGGATGGGACCGCTCTTCCCACGCGAACGTATGCGTCAAACATCGCGCAATCCTGCGCATCTGAAAGGCACGTTCGATGTCCGAGAGACATCTGTGTTCCCATTCATGAATCGGACCTTCCTGCGCGTACTCGGTGTACCATGAACAATCGGCCGAGAGCACGAATCTGATGTCGTGCGGCCCTACCGTACGTCCGGGGGAACGCAGTACATGTCGATATCACGCGCGTGGCTGCGCGGCGAAAGACGCACGAACGGCACGGCCTGGGCAGCGCGGAGCTCATCGAGCCTGGCGCACTCCTGCGACGTTGCCGAAGACGTGGTTCCTCTACCGCCTTTTCCACGTTTCGACAGAGGCAGCTCTTCGGCTTCGATCTGTTCGATTCGGCCTAACTCCAGAACTCCTAAGGTGGGGTGCCGGACTCGGTGGAAGTTACTGAAAAGTAAGGCCGATGGGTTGAGCGATGCGTTAAATGATCATTGTTGATTTTCACAGGCTGCCCTTTGTCCCTTCAAGCACCGATCACCTCGAGAGTCCGGGTTTCCCGCTCGAACCGTTAACATGAACTGCAACGTCAAACCTCCCAACTTTAGGAGTTCTGAACTCAGGTCTAACTCGCATCAGAGGAAGCAACAAGCTCAGGGCGAGATGCACGGCAAGAGTCAAACCACTCGCAGCGACGGACTCTAAATCGACCACGGAGACATAACAATGGCTGATAAATTCAAGATTTTGCACATTACTACCGGTGGGACGATTGTCGGCCACGTCGCAGCCGACCAACACGACGAACAAATGATCCGCGCAGACGAATTCTCCTCCCTCGTTGGACCGACGGTCGGGTACCTAAACCGGAAACGCGGACTCGATATTGAGATCGACACCGTGGCGCTATGTGCCGTTGATAGCTCGAACATTCTTCCTCAGCATTGGGCGCAGCTGGCGGCGCTGATTAAGGAGAAGTATGATGAATACGAGTCGTTCATTATCAGCCACGGAACGAATACTCTAGGGTACACGTGCGCTGCGCTCTCGTTCTCGCTCGCGAACCCGAGCAAGCCAATTATCTTGACCGGTTCTCAAGTACCGGCCGGCTTGCCCGGCTCTGACGGGTTGACCAACCTTGAGAATGCGTTACGCGTTGCGGTTTGGAAGCGTGAAAGGAATCCGATCAAAGGAGTGATGGCAGTTTTTGGAAGCCACATTATTACCGGCACCAGAGTGAAGAAGCACACGGAGTTTAACTACGACGCCTTTGAGTCGTTCGGCGCCGGAAGCCTAGGGCGAATCGGCCGAATCATCAAGTTCGACGAGACCAATTTGCAGAAGCACGCCACCTATCTAAGTACGGGCCTTTATCCTGAGGCGCGAAGGGCGGCGGATCTGCGTTGCGAGAATGACTTCGACATGCGAATTGCGTCACTTACTGAGTTTCCAGGAATGTCTTCAGAGTTCTTTGCCAGCCTCGTTGAGAATAACGACGTTAAGGGGTTCATCCTTAGGTCTTTTGGTGCCGGAGATCCGTGTACGAACCACCGCTCCGCATTCGAATATCTGAAGAGCAGAGAGATTCCGCTGGTCGTTACTACCCAGGCACCGAATGGCAATAGTAATTTTCAGGTGAATGAGCCGGGGAAAATGTTAAGAGACGAGAAATTGGCCATACCTGCTTTTGACATGAGCATCGAGTCACAAACGACCAAACTGGCCTGGCTCTTGGCTAAGAGGAACAAAGGCCTACTCAACTACCATCAGATTCATGAGGAAATGGTTCACGACATCCGTGGTGAACTCAATGTGCTCTGGGAGGTCGGGATCTAGCTACTTCTCGGTGCAAAACTCCGGTTTATCTATCTACTCGTGCTGTCAGATCACCGGCCCTCTGCGTACGCTCTGCGTACGCCCCCTCACCCCACCCCCCGCGCCATCTGCAGGTACGTCCAAATGTGCTCGCCGTAGTACTTCCCGCTTTCGTCCCGGTACCCCTGCTTGAACTTCTTCGCGAAGTTCACTTTGCCGCGGTTGTACGCGATGGTGACGTAGGCCATCTCCTCCGGCGTCAGCGTCTTCTTCCTGCTGCCGTAGGCGCGTTTGAGGGCGGCTTTCAGCTCCGAGACGCAGAGCGCGAGGCATGCGTCGAAGCTGGCCCACTGCCGGTCGAGGAAGAAGCGCGGGTTCTTCGGGAAGAACTGGATGTCGTACTGGAAGATCCCGAAGCCGTGGCAGAACTTGTTCGGATTCATCCGCGCGACCTCGTCGTAGCGCGAAGAGTGCTGGCCGATGTCTTCGAGCGCCTTGCGTGCGACGGCGAACATCGCCTCCCCGCCTTTTGATCGCGACCAGGTCCGCCTTGCGCTTCGGGAATGCGGAGCGGTTCGGCGCATCGAGCGTGTCACCGGCGCAGAGCGCGAGGACTTCGTCCTTCGACAGCCTCCGGTAGAGGTCACCCCAGAGGTAGAAAGTCTCCTGCATCGCGAGCGCGGTCACCAGGTCGGGACTGAAGGGGGTTTCCGCGAGAGCGGCCGTGACGTCGTCGCCGAATTCGTGTTTGAACCAGGCAATCGCATCGGTCATTTTCGACATCGGTCTGACCTCCATGAGAGGGGGACGGCGGCCGGGCCGGCCGCGTTACCCTTTCGGCGGGAACGGATCGTGGCCATAGCTGTTGCGCGCGCGGATGCGGCCGTTGCGTCCGTGGATGAAGTGCTCCGAGCGCGCCTTGCGGGCCATGGCGCGCCCGGCGCGGATCGCGTCGCGCTGGCGGCGGAAGATTTCGCGCGCGCCGTTTTCGAAGGGGCGCTTGTTCGCCCAGCGGCGGTCCAGGGAACCGTGTGGATGTTTCGAGGATTCATGACGTTGGCTCCTTTCGTTTTTGGGAGCGACAAGCGAAGTTGCCTGTCGGCAGGGGGTTCCTCGCCGTCGGAGCCTGCCCTGAGCGCAGTCGAAGGGCGGCTCGGGGGGCGGCAGGGAGTCACACCTCGAGGCGGATGCGCGTCATCGCCATCACCTCCTCACCAGGTTGCAGCCGAACATCGAGTTCGGGGGAACGTTCTCCCCTTTCCAGCCGAGTGTGAAATAGCCGGCGGGCGCGGCGTACGTGACGAGCTCGGACGGCGACATGCGCGCGCCTTCGGATCCGAACGCCGGCGCGACCGAGGTGTCCGAGAGCTCCTCCGGCAGATGAACGACGATCTCCACGCGCGCGATCGGGCGGTCGGCGCGCGAGGCGCGGGTCAGCAGCTCGTCCCGGCCGTCCGCCACCAGACGTAAGGCGCCGGCCACCGCGTCGCGGACCCGCAGCGTGACCGGTGCGCGTGGATCTCCCGCAACGATCGGCGCGCGGAAGAACAGCAGGTACTCACGCGCGTCGCCGCTCTGATCGGGGATCGGGACGAGGTCGAAGGGGATCGCAAGCGAGGATGCGTCGAACACTTCGCACTGCGTCTTCTGCAGGTCCGGCGCGGCGGCCGGCGTCAACTGGATGCGATAGCAATGGACCGGCTGATCGCTCGCACGAAAGACGATCTCGTGCCGGATGTCGTCCGGCCCTCGCCTCTCCGGACGCGCCTGCGACGCGCCGGTGATGATCATCCGCAGCGACAGAATCTCGAAGCCGACGCTCTCGTGCTGCTTCTGGTACATCGTGCGCAGCGCGCCGGTCACGTCGCGCAGACGGCGCTGCGGGAATTGCGCGCTGACGCCGGGGTCGTTCGTCAGCGGGCTGCGTGCGCGCTCCTCCACCTTCGAGCAGCGCTCGGCGTAGTCGCGAAAGAATCGCTCCGCGAGGAGCCTGGTCTCGCGATACTCGGCGCCGAGACCCGCGCCGAGGGCGCGAGCGAAATCGAACGAGCCGGCGTCGGTGTGAATCACGAAGTTGTTCGGCCCGAGCTCGAGCTGCGCGCGCAGCACCGACGACCTCATGGCCGTCTCCACCAGTGCGCGCGCGAAGCCGGCGAAGCTCGTCAGCGGCGAGGCCGCGCGCGAGAGGCCGAAGGTGATGCCGACCACCTCCCCCGACTCCGCGGCATACGTCAGCTCCTCGGAAGGGAGGTTCTCACAGATGCCGCCGTCGACGACGACGCGGTAGCCCGCATGCGCCGCATCGGGCGCGGTGCGGAAGAAAAACGGGATCCCAGCGGAGTCCATGATGCTGCTGATCAGCGGCTCGTTGGGCGCCGCGTAGACACACGGCTGCATGTTCGTCAGATCGGCCGCGACGACGATCAGCGGGATCTCGAGGTCGCCGAGGGTCTCGCGATGCGCGAGCAGGCGTCGAAGCAGCGCGCGCAGCGGAGCGGGGCTCCAGAACGGCTGGCGGCGGAACAGCTTCCATAGAGAGCGCAACGGACCGATGGGAGGAAAGGCGTCGAGGAGCGTTTCGCGTTCGGCTTCGAATGCGTCGCGCGCGCGGCGCATGTCCACGCCCGCGGCGTAGAGCGCGCCGGTGATCGCGCCCGCCGACGTTCCGGCGATGCGCGTCACGCGCAGCGCGCCTTCCCGTTCGAGCGTCTGCACCGCTTCGAGCGCGGCGATCAGATAGGTGATCTTCGCGCCGCCGCCCTGCAGTGCCAGTTGGATGGGGATGGTCATGATCGTTCTCGGCTGGACAGCAGGATTGCCTGTCCTCCACCTCGGGAGGGCCGGCGCGCGCGCACCGGCCCTCCGTCGAACCTCAGAGGTCCTTCCCCGCCTTGAACTGCGCCTTGACGCGGCGCGGTGCGGGTTTTGCCGCAGTGCGGGTGGGACGCTCCCTGGTTTTCGTTTTGCTGGTTTTTGTCTTCGTGGTTTTCGCCTTCGCTTTCGCGGGCGACTCCTGGGAGGCGGACGCCTCCTGGACTTCCTTGTAGTTCGTGGACATGGCTTCTCCTTTCTTCAGATGAGGTCGAATCCGACGAGACGATTGACGACCGCGCCGGCGGCACGCGTGGCCGCGTCGATGGTCTGTCGCGCGGTGAGCAGGCCGAGGCCCTGCACGGTGCGCAGGACGGTGAGCGCGGTGGTCTGCTGCATCCGCACGAGCTCCGTCGCGCGCGACTGATCGATCGTGCCGTCCGACAGAAGCTGGTTCACGTCTTCCAGCGTCTGCGCGAGCTTGCGCAGCTCGGCCTCGGCGATCGCACGAATGGCGGGCCAGCGGTCGGAGACCGCATTCGCGGCCGCCTCGCGCATGGTGGTGGTGAGCGCATTCACGTCGATGTTCATGGCGCGCTCTCCTTCCGCTTCTTCGCGTTCTCGAGCTGCACGAGCATGCGGAACTGCGTGTCGAACAGCGTCCGCACGACGTCGATCTCCTGCCGCGAGATTCCGGCGGCGTGCATGCCTTCGAGCCGGCCGACGTTGTCCTCGATGAGGCGGAGGGACTCGATCGTCAGCTCGTTGCCGCGTTGCAGACTGGCGGCGTTGCGCAGGACGTCGAGATCACCGCGCACGTCTTCGTAGAAGTCCGCGTGCTGCTCGTATGCGCCGGCGCCGGTGCCGGCCGTGGTCTGCAGCTCGATCAGAAAGGCGTGGACCTTCTGTTGCAGCGCAACCGCACCGCCGTCGATGACCTCGTCGTATCCGGCGATGAAGTACGACGAGCAGCTCAGAGCGAAGGCTCCGAGGGCCAGGAGGACTGCTTTGAGATGCTTGCGCATGGCATCCTCCTCACTTCTTCTCGGCCGCGGTCCCGCTCTGCGGCGGCGTGCCGGCCGGCGCTGCCGGTTGTTCCGGAGCGGCCTTCGTCTTCGAGCGGCTCGCCACGCTTCATGTTGTCGAGATGCGGCATCAGCACCTGCCGTTCGGTTTTGCGCGCGAACGTCTTCGCGAACTGATAGACCTGCAGGGCGAGCTGCCCGACAGTGGCGCGCTTGACGGCGATCGTGTGGCGAACGGCCCGCTCCATGATTCCCAGCTCGTCGGCGACGGGTGTGAACGCCGTCGCGAAGCTGGCTGCGTCGCGCAGCTCCGCCGGCTCAACGAGCCCGGACTGGTGTCATTGAATTTTCTCTCCTTGACATTTGGATTCCTGCGCAGTGCGAGCAATCCAGGATCTGTACCCTATAAGAGTCAAGTGATGTTTTAAGATGCACCATAAAATCTTTAGCTCGGCTCCTGAGATTCCTGGCTCGCGCCCTGAAAATGGAAAGTGGAGGAGGGATCTATGACTGGCGTCCGACGTGAGAGATCCGGCTGCGCTTCAATGACGGTTCGACGCGCGATCGAACGGTCTTCAGCTCGAGAGCCAGGAAGCATCAGGTCGAAAGCTGAGGCTCCTTACCTTTCACAGTAAACGGTTTAGCATGTCCGCCAAGGGTGGCTGGCTCGCGCGTCAAGGCTCGTTACCTCACGCGCCAGGAACCGTTAGCTCGACAGCCGAGACCTCCCGGCAAGCACCCTGAGAGTGTTAGTGCGCGAGTCAAGCATCCTTGACTCGCACTCCAAGCCCCGCTAGCTCGTGTGCTAACAATGGAATGCGACCCGGTTGGATACACGTGCTTCTTTCAGGATGCATCCTGTGCTACCCTGCTTTCGTGCTTCATGACGAGGTGCGACATGCCCGGATCGCGGCGGGCCTGACTCAGTCGGCACTCGCGCGGCTCGCGGGGATCCCCCGCAAGCAGGTCCGGGCGCTGGAGAGCGGGGCGAACGTGACGCTGGCAACGCTACGCCAGATCGTGGCTGCGCTCCCGAACCTCAAACGCGTCACCCTCGGCGGCCTGGAGATCGCGGTGGCGAACGCCGATCTGGAAGAGGCGCGCCGGGCGGCGCTGGACCTCTTCGACGTCGCGAAACGCCTCGTCGCGGCACTCGGCGCCGCGCCGGCCTCCGAGGAACATCCCCTCAGACGCGACCCTCCCGCGGGGGCGGTGCGGTACGAACCGGGTGCGGAGAGCGAGATGGAAACGGCTCGCAAGCTCGAGGCGATCGTGGAGAAGCTGCAGCAAGGGCGCCGGGATGATTCGTGAGGGCGCGGGCGCAAAAGTGGTGTTGACGAACGAGAAACGAGCGCGGGCGGTTCACGTGCGGCCGCGATGAACTGTGTCTCGCCGGTCGCCCACCTCTGCGACAGCACCTTGTCGCGCGATGCCAGATCGGGGTTGTACGTGAGCTCGACACGAGCCGCGCCGCCGATCGGATCGGTGATGCTCGTCAGGTTCGATCCGATCTCGAGCCTGTCGTTGTAAGTCGTCGCCGGCATGTTGTAGCCGTACGTCGACCTCAAACCGGCGCCGGTTGCTCAGACAACGAGGCTCAGGCGATTGCACGCGCGCACCTGCTGCTGCAGAGCGCCAACGATCACGCTCGAAGCGAAATCGACGATTTCCGTGTAGTCGAGCGATGCATCGTCGGCACGCGCATCAAGCCCGTCGTCGTACATGGGATGAGCCACCGGCGCGATGCCCACGACCATGGCGTCGCGATCGTCCAGGAAACGTCGCAGGGAGCCACGGAGAGAGTCCGTGCGGCCGAGGACCGATTCGATGCGCGGCCCGAGGAACGCTCCGCGGGCATCGAATACGGACTCGAGCGCAAGCGCCAGCCGGATCACGGACATGAGGTCATCTTCCTCGCTGCGCGCCAGATACAACAAGTGAAACAGCGCGCTGGCCGTGCCCGTCGTTGCGAGTTGCTGAATGCCGATCCCCAGGTTGTCGTACCAGGCTTTTACGGCGGAGAGAGACAACGGCTCGATGGACGGCCACCCGTTGGCCACAGCCCTGACCCATCCCAGTTCGAATACGCGGGCGTCGAAAACGAGCTCCTGGTTCTCGAGCACGCCGCAGGACCACCGCATGCGCCCGCCGAATGATCCTGGCACGGCCACATTCAGCATCAGGAACGACTCGTGAAGAAAGAGCGGTACGAACGCAGTCACGTCCATGGGGTGTGCGTTCTCGCGCGGATCGATGAGCTCCGCGAATACATCGACGAGAGGAGCCTCTTCGAGCGCTTCCTCCGCGTCCGGATCGATCTCGGCATTCGCGTCGAGGCGACGCCGTTCGAGAAGCGGCAACCAGTCGATCCGCATGCGGACGATGCCGCCTTCCATGGCCCAGGCGCGCTCGCTGAGAAGGTCCATCGCCTGCTCGAGAAGTTGTTGGTCGGCATCGTCGCAATTCCATCGTCGGTTGACGAAACACCGTTCATACGGATGGACTTGCAGGTGGATGGAAGTGATGACAGACACGTATCAGTGTCTGTTGTTCCTGACCGTTCGTCAATCGCGCGGGTGAAACCGGAGCCGGTTGCTCGAAAAGCAGCTTGCTTCCTGTCTCGAGCGCGGACTCAAACCATCGACTCTGAGCGATCCGCAGAGACTTTCGCTCGTTCTCCTCGCGAAACTCGCCGGTTTCCGCGACGCCGTGGTCATCGTCAAGCCCCGGACGCTCATCGCGTGGGAGCGCAAAATCAAGGCCTTCGACTGGTGGATTCGCTCACGCCGTCGCGGACGGCCGCCGCTGCCGCGTGAACTGCAACTCCTCATCCGTCGCATGGCTCTGGAGAATCCCACCTGGACCGCCGGCCGTATCGCGCGTGAGCTCGGGACCAAACTTCCCGTCGACGCCGACACGGAATCCGTCAGAAAGTACATGCCCCGCAAGCCGGCGCGCCGCGGCGTCCCGCGAGGCGATCAGCAGTGGTCGAGCTTCATCCACAACCACGCCAAAGTAATCGTTGCGTGCGACTTCGCCGTCTCCATGCGCCTTCGCTTCCAGGTGCTCTATGTCTTCGTCATGATGGAGATCGGGTCGCGCCGCATCCTCCACGTCAACGTCACCGATCATCCCACTGCCGAATGGACGACCCAGCAGCTTCGAACCGCGATCCCCGCTGATGCCGGTTATCGCTATCTGCTCCACGATCGCGACTCGATCTTCTCCCGGGATCTCGACGCCGCCATGGGCCGGCTCGATCTGAAAGTCCTGCGCTCTCCAGTCCGGGCACCCCGCGCGAATGCGTTCGTCGAACGCCTCATCGGTTCCCTACGCCGCGAGCTGCTCGACTGGGTCATTCCGCTCACCGAGAACCAGCTTCGAGCCCTCGTTCACGAATGGGCCGAGCACTACAACCGCGAGCGCCCGCACATGTCCCTCGGGCCCGGATTTCCCCATCCTGCCGAGGGACTCCCCGTGCCTCGCGGCGAACATCGCCATCGGCCGCCGGCCAACTCTCGCGTCGTATCGAAACCGGTTCTCGCTGGACTGCACCACGAGTACCGGCTCGAGAAGATCGCCGCGCAGGCAACGCGAAGTTCTCTCTTTGCTCAGAGCGTCCCTCGCTCTGCACAGTCGAGGTCTACGTCAATGCGCCTCCACCTCACGCCGAACATCTTTCTCGACGCGGTCAGACCCTCGGCCAGCGACTCCTTGGCGAACCGAACCAACAATCCCCCTGTAACGACCGCGCATCCAGCGCCATCCAGCTTCCAGGATTGGCCGACATGAGTTTTTCAGTAGGACCCACTCATCAGTGCCTGGCCACTCTCGTTTTCTTGCGTTTAGTGTTAGTGTCGCGTATTCACTCGCGGAGAGCGTCCGAGCAGTGTTGGCGCCGGCGAGCGATGGCGCAGTCGAGGATGTGCGAATGACCGCTCCGTTGGCATCGACGGCGGCCAGACGGACGCCGCTCGGCAGCGATGCCGGCGCGATCGCCTCGGAAGTTCTTTTTGAGCAGGACAGCGGAAGTTCTTTTTGAGCAGGACACTTCCACACGGCCCGACTACTTGAGACCCAGCTTCCGCAATGCTTCCTCTTTCGATAGCGGTACAGCTTGCGCGCCGAGTTGCAACGCTCCGCTATCGCTCTGCTGCCAAGCGTCTGAACCCACGAACCGCCGGTTCTCGCCTAATCGGTACCTGCGCCGGATGTAACTGAGGAGCTTGTCCGCCCATCGAGTGAAGGCATCGCTTTTCTTTTCGTCGCCTCTTCGCGTGTCAAACCAAAGTCGTCCCTCGCGCAGGTACCGCCTCTCGGAGTCGAGCGTAGAGCGGCTGAACTGAACACTCTCGGAGTTCATGAAGTCGACGCTGTACAAGCCCGTCTGCGGAGTAAACAGCACAACGATGTTCTCCGCGAATGACGCACATGTCAGGTGCACATCTGCGTCGCCGAGGAAGGTCCCCAGGGGCTCAAGATGGTCGATGTTCATTCCCGACCGATCGGCGAACGTGTTTCGCATGATGCGCAGCCAACACAGAGTGCGTGCGTGCTCGATGAACGCAGCTTCATCGACGGGCGTCATGTAGAATTCGACTTGCTTGCCCATCTAGGGAAGACCCGCGGCACCTTTCTCGACAAACACGATCTTCGCGTTGGCAAAGTTTTTGATCGTCGGCGAGAAGATCATGTCATCTAGCGCTCGCCGCTCTCGAATGACAGGAACAGCGGATTTCGTCATCTTTCCGATGTTGACGATCATGATGTCTCCCGTGACGTCGTTCCACGCGACGACGTCCGCATAGCGATTTTTGAGACCCAGCGGCCCCTTCGTAAACAGCACTTCCGTTCTGATCCGATTGAAGCCACGGGCTTGAAGATCACGAACAACATTCGCCGTCGTCTGCTTCGTAATCGCATCACCAAGACGGCCTCCAGGATTCGGTACTTTCCTAAATGCGATCGCCACTCCGGCGACTTTCAAAATCCCCTCGCCGATCGCACCTTCAGCGATTTCGTAGGCGCCAGCCGCTGCGTAGCGTCCGGTCTCCTCCGAGATTCTGCGAAGCCCTTGGTTCTGTACGCGGCTCGCCCGTTCCTGCGCCAACGCTTCGACCGCGCCGATCATCTCGGCTGCTTCGCGATTTGCGCTGTCGGTCTGCTTCTTCGACTCCGGCGCGATCCGCCGACCGATTTCGGCGCCGGTATCGGACACCGTCTCCCTGACCTCTTCGCGCTTCTGGAAGAGACGCGCGATGATTCCCGGCTTCTTGGGAGCGTTCGGATTGACGGCGGGCTTCTTGTCGAGCAGCTCCTTCAGCTCGGTCAGCAACTCCGAGCGTCGTACGAACTCGAACTCGCCGAGCTGACGCAGCGCCGCGAGGATCTCCTGGCTGCGCTCGATCCAGTAGTCGTCCGTGCCCGTGGGATCGCGGCGGTCGACGGGATTCGATCCGGCGAACGAGTAGAGATTGCTTGAGTCGACGTAACCCTTCGGATCGGGTGAGAGCCATGAGCCGCTCAGCGGCTGATACCAGCGTTCGCGGACGTAATTTCAGGCCGGTGAGTGGTTCGGCGTACGGATGCGCGTGGAGGCGCGCGCTGAGGATGTCATCGAGGGGAGTATCTGTGCCAGTTGCGCCTAACAGAGCCAGACCTTCGACCTCGTAGAGCTTCGTCGTGCGCTCTTCGCCACCAGGGATTCCGGAGAGGAACGACAAGAGTGACGAGAGTGACTCGCGCACTTCGATTGGAAGCTGCGGCGATGAGTAGAGCGGCTTTGTCGAGGCCGCCCACTGCGGCGCGGGAAGAACCGGAACGTCGGCGCCCCACGCCGAAGCCCGCAGTTCGTTTGTCACGGCGATCGAGATCGCCGCGGCGCCTGTGGTTAGCGTCGCGTATTCACTCGAGGAGAGCGTCCACCGAGCAGTGTTGGCGTCGGCGAGCGATGGCGCAGCCGAGGATGTGCGAATGACCGCTCCGTTGGCATCGACGGCGGCCAGACGGACGCCGCTCGGCAGCGATGCCGGCGCGATCGCCTCGGTTGACCGCATCGTCACCTCAACACTATTGAGCGTGCCGTCGGAGTTCTTCGTCGCCTTGACCGCAACGCGATCGATCGCCGCCCCGGCGAGGTCCAGGTCTTCGCCGCCGAAAGGATCGTTACTCAGATTCCTGCCGACGATCTCCCCCCTCTTGTTGACGACCGTCTGCAGCGATCCCGCACCGGCTTCGTCGTAGATCGGGTAGAGGTAGTTGACGGTGTTCGGCGCGAGCGGATCGACCGTCGCCGTTTCGATCGGGTCGTCGTACGACATCCCGCCGTGAATGACCTGCTTGAGGATTCCGCCGTGCGGATCGCTCGCTACCGCTCCTGCTTTGGCCAGTGTGATGAGGCGATCGCTGATTGCGTCCCACACGAAGGTGACTTCGGGTGCGATACCGTCGGCTTTGATCACACTCGCGCGGTCTTCGAGGAGCCAGTCGGTTGACGATGGATCCGCGACGGCCGTGTATTCCGCGCGCCGGCCCACGAGGCGGCCGGTTCCCGAATAGCTGAAGACCACGCGCCGCTTCGGTGCCCCGGTTGCCTTCTCAGTCGACACGATGAGGCGGCCTTTCGCATCGAACGTGTACACAAAGCGCCCGTCGTCGACCACTTCCGCGCCGCCATAACCAAAGGGATAGACGTTCGGCCCTCGCGTCACGCGATCGATCTTGTGTCCACCGCCCGCCCGTTCGCCAATCGTCTTCGTTGGAGGATCGCCCGGCGCCGCGGTGCCGCCGCTGGTGAGCTGTTGGACGCGCTCCTGTGCCGTGCGGAAGTCAGCCGGCGTGAGCTCTTCCCTGGCGCGTCCCGGGATCGGTGCCGATGGATCGGCATTCGGATCCACTGCACCGAAAAGAGAAGCGGAGAGCCGGCCGCGCGTATCGTGACGCCAACTCGTATAGCGATCTCCGCCGGAGATGCCGAGGAGCTTAGCGTCGCTCTTGTGCAGGCCGTCGTGAGTGACTTCGCTGCCGGCGATGACGAGGCCATTTGCTGTCACGACGAGCTCGTTCATGAGGGAAGTCGTCGGGTGATAGCCGTACGTGCGGACGATGGGCACGCCGGGCGTGGTTGCAGAGACGCCGGCGAAGACCGTTCGCGCATCGGGTCGTCCGGCGTTGCGATAGCTTCCCGTCATGAGAGCGACGGCCGACGGCGCAGACGGATCGCCGACCTTGCCGAGAAGAATCAGGTTCCCCATCGCGTCGTGCTGCTCGCGGATCCACTTCGACCACCCCGGACCAAACACGAGGCCCGCGTACGCCGGCATCGACCAGTGCGTCCGCTCGCCGTGCTCGTTCCACTGGTGCTGCTGCACGTACTCATCGAGAACGACCGCCGACGATGTCAGGCCGGTGCCGTCCTTGAAGCGTTTCTGCGTGGTCTTCTTCGGGTTGCCGTCGAGATCGAAGTCACTCCAGGTGACTTCCGCGTCTTTGTTGAGCCACGACACGATCCGTCCCGCGGAGTCGTATGTGATGCGATCGAGAACGTCGCCCAAAGCATCCCCGATCTCGGCGAGCTGCCCTTTCGCGTTGTACGCGAAGACCTGCTTGCGTCCCTGGCGATCGGTCAGCGACTTGATCCGTGGGCCTTCCCACTCGAAGCGCTCGGTGGTTCCGTCGGCGTACGTTCGTAGCAGCGGTCGTCGGATCAGATCTCTCTCTGTCGATGTTGGCTCGTTGGCCGGATCCTCATAACGCGTCTCGCCGCCGCCCGCGTCATACGTGAACTCGTTGTCCGACCCATCCGGCAGGATCTCTTTCTTCACCGCTCCGCGCGAGTCGGTCTCGTACTGCGTCGCCGGCCGGCCCGGCGACTGCGCCTCGGTGCGACTGCCGAGCTGGTCAAACTGCTCCCGCCATTCGAGATTGCCCAGACGATTCCGCACCGCGTCGCCGGTGGTGTTGTGATCCGTCTCGGCAGTCAGAGCAGGGCCCGACCTCTCGGTCGTCGTCGTCAGCACGGGAAGCATTCCGACGTGAGCCGTCGCCTGCGTCCTGGTGAAAATGTCCGTCAGAGCGCCCACGCTCCCCGCGCCCACCGCGTGATCGACGAGCCGCCCGGCCGGATCGAACTCCGATTTCGCCGCACGGCCGCTCGTGGCCGTCGTCGTCGTTCTCCCGCCGCCGTCCCAGGCGAAGTCGGTCCTCCGTTCGGTCAAGGAATCGACCTTCGTCTTCACCGTCTTCAAAGTTCCCGCGTCGGTGAAGTCGTAACTGCTCTCCCCGACGACTTGCGGAGTCGGATCGGCCGACAGATCTTTGACGCTCCTCGCCCGTCCCCACTCATCGTAGTCCGTCGTCGTGACCGTCCCATCCGAGTACATCGTCGCGATCGCGCGGCCGTGCGCATCAAACGCTGTGGCCGATGCCGTGAAGCCGTCGGAGGTGAAGACGACGTTGTCGTCGAGGTCATACCCGAGATGCGTTTCGATGTCGCTGCTACCGGCACCGGTCTCAACGTGCGTGCGCTTGCTGCGGCCTAACAAGTCGAGATCGGTGGTCGTGACCGCGCCGCCCGGGTCGGTCGTGATGATTCGCCGATTGGGAATGTCATAGCTCGTCGTGGTGACGACCTGGCCCCCCGGCACCGCAACACCATCTCGTCTCGTCTCGATCCGGCGGCCCACGACATCGAATCGGTAGCTCGTCGTGATGTCCTGCGCCCCCTTCTTCTCGATCATCCGTTCGAGCCGTCCGGTGGCGTCGTAGAACAACTGCTGCTCGACAACCAGCGGATCGCCGGATTTCTCGACGCGCACGCGGACCGCACGCCGCCAAGCATCAAGGTCGGTCGTGGTCACAACGCCGTACGGATCGACCTTAACCTCGCGGTCTTCGGTCGGATAGTCGAACGTCGTGATCAGATTGTTCGGCGCCGCAACCTTCGTGATTCTCTTCGGCATGCCTCGCTTGTGTAGCGGCGCATTCGCATCGAAGTATTCGATCTCCGTCTGCGAGCCGGCTGTGGTCTGCGGATCGGTTCCGCCCGCGGTCGTGACTTTGATGAGCTGCCCGCTGGCGTCGAACGTCTCTGTTGAGGTGACGTTGCTGTTGGTCGAGACCGGCGCGGTGTTGTAACGATGCGCCTCGGGCGCGACGATGGTTTTCCCATTCGCCGTCACCGACTGCAGGAACGTCGGTCCGTTAGGCTGATACGTGAATGTGCGAGCGATCGGCTGGGCGCCACCAGCAAGAGCTGTCGTTGTCGATGACGTGGGAACGAGGCCCGGAGCTCCCGCTGGAGCCGCGAAGCTGGTCTGCTCTTCACGCACACCCACGAGCTTTGTCGCCGTGACAACGCCGGCATTGCGCGTGAGCGTGCGCACTCGATCCGTCACTGTCGTCGGCGGGGGACCTGCCGTGAGCGTCGCTGGCAGCGTCCCGAATGGCGTCGTGATGACCGGCACACCGATCTCGCTGACTTCACTCACCTCTGTCCGATCATTCGGCAAGGTCACCAGCGTGTATTTTCGCTGCTGGCCCAATACGTCCGTCACTCTCGTTTCAGTCGGTGAGCTGTACGTGAAGCTCGCCGTCTCGCCGCTGCCCCACTGCTGGCTCGTCACTTGGTCCGCGGTGTAGCCGAACTTCACGCGCGCCGGGCCGCCCGTCGCCACGTCCTTCGGGTCGGTGATCGTCTCGAGATTTGTGGCTGTCTCGATCTGCGCGCTGAACTCCGCCGGCGCCGCGGAGTACGTGTAGCGCGTCGTCGGACGAGCGCTCTGCGTGTTCGGAACGTTAGGAAGCTGCGCGTCTTTGAGCAGCCCGTTTGCGTACACATAGCTGACGTTGCGACCGCGCCAGTCGGTGACGCCTTCGAGCAGCCCCGTGGTCGCGTTCCATGTGAATGTCGTCTCGCGGCCGACGGGATCGATCTTCTTCGCCAACCGCCCGTCCGCGCCGTAGATGTAGCGGATGAAGTTTCCCGAGCCGGGGACCAGCGGATTGTAGAACTCGTCGGCCTCGGTGCTGACGCGGCCGAGCTCATCGAAGGTCGTGGCGCGAAGCTGTTGATCCGTGAGCGTCCAACCGCGATCGGTTTTCTTCAGGCGCAGGAACAGACCCGCCGGCGAGGTGTACGTCCCGTCGTTGTTGGTCTTGAACAGCCACACTTCCGATCCGTCGCGGTACTCGACGTCGGCCGTCGGGAGCTGGCGAAGACGTTTCAACATCGACGAGTCCCACCCTCCCCCGAACGCGGTCAGGCCGATCGTCCGAGAGCGGTATGTGCGATCGATCAAGACGTTCCAGCCCGCGCGGCCGCCGGCGTCGAGATCGACTGCGCTCGTCTCGATCTCTCCGCTGTGCAGGTACGTCGTTTCCTGCAGCATGCCGTCGGCGACGGGAGGATGCTGCGCCGCTACTCGGACCTTCGGGTCGCGCACGGTGTCGGCCATGATGGTCGGGAGGCGGGTTTCGAGGCGTCGTCCCTCTCCGAGGTATGCGTATGGAGATCCGGTCAACAGGTTGACTTCAGGCCGGACGTGGAAGAAGCGGCCGAGCGAATAAATCTCCTGCGCCGCCGGGGCATTTGTCGGTGGGTCGCAGGAGAAGCACTCCCCTCGCGATCCGCTCCACTCCATCGACGCCCGCGGATCGGCGATAGTGACGATCGGGTCGGAGAGGAAGCGGTTGTAGCCGCGCTGCCAGCGGCTCGAGGGCAGATCCGTGGGGACCATCCGCCGCATCGTTACGTTGCGCAGATGGGCGCGGGGATACCCGTCGGGAGTCTCTTCCGTGATTGCGCCGACCACGCGCTCGCTCTCGATGGCCAGCTTCAACTCTCCGCCGATCGACTCCGTCATCGCTCCAGGGAGGGTCATCTCGATGCGGAACACGGCCAGCGCGCCGCCACCGCCGAGGATGCCCGAGGGCGCTGCTCCTTTGGTGATCCGCCCTTCGCCGTCCGTCGTCACCACGCGCGGATCGAGTGCGCTGGCGACCTTCGTCGTCTTTTCCAGCAGCCGGCCCGCGAAGAGGTAGCCGGTCTCGCCATCGAGGATCGGAGCCATCGTCGAGTTCACGACTCCGGCTCGTGACTTCCAGACGATGCGCGGATCGTCTTTGCCCGCGCCGTACGTGCCGGCGCCCGAGAGCGACTCACTGGCGGTCTTGAAGAGTTGATCGGATGGTATGCCCCACCTCTCGTCGAGGCGTTGTAGATCGACGAGCAGCACCCGGCCCTCGCCGTCGACGACCGTCGCGTAGTGCGAGCCGCTCACCGTGCGTACGCCGAACGCTCCGCCGGGGATCCAGATGATGTCGGCCAGGTGCTCGTTGCCGAGTGGCAGGTATGCGGGATACGCGGACGGAGGCGTTCCGCCGGCTTCGACCACGAGCAGGCCGTACTCGTTGCCAGCGACGAGCAGGTAGTTGCGCTCGACCGCAGTCCTCGCTTCCGATCCGCGCGCGCCGGCGGTGTTGTCGGTCGCGCTCAGGTTCCAGTCGTATCGAGCGATCGCGTTGAAGCGGCCGTTCGGATAGCGGCCGGTGAGGGCCCGGAACTTTTCGCGCAACCCGTTCGCACCGCCCAGGCGTGGATGATCGATCGGGCCGCTCGCTGAGGAGCTGCGGAAGAGCAGTCCGGTTGGCGCGCGCTCGCTGCACGCATTCGCGTCGCCGCCCGCAATGTCGATCGTCAGATCGAGCGCTCCGCGGCGCGTCTCGAGCGCCACGACCTTCAACGCCTCTCCGCCCACGAGCGCCGCTTCAGGCGAGAACGTCAGGTCCTGGATCGCTCCGGAATCCGCCGTCGGATGCGTGGGGCACTCGCTGCGGAGCTCCCCCTTCGTCAGCCGGATCTGTTCACGGATCGGAACGTATCCTGCGGGACGGGTTGGCTCGTCGTTCGACTCCACGGCGTTGAGGTCGTAGACCCCGATGCCATATCCGAACAGCGACACATTCACCCAGGTGCGCTCGTTGTACAGAATGCGCAGCTGGTCGTTCTGAGCGGCCACGACCTCGTTGAAGAGCGCCGGTTGTGCCGGGCCCGGTCCCGCTTTGATCGCGTCCGCAGACCAGCGCATGCCGAGCCTGCGGTTCTCGATGGTGATGCGCTGGACGCGGTAGGGATAGCCGTTCGTCACTGGGATGGCCAATGCGAACTGATGCAGGTCATCGGCGCGCGTCGTCTCGCTCGTGATCGAGCTCGCCATCTGCTGGGCAAACTCCGCGCGGCTGCTGAACGTCAGGTCGGTGTCCTGAACCGCGATCTGGATCTTGCGCGGCGTGGCCTCGGCGCGATCAGAGAGAACCGTCCCCGACGGGAGCGAAAGAGCTGTCGTCGCGCCGGGCGCCCACGACACCGTCACCGCGCCCCTCTGCTCGGTGACCGTCCGCGTCGGAGAGGTCGTCCGGAAGTCTTCGATGCGATAGCTGCGCACTACACCAAAGAGGTTCGTCAATCCAGACGCGTAGACGCGCCCGTGATGGTCCGCGGCCACGGCCCAGTAGCTCGTCACGTCGCCAAGCGCAACGGCCATCGGTCGGGTGGCCGGCGTCATCGCGGCTGGGTTGGCGATGTCGTACGCGACGAGGCCGCCGTCCAGCGCAGCGAGAAGAAGAACGTTGTCGCTCTGCGCCATATCGCGGATGGCTCCGCTCTCGAGATCGAACGAGGTCAGCACGTCCGCTGGAGCGCGCACTCGCAGCTCCAGACGGATCGGCTCGGACAGCACACTTTCACCGCTCACCTGTCCGATCCTCAGCGCTGCTTCCGATGTGTCGGCGATGGTCGGGTGCAGCTCGAGCGTGTACGTCGCGCCGCGTTCAAGCGTCGACGTCAGGTCAATGTTGATGCGCCGCCCGCCCGAATCGGCTCTCAGCGTCGCTGAGGAGGTGATGTCGACGTCTCCCTTCTTCAGCTTCACGCGGCTCGAAAGGTCGCCGCTCGTGTCGATCGGCTCATTGAAGACGACCGAGAGCCGCGCGTTCGGATCGACATCGCGCTCGGCGACGAAGAGAACGACGCGGTCGCCGACCGCACCCTCGACGGCTAGACCGCTCGTTCTCGAGGCGTCGTATCGTCCCTTCGACACGTTGAGCATTGATATGCCCACGTCGACGGGGAGCGTTGTCGCGGCCTTGATCTGGCCGCCCGCGACGGTGATCGTGAAGTCGCGTACCTCGAGGGAGTCGTCGCCAACGTCAACGATCTCGACACGGAACGGCGAGGCGTAGATCGGGTACGGACCTTCTATGTCCGTCTGCGGCGAAGGCAGCGAAGCGACCGCACCCGCGGCGATCGGCTCGTACGTCGAGTTGAAGACATCGACTCCCAGGCCCGTGTCGACGCCCGTGACCTTGAACCGCGTCCCGGCCAATACAGGGATTGCAACGCGTCCACGTCCTTCGGCGAGGTAGAAGTCGGCGGCATAGAGGCTCTCGTAGGTGTCCCAGAAAAGGTCATAGCCGGCGTGGAGGCCTTCCATCACCGACCACCCGAAGTTCGATTTGATGTCGACCACGGCATAGATGCCGCTGCGATTGACGCCCAGTAGATAGTTCTTCACGTCGGCGCCGGTGAGCGCCGCGTTCGTCTGCAGACGCGCACCTTGTGCAGCCGGCGCGGCGGAGCTGGTGAACCTGCCGCCTTCGACGCGCAGTGTGTCGACGATCATCAGGCGCGGGCCGCGCATCGATTGCCCGAGAAGCGCGAGCAGGTAGGGCCTCACCGGATCGGTGCCGGGCGGAGCGGGGATGTCGAGCTGCAAGCGCTGCTTCGCAACGCCAGTAAAGTCGAGTTGCACGCCGGCGGACCAGTTCAGCTCCGTATCCAGACGCGGCACGGCGGCAAGTACGCCCTTGGTGGAAAGATGCACGTCGATGCGCGCCGCCTCGTCGAACGCGCCGGCTGGAACCGTGACCACCATTCCGTCGCCGCTGCTGAACGTCGTTGTCCTGTTCGCCGGCGCGAGGAAGCCTTTCCCGTCCGCGGTGACGAATGGCGTGAGCTCAATGATTGCGACGATCGCTCTCGATACTGGGTCGAGGACCTGCAGATCGATCGCATCGCTCGTGAAGATGCGATCCCTCGGGTCGAGATGACCGGCGTCGAACGAGAACGAGCCATCGCTGCTCACGGTCGCGCTGTACGACACGATGAAGAAGCGGCCGCGACGAACAGCGAGGGCTTGCGCACCGTTCGGGAGGGCGCCTGGTTTGCCACTGATGATCGATTTTCCGCTCTCATCGGGAATCGTGATGCGGACCAGTTCCGGATGGATGGCCGTGTTGCCAGGCGGAATGGCGCGCGTCGAGAACTGCGTGGTGACGGTTCTCCCGAACGGCGTGCCGGTGGTGGTGCGGATCGTCGGGGCGACGGTGATGGAGTAGCGCGACGCGGCGCGCAGCGGCTCGTTGGCCATGAAGCGGACGGTACTCGAGCCGTTGAGGGTGATCGTGCCGGCGAGCGCGGTATTCGTCGTAAGGTTTGTGACTCGCAAGCCATTGACTAGCGACGCGGCGTCGATGGCGGCGTTGAAGGTTGCCTGGACGACCAGAGGCTGGGTGACATCGACATCGGCATTGTCGGCGGGTGTGAGGCCGGTGAGCTGTGGCGCCTGCGCGGCGAGCGTCAACGCGCCGAAGTTGATGAAGGTGTCGGGGTCGGGACTCGTCGCGTGCACGGCGGCGGCGCCGTCGCCGGTTGCGAGCGAACGCGCGACGAGCGAGAAGGGCGTCGCGGGTTTCGCGGCGACGGGAACGACGAACACGCCGTCGAGGCGGGTGAGATCGCGTACGCCGAGGGGCGAGGTCATCGGGGAGCCGATGCCGGAGGTGACGCGCGCGTTCGCGATCGCGGCGGCGCCGGTCTTCACCTGGCCGTAGGCGGAGGCGATCGGGTTGTCGGCGACGAGGACGAGATAGCGGCCGTCGCGCACGATGCCGTCGAGGGGGAGCTGTGTCGAGACGATGGGGCGCGATACGAAGACGTTCGCGACGGACGGAGATGTCAGTGCGACGAGGCGGAAGAGGATGCCGTGTTGAGTGCTGCTCAGGATTTCCGCGATCACGATCTGGGGGATTGAGGATTGAGGATTGAGGATTGAGGAAGGGATCGAGACCGTGGCTTTTGCGGGGGCGAACAGCGACGGCGGGGCGATCTCGACGCCTTCGATGGGCGTGGGCTGGTTCGCGCGCGTGAGCGTGAATGTGAAACCGGCGGCGATGCGGAAGCCGGGGATCGCGCCGAGGGCGGCGAGGTCCGCGTCGGACATCGAGGAGACCGAGGCGTGCAGCGGCTCGGCGGTCGCGCCGGCGGGGACGTCGAGGAGCACGCTCCCGTCACCGGGAACGCGTCCGCCTTCGGCGCCGAGGAGCGTGCCGCGGTCGATGCGGCCGGGGTAGTCGACGATGCGGATGTGATCGACGCCGTCGCGCAGGATCACCGACTGCGCCTGCAGCGTCGGCGAGAGGTGGAAGTCGGCGATGCCGTCGGTGCCGGCGAGATTGCGGTAGATGAGGAGATCGGTTGCGAACGGCGGATCGACGAGGACGCGGCCGTCGGCGAGATTGAGTTGCTCGTCGATGAACGCCTGCACCGCGGTGCCGCTCGGATACGGCTTCGTGCCGTCGGTGGTCAGCGTCGCGACCGTGCGGCCGCTCGGAAGCACGGCCTTCGGATCGAGGACGAAGCTCTTGCCGGTGAGGCGGCAGACGTCGGGTGTGGTGACGCACGGATTCGCGATGCCGGTGAGCGAAGCGCCGGCGCGCGCGACGAGCGTCGAGCCTTTGTCGGCATACACGAGCGCGTAGTTGCCGGTCTCGCTGATGTCGACGACGACACGGCCGTCGCTTCCGACATTGACGATCGGAACGAGGACGCGCCATTCATCCGCTTCGCTGTCGTACTGCACGAGCGCGAGCGTCTGCGCGGCGGCGGTGACTGCGCTCGCGTCGATGTGGAAGGTGAGCTTCGCGCCGGGGATCGCTTCGCTCGTTCCGCTCACTTCGGCGGATGCGAGCGGCGACCAGCCGAGGGGGAGGAGGCCGGCGAGCGACTGGCCGCCGATGGACGTGACGCGAACATCGGCGGTGGATGCGAGCGTGAGCTCGACAGGCTTCGTGATCTTCGTGTCGCCGCCGTGCGTCAGCGCGGTGCCGCGCCTGGTGAGGCGGATGTCGATCGGCACGACGCCCGCGCCGGCGGGGACGACAACCTGGCGCCAGACGGTGGTGTAGCCGGGCGCGCTCGCTTCGATCGTGTAGGCGCCTTCGGGGAGGGCGAGGGTGTATCGACCCTTCGGGTTCGAATTGAGGATTGAGGATTGAGGATTGAGGAAGACTCTGGCGCCGGCGAGCGGGCGGCCGTTCGTCGCGTCGTAGACCGCGCCGGAGACGTAGCCCTTGCCGCGCTCGAGCGCGGGATCGTCGCTGAATTGAAACGTCTGCGTGTAGTCGGCGACCATCGACGCGCCGCCGGCGTCTTTCACGCTCTTCTTCACGGTGAGGGCGAGGTGCTTTGCGGGAACGCTAGCGAGAGTGATCGTCGCGGTGTCGCCGGTTGCATTGAGCGCGACCGTGCCGGTGAGCGCGCTCTCCCCTTCCGGCACGAGGACGATCGTGCCATCGGACGCGGCGACGAGCGTCGTGAGATCCATCGGCTTCGAGAACTGGATCGTCACCGTCTTCGCGGTGCGGTCGAGCGAGGCGGCGAGGACGTTCGGCACGGTGCAGTTGATGCGGAAGCAGAGCGCGCGCTCGGCGGAGAGGCTGCCGTCGGCGCCGACTTCGGCGACGCGCACGATGTGGTAGCCGGTCTGACCGGAGAACGCGAAGGTGGCCTTGAACGCGCCGGTGCCGGCGTCGGAGAGGACGCGCATCTTCACGCCGTCGACTTCGATCTGCACCTGCGCGCCCGGAATGGAGACGCGTCCGGTGAGCGTAGTGCCGCTGAAGCAGCCGGTGGTGTTCGTGTCGTCGACGATCGGCGCGTTCGCCGGCGCGCTGCCGCCGGTGGTGAAGGCGAAGGAATGCGCAGCGGCGAGCGAGCTGCCGGCGACGTCCTTCAGCGACGATCCGAGAGTGATCGTGTAGCGCACGCCGCTGCGCAGCGGCTGCGCGGGGGCGAAGGAGATCGCGTCGCGCTCGACGAAGAGCGCGCAGTCGACGGTCGCACCATCGGCGTCGGTCATGCGAAATGCGCTGGCCGCGGTCGAGCGGTCGAGGGGATGGTTGAAGAGGACGACGATCGCGGCGCCGCGGTCGATGCTCGTGGCGTCGTTCGCGGGGAAGCTCTCGCGCACGGCGAGGGCGTCGGTGAATCGGACGACGCGCACGGAGTCGCTCGCGTTGCGCGCGTCGGGAGCGGTCGCGCGCGCGATCAGCTGCGAGATCGCGGCGGACGAAAGCTCGACGTCGGCGGCAAAGGTGGAGCCGGTGATCGTCGCCACCACTCCGTTCACGGAGACGGTCGTGCCGGCGTCGCCGGTGAACGTGCCGGTGACGCGGAGCGTGGTGCTCTGCGTCGATGGGAAGTACGTGTTGTCGCGCGGCGCGTCGATCGAGACGGACGGGCCGCCCGCGATGTGTGTGACATCGACGGTCGACGACGCCTGCGCGCCCGCGCCGTTGCGGCCGGTGGCTTCGATCACGTTCACCTGCGCCGCGGCGAGCGGCACGGTGGCGGTGAAGGTGCCCGTCGTGTCGGAGTGCTGCGTGCTGAGTGCTGCGTACTGCGTGGTGCCGAGTTTCACGGTGATCGTGGATGGGTCGATATCCGTGTAGGTGCCGCTGACGTCGATCGACGTTGCGCCGGTGTCCGTGCTGGCGAGCGGCGACGTGATCGCGATCTGAGGCGTGGAGTTGAGGGCGTGGACGCGCGTGGTGGCGACGCCGATGCGCGACGACTTCGTCTTCGCGCGCGCGGTGATGACGTTCAGTCCCGTTCGGATGGGGACATTCGGAACGCTGAACGTGTGCGTCTCGGCGCCGTCATCGGGGACAGTGAAGAAGATGCCGTTCACGTCGCCCGAGACGACGCCCGCACCGACGGTGCCGGTGACGGTGATGCTCGTCGCGGTGACGGTACTGCCCGCGGCGGGCGAGGCGATCGCGATCGTGGGATCGATGTAGCGATAGAGGATGAGCTTCGACGCGGGATCGTCGGTCGGCTGTCCCGCCGCGTCGGTGCAGCGGATCGTCACTTCGTTGCGGCCCGGCACGAGCGTGGCGTCGCCGCAGAACGAGCCGTCGGCGACGGAGGCCGCGGAGTCGTTGATCTGCACACCGATCGCGCCGCCGGAGCGGCCGGCGATGCGCACGGTCTCGGTGAAGACGGCGGCGCCGTCGATGGGATCGAACGCGGAGAGCGCGCAGCCGCCGAACGAGCCGGCCGTGCCGATGAAGAAGACGCGGTCGACGCGGGTCTCGTTGCCCGCGGCATCGCGCGCGATGGCGGTGAGCGCATGGCCGCCGTCGAGGAGCGTCGTGACGCCGGGCGAGACGAGCTCGCCGTCGATGGTCAGCTTCGTCGTGAGTCCGGCAGGGTTCTCGTCGGTCGCGTCGAGGGTGATGCTCGGCGAAGTCGCGAAGCGCGCGCCGTCGCCGAGGTCCGCGCTGTTGGCGAGAACCTTCAGGACGGGCGGCGTGAAGTCGGCGGTGACGGTGACGGAGATGCTGTTCACTTCGCCGCTGCTCGCGTTGACCGACGCGGTGATCGTGTTCGGACCTTCGCTGAGCGCGAAGCCGTTCACGCGGAACATGCCCGCGGGATCGAGCGAGACCTGCGTACTATTAATGGTTACGCTGCGCGCGTTCGCCGGCGTGAGCACCTGGCCCGCGACGAGCGTGGTCGGACGGTTCGTGAGCAGCTTGTCGGGCGGCGCGGCGAGGAGGATGCCGATCTTCCCAGTGTCGCGCGTGACGTCGACCGCATCGCTCGCGCCGTTGCCCGCCGCATCGACGGCGACGGCGATGAGCGTATTCGGGCCGAGCTCGAGCGGAACCGTCGCGGTGAACGCGCCGTTCGCAATCGCGGCGGCGATCGTGTTGACGGCGACGCTGCTCGCGTTCGTCGTGCCGCGCACTTCGACGCTTTCGGCGTTGATGACCGCGTCCTGCGCCGGCGACGCTATGTCCACCGCCGGACCGGTGCGATCGATCGTGAAGCTCACCGTCGCGGTCGCGGACTCGTGGCCGAAGCTGTCGCGCGCCTTCGCGGTGATCGTGTAGTCGCCGTCGCTCGTGATCTCCGTGCCGGAGGTGAACGGCGCGTTGTTGAGCGTCGCGGTGATCGTCGCCTTCGCGTCGTCGGAACGAATGATCGGCGTGACCGCGCGGCGGTAGACGTGATTCGCGGGGAGCGGCAAGCCGTTCTCGACGATCTCGACACTCGGAGCCGTCGTGTGAATCGTGACGGTGTAGACGAAGCGCGACGAGTTGCCGGCTGCGTCGACGATCACCAGCACGAACGTGTTCAGCCCTTCCTGCAGCGGCGCGGCGAGCGTGAAGGCGACGCCGCTGACCTGCGCGGCGGCGCCCGTCGCCTCGAGCACGACCGCGGCCGGCTCGCTCAACGTTCCGGTGATCGATGAGGGCTTCTCCCCCACCGTTGCGCCGTTGGCCGGATTGATCGAGGTGATGGCGGGCACGGTGCGGTCGACGATGAACTGCACGACCTTCTCGTCGGAGACGAGACCCGCGCAGTCCTTCGCCGTCGCGCGAAGCACGTGCGGCGCCGGCGTCTCGCTCGCGATGACGGTGCCCGGCGTGTACGGCTGCCCGTCGAGCGTCACCGTGAGCGTCGCATTCGTTTCGTTCGTCGCGCGCACATCGAGCGAGACCGGCCGGTTGATCGCGGAGGCCGTGAACGGCACGCCGCTCTCGGTCACGGCGATGACCGGCTTCGTGCGATCGACGACGACGGCGATCGCCGCGACGGCGGTGTGGCCGCTCGCATCGATGGCCTCGACGCGGATGGTGAACTTTCCTTCGACGGGCGCGGGAATCGTCGCGGTGAACGACCGCCGGTCGGCGGCGATTGTCGCATCGACGGACGTCGTTCCCATCGTGACCTTCACCTTCGACAGCGCCGCATCGGACGCGCGTCCGCTGACGGCGATCTCGGTCACGTTGAGGCAGGCGTTCTGCGCGGGTGCGGTGACGCTGAGCTCCGGCGCGCGCGTGTCGAGCGTGACGGGAATGGCGGTCGTGGTGTTGTTGCCCGCGCGGTCGATGCCGAGGGCGACGATCGTGTTCTCGCCCTCGAGGAGCTCGATCGCGACCGGCGTGGCGAACTTCTTGTCCGTGATCGTCGCCTCGATGCCGTTGACCTCGACGCTCACCGCGTCGTCGGCTTCGCCGGTCACGATCACGCGCGCCGTCGTGATCGTGGAGCCGCCGATCGGATGGGTGAACGCGATCGCCGGCGGGGTCTTGTCGATGGTGAAGGTGACCGGCGGAACGTCGGTCGAGAGTCCGACCTTGTCCGTGACTCTCACCTTCAATGTGTACACGCCCTCGGCCGTCACCGGCGTGCCAAGCTCGTACGGCTGGACCGTTCCGTCAGCAAGTGTCAGCGTCGCGGTCGTCGTCGTCTCGGTGGTGTCTTTGACAATCGCGCGCGGCGTGACGTCGCGGTTGAACCACTGGCCGTCGGTGAGCTCGCTGTCGCCTTCCATCAGCGTGACCACGGGCGCGGTTTTGTCGATGAAGAAGACGATCGCCGGAATGGTCGTCGACCATTCGAGCTCGTCGACGACGGTCGCGGTGAGGGAGTACTTCGCCTCTTCGCTCAGCTCCGTGCCGAACGTGTACGGCTGCTCGTTGAGCAGCGCGGTGGTCGTGGTGTTCGTGATGTCGGCGATCGTGATCTCCGGCTTCACGTTCCTGTTGAACGCGCTGCCGGTCACGAGCGGCTGCCCGCCCTCGGTCACCGCAACGACCGGCGCGGTCTTGTCGATCGTGAAGCTGATCGGCGGCACGACGGTCACCCAGTTCAACTCGTCGGTGACCGTGACCTTCAGCGTGTAGTGATCTTCCGAGGAGATCTCCTGGCCGGAGCTCCAGGGCTTGTCGTTCAGCGTGGCGCTGGTGATCGTTTCGGTCAGATCCTGAATGCGCACGACCGGCGTGAGCGAGCGCTTGAACTTGCCGCCGGCGAACGGCTCATCGGACTCGAGCACCGCGACGATCGGCGCGGTCTTGTCGACGAGGATCGTGAGCGTCGACTCGGCGGTGTTCCCCGCTTCGTCGACCGCCTTGACCACGATCGTGTGCTCGTTCTCGTTCGCGATCAGCGTGCCGGCGGTGTAGGACGCAACGTTACTTCCAGTAAGGATGGTCGCGGTGTACGTCGCGGTGGAGACCGCGTCGGTGACCTTGATGTCGATGGCGACGTCGCGCTGGAACTTCTGCAGCTCGCGCGGATCGAGCTTCGTCGTGCCGTCGTAGAACGAGATGACGGGCGCGGTGAAGTCGACGAGGATCGTGGCCTGCACGACGCTCTTGTTGCCGACGGTGTCGATCGCCTCGACGACGAGGTAGTGCGTCCCCTGCTCGGTGATGACGAGGTCGGACTTGCCGTCCATCGTCGCGGTGATCTTCTCGACCTTCGTCCAGGTGTCGGCGGCCTTGATGTCGATCGCCGGAATGCGCCGGAACGTCGAGAACGGCAGCGGCAGCGGCGTGCCGGACTCGGTGAGCGTGATGACCGGCGGTGACTTGTCGACGAGCACCTGAACGCTGCTCTCGCTCGTGTTGCCGACGTTGTCTTTCGCGATCGCGTGAATCGTGTGCGGGCCTTCGGCCGCGATCGGGGCGAGCGGCGTGTACGGCTGGCCGCCGGCGGTCGCGGTGAGGCTGGCGAGGCCGGAGAGGTCGTCTGTCGCGCGGATGTCGACGCGCGCGTCGTGATCGATGGGCGTGATCGTGCCCGGCTGCAGTTGCACGCCGCCTTCGAAGAATGCGATGACGGGCGGGGTGTGATCGACGGGAGACTTCGCGAAGAGATCGTCGACGTACGCGTCGCCCTTCACCGCGGACCAGATGCCGATGCGGCCTTCCTTCAAACGAGTGGCCGATGCGTCGGTCGCGTCGATGGTGAAGGTCTTCGGCTCTTCGGTTCCGTCGAGCCAGAAGCGCGCGCGGATGTTCGTCGCGCCGTCGACGTCATCGACCTGAACGAGGAAGCGGTACCACTTGTTGATCTCGGGCGTGAATTCGCTGTCGGTGTCTTTCGCGATCGTTCCCGCGCCGAAGCCGAAGAGCTGCATGGTGAGCTTCGTCGTGGCGGGCTGCGTCCAGAGTCCGACGAGGTAGTACGAGTCTTTCTCCGGGTACGAGGAGTGGAAGGTGAAGCCGATGCGCGTGTCGGCGCTCGTGCGGATGAAGCGGCCGCGATACTCGAAGCGGCCGAAGCTCCTGAAGCTCTTCGTGGTCAGCGTGGAAAACGTGCCGATGCGCGGGTTGTTGCCCTCCGGTTTGCCGGACGACTGCTTCGTGCCGTAGACGATGTTCGAGCCCTGGTTGCCCTGCAGCGGATCGGGCCACGTCTTGTACAAACCGTTCGCGATCGGCGTCGACTTGCCGATGGAGTTGTCGACCCAGCCCGCGGGATTGCGCGGCGAGCCGTAGCTCTGGAAGTCATCGTTGTACGTGACCTCCGCCTGCTGCGCGAAGGCTCCCGCGCAGAGCAGCAGAGTGAGCGAAAGAGCGATGCCGATGCGAGTCAATGGAGTTCCTTTTTGCTGAGCGCCTCGAGGAGCGCGTCCTGCGACCAGATCTGGACCTCGTTGAGGAAGAGCACCCAGGTGTTGGAGATCTGGACGCGCACGTACCGGCCCGGCCGGTCGATGACGAACGGATGCGACGACCGCGGCGGTGAGCCGTAGAAGTACGTCGACACTCCCGGCTGGCTGATGGTCGCGGCCGGATCCGACGACGCGAACGGCCCGTCGGAGACGAACACGTAGAAGTTCGTGATCTCGTCGCCTGGAGCGACCGGGTTCGGGTCGGTGCTGAAGCGCATGAACACGTCGACGGCCGAGATCGGGAGGACGGATCCGAGATCGACGTCCCACCAGGCGTTCGCTTCCAGGTTCGTGTGCGTCGTCGATCCGAGTGAGCCGTAACTGCCGGAGAGGTCGCCGTTGACGGCGTGTTCCGCGCGAGCGAGCGAGGGGTTGCTGCTCTGCGTACTGGACTGCCTCGCGCTCGTCCGGCCGATCGCGAGATTGACGCGCTTCGCGGACGCCGGTGCCCACACCTCGACTTCACCGAGCTGCAGCTCCGCGGTTCCGTTGCGATAGAGACGCACGTAGCGGCCGGTGCGGTCGACGCGAAGGCTCATCGGCCGCGATGCGGTGCCGATGATCGCGAGACGGGCAACGCCGCTCTGCACTTCGATGCCGGCGCGCGTCGACGCGAACGGCGTGTCGGACACGTAGACGGTGAAGTCAGACGGCGCACAGCAGTTCGGACGCGGCCAGATCTGGATGTCTTCGATCGATTGCACGGCGCCGAGGTCGACCTGCCACCACGGCTCGGACTCGAAGTTCGTCGTGCACCAGTTGTCGTTCACGCCGCTGGTATCGCCATCGACGACGCGCGACGCGCCATAGGTGATGCCGTTGTTCGTGACGGTCGAGGACTGGGACGCGACCTTGCCACGCGCGAGATTGACGCGCGGCATTCTGCCGGCGCGATCGAACCACGCACGCCCGCCGTACGTCGCCAGGGCCATGCCGTCCATCGCGATCCCTTCGGCGTTGATCAGCCCCGCCGGGATCTCCAGCCGCACCCACCGCCCCGCCTCGGGCATCACACCGATGCGCGAGGTCTGCGGAATGGTCGCGCCGGGCAGGATGAGCTTCTCGCCCCAGAAGGCGCCGCGCATCACGTCGCCGCCCTTCGCGAACGTGATGAGGATCTGCCGCGGCGGATTGCACGGATCGAGGAGGACCCACACGTAGAGGGCGTCGCCGGCAGCGACGTTCAGTTTCTCCGTCGCGCCGCTGAAGCTGTGCTGCTTCCAGCCGGCCTCGAGCAACTCGGTGTGCGACTTCGTCCCGCTCGCGGCCTGGGTCGTATCCCACAGCCACGGGCGCGCGTTGCCGCCGGACGAGGCCACGGCGCCGGCCGGCAATGCGTCGTCGAACCAGACTTCTTCGTCGGAGCGATGCGACGGCGCGGCTGCCGTCGGGAGCACGCAGGACGCGAGACCAACGGCGTCGATCCACGCCTCGCCGCCGTAGACCTGCACCTCCATCGAGGTGAAGTTCTTCGCAGACGTCAGACCGAGAATCGAGGCGGGAACCTCGAGCCTCACCCACTCTCCGCCGCGCGGCATGGGACCGATCCGGACCGGCTTGCCTCTCGGATCGATGAGGCTCTCGCCCCACATCGCATCGAGCGAGGTCGTGCCGTCGCTGAGCGTGATCCAGAGCTCGCGCGCCGGATTGCATGGATTCACGAGAACGTGGACGACGAGCTTGTCGTCCGGCGTGACGGCGAGCGGCGCCGCGCCGGTGACGCTCCACGAGCGCGCGCCGCTGGCGGCGTCGAAGTGGAGGGCCTGCGTTCCGCTCGCGGCCTGCGTGGCATCGAAGGCGGCGCTGCCCGCGGGTGTGCCGCCGCTCGGCGGAGCGTCGTCGAGCCAGAGCGGCGACGGGACCGTTGCCGGCCTCGCGGCAGTCCCGAGCGTCGTGCACGCGGTGAGGTTCAGGGCGGCGGAGCGCGTCGCGCCGTAGGTTGCGCTGATCGACGCAGACGTCGTGGCGGCGACTCTCTTCGTGCCGACGGTGAACGTCTCCGTCGTCACGCCTTCAGGGATGACGATGCTCGACGGGACCGACGCAACGGACGAGTAGGAGCTCGCGAGCAGGACGGTCGCGCCGCCCGCGGGCGCGGGTCCGCCGAGGGTGACGGTGCCGTTGAGGCTCGTGCCGCCTTCGACCGTCGACGCATCGAGCGTGACGGAGGCCAGCGCACCGGCGGACCCGGCGATGTCGAGCGTTGCGGACTTCGACCGCTGATACGTCGCGGTGATCGTCGCCGCGGCATTCGCGCTCGATGCGAGCGTGGTAATCGCGAACTGCGCGGACGACTCGCCTGCGCTGATGATCACCGCGGATGAAACCGTCGCGGAAGGATGCGAGCTCGCGAGCGCGACGCTGATTCCGTTGCTCCGCGCGGGCTGCAGCAGCCGCACGGTTCCGATCGTCGACGCGCCCGCGGCGACGGAGGAAGGCTCGATGGCGATCGAGGCGAGCTGGTTCGCGTCGACGATCGAGCCATTGACGGCGATCGTGGCCGACAGCGGAGTCGCGTGCGAGTCGGTCGCCTGGATCGTGAACGTATCGCCGCCCTGCCCGACGACCGGAATGCGGAATGAGCCGTCAGGCAAAGCCGTGCCGTTGAACATCTGGCCCGTGCGCGCGCTGGTCACCCTGAGGTCGATCGGCGTATCGGGATCGGTGACCGCGCCCGCGGGGCCGGCGACGAAGTCGCCGCTCGCGTCGGTGCCGGCGGTGATCTGCGCCGCGAGCGGGAACTGCGGCGCACTCGTGTTGGGATTGACCGGAATCGCATCCTTGATCACGAGGAGACCCTGTTCGTTGGCGACGTAGAGCACGCCGTTGCGGAGCAGGACGTCCCACGCGTTGCCGCTGATCTGCTGGCGTCCGAGGATCACCGGAGCGGCGGGATTGGTGACGTCGAGATAAACGACGCCGAGCATGCCTGCCGCGACGACCGCACGATTGCTGCTCGCAGTGACGCCTTTCGCGACGCCCGTCGAAAGGATGGACTTGACCACGGGCGCCGCCGGATTCGTCAGATCGACGATGGCCACCTTGCCGCCGAATCCGGCGATGTAGAGCAGATTGCCATCGATATGTCCGCGGAAGGACTCGAAGTTCGGGATGTCGATGTCGGCGAGCTTGACGAGGTTGTTGACGTCCGTGCGATTGAAGACCACGACGTCGTGGACGCTGCGCTCGATGGCGACGAGATGGTTGTCGCCGTACGGGATGGAGTCGTAGAACTCGGTCGAGACCGTGGTCGACTGATGCCTCAGCAGCGAAGGCGCGTTCGGATTGCTGACGTTGTAGATGCGGATCCGGCCGTCGTTGTTCTGCCAGCCGGTCGTGGCGAACGCGTACGTTCCGCCGGCGTACGCCATGCCGACCTCGCCCGCATCGCCCGTTCCGACGCAACGGCGCGTCGACGTGGAGCTCCGCAGATCGATCGTGCAGACGTCCCAGCCGGACGTGTACGCCCAGCCGTTGAAGATGTCGAAGTCGTACGTGTTTCCGTAGACGGCATCGAGACCGTACTTGTAGGTCGTCGAGCCCGGGGTGCTGATGTCGAAGACGAACATCAGCGTGTTCTGTCCCATCCCCTCGCCCTCGCCGCCCCAGCGCGCGACGCCCAGCAGCGAGCCGTCAGTGCGCACGGTGCGCGCGCGGTAGTTCGTTCCCGTCGCGAGAAAATTCTCCTCGACGGAGGTTCCGAACGGCACGAGACCGGCGTCGGTCATCGCGCTCTCGCGGCCGGCGACATCGATCGCAGTGATGGCGATGCGATCGCCCGACGCGGCGGCGAGCGAGGCGCTGAAGCTGCCGTCCGCGTTCACGGCGAAGCCGGGCGCGGTCGCGCCGCTGGTGCGGTTCGTGATCATGACGGTGATCGGCGTCGCGCCCGTGACCGAGGTCGCGAGACCGGTGACCGTGACATTCGGCGTCGCGCGCGCGAGCTTGATGTGCGACGGCGAGACCTGCGGCGCGACCGGCATGCGCGCGTATGCGAGACCGGTGTCGTTCGCGACGTAGACGTAGTTCGAGTAGAAGAGCAGATCGCGCGCGGAGCCGCCCACGCCGCCGATGTGCTTCACGACGAACGGTGACGCGGGCACGGCGACGTCGATCTGCGCGAGACCGCTCGCACCGGCGGTGGCATACGCTTCCTTGCCGGCGACAAAGACGTTGTCGCTTCCGCCGTTGATCGCCGTACGGCTCACGAGCACCGGAGCCGCGGGATTGCTGACGTCGAACGCGGCGACCTCGCTGGCGCTCGAGATGTAGAGGATCGAGCCGTCGACATGGCCGCGCACCGCGGTGAAGTTCGGCAGATCGATGTCGGCGACTTTGACGAAGTTGTTGACGTCGCGGACGTCGAGCATCACCAGGTCGTGACCGACGCCGTTCTCGCTGGTGAAGCTGAGCCCCGCCAGATGGCCGCTGCCGATTGGGATCAGATCCCAGAAGAACTTCTGCGAGCCTGTGCCGGGGATGATGTCCTGATCGCGCAGATTCTTCGCCGCGGCGGGATTGGTGACGTCGTAGACCTTGATCTTGTAGTTGGAGTTCGTGGCGACGAACGCGTACTTGTTCATGACCGCCACGGTGAGTGAGCCGACGGTCCCGTAGCAGATCTTCGACGACGTCGGCGAGGCGAGGTTGATCGTGCAGAAGTCCCACGACGTGACGTATCCCCATCCGTCGACGATCTCCACGTCGTAGATGGCCGTATTGCCTGCGGACACCTGCCGCACGAATGACGGGCTCGCGGGATTGGTGAGATCGAAGATTGCGATGCGGTCGTTGTCGCCCGTTCCCGGTCCGCCGCCCGCGCCGGAGACGACGAGCGTCTTGCCGTGGCGTTTGATCGTGCGGGCGCGGAACGAGGAGCCGACGCCCCACGAGGACGCGCTCAGTTGCGTGAACGAGATCGTCGTCCGGATCACGATGTCGCCAACGTTGGTCACGCTGTCGGCGACGGCGGGCGTCGGGGCCGACGTACCGCTGTAGGTCGTGCCGTCGGCGAGCGACTGCGTCGCCGTGCAGGTGATGTTGCCGGCGGCGGGCATGTCGGAGATGGAGAAGAAGCCGTCCGCGTCGGTCGTGCCCGTGTGCGTCGCGCAAGTGACTGTGAGAGCGGCAACGCCGCGCGCCCGCTCATCGACGACGCGTCCGGCCACGGTGGTGACGTAATCGCCGCTGGAGAGAATGGTGAGCGTCGCCGACCGCGCGCCCGCGGCGGTCGATGCGGTGATCGTCACCGTGTCCCCTGCCGGCGAGGCCGGGGTGGTGATGCTGAACTGAGCGGACGTCTGTCCGCCTGCAACGGCGATCGTGGCCGGCACGACCGCGGCGGGGCTCGAGCTCGTGAGCGCGACCACCGTTCCCTCCGCGCGGGCGGGGCGGACCAGTTGCACGGTTCCCGTGGCCACGTTGCCGGCAGCGACCGTGGTCGGAGAGATGGACAGCGACGTGACGCCATTGGTCTCGACGATCGCGCCGCTGACCGGAAGGTGCGGCGACGAGAGCGGCAACGCATGCGAGTCGGTCGCCTTGACCGTGAAGGTGTCTCCGGCGAGACCCGCGACCGCGACTTTGAAGGAGCCGTCGGCGTTCGCATTGCCGGTGTACTGCGCGGCCGTGCGGACGTTCGTCGCGGTCATGCGGATCGGCGTATCGGGATCGCTCACCGTGCCCGCGGGAGCAGCGACGTAATCCTTGTCCGGCGTGCTCTCGACGACGATCTGGGCGAGCTTGTCCTGCGCGAACAGCGGCGCGCTCGCGTTGCTGGTCAGTGTGGACCCGCTGTCCTTGTCGAGAGTCGCGTAGCGAATCGCGTCGAGGCTCTGTGCCTTCGCGTACCGCAGCAGGATCGTGTCGAAGCGATACACGCCGCGCCACAAATCGCCGGCAGCAAGGGCGATCGTCTCGCTCCCGTTCGCGAGCGTGGCGCTCTTGCCGTTGACCGATGCAATGCGCCAGGTTCCCTTCACCGATCCTGACGCACTCGTGATCTCCACCCAGTGGCCAACGAAATACGTTGGAATGTTCGTCGGCCGATCGGTGATCAGTGTTGCGTTGCTCGTCCCCGCCTGTGCTGACCCGTTGCCGAGGGACGGAAGCACCGTCGCCTGTCCCCAGTGGCCGGCGTTGTCGATGGTCAGATCGCCGTACGTGGAGCCCGGGCGTTTGACGTAGATCGTTCCTGCGCCGCCCGGCCGGTACTGGTCGATCGGAATGCCGGTATGCGCGCGCAGCAGGGGCAGCGAGCTCGTGGCGTCGCTGTACTCGACCGACACCGCTCCCCCGCCGCCTTCGCCGTAAAAGTTCGGGCCACCGTTCGCTTCGACCGATCCCGTGCCGCTGATCTTTCCTGTCGTGATCCAGACCGAGCCGCCGCCCCCGCCCGCCTCTCCGCTGTTCGCGCCGTTCGCGCGGATCGTTCCATCCACCGCGATCGATCCGGCGGTGATGCGCACCACGCCGCCACCGGCTCCGCCTCCACCCTGGTTGTCTCCTCCGCCGCCCGCTTCCATCGGCGTGTAGACGCTTCCGTAGGTCGACCCGATCGGATTCGAGTACAACCCGCCCTGTCCCATGTGGCTTCCGCCCGTTCCATCCGCGGACGTCGTCTCGCCCGGATACGTGCTGTTCCCGCCGTATCCGCGGCCGTTCGCGTCGATGGCTGCGCCGCACGCGACGTAGAGCTGCTCGACGTTGACGTGGAGGCGATCGCCGCCGGGATGCGTGACGACGCTGTTGTTGAGCGCCGCGAGGCGCTTGAACGTGTGCTGCCCGGCGATGGTGACGGTAACGCCGTCCCACACGACGATGTTCTTGTTGTCGTACGAGGTGTCGCTCGCGCCGATGGTGGTGTTGGTCCTGATCTCGACGCCGCCCTCGAGGACGGTGAATGCGCCGTCGACGAGGGCCGTCGTGCCGGCGGCCGTGGTCGCAATGGCGCGCAGCGTGTAGTGCGTGCCGTCCGCAACGTCCGGAATCGTGAAGATGTACTCGTACAGATCGCTGCCGATCGACGCTCCGGTGTAGGTCGTCGATGCGCCGCCGGCATCGGTGACGAGGAACTCGATCTTCTGCAGCGGGTTCGTGGCGTTCGGCGCTTTCGCGACGACCTTCAGACGCGCGCCGTAGCCGACCGGATAGACAGGATTCGCGCTGGTGCAGCTCCAGGAGATCGCCGGCACGCCGCCGTCGACGACCGGCTTGATCTGAACCGACACGGTGGCCGTGCCACTGTTGTCGTTGCGATCGAGCGCCGTGAAGAGGAGATCCCTCGCGACGTTCTGAGTGCCGTCGACGAACGGCGCCGGGACGTTGCCGGTCCAGACGTTCGCGCCGAGGGAGGTGTTCTTCGCGAGCTCGGTGTTCTGCCCGTCGATCGTCGCGTAAACGCGCGCGACGCCGGAGTCGTCATCGACGACCGTCACCTGCACCGGAATCTTGTTCGACGATCCCTCGGTGAACTCGGCGTTCGCCGCGGGAGCGGTGATGGAGACCGCCGGCGCGATCGTGTCCTTCTCGATCGCGAGGACGGCTGTCGTGGCGACTCCGCCCCACGTCGCGGAGATGTTGACGGGCGTCGAGCCTTGCGCCGGTGCCGTGGTGATGTTGAACGTCGCCGACGTCTGACCCGACGGGATGGTGACGCTGACCGGAACCGTCGCCGCCGTCGTGTTGTCGCTCTGCAGCATGACAATGGCTGCGCTGCTGCTCGCGGCGCTGCGCAGCGTCACGGTGCCTACGCTCGTCCGGCCGCCGGTGACCGGCGACGGATTGAACGTGATGGCCGCGATGCCGAAGTCGTCCGGAATCGATCCGACCGCCGTCTGCGACTGCAGCGCGAAGTAGTGGCTGTCGCGCGCGTTGAGGATGACCGCATCGCCTGCCGCGCCGTCGACGCCGATGCTGAACGAGCCGTCGTTCGCAACCGCGGCGCGCTTCGACACGTTCGAGTCGACGCTGAAGTGAATGCTGTTGATCTCGCCGCCGTCGTAGCGGATGGCGAACTGCGGGTAGAGCACCGAGCCGTCGACCGCGAGCTCATGCACCTTCGTGCCATTGAGGAACCAGCGCACGAGACCCGGCGTCTTCTCGATGCGGAAGACGCTGCTCGTGCTGTACGTGCCGGTGATCGACGTCGGACTGTTGTTGATCCAGATCTGCCAGGTGCCGTTGTTGAAGATGCCCCAGGTGTAGAAGCGCGACCAGTCGGCGGCCCGCATGCCGCAGTCGACATGGTTGTTCGTCTGAGACACCCTGCACGAGAGATAGGCCGAGTGCGCCGCGCCGCGCTTCGACAGCGCGCTCGACCACTCCTGGCCGTTGCTGATCTTGCGGATGGAGAGGCCGCCGGTCGTGCCGAATGTGACGGTGGCCGGCGTCAGGTCATCCGAGGTAGACGAGCGCACCCAGACATCGACGGGCTTGTCGGGATCGGTGAACGCATTCGCGGCGCCGGTGAGCAGCGTTCCATACGCGCCCTTCGCGAAGGTCACGAGCGACGAATTCACGACCGGCGCCGAGTCGTTGCCGGGCCGGAAGATCGAAGACGCATCGAGCACGGGCGGCTTGCCGAGGAGAACGAGATCCGAGGTCTCGACCCACGCGTTCCTGAGCGTGAGCGAGTCGAAGCGATACGCGCCGCGCACGCTGTCGCCCGCGTGGACATCGAACGGCTCGGAGCTGCTCTCGAGCACGAGCTGCGACGGCGTTGCGACCGTGGCGATGCGCCAGATTCCGCGAATGCCGCCGTCGGGCGCGTGCACTCGGAGGTAGTGGCCCGCGAAGTACGGCTGAATTGCCGCAGACGACTGCAGCACGATCGTGCCGGGCGTGGGAACCGATTCGATGATGTGCGTGCCGAGGGCCGGAAGGAGCGCCGGTCTCTCATGCGGGCGGCCGGTGTTGTCGAAGCGGAGATCGCCGAACGTCGACTGCGGCCCCTTCGTGTAGATCGAGCCGGCGCCGGCGTACGGGTTGTAGTGATTGCCGCTCCACGCCTGTAAGGCCGGCACGATGCTCGCCGGATCGGAGTACTCGATAGCGATCGCGCCGCCGCCGCCGTTGGTGCTCGAGAATGCAGCGCCGTTGCCGCCGTCGGCTTCGATCCGCCCCGTGCCGCGGATCGATTCACTCTGGATCCACACCGATCCGCCGGCCGCGCTACCTTCATGGGCGTTCCCGTTGCTTTGGCCATCGGCGTAAATCACGCCGTCGAGAACGACGCGCGCCGCCGCAATGCGCACCACGCCGCCGCCAAACGCGCGGTAGTGCTCACCACCGCCTGCCTCGCGCGGGCGATAAACGCTGCCGTACGACGTGCCCGGAAGGCCGCGCGCGCCGCCGACGCCGATGTGGCTGCCACCGGAATTCGCGGCAGAGGGAGTTTCGCCGGGATACGTCGTCCTGGGCGCGAAGCCCTGGCCGGTCACGTCGATCGTCGCGCTGCAGGCGACGAAGAGACGGTCGACGGTGACGAGGCTCGCGTTCGCGTTGTCGGGATGCTTCTGAATGACCTTGCCGCCCTCGAGGACGACGAGGTTGCGCAGGTGCTGCTCGCCGTTCAGCACGAGGATGCCGCCGCTGCGCACGACGACATGGCGATCCTGATATCCAGGATCGAGCGGAATGACGTTCGACTGCGTGCTGAGATCGATCTGTCCGGCGACCGCCGTGACCGTGCCGAGAAGCGTCGACTCGTTCGAGCCGACGCTACGCACGACGACGCGGACGTTGAGCACCGTGCCGTCCGCAGTGCCCGCGGGAATCGTGTATTTGAATGCGTAGATGTTCGAGGTGCCTTCGCGCGTCGCGTTGATCGTCGAGGACGCGCCGTCGATCGTTGCCACGACGCTGCTCACTCCGTTCGAGCCCGATGACGGGACCGCGGAGAGCCTCATCGTGAACTCGTAGCCGGTCGGGAACATCGCTCCCGGACTCGCGCAAACCCAGCTCAACGCGGGCGCGTTCGGATCGACGAGCGGCTTGATGAAGATGTGCACGTCACGCGTGGCGAGGTTGTTGTCGTAGTCGCTCGCGTTGACGGTGATCGTCTTCGCGATCAGCTCCGAGCCCTCGACGCTCGGCACCGCGAAGTTCGCGCGATAGAGCGTCCCGCTGACGAGCGACATCGTCTTGGTGACGCCTTCGAACGTCGCGGTCACGCTCTTCACCGCGACTTCCGCGTCGGTGACGTTCGCTTCGACGTCGAACGTCGCGCCGGTGCCTTCGAGGATCTCCTGGTTCGCGGTGGGCTTCGTGACGGTGATGGAAGGCGCGATCTCGTCCTTCAGGAGCTTTACCGTGTGCGTGGCCGTGGTGGGCACGCGACCCGGCACGTCATCGACGGCGGAGAGCGTCAGCACCACGTCGCTGTTGCTCGGCGCGGTCGCCGGAATCGAGACCGTGAACGAGCGCGCCATCGTCGTCGATGTCGGTTTCGTCGCGGTGCCCGACGACACGCTGCCGATGGACGACGTGAGCGAGAGCGACTGCACGGCGATGTCGTCCGAGGCGGTCGCGCTCACGGAGATCGTGCGATTGGCGTACGTCTCCGTCGCCGGAGTGACGTCGAACGACTCGATGACGACGGGCGCGTTGTTGATGATCGTGAACGAGACCGGCGCCGACTCGGCGACGCGGCCCGCGCGATCGGTGACCTGGATCTTCAGCGTCGTGGTTCCCGGCGTTGCGCTGCTGGGAACGGCGATCGCGATCGCGTTGTCGCTGAGTAACGGCGCCCATCGCGGGAAGGTGACGACGTCGTTCGGCTGCACGCTGAGGATCGTGCGGACGCTGCGCAGGCCGACGGTGCTCGCGGCGTCGAATCGCGCGGTGATGGTCGTGTTCTGTGCGGTGCTGCCGCCCGCGGCGGGCGTGGTGGAGACGATCGAGACGGTGGGAACGTCCGCGGGTGTCAGCACGGTCGCCGTCGGATCGACGGTCGCCGGCGTGACGCCGTCGGTATCGAAGCGCGCGAGCGTGCGCGGTCCGATGGTGATCGCGTCGAACGCGAGCGATCCGCTGAGCGGCGTGGCCGCGGTGCGATGGGTGGTCGCGGGATGCGCTTCGTCGAACGACGAGACGATCAATTCGCCGAGCGTGGAGCCGGGACGCGCGAGATAGATGGTGCCCGCGCCGCCATCGACGTACGTCGCTCCCTCCTCGGCATTGTTTCCGTTGCGTCCGCCGCGCGCCTGGATCACCGGCGCGGCCGGATTCATGTCGAGACGCTCGCGCGCGCGGATGGAGACCCGTCCGCCGCCGCCGCCGCGGTCGAGCTCGTAGGATCCCCACGTATCGCCACCGTTCGCGGTGATGCGCGTGACCGGACCGGTGATGATCGCGCGCGCATCGAGCAGCAGGCTTCCGCCCGAGCCCGAGCTCCACCAGGAGTCGCCGTTCGCGCTCACCGGTCCGGCGATGACAAACCGCGCGAGACCGGAGCCGCCGCGCAACGCGACGGCTCCGCCGCCGTTGCCGCCCTTGTTGTTGACCGTTTCGGCCGCACCGCCGCTCCCGAGCTCGGTCGGGCTGGTGATCGAGCCGTACGTCGCGTTGGTCGCGCCGTAGAACGAGCCGCCGAAACCTGCGTGCGATGCGGAAGCGTAGACGGCGCCTCCGGTGGTCGTACCGCCGGCCGTTCTTCCGGTGAGAGAACCGTTCGTGAAGCCGCCGTCGTCGCGCGCGCGCCAGCCGCCGAGGTAGCCGCGGCCGTTGACGAAGACACGCGAGTCGCCGTCGACGAAGAGGTGATCGGTAATGGTCAGGTCGACCTTCGTCTCCTGGGCGCTGCCGAGGCCCGCGCCGTCGAGGAGGATGAGGTCCTTGACGACGAGCGGCACGGAGACCCAGAGCCAGGCGACGCGCACGGCGACGCTCTTGTTCGCGTATTGAGCGGCCGTGATCGAGGTGATGTTGATGTCGCCGGTGATCACCGAGTCGACTTCGACGGGATCGACGGTGATCGGGAGCTCGACGTCGTGCAGCGGATCGGCATCGGTGACGATGGCCTTGATGACGAACGGCAGCTTGTCGGCCGGGAAGTTGAACGAGGCTTTCGCTTCGTAGATGTCGGTCGTACCTGCCTTCAGCGACGCGTTGAGCGGCGCGGACAGCGCGGTCGATTCGAAGCGCACTGACATGACCTTCACGTCATCCGTTGCTTTTACGCGCAGCGTGGCCTGCCAGCCGGAAATGTTCGACGGCAACGCGGCGCCGTCGAGCGGAGTGATCCACGCGGCGGTGGGCAGCGTGGCGTCATCGACGCGCTCGTAGATCACTTCGTGCGTGTCCGTCGTGACGTTGTTGCGCTTGTCGTAAACGCTCGCGGCGATCGCGATGCGCGTGTCGGCATTGCGCGGCGGCACGGTGATGGTCCTGCGCCACGTGGTGATGCCGGTCGAGCCGTCGAACGTGCTCGTGACGCCGCTCTGCTCGACGCCGCCGACGCTGATCACCGCGCGCGAGAGTCCGGTCTCGGCGTCCTTCGCCTTCACTTCGATCGTGTAGCTGCCCGCGGCGGTATTGAATTTGTACCGGCTCTCCGCCGCCGGCAGGAACGCGACGAGCTGCGGCGCGGTCGTGTCCGCGTGAATCGTGAGCGGCGCTTCCGCCGTGCCGACTTTGTTCACGGAGTCGGTCACGTTCGCAACGATCTTCGCCGCCCCGTCCCTCAGCTCCTCGGGTAACACATAGTCGAACACTGCATCCGCGAATGCGACGCTCGCCGATGCGCGGGTGACGTTCTTCGATCCGAGGACCTTCGTGAGCGGCGAGCCGTCGACGTAAGTGCCGCGCAGCTCGAGCGCCACGTTGACGCTCACCCCTTCGTCCTTGAACGACACGCGCGTCTGTACCCAATGCGTCGGATATGCGGACGCCGGCGTGTTCGTGACGACGATCTCGCGCGGGGCTTCGTTCGGCGCGACGTTCCATGTGTGGACGTCCGGCTCCGGACTGCTGTTGCCGGAGAGATCGGTGGCCACCGCCTTCAGCGTGAAGGTCGTGGCGGTGGTCGTCGCGGGCGCGGCGAAGCTGTACGAGAACGGTTTCGTGCTGGAGCGCGCGATCGCCGATCCGTTCGCGTCGAGCCAGTCGACGTAGGCGATGTCGTTCGACTCGTTCGTCGTTCCTTCGTCGGTGACCGAGACGGTCGCGCTGTAGAGCAGCGCGGAGACGAGCGTCGTCTCGGACGAGGTGATCTTCGCGACCGGCTTCTTCGTGTCGAACGAGAAGAACTCGAAGACGCGCGGCGGAGCCTTCTGCACGTTGGGCGGCGTCTGCGTGTCGCGCGCGCCGCCGACGGTGAGGCGGTAGAACGACGACTCGGCGATGGCGACACCCTGCGGAGAAACGATGAGCGTCGACGCATCGGCGGGATCGAGGAACTTCGCGATCGGGATCGTTTCGACGGCGGTACCCTGGTACGCGTCGAGACGCTCGAGGAGCACCACGCCGCCGGCGCCTGCATCGAAGGATGTGGGGCTGATGAACTTGTTGAACTTGATGCGGAACGTGGCGCTCGCGGGAATCGGGTCCTTCTCCAGCGGCTCGATCTTCACGATCGCCGGCTCGGTGTAGTTCACGGTGGTGAAGCTCGAGCCGACGGGCGAGGTCATCGAGTTGCCGGTGGTGTCGCGGATTCCCTGCGGGAGGTTGATGCGGTAGATGACGTTGCTCTTGAGCGGGAACTTTTGTCCCGCCGGGGGCGGAGGAGGAATGAGCCGCACGATGAACGTGCCGTCGGGACGCACCGAGGGCTCGATCGCGGAGTTCACGAACGAGCTGTTGTCGGTGGCGATGAGCTGGAACCAGCCGGTGTTGAGATAGCCGGATGCGATCTGCTCGCTGAAGACGATCGTGATCGCGGTGCTCGGTGAAACGCTCGTGGCGTTCGCCGGCGGATCGATCGACAGCACGCGCGGCGGCGTCGCGTCGATGCGCACGCGCGGAATGGTGATCACTCCCGTGGTCCCGTTGGCGACGGGCACGGTGCGCGTGGCGCCGATGGTGGTGTCGTCGGGTCCGTAGAAGGTCAGCGTGAGCGTCGTGTTGCCGATGGGAATCCCGGTGAAACGATAGTTGCCCGCGCTGTCGGTGAGCGTCTCGAGGCGGATCGCGGACGACAGGCTCGTGGTGACGTTGAGCAGCACGCGCGTCGCGACCGACGGAGAGCCGTCGCCGATCTCCGCATCGACGCCGCCTTCAACGGTGGCGTTCGAGCCGAGATTCAGCGGAATGACGAGCGTCTGCGAGCGGCTCGCGAGCGATCCGCCGCCGGACGCGGAGACGTTGCCCTTCGTCGCCGACGCGCTGACCCAGCCGAACGGAACGCCGGGCAGCGTGACGCTGCCGCTGGCAGGCGTGTACATCGTGCGCGTGCCGAGGCCGGAGCTGTTGATATTGACCTTCGCGTCCTGCACCGCGACGCCCGCGGCGTCGACGACGCGCACTTCGACCGTGCCCGAGGTCGGCAGCGTGACGTGGTGCTCTTTCGTCAGTGCGCCGCCGAAGCCGCCGCCGGTGCGCACGACGCGCTGCTCGCCGCCGAGCTCGCGCACTTCGATGCCGTAGCCCATGCCCGCGAGCATCTTCCGGAAGACGACCGGATTGCCCTGCTGTCCGCGGTAGTACGGAACGGGGCCGTAAATGAGATTGCCCTGCCAGACGGTCACTTCGACGAGCGGCGCGAGCTCGCCCGCGCCGCCGGTGTCGTTCGGCAAAAACACTTTCACCGTGAGCGTGGCGGTTCGCTCGAGCTCGAGTTTGATTCCTGTCCGCTCGGGCACGAGGCGGTCGATGTAGAGATTCGTCGGACCGACCGCGCGGCGATGCGTCCCGATCTCGAACGCGCTGAGAGAGAAACTTCCTTCGGGCACGCCGTTGAACTCGAAGAAGCCGTCGATGTCCGTGGAGTCGGCGGCACTGATGCCGGTGGCCTGCATCTGCACCGGCATCCCCTTCACCGGCAGTCCCGGCGCCGGCTCGCTCTCCGGATCGGTGAGCGTTCCCGAAACGTATCCGCGGAACTCGAGCTGCACGGTGACGGGCGTGGTGCTGCCATTGAAGACGTCGAAGGCGACGGCGTGGCCCGCGCGGCCCGCCGCTTTCGAATACGCGACGATCGTGTAGCGGCCGACGGGCACGCTGTCGAAGAACGCGACGCCGCTGTCGTTCGTGCTGGTGAAGTCGAATCGTTGCGAGCCCTTGAGCAGCGCGACTTCGGCATTCGCCACTTTCGAGAAGCCGAGCAGCGGATCGACGACGGTGACGCTGACGGCGCCGCTGCCCGCGCCGCCGATGTGCACCTGGATGCTGCGCTGCGTCGCGTCCCCTTCTTCGCGCAGCACGCCCTGGTAGTCGCCGCGAATTTCCTGATTGTCGGGACTGACCGCGGTGATGCGGAACTCGCCGGTAAAGACGTTGCTGACGATGAAGCGGCCGTTGATGTCGGCGAAGAGCGGATCCTGCGGCGTGCCGATGGAGCGATACGGCCAGGCGAGCTCGCGCAGCCAGTAACGCGCGAGCGGCACCTTCAAACCGCTGACGCCGTCGAGGACCTGTCCTTCGACCGTCGACTGCGTGCGCATGACGATGATCAGGTTCGACACCGGGCCGCCGCCCGAGGGACTCTGTCCGCCGACGATGCCGGTGCGGTACACGCCGTCGCGATCGAGATCGGCGACGACGCTGAACGAGGTCCCGGCGGGGAATCCGGCGAAGCGGAACGTGCCGTCGGGATTCGTGATCGCGGGCGGATACGTCGCGCGGTTGTTGTAGATGCGCACGGTCGCGCCGGAAATCGGCGTCACGCCGTCGTGCGCGTACACGCGGCCGGTGACGTCGCCGATGGTCTTGAGGCGCAGCGTGACGTTGCGAACGTCGCCGTCGTACGAGAGGTACGCGCTCGTCGCGGCGTAGCCGAGAGGATTGCGCGCGGTGGCGACGCCGAGGTTCTGGCGCGCGGGGACTTTGGTGAAGGTGACGAGTCCCGTGTTCGGATCGGGCGTGCCTTCGATGGTCACGCCCCTCATCCCCTGCTCGGCTTCGTCCCAGACCGCGTAACTCAGCGCGACAGGACCGATCGCCGGCGCGTAGCCGCACGGCGGCGTCGAGCACGACTGCTCGACTTCCACGCGAACGACGACAGTGCCGGAGCCCGGCAGGCGCAGATCGGTCACGCCGATCTGGCCGTGGAAGTCGACGCGCACATAGCCGGACGCGACCTGTTGCCCGTACACCGCATGGCCGGCGCTGCTCGGCGGCACGGCGACGACGTCGATCTGCTGCGGCACGCGCATGTCGGGGAGCTCGTAGACGCCGTTGCCTTTCGCGGCGAACGCCGTCGGCGGATAGCCGGGCCAGATCACGCGATAGCCGGTGACCGGCTCGCCCTGCGAGCCGTACACGCGCACGCGCATCGTGGCGATGCCGGCGGGCTGCGTGCTGCGCAGGCGCGGATTGAACTCGTTCGATCCCTCGACGAGCGTCGGCACGCTGAAGTAGCCGCGGCGTCCCGTCACCGGATCGAAGACGGTGAAGCGGCGGTCGGCGACGTCGAGCGTGAGATCGGTGAACGTGTACCTGCCGTCGGCGTCGGCGGTGACCGCCGGCATGCGGTCGATGGTGACGATCGCGCCCGGCGCGATCTGATCTTTCGTCGTGTCGCCCGGCGCGGCGGGATCGTCGCGCTTCACGATGCCGGTGAGCGTCGCGTACTTCACGTTCGGCTGCGGGATCGACAGCACGAGCGTCTGCTCGAGCGTCTGGTCCGCGCGCAGCTCGACCTCGACTCCCGCGGCTTCGCGGCTGAGACTGAAGTCGGCGGCGAGCACCGAGACGATTCCCGCGGGAATGTCGCTGAAGGTGAGCGAGCCGTCGGTGCTCGTGTAGCCGTCGCGCAGCGCGTAACCCTGCGCCCACACGCCAACGAGCGCACCGGAGACGATCGCGTTCGTGTCGGACCGGCGCACGGTCACGCGCACGTTGCCGAGTCCCGGCGCCTCGCGCCTGACGATGACGAGGTCCTGCGTCACGACTTCACCGGCAACGCGAATCTGATTCGCGGCGTAGGTCGGACGTCCGTCTTTGTCGTTGACGGAGAACGTGAGCGGGCCGACGGGAAGATCGCCGATCTCGTAGTTGCCCGACGCATCAGTCGTTCCGCGGCGCGCCTGATCGAACATCGTGCTGCCGATCGTGACCACGACGTCGGGGATGACTTCGCCGTCGTGATAGCGCACCTGTCCGCGCGCGACGCCGCGTCCGAGGAACTGAAGGTTGACGGTGTGCACCTCGCCGGGAAGCCGCACCGCTCCCTCGAGCTCCGCCTTCTTCCCCTCCGCCTCGGCGCTGAGTTTGTAGTTGCCGAACAGACCGCTGTCGATGTCGCGGGGAACGAACTCGTAGAGGAAGCGTCCGTCGCTGCCGGTCGGATCGATCTGCGTGGTGCCGTTGCTCAGCAGGCGCACGAGCACGTTGGGCACCGCGCTGTTGTCGCCGCGCAGGACGCGGCCGGTGAGAATCCCGCCGGGACGGTCGTTGTCGATGCGCGGAACGATGTCGCTTTTTGCGAACGGCGGCGCGGCCTCCGTGGTCAGATCGAGAATCGACTCGACCGCGATCTTGTACTCGGCGTTGCGCGAGAGGGTCTTGTCGAAGCTGATGTTGATGATCTTCGCGTCGGCCTGCAGCGCGGCGCCGGGGATCTGCAGGAGCGCGTTCGGATCGGACGGATTGTTCTTCCGCGTGACGGTGTAGCTCGCCTTCGGCACATTCATCGTGAGGGCGAAGCGGTCGCGCAGCGCCGCCGCGTCGGCGACTTTGACAGGGCGGTTGAACAGCATCGAGACGAGGTGTCCGTGCTCGTCGAGATGAAGGTCCTGCGCCGCACCGATCACTCGCAGCGCGGTCTGAGGAATCGTGTCGACGAGCGGTGTGGCGGTCGCGTTGTCCACGATCAGCGTCTTCTGGCCGCGGCGGACGACGATCTCGACCGCCCTTCCGGCGGTTGCGTTGATCACGTCGATGTCCGTGCGCAACAGCGCGCTGCCGTCGGCCTCGGGGTAGATCAAATGGAGCGTGAACCTGTCCGTCGCGGGCAGCACCTTCACGCGGATATCGCCCTGGCGCCACTGCCCGATCAGCGCGAGCTCGCCGTGATCGCCGCCCGCATTGAGTTGCGTGAGCTCCGAGTACGGAAAGCTGCGCACGCACAGCGGCGCTTCGGTGACCGGCTCATGCGGCGAGCGGCACGTCTCCGCGATCTCGGCGAGTCTGAGGCTGCCGCTCAGGCTGTCGACGCTGATCGCGTACGGGCGCGCGACGCCGCTGACCGGCGCGCCGTGCGCGTACGCGAAGAGATATCCGGTGCGATGCGACGTCGCCGCCGCGAACTCATCGACGAATTGTCTCGGCGTTTCTCCCGCGGAGAAGGCCTGGATCTCGAGCTGCCGCGCCATCGCCGCGCCCGCGCGGCGGCCCGCCTCCTCGGCCTGGCGGAGGTCATCCCATTCGCGCATCTCAGGCGTCGTGTTGCTCTGATCCATCCGCTCGGTGTTGCCGAGGAGATCGAGAGCGAGATGGAAGAACGGCTCGCGGTTCTCGAGCGGATCGCTCGCGTCGCGGTTTTTACGCGCGATGAAAATGCGCTGCCCCGCTCGCGCGATCTGCTGCGCGCGCGTGAAGACATCGGTCTTGATCACGCGCGGGAACGCGGCGGTCTGATTGTTGAGCGGCGCCGTGGAGAGGCTGTAGCCGAGGCCGAGGAGCTGCATGTTCGCGTCGATGAACTCGCTCGGCAGGAAGCGCGCGTAGTACGGCATCACCAGCGTCGCGGGCGAGAGCGGAATGCCCGACGTGCTGACTCCCATCGTCAGCTTCACCGTCGCGACGATGCCTTCGTCGTTCGCGACGCCCGCGGCCGCGAAGATTTTTCCGCTGATCTTCGAGTTGAGCTTGTACGGCACGGGAACCATGCCGCCCGGCGGAATCGTCAGCTCCTTCGTCGCCGGCGTGCCTTCGTCGCGGCAGATGTTGTCCGCCGATGCGCCCGAGGAGCAGAGCGGGATGTAGCTGAGATCGAGCGAGACGGTCTGCTGCTGCGGGCTGAGGTTCGTGACGAACGCGTACGCGGTGTACTTCTCGTCCTTGCGCACGGTGTCTGGATGCGAGAAGTTGATCTGGAAGCGCGGATCGCTCACGACCAGCGACGTCGACACGCGTCCGCGCAGCGGGAAGTCGGCCTGTCCCGGCTTCTGGTACGTCGCGTTCACTTCGACGTTGACGGTGTGCGTTCCCGCCTTCAGCGCCTCGAGCGTCCACTCCGCGTTGCCGCGTCCGCCCGCGACGAGGAATGTCGCGCCGGTTTTCTCGTCGGTGATCGGAACGGGTTGTCCGATCGAGACGGCGGGGATGACTTTCGAGACCCGCAGCTGCGTCGGCGCATTGATCGTCGCGGTGACGGAGTCGAGGCGGATGTTGCTGCCTTCCGGCGCGCCGTTGTCGACCTGCAGGATGACCGCGAAGAATTGATGCAGCACGCCGAAGCCCGTCGGCACGACGAGCGCGGCGGGAATCGACGGGCGTTCGCCTCCCCCGCCGCCGTCCGGCGGTCCGCCGCCTTCGGACGGTCCGCCGGGACCGAGCTCGAACGGCTCGATGGCCGGTGGCACGAAGCGCGGCGGCTTCTGATTCTGCGGAATCGGGGGAATCGAGTACGGGCTCTCGCGCGGCACCGGGACGACCTGGTGCGTGCGCTTGTCGATGATGACGGGGTACGGGATCTCGACCGTCGACTGATCGACGCCGAAGACGAAGGTGTATTCGTAGACGTCGTAGTTGCGCGAGTCGATGACGATGCCGCGCTGCCGCAGCTCCTCGGGCGAGAGCTGCCGCACGCGGACTTCGGTTTTCAGAACGTCGGTGACGTTGATGATCGCGAACGATGGGACGGCCTGCTGCAGGAACTCGCCATTCGCGCCGACCAGCCGGATGTTCTGCAGCGCGTACTCGCCCTTCTCGTGCAGCGCGGGGAGCGCGAACAGGCGTCCGGGTGTGGTCGCGAGCGTGATCGGCGTGGTGATGCCGGGTCCGGTGAGCTCGCCGAGCGCGGAGAGGCCGGGCGCGGGCGGCGCGTCATCGCCGGTCTTGCCGCCGAAGAGGGTCTGCACGTAGGCGGGGACGTCGACGGCGGTGGTGACGGGATTGCGATCGACTTCGAGTCCGAGGCCGAGGATGTCGAGGTCGGCCTTCGCCACCTCGCCCGCGGACAGCGGTGCAGCGAGCGCGAGGACCAGCAGGAAGGCACCGATACGTGTCTGACGAAGTCGCATTCAGGATTGCTCGAAGTAGCGGTCAGTGAGGCTGTTGCGGCTGTTGTTGCGACGGAAGCTGATCGAGCTCGCGGAGCTCGCGCGCGAAGCGGGTCGTGGGCGACTCGACTCTGCGCGCTCCGGGAGGAATCAGCCGCAGCTCGTCGGGCGCGAGCTCGTTGCGGACTTCGAGGACGCTGTTGCGCATCGTGACGCGCGTCCCTTCGACTTCGACGGTGACGCTCTGTTCGTAGGGAAGCGCGTAGTCGTCTCCCCCGGCCGCATTCGTCTTCGCCGCGCCTCCTCGGGAGATGCCGAGAATCGCGTCATGCTCATTGCGCCGGGGATTGGGATACGACGCGCCGATGAGGACTTCGAGCGCATTGCGCGACAAACGCGTCGCGCGATCGACGCCGATCTCGATCGACATCTTCTCCTCGCCGTCGCGCGTCAGCTCGAACGTGTCGAGCGAGCGTCCGTTGCGCGCGCCCTTCACGCCCTTCGCCGCCGCCTTCCATTCGATCCCTTTCATCTGCAGGCGCGGCGACGACGCTTGCGCGTTCGCGAGCTCGTCGAAGCGCGTGACGCTGTACGTGCCTGCGGAGCGATCGATCTCGGTCAGCACCTGGCGGCCGTAGTCGGCGATGGCGATGCGCGAGCCGTTCACGGTCACGATCTGATCGCCGGCGCAGTACTCGTGGATCGTCGCCGCGCTGTTCGCGATCGGATCTTCGACACGGCGGATGATGTGCAGCGGCCGCGGAAAGAGAACATCCGCGGCAAACGCCGGCACGAACGATGACAAAGCGATCACTGCTCCAACCGCGGCGCGGCCGAAGAGTCTCCCCCTCCACACCCCCTGAAGAATGGGCGAACGGGAATTCACAAATTGTCTCCGAAAAAGCAGAATTGGTTGGGCGGACCCGGGCGCGCACGGTAGCCGATGAGCGCGTCAGGATGCAAGTAAATTTTTCAGTTTCGACATACCGGCCGGACGGACGGCGGCGCGGAAACGGTCAAAGATGGAAAGGTAGGGGGATGCGTTTGCGGCGGCACTCCTTCGATGGAGGCCTCACCCATGCGCATCGCAGCGTTCAACGTCGAAAATCTCTTCTCCCGCGTCGCGCCATGAACCTCGGCGAATGGGACGAGGGGAAAGTCATCCTCAATGAATACTCGCGGCTCAACACGCGACTGCAGAAGCCGGTCTACACGAGCGCCGACAAGCAGGCCATCATCGCGTCGTTGGAGAAACTCGGGCTGGAGCGTTCCGAGGGCGCGCGCGTTCGTCGCAGCGCCATACGCCAAAAGCGCGGCTTGTCCGCGCAACGTATGCGCCGATCGAGAGTCTTGCGGCCGAAGCCGAGCGAATTCCGGATTTTCCATTTCCCGATACGCAGCTACAAGCGGTCGGCGAGACGTTGCCAGCCCACTGTGCACGCCGAACCCTTCGTTTTGAAGTGAGTAGCACCGCCTGCCGCCGCTTGCCGCCCAACTCCACACAGGAGCCGACGGCGAGCAAGGGAGGCGACAGCCTCACGGTCCTGCGCGCGCATTCCTCAAGATCGCAGCGGAAAACCCGAAGGCGGTGGAGAAAGCTCTCGGCCGCCACTGAGTCCGTCTGCACCGAATATAACCGAATAGATTTGTACGTCGCGTCGATCGCCGGCTACAGTAACTCCACACAGGAGCCGGCGGCGGGCTGGCTGTCCGGCCCGCCGTCCGACCCGGCTCGGGAACATCCAAGACGCACGGCGTCACGGCGGCTGCAACCGCGCCCGCCGTCAAAAGCATTCGTGGGCGCGGCAGCCGCCGCGCCGCATCAGCCCGATGCGCCGTTGTACTATCGTCGCAGTATGGTCGTGCCAGCCGACACAACGATCGATTCCGCCGAGCTTCATCAGCAGGCCGTTCGACAGATTGGGATCGATGGGCGACTCAGGATCGCGCTCGAGTTGAGCGATCTCACCCACAGTCTTGCAATCGCGGGCATCCGCCGGCGCCGTCCGGATTGCAGCGACGACGAAGCCCGGAAGCATCTCGCTATCCTTGAAGCATGAGCACAATCATCGAAGCTGAATACATCGCTGGTGAGAACGTTCTCAAGCTTTCCGCGCCGCTCGAGGGGATCGAGGATCATGCCCGACTGGAAGTAGAGATCAAACAGGCCGCGGGACCCCGCTCCGAGCAGCCGTGAATGAGGCTTTCGGGCTCACTCAGCTCCGAGGACGGCCGCGCCGTCGCAAAGGCGATCCGAGAGACATTCGGGAGAGCCTGATCCTCGCGATCATCACGGCGGGGGCTGCTCCACGAGCACATTCATTGTCCTCCAGAGGAGACTCATTTGCTCCGGGAGCACAATCACGTGCTCCACGAGCACAATCACGTGCTCCGCGAGCACGATCACGTGCTCCGCGAGTCCAATCACATGCTCCGGGAGCACGATCACATGCTCCGCGAGCAGGATCACATGCTCCGCGAGCACAATCACATGCTCTGGGAGCACAATCACATGCTCCGCGAGCACAATCACATGCTCCGCGAGCACGATCACTTGCTCCGGGAGCACAATCACATGCTCCGGGAGCACAATTACATGCTCCGAGAGCACATTCTTACGCTCGGGGAGCACATTCACATGCTCTGTGACACTGCTATTCGCCTCGTAAGTTGTTGAAAACACATGGCCCGAGCACGGGCCTGAGGTTCTCGGCGTCTTGACGTCAGCTCGCCGCCACTTCCGCGCCGCGCTGAAGTGCCACCGGCGCCACCCCGATCATCGGCACCACCACCGTAAAGGTGCTCCCCCGCCCGAGGCCGCTCTCCACCGTCACGATCCCGCCGTGCAGTTCCACGAACTTCTTCACCAGCGTGAGGCCGAGGCCTGTGCCGGGAGGGCGTTTTTCCATCGGAAGGTGGATCTGGCGGAACTCGTGGAAGATCACTTCCTGGTGTTCGGGGGCGATGCCGATGCCGTGGTCGATCACGGCGAGCGCGATCGAGTCGCGGCGGAGGGGCGATGAAGACGCCGCGACGCGGCGGACGACGATGCGGATCGTCGAGTGATCGGGCGAGAACTTCACCGCGTTCGAGACGAGGTTGTAGACGATCTGCTTGAGCTTGATCGCGTCAGCGACGATCGTGCCGATGTCGGGGGCGAGATCGAACTCCAGCTCGATGCCGCGCGGGATGGTGATTCCCTTCAGCACGCGCGCGACGCCGTCGAGCGTCTCGCGCAGCGCGACCGGCTCGAGGTCGAGAGTCATCTGGCTCGCCTCGACCTTGGCGAGATCGAGGATGTCGTTGATCAGCGCGAGCAGATGCTCGCCGGAAACGGAAACGTTGTGCACGAAGCGGAGCTGGCGGTCGGTGAACGTCTTCTCGCCGTCGCGCAGCAGCACGCCGGCGAAGCCGATGATCGCGTTCAGCGGCGTGCGCAGCTCGTGGCTCACGTTCGCCAGGAAGATGCTCTTCGCCTGATTCGCGGCCTCGGCCTCGACGAGCGCCTTCGCGAGCTCCTTCTCCTGCTCCTCGGCCGCGTGCAGCGCCGACTGGATCTCGCCCGTCCGCTCGGCGACGACCTGCACCAGCTCCGCCTCGCGGCGCTTCATCGAACGGACGCGGCGCTGCTGGAAGAGCCAGACCGCGGAGACGAGCAGCGCGAGGACGAGCAGCCGGAACCAGATCGTCTGCACGAAACGCGGCTCGATCTCGACGCCCGCGCTCGCGCCGGCGGTGTTCCACACGCCGTCCGCATTCGCGGCGATGACGTGGAAGCGATACGCGCCCGGCGGCACGCCGGTGTAGTACGCGACGCGGCGCGTTCCGGCCTGCACCCAGTCGCGATCGAAGCCCTCGAGCCGGTAGCGGAACTGCGCCTTCTGCGAATTCGCGTACGTGAGCGCGGCGTAGCGGATCTCGACGTTCTGCGCGCCCGGCGGAACGACGATGCTCCGCGGCATCGCAGTTGCGCGGCCGTCGACGAGGATCGACTCGATGCGCACGGGCGGCGGACGCTGGTTGCGCAGCAGCGCGTCGCGCGGCGCGATCGTCGCGACGCCGTCGGTGGTCGCGAACCACAAGCGGCCGTCGCGCGAGCGCATCGCCGAGGGATACACGCTCCCGTTGCACTCCACGCTGCGCGCGCCGTCGCCGGCGGCGAACACCATCGGCGTCACGCGCGCGCGCTTTCCGTCGCCCTGGTCGTGCAGCTCACGCGCGTCGACGCTCCAGATCCCGCGTCCGCCGCCGAACCACAATCGACCGTCCGCGTCTTCGAGAATCTGCAGGACCTTGTCGCTCCAGAGTCCGGCGTCGACGGTGTATCTCGTGAACCGCCCGGCCTGCATGCGGATGAGTCCCGCGCTGTCGGTGCCGATCCAGATGGTGCCCGCGCGATCGACGTGCAACGCGAGCACGTGCATGTCGGGCAATCCCTCTGCATCGGTCCACGCCGTGAACTTCCCATCGCGATACCGCGCGATGCCGCGTCCGTCCGCGCCGATCCACACGCTGCCATCCGGCGCTTCCGCGAACGCCTGCACGAAGGTCTGTTCCCACTTCGGACCGGGCGACGCGATCTCGAAGCGCTGGCCGTCGAAGCGCGAGAGCCCGCGATCGGTTCCGATCCACAGCACGCCGCTGCGATCGAAGAACAGCGCGCGCACCGCGCGGCTCGAGAGTCCATCCTCCTCGGTGTACGTCGTCGCACGCCCGCCCGCAAGGCGGCTCAGTCCCGTCGGCGTGCCGGCCCAGATCGCGCCGTCGGGCGCTTCGGCGATCGTGAAGACGTAGTCGTTCGCGAGTCCGTCTTTCGTCGTGAAGGTCTCCGACTCGCGTCCGGTGAATCGCGTGAGGCCGTGCGCGGTGCCGATCCACACGTTGCCCGCGCGATCCTCGAGCACCGTGCGCGCATACGGATCCGCCAGGCCCTCGTACGTCCCGACGGTGATGAACTTTCCACGCGTCAGGCACTCGACGCCGCCGTTCGTGCCGACCCAGAGGTTCTTCTCCGAGTCCTCGAAGAGCGAGCGCACGGAGTTGTTGAGCAGTCCCTGCGCGGTGGTGAACTGCGCGAGGTGATCGCCGCCGATGCGAAAGAGTCCGTTGCTGTAGGTGCCGATCCAGAGCGTGCGATCGGAGTCGCGCAGGATCGCCGTGACCTGCTCGGAGGGAATGCCGAGGACGAACGTAGGGGCGGGCTTCAGCCCGCCCTCCGCCCGGCTGAAGCCGGGCGCTACGTCATTCGCGGCGATGCGATACAGGCCCTGATTCGTTCCCGCCCACAGCGCGCCGTCGGAGTCGGGCAGCAGCGAGAGCACCGAGGTCGAGGAGAGCAGCGGGACCGCGGACTCGGCGACGCCGTTGCGAACGATGAGCAGTCCGCCGCCGCGCGTGCCGGCCCACAACGCGCCGTCGGGCGTTTCGGCAAGCGAGAGCACGGAGATGTTCGTCCCGCGCACGCGCTCGACGCGGCCGTTGCGAAATGCGCAAAGGCCGGCCGACGTGCCGATCCACACCGTGTCGTCGCGCGCCTGCAGAAGCGCCGCGACGATGTCGCTCGGCAGGCCGTCGGCGGTCGTCAGCACGCGCGTCGTCCCGTTGCGCACGAATCCCGCGCCGCCGCCGTTCGTGCCGGCCCACAACGCGCCGTCGCGCGCCTTCATGAACGCCAGCACGGTGTCGCGGCGCAGCGCGGCGAGATTCTTCTTGTCGAAGCGCGTGAAGGAGTCGCCGTTGAAGCGCGCGAGGCCTTCGTACGTCGCGACCCAGACGTAGCCGTCGTCGGACTGCAGGATGCCGCGCACGACGCTGTTCGGCAGCCCGTCCTCGAGACGCCACGCGCGGCGCGCGTACTGACTGATGGCGCGGTCCGGCTCCAATGCGATCACGAACGGCGCGATCGCCGCGAACAGTGCAGCAGCAATGACTCTGCGCATTGCGGACCTGAAGCGGATGCGGCGATTGTAGCCCCGGAACGCCGACTTTCAGCCGGCGCTCCGGGTACAGTAGCGCGATGTTCGCTTATCACCGCCAGCTCATCGCCGACTCGCCGCGCTCGCTCGCCTATCGCGATGCGTTGCGGCGCGTCGTGAAATCGGGCGACGCCGTCATCGATCTTGGCAGCGGCTCGGGGGTGCTGGCGTTCTTCGCGGCCGAGGCGGGGGCGCGCAGGGTGTATGCGATCGAGCGCGGGCACATGGCGGATGCGATCTCGCTGCTCGTGAGCCACCTCGGCTTCGCCGATCGCATCGAAGTGCGCCACCAGCACTCCCGCGAGGTCGAGCTTCCCGAGCGCGCGTCCGTGCTCGTCAGCGAGACCCTCGGCTCGTTCGGACTCGAGGAGCAGATCATCTCCCAGACCATCGACGCGCGCGCGCGGCTGCTGACCGAGGACGCGACGATCATTCCGCGGCGCGTCGCGCTGTGGCTCGTGCCGGTGGAACTGCCCGACCTGCACGAGCGGCACGTTTCGTGGTGGAGCAAGCCTCGCTACGGCTTCGACCTCTCGCCGATTCGCGTGTTCGCTTCGAACACGCTCGTCACCGGCGACATCACCGCCGCCGCGTATCTCGCGCGGCCGGCGCGCATCATCGACGTCGATCTCACTACGGTCACCGATCCGAACGTGAGCGGGCGCGCGTCGTTCGAAGCGGAGCGCGACGGCGTGCTGCATGGATTCGGCGGCTGGTTCGACGCGACGCTGATCGAAGGGATCACGCTCGCGAACGACGAGCCGCACGCGACCTGCTGGGCGCAGGTGTTTCTGCCGCTCGACGAGCCGGTCGCGCTCACGCGCGGCACGCGCGTGGAGGCCGAGCTCGAGTCGCACGACGGCACGGCGTGGCGATGGCGCGGGAGGGCGGGAGAGCGCGAATTCGATCAGACGACGTGGCTCTCGGCGCCTCCGTGCATCAAGTAGCGCCGGCATCCTCATAGGCGGTCCGCCGACTTCCAGTCGGCGTGGGGTTGACGCCGATCGGAGATCGGCGGACCGGCCGACTGAAAGTCGGCGTTCCGTTTTCTGTAGCGCGGCCTTCCAGGCCGCCGTCTCGCTGGCTTCCAGCCAGCGAGTGTCGCCGGCAGGATGCCGGCGTTACGGCGGGCAGGATGCCCGCGCTACAACGGTTCGCAAGCTGCGCTCCTATAATCCGTCCATGCGCCGCTTTCTGCTGTTCGCTCTGCTCCTCGCTCCCTCGCTCGCATTCGCGCAGTGGGTCGAAGTTCCCGACAAGGGCTGCGTCGGCGGCTCCGGCTGCGCCGACCGGCGCTTGCGCGTCGCGCTCGAAGACCGTCCGATCATCGGCGTGCGCTTCAACGCGCACGACTCCGTCGGATCGAAGGCGGAGGGCGTGTTGCGCGTGAAGATCGACGGCACGACCGTGCGCGGCTACATCGACATCCCGCGCGCCGGCGAGACGTTCAGCCTCGACGTCGACGAACTGCGCGGACGCTATCTCGTCTTCGAGCCCGTCACGAACGACGAGGTCGTGATCAGCGACATCGCGGTGCTGTACGGCGCCGCCCCGCGCAACAAGATACGCACGCTGCCTGCGCCGATCGACCGCACCGGAGGATGGCGCTCGTATCCCGATGCGTCGGTGTGCATCGGCGGCGATCAGTGCCGCAAGAACGGGAAGCGCGTCACCATCGCGCTCGAAGACCGGCCGGTGATCGGCATCCGCTTTCACGCGCACGACAGCATCGGCCAGCGCGCGGACGGACGGCTGTCCGTGCGCATCGACGACACGAGCATCAGTTCCCGGATCGACGTCCAGCGCGCCGGGCGGCTGCACGACTTCGAAGTCGACAACGTACGCGGCACGCGTCTCGTGATCGAGACGACGACCGACGACGAGGTCGAGCTCAAGGACGTCGCGGTGCTGTACGGCCGTCTGCGCCGCGCGGATCGCCGGGAAGACCGGCAGCGCGAGACGCGGCACGAGGGCGGCTGCATCGGCGGCGACGAATGCGGCGGCTCGCGCGCGCGCATCCGCATTCCGCTGTACGGCCGCACGGTGAAGTCGGTGCGCTTCTACGCGCGAGACGACATCGGCACGCGCGCGGGCGGCGAGCTGCGCATCCGCATCGACGACGAGATCCTGCGCAACTATCTCGACATTCCGCGCGAGGGAAGAACGTTCACGATCGACGGGCGCGGCGTGGCGGGCGACTATCTCGTCATCGAGACCACCGAGCATGACGAGGTGGAGCTGAAGGACATCCGGATCGCGTTCGGAGAGGACGAGATCGAGGACTGATTACGCCACCGGCTGCTGCGGCTCGCGCCGCTCGAACATCTCTTCGATGACGCGCGCGTCTTCATCGCTGAGGCTCACGAATTCGATGCCGACGTCGCTGTAGCCGTCCTCGAGTACGTGCTCGTACGCGACGCGGCCGAGGGCCTTGATGACGTGCTCGCGGTCGATGGCGATGAGCAGCTCGACAGGCGAGCCGGCGCCGAGGCGTTCGGCGCTCACGACGCAGCATCCGCCGAGGGCGAGAGTCTTCGTCATCGCGAACTCTTCCACGTCGCCGTCGAGCTTCGACACGAGCACGGAGTGATTGGACGCAAAGCGCGGAAAGCGGCGACTGGTGGCGTCGGACATCGTGAACCTCATCGATTTCGGACTGGGGGAACCCGCGCGAATTATAGCGCGCGAAACCGGAAGCCCCGTCGTAGCATCGAACGATCCAGATGAGGACTCTGGAGATCGGCACGATCCGCTACACGAACACGCGCCCCGCGGACTTCCGGGGCGAGCGCGGATACGACTGGTACGCGGGGCATTGAGTCTTTATATGGACTGCGGCAGCGGAGCTGCCGCTTTTCTTTAGCGGCAGCTCTGCTGCCGCGTTGGAAAGCGGTAGCTGGCGCTACCGCAGTCCAAAAAAAATCACACCTCCAGCATCACCGACGTCCAGTCGTCATTGCGCGCGCCGCGCGTGATTCCTCGGCATGACTAATGGTAAGGTGGACGGAAGCTCCGTCGGGTCCTGGACATGCGCTCGAGAACAACGGGTCGTACCGCTTTGCATGCGGTCTTGCCATGGGCGGTCGTGTGCGCGCTCATCTGCGCATTCACTGCGGCCTCGGCCGAGCGCGGGTTTCCGCTGATCACCGTTTATCACGCGGAAGTGCACAAAGCCGGGCCGCAGACCTTCGAGATCGCGCAGGACCGCAGCGGCGTTCTCTACTTCGGCAATCTCCACGGCCTGCTCACGTATGACGGCGCGTGGTGGCGACTGCTGCCGCTGCCGGACGATCAGCTTGCGCTCTCCGTCGCCTCCGACGATCGCGGCCGCGTCATGGCCGGGCTGGTCAACGACTTCGGCTACGTCGCGCCCGACGCGCAGGGCACGCCGGCGTATCACTCGCTGCTGCCGAAGGTCGCGAAGGATCAGCGCGAGTTCGGCGACGTCCGCGCGATCTGTCCGACGCCCGCGGGATTCCTCTTCGTCGCCGAGACCGCGCTCTTTGTGTGGGACGGCAACGCCGTCCGTTTCGCGGGCGCGAACGATCGCGAGACCGGACCCCGCGAGTGCTACGCCGAAGGCTCCAACATCCTGCTGCACGGCCCGAACGGACTGCAGCGATTCGATCTGCAGACGTTCCGCCTCTCTCCCTCCATGATCGCCGGACGCGTCGACGCCGTCGTGCGGCGCGGCCAGACATTTCTCGTCGCGGTGCGCGACCAGGGACTCTTCGTTCTCTCGGGCACGCAATCGACGCCGTTCGCCCCCGAAGCCGCGGAGTGGCTGCGCGGAAAACTGGTCTACGACTTCGCGCTGCTCGCGGACGGACGCATCGTCATCGCGACACGGCAGCACGGCATTCTCGTCGTCGACGGCAACGGCGCGGTCGAGCAGACCATCACCGACGAGTCGGGACTCCCCGACTCCGTCATCAACGACATCCACGTCGATCGCGAAGGCTCGCTGTGGCTGGCGATGGAAGGCCCGATCGCACGCATCGACGTCGCCTCACGGGTCTCGATCTTCGACGCACGGCGCGAGCTGAAAGGCTCGATCGGCGACATCACGCGGTTCAACGGCCACCTCTACGTCGCGACGACGCACGGGCTCCACCGAATCGACGAGCGCGGCGCCGTGCAGCGCATCGAAGGGATCCGCGACGCGTGGCGGGTGATTCCGTTCGACGATCAGCTGATCATCGGCACCGCGCGCGGGCTGTATTCACTCCGCGAAGGCGGCGTGCCCGAGCACTTCGTCCAGCGCGAGGGCGAGCTTTACGATCTCACGCGCTCGCGGCGCGATCCGTCGCGCATCTGGATCGCGCAGCGTCATGGCCTCAGCAGCGTGCGCCGGAGCGGGGACACGTGGGTGTACGAAGAAGCGATCCCGGGCGTGCCGGAGTACGCGGCGTCGGTCATCGAGCACGACGGCGCGGTGTGGCTCGGGACGACCTTCGACGGCGTCGTGCGCGTGACCGATCCGCGCGGCCCATCGCAGCGAGTGACGCAGTTCGGGATCGGCGAAACGAATGTCTTCGAAGCGGGCGGGCGCGTGGTCGCGGTGCACGCAAGCAGCAGCGAAGTGCAGAGCGTCGACCGCAACGACAAGCTCGTCCGCGATCCGCTCCTCGGACACATCAGCGCCCCGCGCGGATTTTTCGGACTCGTCGAAGACGCGCGCGGCGACATCTGGATCAACTCCACGCCGCCGCGCGTCTTCGCGCGCCGCGCCGGCGGCACGTACGCGCGCGAAGGAAAGCCGCTCGTCGGCGTGACGGCGGCGGACATCCAGACGCTGCGCGCGCATCCCGACGGCGTGGTGTGGTTCGCCTCGGACAAGGGACTCTTCCGTTACGAGCCTTCGCAGACCGAGGAGGCGGCGGTCGCGCAGCTCGCGCCGCTGATCCGCCGCGTGCTCGCGGCCGACGATCGTGTTCTCAGCGAGTCGAAGCCGTTGCGCCACAACTTCGGACGCATGCGGGTCGAGTTCGCTCCGGCATCGTTCCGTCCGGGGGTCGAGTATCAGTATCGCCTCGATCCGATCGACACGGAATGGAGTCAGTGGACCGCGCAGCCGTTCATCGACTACACGACGCTCGAAGCGAACGACTACACGTTCCGGCTGCGCGCGCGCGGGCCGTCGCTCGTGCCGAGCTCGGAGACCACCTGGTCGTTCAGCGTGCTTCCGCCGTGGTATCGCACGCGCTGGGCGTATGCGCTGTGGGCGCTGCTCGCGGGCGCCGCGATTCTCTCCGTGATCCGCGTGCGCACCGCCTCGCTGCGGCGTCAGGCGGAGAAGCTGCGGCAGCGCGTCGAGGAGAAAACGGCGGAACTGCAGGAGACCGTGCAGCTGCTCGAGCAGGCGAACTCGCGGCTGGAGATCCTCTCGATGGAAGACGATCTCACGGGAATCGCGAATCGCCGCTTCTTCGAGCGCGCGCTGACGGACGAGTGGAATCGCGCGCGCCGGCGCGAGACGCCGCTGGCGCTGATCCTTCTCGATCTCGATCACTTCAAGGAGCTGAACGACTTCCGCGGGCATCCCGCGGGCGACGACGCGCTGCGCCGCATCGGCGCGTTTCTCGCCGACACGATCCGCCGCAGCGGCGAAGTCGTCGCGCGTTACGGCGGCGAGGAGTTCGCGATTCTGCTGCCGGGCGTCGACGGCGACGGCGCGGTCCGCGTGGCGGAGGCGCTGCGCGACGGCATCGAGCGCCTCGCCATCTCGTACGGCAACGGCGGCGGGCGGCGGATGACCGCAAGCTGCGGCGTCGCCGCGATCACGCCCGCGCCCGAGGCGGCGCCGGAGCATCTCGTCGCCAGCGCCGACCGCGCGCTCTACGCGGCCAAGCACTCAGGGCGCAACTGCGTGCGCATCGCGGACGAGACGACGACCGGCACATGGCTCCGCGACGCCTCGGCGTAGCACGCTCATGTCATCCCGAGCGTAAGCGAGGGACCTGGGTGGGCGGATGATCGCGTAAATCGCGCCGCCCACCCACACAGGTCCCTCGCTACGCTCGGGATGACAGCAGGCGCGCCTCTACTCCTCGGCCTACTACGCGACACCCGCACGCCGTTCCGAAGCAAGTAAAATCCATCCATCCCCATGAATGACCCTACCCGCAGCGACGCACTCGCGAAGGCTGAAGAAGCCCTGCGCGAGAGCCGTGAGCGTTATCGCCACATCATCGAGAACGCGAACGACATCATCTATCAGGCCGACTATCGCGGGCACTTCACCTACGTGAACCCCGCGGCGATGCGCATCACCGGCTACGACGAGAACGAGCTGATCGGACGCAACTACCTCGATCTCATCGATCCCGATTACCGCGAGGCCGCGGAGTCGTTCTATCGCGGACAGTTTCAGACGCGCGAGTCGAACACGTACTTCGAGTTTCCGATGGTCACGAAGTCGGGGATGCGCATCTGGATCGGCCAGAACGTGCTCACCATCAGCGCCGGCGACATTGTCATCGGCTACGAGGCCGTCGCGCGCGACATCACCTTGCGCAAGGACCTCGAGGACGAGCTCTCCCGCACGCGCGACGCCGCGCTCGAGTCCGCGCGCGCGAAGTCGGAGTTCCTCGCGAACGTGAGCCACGAGATCCGCACGCCGCTCAACGGCATCCTCGGCATGACCGAGCTGCTCGCGCACACGCCGCTCGCGCCCGAGCAGCGCGAGTACGCGGAGACGATCCGCTCCAGCGGCGAGACGCTGCTGGCCATCGTGAACGACGTGCTCGATCTCGCGCGCATCGAGTCGGGCAAGATGACCGTCGAGACCACCGACTTCGATCTCGACGACGTCGTCGAGTCGGTGCTCGAGACGTTCACCGCGCGCGCGGCGTCGAAGCGTCTCAAGCTCCGCTCCTTCATCGGACCCGACGTCACGCGTCTGCTGCGCGGCGACGCGCACCGCATCCGCCAGATCCTGCTCAATCTCGTCGGCAACGCGGTGAAGTTCACCGACCGCGGCGAAGTCGTGGTCACGGTGATGCAGCCCGAGGTGATCGACGAGAAGGTGACGCTGCGATTTCTCGTGACCGACACCGGCATCGGCATCGCCTCCGCCGCGCAGCGGCGTCTGTTCACGCCGTTCACGCAGGCCGACGGCACGACCACGCGCAAATACGGCGGCAGCGGCCTCGGACTCGCCGTGTCGAAACAGCTGACCGAGGCGCTGGGCGGCGAGATCGGCGTGATGAGCATCGAGAAGGAAGGCTCGACGTTCTGGTTCGAGCTGCCGCTGCAGCGCCAGCCCGCGGCCGCCACGCGCAAGACCGGCCAGTGGGACCTCTCGCGGTTCCGCGCGCTGCTCGTCGATGCGAACGAAGTGAATCGCTTCATGCTCGCGCGGCATCTCGGCTCGACGTCGATTCAGCTGGACGAGGTGGATAGCGCCGGCGATGCGATGGCGGCGGCTACGAACAAGCGTTACGACATCATCCTCTTCGACATGCAGCTGCCCGATGACGACGGTCTCGCGCTCGCGCGCTCGCTGCGCAGCATCGAGGAGGGCGGACGTCTCGTCCGCCCTCAGGATTCACCCCCTCCCCGGCTCGTGCTGCTGACCGCGTTCGGCCGCCGGCGCAGCGACGTGATCGCGTTCGAGACCGCGGGCGTCGACGCGTTTCTCGTCAAGCCCATCCGGCGCACGCAGTTGTGCGAAACCGCGAGCCGCCTGCTCGTCGGGGACAGCAAGGCCGCGCAGGTGCGCGCCGCCGAGCCGGCGACGACGACGCGCGCGCGCGTGCTCCTCGTCGAGGACAACGCGGTGAACCAGCTCGTCGCTCTCGGCCAGCTTCGCCGCCTCGGACACGAATGCATCGTGGCATCGGGCGGCCACGAGGCGCTCGAGCTGATCGGCAGCGATCGATTCGACATCGTGCTGATGGATTGCTCGATGCCGGACATGGATGGATACGAGGCCGCACGGCGGATCCGGCAACTGAGCGCGCCCGCGAGTCAGATTCCGATCATCGCCATCACCGCGCATGCGCTCCCGGGTGAGCGCGAGAAGTGTCTGAACGCGGGGATGAACGACTATCTCGCGAAGCCGGTGACGCTCGAGCAACTGGGCGCGATGATCCGGCTGTGGGCGAGCAAGCCGTCCGAGGCGCCGCAGAGCGCGCCGGACCTGATGGAGCTCGACGATCACTACGTCCTCGACCGCGAGCGCGTGAGCTCCTTCCTCGCCATCGGCCACGGGCAGCCGGGATTTCTGGAAGGCCTCGTGCGCACGTTCCGGCAGGACGTCCCCTCGCGCCTCGATGCGCTGCGCGCCGCGGCCTCGAGCGCCGAGGCGGCTGAAGTGGCGATGGCGGCACACGCGCTGAAGAGCTCGAGCGGCAGCGTCGGCGCGAAGCGGATGCAGATCATCGCCGCGGCGCTCGAGCAGAAAGCGCGCGAAGGGAGCATCGACGGCGCGGAAGCCTCGATCGATCAGCTCGCGGCGGAGTTCAGGCGCGTGATGGCGGCGTACGACGGGATCGTGCGGCGCAGCGGCGCGCATCGGGTCCCGGATTTGTAGGGGAAGCCCGGTTTGCCCGGTTGCCCAGTTGCCCGGTTGCCCGGTTGCCCAGTTGCCCGGTTGCCCAGTTGCCCGGTTGCCGGTAAAGCAATGCCGGGTAACCGGGAAACCGGGTAACCGGGTAACCGGGTAACCGGGTAACCGGGAAACCGGGAAACCGGGTAACCGGGAAACCGGGCAACCGATCGGGTTATCCTTCCCCCGGCCAATGCAACTCGGACCTTATCGACTCATCAGCCGGCTCGGGGCCGGCGGCATGGGGGAAGTCTGGCGGGCGGAAGACACCAAGCTCCTGCGCCAGGTCGCCATCAAGATCCTTCCCGCCGCGCTCGCGGCCGATCAGGAGTGGAAAGACCGCTTCCTGCGCGAGGCGCGCACGATCGCGCAGGTCACCCATCCGAACATCGCCACGATCTACGCCATCGACGAGATCGACGACACGTTGTTCATCGCCATGGAGCTGATCGAAGGCGAGCCGGTGTCGGCGATGATCGCGCGCGGCCCGCTGATCCCGCTCGATGCCGTCCGCATCGCCGCGCACGTCGCGGACGGGCTGAGCGAGGCGCACGAGAAGGGCATCGTGCACCGCGACATCAAGCCGGACAACATCCTCGTGTCGCCGCGCTTCGTGAAGGTGCTCGACTTCGGGATCGCCAAACACGTCGGCGGCACGGCCGAGTCGAATCTCACGCAGGCGAACATGGTCATCGGCACGCCGCATTACATGTCGCCCGAGCAGGCGATGGGCCGCACCGTCGATCGCCGCACGGACCTCTTTTCCCTCGGCGTGGTGATGTACGAGATGCTTTCGGGAAAGAAGCCCTTCACCGGCGAGGCCGTGACCGAGACGCTGCTGAAGATCGTCACGCAGGATCCGATCGACATCGCCATCGCGGCGGCCATGATCCCGAAGGCGCTCGCCGAGATCGTGCGCCGCTGCATGGCCAAGATGCCGGACCACCGCTTCGCGAATTGCGACCAGTTGCGCAAGGCGCTGGTGAGGTCGCTGCGCGAGGATCCGAATCGCGCGCGCCAGTCATCGGTGCCGACGATCTCGCTGCGGAAGAAGAGCGGGCCGCAACAACAGGCAGACGTGCAGACGCGGCCGGAGCCGCGGCGATTCGAGCCCGAGCCCGCGCCGCGCGCCGCGGTGTCGGCGCGCCCGCATACGCCGCCGGAACGCCAGCAACCGCCGGAAATGCCGCCGCCGCCGCGTCCTGTGATGCCGGCGGGGCCGGTTGAAGCACGGGCCACGGGAGACCGCGCGCTCGTCGCGGACGACGATCCGACGACGCGTTATCTACTGACGAGCGTGCTGCAAAAGTATCGCATCCCCGTCGATGAAGTCGACAACGGCGCCGACGCGGTGAAGTGCCTCAAGGAGCATCAGTATTCATTGATCTTCGTCGACCTGCTGATGCCGCGCGTCGACGGCTGGGGCGTGATCGATTACGTGCGCAACCACCGCGGCACCCGCTCGCCGCGCTTGTTCGTCGTGACCGGCGTGCAGGATCAGAAGCTCAGCGCCGCCGATCAGGATGTGGTGACCGCGCTGCTGTACAAGCCGGTGGATGTGGTGGAGATCGAGCGGATCGTGACGGCTTAGTTGCAATGGTCTTCAGTTGAGCATCCCGAGTCTTCGCATGGAGTGATGTGAGTCCCCTCTCCCCCGGACACGGGGGAGAGGGGACAAGATCGCAATCAGGCGCCGTAGGTCGTGCCGTCGCGATGCTCAACTGAAGACCATTGGGCTTAGCCGTCGCAGTTACGCGGTTACGCGGTCCCTCTTTACCTCACTGCGAAACCGCGAAACCGCGCGACCGCGTAACCGCTACGTCTCTCCCTCGCCGTTCTTCTTCTCCGCCGCCGTGTCCTTCGCCTTCTGCCGCGCCGCGGTGAATGCGCGCTCGATCTCCTGCCACGCGCGCTCGAAGCCGCCCTTCAATTCCGCGCCGGCGCCGGAGCCCTGCAAGCCCACCAGGATGTCCTTCGCTTCGATCAGCGTCTGCCGCAGCGTGCCGGTGATCTCCGAGAAGTCACCCTTCGCGGTCTCGAACGACTCCTTCGCCCGCGACTCGAACTTGTCGACGTCGATGCCCCATTCGCGGAGCGAGTCGGAAACGGATTTCTTTTCGTCTGCCATGGCGAGATCGTAGCACCGCGAACCGAGCTCGGCATTCATGACGTGATTCGATCACGCGGCGAATCGTGAAAGCCGTCGTACTATTACTCCTTCGATATGGAAAGGGAATGAAAGTATGGCGACTGCAAAAAACAGACTGACGGGGAAAACAGTGACGTTGGGGGCGGGCCGGAAGGTCACGCCCAGGCAAGTTGATGCGATGCTGAAAGAGATCTACAAGCTGAGCGGCTGCCTGACCTGCGGACTGCTCGGTTTCGACATTCACATCCACGGCGGCGATCCCGATCCGTTCTTCGGAGACGTCGAGGGCTTCAACGTCAACGTCCGGTGATCCGCGTCGGCGTCAATTACGAAGGGCGTGACCCGCGGTTCGTCGAGACGGTTCTGCCGCTCGCCGAGATCGTCGAGGTCACGCCCGACGCCATCGCCACGCTTCGCGATGGCGTCCCGTTCATCCCCGATGACGCGATCCGCGAACTGGCTGCGATCGGCCGCAACACGCCGATCACGCTTCACGGAGTCGGCCTGTCGATCGCGTCCGCGGATGCGATGAACGCGGCCTACCTCGCGCTGACGGACACGCTCATGCAGTCCGTCGACGTCGCGTGGCACAGCGAGCACCTCGGATACGTGATGGTCGACGGCGAGCATCTCGGGACGATGCTCGTCCCGCCGCGCACCGAGGAGGCGCTGGAGCTCGTGTGTGCGCGCGTCGAGGCGATTCGCGCGCGATACGCGAAGCCCTTTCTCCTCGAGCACGTCGTGAATCTCTTTCCCGATCCAGGCGGCGACTACACGGCGGCCGGGTTCCTGAACGAGATCGTTCGCCGCACCGGCTGCGGATTGCTGCTCGACATCTACAACCTCGAATGCGACGCGCACAACGGGATCTGCAGCACGGAGGCGTTCCTCGGCGAGCTCGATCTCGACGCGGTGCGCGAGATTCATGTCGCGTGCGGCATCGTGGACCGCGGAGTTCGCGTCGACGTGCACTCGCGCGTCACGCGCGACGAGACGCTCGCGCTTCTGCAGAACGTTCTCGCGATGGCGCCGAACGTCGAGGCGGTGATCTTCGAGATTCTCGGCCCGGCCGTGCCATCGGTGGGCGTCGACGCGATCGCGGCGGAGCTGCAGCGCGTTCGCGCGGCGGTACACGGCGCCAGGAGGGCGGACGTCTCGTCCGCCCCGAAGGCGGACGGGACGTCCGCCCTCCAAAGCGCGCTGTCGCTGCGCGAGCATCAGCGTGCGATGCGCGATCTGATTCGCCGCGGAGTTGTCGCCGATGACCCCTACATCGCGTCAGCCGCAAAGTCCGTAGGACTCGAGGTCACGCGCGACACGATTCGCGGCTGGCTGCGTTTCCGCCTCGATCGCAACTGCCGCCTGACGTCGGCGATCCTGCGCCGGCGCGGCACGTACGAACCCGTGTTCGCCTCGGTCGAACGTGCAGCCGTGTCACCGTTCATCGAAGAGCTCTCGAACAACTTCCTCGACGCGGCAGCCGCGTGCGGCGATCCACTCGTGACGAGCGTCGCATCCTTCGAACGCGCGCTGCTGCGCGGCGAACGCGACGAAACGACCGTCAGCTGGCCGTGCGATCCGTACGCGGTGCTCGGCGCACTCCTGCAGGGCGACGAGATTCCGAACGTTTCCGCCGCGCCGCATCGCACGATCGTTTCATCCGCAATCGAGAGCCTTTTCCGCGTCGAACGCGTGACGTAGCGGCGGGCTTCAGCCCGCGCGTCGCCCGGCTGAAGCCGGGCGCTACGTTTCAGGCGGCGTTGTCGCGCTCGTGTCGGTATTCGTGGGCGGCTGCATCGTCGTCGTGGTCGGCGCCGGCGGCGGCGGTGCCGTGTCCGTGCGGAATACACCGCCGGTGAGCGTCGAGTCGGGCGGCGTGTACGTGCCTGTCGTATCAGTCGCGATCGGAGGCAACGACGGATCGATGGGAGGCGGCGAGATGAGATTGCCGAACTCGTCGTACATCGGGACGTAGATCTGCGGCGGCGGCGCGGTGTGCAGCATGCAGAGCTGCGACGGCTCCGTGCCCGCCTTGAACGCCTCGCGCATGACCAACTCCGCGGGGCAGAACTGCGACGCGATCTGGCCGGTGGACTTGTCGATGTTGGTGAACGAGATCCCCGCCGGCACCGGGAACTCCGCATCGCGCTCCCCCGCCGTGACCGCAACCATGTAGCGCGCCCACATCGGCACGGCCGCGTCGGAGCCGGAGAGTCCGGTCGGATCGTTGTCGTCGAAGCCGGTCCACGTCAGCGCGAGCGTATTCGGCGTGAAGCCGATGAACCACGCATCGCGCTTGTCGTTCGTCGTTCCCGTTTTCCCCGCCGCGTTCTTGCGGAAGCCGTACGCGCGCGCGCTCCCAGCCGTGCCGCGATCGACGACGCCTTCCATGATGTGCGTGAGCAGATACACGTCGCGCGCGGGGAACACCTGCACCGGTCTGGCCTCGCCGCCGCCGCGGATCACGCGCGCGCGATCGTCGGTGACGAAGCGGATCGCGCGCAGCGGCACGCGCGCGCCCTGGCGGGCGATGGTCGAGAACGCGTCCGCCATCTCGATCGGCGGAATGCCGGCCGCGCCGAGGAGGATCGCGGGATTGTCGTCGTCCAGCTCGGTCTGCACTCCGAGCGTGCGCGCGGTTTTCAGAATCGGCTCGATGCCGCACGACAAGCCGACGCGCACCGATGCGGCGTTGAGCGACTGCTCGAGCGCCGTGCGCACGGTCACGTTGCCGAGATAGCGACCCTCGTAGTTGCGCGGCGACCAGTCCTCCGACCAGCGCCGCTTCAGGACGAAGCGCGTGTCGGGGACCATCGTCGCCGGCGTGACATTCTGTTGGGAGAGGCTCGGCTCGAACGCCGTGAGATAGATGAACGCCTTGAACAGCGAGCCGACGAGGCGCTTCGATTTCAACGCGCGATTGAACTGGCTGCGCTCGTAGTTCCGTCCGCCGACGAGCGCGCGGATCTCGCCGGTCGGAACGTCGACGTGAATGAGCGCGCCCTGCAGCGGCTGCTCGTGATTGCGCAGCCGCCGGCTGCCTTTCTCGAGACTGAGCAGGCTGTTCTCGACGACGCGCGCCGCCGCATCCTGCGCGCCGAGGTCGATCGCCGTGTAGATGCGCAGGCCGCGGCCCTTCACGTCGTCGATGCCGTAATCCGTCGCGAGCTCCTGCATCACGCGATCGACGTAGTACGGAATCGACGTGAGGCCGCTCTTCTGCCGGAACGGTTTGCGCGGCAATTTCGCCGAGCGCGCGCTCTCGTACTGCTCCTGCGTGATCTTCTTTTCCTTCAGCATCAACTGCAGGACGGTGTTGCGGCGACGCATCGCGAGCTCGGGGCTCACGAACGGCGAGTAGTTGTTCGGACTCCGGATCATCCCCGCGAGCAGCGCAGCCTCGGAGATTTTGATCTCCGACACCGGCTTGCCGAAGTAGAAGCGCGACGCCTCGCCGACGCCGAGGATGGAGATCGATCGATTGCGTCCGAGGTAGATGTCGTTCAGGTAAGCCTCGAGAATCTCGCGCTTCGAATACCGCGCGTCGAGGATCACGGCCATGAACGCCTCGACGATCTTGCGCCGCATCGTCCGCTCGCTGGTGAGGAAGTAGTTCTTCACGAGCTGCTGCGTGAGCGTCGAGCCGCCTTCCGCGACGCCGCCTTTGCGCAGGTTCTTGAACAGCGCGCGCATGATGCCGAACGGATCGACTCCCGGATGCCGCCAGAAGCGCACATCCTCGGTGACGACGATCGCGTCCTGCAGATGTTGCGGCACCTGATCGAGCGTGACCGGACTGCGATTCTCGAGCTGCTCGCTGAGCACGGACGTCAGCAACTCCGGCTCGAGCGCCGCACGCTCCAGCGGACTCTCGCCCAGCGAGACAACGGACTCGATGCGCGAGCGCGAGATCGCGACGCGGATCGGCGTCGCGGGATACTCGCCCGTCGGATGCGTGAACGCGCGCGTGTGGATGTCGACGCCTCCGTCGGTGCGGAGATACTCGCCCGGCTGCGCAAGGCGCTCGACATCGCGGTATCCGAGGCGATCGAGCTTCTCGAGCAGATCGTCGGTCTGCAGCTCGACGCCTGCGGCGAGCGGCATGTAGTCGGCGTAGATGCGCGTCGGCAATCGCAGACGCCGCACCTCGAAACGTCCGACCGCGGAGCGATACACCCAGATCGCCAGGATGACGAAGAGCACGGCCCCGATGCCGACGATCCACGAAAACGTGCGGAACACGGTCCCCCGCGCGGGGCGGCGGAACCTGAAGCGGCGGCGCGGCGGCGGTGCGGCTGCCGGCGTCTGCGGCGGAGGAGTCGTCGGGGGCTCAGTCATTGCGATTTCGGTGCGGCGTCGCGTTCCATTGTGCAACCGCGGTGCCGGAGCGAATCGTCACTCCGTACGGCGATCCGGCCGTTCGACGATCTTTTGCAGATGCCGCGGATTATAGAGCGGCGATCATGAGATTCCGTCCGCCGCCTCCGTCGCGGCGGTACGAGTGGAAGATCGAGCCTTCGCAGCGCGTGCAGAGGCCGGAGTCGAAGATGTGTGCGACGCCGCGTTCACGCAGGATCGCGATCGTCATCGCCACGAGGTCGACGTGCGGCTTCGTGGGTGTGCTCTCGACGAAGCGGGCGTCGAACTGCGCCGCGACTTCCTCCCCCACCTCGAAGCAGCAGACGCGGATCGAGGGACCGAGGTAGGCGTACGACGATGCGGGATCGAAGCCTTCGAGCGCGTCGAGCGTCTTCGCGACGATCTGCTGCGCGGCGCCGCGCCAGCCGGAGTGGATGTCCGCGACGATCGCGTGGACGGGATCGATGATCGCGATGGGAAGGCAGTCGGCGACCTTGATGCCGAGGGCCGTGCCGCGCTCGTTCGCCCAGAGCGCGTCGCAGTCTCTGTGCACTCGTTCGTTCACGCGCACGACGTTCGCGCTGTGAACCTGCACGCACGTCGCGAGCGTCGCCGCCTCGATCGCGAACCGTTCACGCAACACGCGCGCGATCACCTCGGGCACGATCTCGCCGCGGTGGTCGCGCGTCGTGCAGAACACCGCGAAACCCGCGGGGATCTGCGGCGGCACGACGATGCGGCCGATCGCGGAGGGCTCGGTCTTCCACATGCGAGGCGCAACTATACTCACGCCCATGCGCAAGCTTCTCCTCGCATCGCTCTTCCTCTGCGCCTGCACGAGCACGGCGCCGCGCTATGACACGGTCATCCGCAACGGTCTCATTTACGACGGCAGCGGCAACGCGCCCCTGCGCGGCGACGTGGCCATCCAGGGCGATCGCATCAACGCGATCGGCAACGTCCGCGGCACGGGACGTGTGGAGATCGACGCGAACGGGATGGCGGTCGCGCCGGGATTCATCAACATGCTGAGCTGGGCCGTCGACTCGCTCGTCGTCGACGGACGCGCGATGGCGGACGTGAAGCAGGGCGTAACGCTCGAGGTCTTCGGCGAAGGGTGGTCGATGGGGCCGCTCAACGACGCGATGAAGGCGGAGATGAAACGCCGCCAGGGCGACATCCGGTACGACATCGACTGGACCACGCTGCGCGAGTATCTCGACGGCCTCGTGCGTCGCGGGATCTCCGTGAACGTCGCGTCGTTCGTCGGCGCGACCACCGTCCGCATGCACGTCCTCGGGCAGGCCGATCGTCCGCCGAATCCCGAGGAGCTCGAGCGCATGCGCGCGCTCGTGCGGCAGGCGATGGAAGACGGCGCCCTCGGCGTCGGCTCCTCGCTCATCTACGCGCCGGCGTTCTACGCGAAGACCGAAGAGCTGATCGAGTTGTGCAAGGCGGCCGCACCGTACGGCGGCATGTACATCTCGCACATGCGCAGCGAGGCGAATCGCCTGCTCGAAGCGGTCGATGAGCTGATCACGATCGCGCGCGAGGCCGGCGTGGCCGCGGAGATCTATCACCTCAAGGCCGCGGGCGAGACGAACTGGCCGAAGATGGATCGCGTGCTCGCGCGCGTGGAAGAGGCGCGCGCGCAGGGACTGCGCATCACGGCCGACATGTACACCTACCCCGCCGGCGCGACGGGTCTCGACGCGGCGATGCCGCCGTGGGTGCAGGAAGGCGGATTCGAGGAGTGGCGCAAGCGGCTGATGGATCCGGCGACGCGCGAGCGCGTGCTGCGCGAGATGCGCGATCCGGCGGTCGAGTGGGAAAACCTGATGCGCCTCGCCGGCTCGCCGGAACGCGTGCTGCTGATCGGATTCAAAAACGAGAAACTGAAACCGCTCACCGGAAAGACGCTCGCCGAAGTCGCGCGGATGCGAGGCACTTCGCCCGAGGATACGGCGATCGATCTCGTGATCGAGGACGAGAGCCGCGTCGACACCGTGTACTTCCTCATGTCGGAAGAGAACATCCGCAAGCAGATCCGCCAGCCGTGGGTGAGCTTCGGCTCGGATGCCGGCGCGTCGGCGCCCGAGGGCGTGTTCCTGAAGTCCAGCACGCACCCGCGCGAGTACGGCAACTTCGCGAAGCTCCTCGGGCAATACGTACGCGAGGAAAGGATCATCCCGCTCGAGGAAGCGATCCGCCGCCTGACCACGCTGCCCGCGTCGAACCTCGGCATCCGCGAGCGCGGCGCGCTGCAGCCCGGCTACTTCGCCGACGTCGTCGTGTTCGATCCGTACACGATCGCGGCGCGGGCGACATTCGAGAAGCCGATGCAGTACGCGACGGGCGTGCAACACGTCTTCGTGAACGGCACGCAGATCCTGCGCGACGGCGAGCACACCGGCGCGAAGCCGGGCCGGGTGGTGGCGAAGGCGCGATGAGAGACCTCGACCTCGGCGACGGCATCGTGATCCCCGCATCGCTGCTGCGCGCGGTCACCTCGCGCAGCGGCGGCCCCGGCGGCCAGAACGTGAACAAAGTCGAGACGCGCGTGACGATCGAAGTGGACGTCGACACGCTGCCGCTCGACGACGAGCGCAAGTCGCGCATCCGCGAGCGCCTCGCCTCGCGCATCAATCGCGAAGGCGTGCTCCGCGTGACCGCGCAAGCCGCGCGCAGCCAGCTCGCGAATCGCGATCACGCACTCGACCGCATGGAAGAGTTGCTTCGCGACGCGCTGCGCGTGAGGACGCCGCGCAAGAAGACAAAGGTGTCGAAGGCGGCGAAGCGGAGGCGTTTGGAGGCGAAGAAGAAGCTCGGTGAGAAGAAAAGGTTGCGGGGGAAGGTAGATGATTGAGGTTGCCCGGTTGCCCGGTTGCCCAGTTGCCCGGTTGCCCAGTTGCCCGGTTGCCCAGTTGCCCGGTGTTGCCGGGAAACCGGGAAACCGGGAAACCGGGAAACCGGGAAACCGGGCAACCCCTACGTGGCGACCTGCCTCACCTCATTGATCCTCTCCCTCAGCTTCTCGGTCACCGCGATCCCGCGCAGCAGCGACGCGGTCTTCTCGAACTCCACGACCATGTTGTCGAGGGCCTGGTAGCCGTGGCCGTTCATGATGCCGTCGAGAGCGTGGAGGAAGTGCTTCTCGATCGTCTTGTGCGCGCTGTCGCCGATGAACTCCTCGGCCACTCTGCGGATGCGCGCCGCGAGCTCGACTAGCTCGCCATTCTGTTCGTCGGCGTCTCGATCAAATTTTTTTTTTAACTGCACGAGCTCGCCCGTGATCATCCCGTAGAGGATTTTCGCGACGTCGAACGACGACATGTTCAGCGAGCGGCCGATGTCGGCGATCGTGCGATGCCCATCGATCTTCGTGATCAGCATCCACTCCTGCGGATTCAGCGTGACCTGCTCGTGACGGTTGTCGCGCGCGAGGAGCTCGGGGACGTAATCGACCGAGGGGATCTTCTTCGACAGCACGCGCCACTCGTCGAGGCGGCGCGCGGCTTCCATCAACAGGTTCGTGTTCGACTTGGTGATGGTCTGGCGGTCCGGCTCCTCGCTCGGGTTGAACTGGAACTCGCCCTGATTCCAGATCGCGAGCGCGTAGATCGCTTCCTCGCCGACCAGATCGGCCACGAGGGCGTGCACCATCTGCCCGTTCTTCAGGTAGATGAAGCCGCGATCACGATCGCGCGTCAGCGTGAACTTGCCGGTTTTGCCCGAAACACTGACGAGCTGGATGATGTCGGGAAGCGGCAGCTCTTTGAGCGATCCCTGAAATGCCATGTCAGATTGATTGCAACCGACGGCAGCCGCCGCACTTGTGGTCCGGCTGTAGCTGTGCGTGGATGTCTCGGAAGCGTAACCCAGCGATCCTGACAGGTCAAGAAGTCGTGACAGCCGTGTCACTTCGGCGTTCGATCGCGCTCAAAACCCACATTCCGAATGCGAAACCGGCGGCGATTCCCGTCGCCATCCGCAGGTCGTTCGTGCTCTCGCGCAGCCTTGCCATCTGCGTGAAGCCATCGATCGCGAGCGGCGTGACGGCCGCAATTGCCGCGATGCGCATGACGCGCTCGGAGACGAACGGGAACGCCGCGAAGGCCGCGAGCCCGATCAGCATACCGAGGTAGATGCCGGCGCAGCGCGCGCAGACGGGCATCGGCGCGCCGAAGACGTCGATGCTGCGCGACACGATCCCGTGGCACATCGTGCGGAACAGGAGCCGCCACTTCATCGACGCGCCGTGCGCGATCGCCCACGAGCAGGCGAGCGACGCCGTCAGGATGAACGACGGAATCGCCGCGACCACCGCGAACACGATCTTCGTGTCGCGCTTCATCGTTTGGGTGCGAGCTTGTACGCCTGCGCGAAGCCGTGAGTCATGATCAGCACCGACCAGAAGCCCGTGAAGATCAGGCCGATGCAGAAGAGCACGATGCCGAAGCCGGCCACGAAGCGGGCGATGAGATAGACGACGATCGCCAGCAGGTAGTTGCCGATGTTCTCCTTGATGAAGGCCCAGATGCGCGCGAACTCGAACGCCGCGCTGAAGCGCTGCTCGACCGCGGCGAAGAGCAGCGACGCGGGCAGGAACAGCATCATCGCCAGCGAGAGCGGAACGATTAAACAGGAGATGCAGCCGGCGATGCCGCTGCCGAGAATCTCCGCGGCGCGGTTGTCGATGATGTCCATGAAGATCGCGGGCACGATGAACCAGGCCACGAGCACGATCATCGGAATCACGTAGACGAGTCCGACGCCGACGAGCCGCGCGCCTTCGCCGAAGAAGTCGCCGACGTTCTCCCATTCCGGAAGGGGCCGCTCGTCGCCGCGGATCACGTTGCGCGCCGTGCGCGCGGCGTATCCGAGGACGAAGAACCAGCCGATGATGAGAAAGCCGGCGAGATAGAAGAGCCCGCCGAGCAGAACCTTCTGCACCCAGTTCGGATCTTCGAACACGTACGCGAACGGCTTCACGAAGTCGAAGCCGGGCGCGGCCGGAGCCGCGGGCACGGATGGAGGAGGAGGCGGCGGAGGAGGAGGCATGGTGGTGGCCGGGACTTCACTCATGTGTGGAGTTTACGATGCGGGAAGTGACAAGTTCTCGCACGTCGAAACCTGGAAGAAAACTCAGGCGTCGAACCTTAGTAGCCTAGGCTGCCCGGCTCCTCGGCTGCCCTGCTGCCCGGCATTCCGGGAAGCCGGGAAGCGGGGAAGCCGGGTGCCTGGGAAGCCGCCTTGGAAGAACGGATCGATCTCGTTGTCCTGGAGCGAAAACAGCGGAGCGGAGGGATCAGCCTCGCCGTTGTGATCTCGCTCATTCTTCACGCGGTCCTGCTCATCCTCTTCATCCGTTCGTACCGCGCCGCGAAGCCGCAGGCGGAGAGCGTGCCGATGGCGCGCTATGTCGAGTTGATCCAGCAGAATCCGCGAGAGCACGTCGAGGCGCCGGGACCGAAAGCCGACCAGGCCCCGCTCACCGCGCCGCTCTCCGATGCGAACCGCAAAGCGAGCATGCCCGAGCCGACCGGCGATCAGCCGACGCAGCGCCCGGGCGACGGCGGCGGACTCTACACGCCGCCCATGAGCCCGCGTCCGCGCGCGCCGCAGCAGATGGCGAATCCTCCGCAGGCGATGGAGGGCGGACATCCCGTCCGCCCCGAGGCGGGCGAGACGCCCGCCTTCCAGTACCGCGAGCCGTCGAAGGCGGCCGCGGCAACGGGCGCCGTCGACTGGAAGAACGCCATCCGCGAAATCGGCAAGGTCGCCTCCCTCGGCGGCGCCGGTCTCGACATCGGCCAGCTCGGCGGCGGCGAGAAGGGCTTCGCCGAGGCGGGACCGCTCTCGTTCGAGACGCAGTGGTACGACTGGGGTCCGTACGCGCAGTCGATGGTCAGCAAGATCCGCGTGAACTGGTACGAGAACATGCCGCAGATCATCCGCACCGGCATGGCCGGCCAGGTGACGATCCGCTTCACCATCCAGCGCGACGGCCGCATCACGAACATCGAGACTCTCAGGAGCTCCGGCATTCCGCCATACGACTTCGCGGCGAAGAAGGCGATCGAGCTCTCCTCGCCCCTCAATCCGCTGCCGAAGGACTTCCCGAATCCGAGCGAGCGGGTCACGTGCATGTTTTTCTACAACATGGAAATCCCGAGGTAAGGGTGTGGAGTGCGGCGACGCCCAGTCGCCGCTGTCAAAGCCGCGACGCCAGTCGCGGCAGCTCTCGCTGTCGCGTAGGACAGCGGCGACTGGCGTCGCCGCACTCCACACCGCTACAGTAGCTTCGTGCCCCGCGAAGTCGTCGTTTCGAAGCTGCTTACCGTCATCCTCCTGCTGGTCGTGACGGCCACGATCATCGCGATCACGGTCTGGATGTCCGGCCGCAGCTACGAGAACTTCGATCCGGTTCCGTTCGACGATCTCCGCAATCTCGCCCGGCGGCTCGACGCGCGCCCGATCTCCACGCAGCTCCTCGCGGTGATCGTGATGCCGATGATCGCGAACGTGCTGCTGTTCGTGCCGTGGGGCTTCCTGATGTTCATCACGCTCTACAACGTCGAGCGTCCGACGCTGCAGACGTACGTGCTCACGATCCTCCTCGGCTTCTCCTTCTCTCTCGGGATCGAGGGATGGCAGTACTTTCTTCCCTCGCGCGTCGCCGACATCAACGACGTCATCTGGAACTCGACAGGCGCAATCGCCGGCGCGATCCTCGGGCACGCGCGTTTGCGGGTTCGTTTCGAGTTCGAGTAGGGCTCGGGTTTCCCGGTTGCCCGGTTACCCGGTTGCCCGGCGGGCAGGTTGCGTATGCCTCGCTGAAACGAAACGAACGTGCCGCCTTCTACCGGGAAACCGGGCAACCGGGAAACCGGGCACCCGCTACAATGGACCCTCTCTCATGCTCGCGGAGCTCAAAAAGATTGAGGCGCAGCTCAAGCAGATCCTCTACGGCTGCGTCGAGCACGTGCAGGCCACGAAGGCTGCGCTCTATCTCCCCGCGTCCCACGATCTCAACGACAAGAAGTTCGAGCTCGTCACGCATTACCAGTACAACGCGGCGGACCGGAAGCTGGTGACGGCGAACGACGATCTCGTCGACCGCCTCGCCGTGAAGCGCACGCCGTTCTTCATCAACGGCCTTGGCGCGGACCAGCGCCTCGCGGAGATGCTCTTCAACCAGGGCAACGATCGCATTCTCGCCGCGCCGCTCTTCTCGCGCGGCCGCCTGATCGGCTTCATCGATATGCGCGACAAGGCGGGGAAGAAGCCGTTCGACAACCGCGACGTCGACGCCGCGAAAACGATCGCCGATCAGATGCTCAACGCGCTCGCGGCGAACAAGCTGTTCGGCGTCGGGCCGATCGCGCTCGTCGACGACAACCGGCCGAACGCGCTCCTCAGCGGGCCGCTGCAAGCGGCGGTGCCGGTCCCGCAGGCCGTCCACGCATCGTCGCCAGGACAAGTCTTCAGCGCCGACGCGCTGCGCGCGATCGAATCAGCGCGGCAATATCTGTCGAAGCGGCAGCACGCGGTGCATCCGGCGGCACGTCGCGCGACGACCGAGGCGGATCTGACGGTCGTGCGGATGCTGCTGCCGGCGACGCTTGCGATTCCGGGAGCGGCGGTCGCCGCACTCAGCGCGGCGGGCTCGACGACGAATCCACATGCCGCGGTCGCGGTCGGACCGCCCGCCGGCGAGCTCGTCGACGCGATGCTGAAGCATCTGCAGGCGTGGCTGCAGCGCGCGAATCACGCGCACATGACCGCGGCCCCACAGTTCCTCTATCCGTTCGGCACGCGCGCGACACCGGTCGTCGCCTCGGGCATCACGACCATCGTCACCGCGCCGCTGCATCCACAAGCGATCGACGGGCTGCTGCTCACCGTTGCCTTCGAGCGCGTGCCCGAAGCACAGGCCCAGCAGTCGCTGCACGTCTTCCTCCAGCAGATGGCGCCCTCCGTCGAAGCGGCGATCGCGAGCGCGTCAGGACGCTACGACCGCTCTGCCGTGGCCGAACAGCTGCTCGAGCCCGACTTCCGCAAATACCCGCAGCTCGCCGATCACGCGCACGAGACCGCGATCATCGCCCAGCGCTTCGCGCGAGTGCTCGAGCTGCCGGCGACGCAGGCGGAGACGATCCGCATCGCCGCGCTCGTGCACGACGTCGGACTGCGTTTGCTCGACTACGAGCGCCTCTATCGCAAAGCGAACCTCACCGCCGAAGAGATGCGCGGACTGGCGGAGCATCCGCTCGTCGGCGCGGCGCTGGTCGAGCCGATCCTCGGATCGGATGTCGCGCAGGCCGTGTTGCGCCATCACGAGCGCGTCGACGGGAAGGGGTACCCGAGCCGGATGGGCGGACAGCAGATCCCGCTCACCGCGCGCATTCTCGCGGTCGTCGACGCGTGGGTCGCGATGACCGCGCGGACGTCGTATCAGATCCCGATCTCGCGGGAGCAGGCCATGGCCCGTCTGCGCGAAGGGGCGGGCACGCAGTGGGACGCCGCGATCGTCGAGCGCTTCCTGCGAGCTCTGCCGGACATCACGTCCTAGGCCGGCACGGCCGGCAGCGCTGGTTGGCCCAGCCTCCTTGTCCCGTCGCCGCACGTCGGATCGCTTTCTGCCGCGCGGTCTCCTGGCGGACCCTTGAAAGCATGCGTGCCCGCCTTGTCATCCCGAGCGTGAGCGAGGGACCCGGGGGCTCGGGCGGCCGCATGAATGCTCGTTTCGCGCACCGCCCAAACCGCCCGGGTTCCTCGCTCACGGAATGACACGCGGGCCCGCAACCTTATGCACTCAGCGACGTAAAATCCGCCGAACCACTTCGTCCAGAACAACAGGAGATTTCCGAATGCGTAAACGTTCCTTCGTGACCCTCGCGGTGGCATTGCTCTTCGCCGTGTCCGCGTTTGCCGACCTCACGGTCGACGAGATCCTCGCCAAAAACTTCGAAGCTCGCGGCGGCGCCGACAAATGGAAGGCGCTGCAGTCGATGCGTTTCACCGGCAAGATGTCCATGGGCGGCGGCATGGAAGCGCCGATCAGCATGACCAAGAAGCGCCCCGAGATGATGCGCCTCGACTTCACCATCCAGGGCATGACCGGCACGCAGGCCTACGACGGCACCACCGGCTGGATGCTCATGCCGTTCCTCGGCAAGAAAGACGCCGAGCCCGTCTCCGCCGACATGCTGAAGGAAGTGAAGCTCCAGGCCGACTTCGACGGTCCGACCTGGGACTACAAGACGAAGGGCCACACCATCGAGCTCCTCGGCAAGGCCGACATCGAAGGCACGCCCGCGTACAAGCTCAAGCTCGTCACCAAGGAAGGGATCGAGAGCGTGATCTACATCGACGCCGAGAACTTCCTCGAGATCAAGGCGGAGTCGAAGGCGAAAGTGCAGGGCCAGGAAGTGGAGAGCGAGACGACCTTCGGCAACTATCAGGAAGTCGACGGCCTGCTCTTCCCCTTCTCCATCGAGATGAAGCCGAAAGGCGCGCCCACGGGACAGTCGATCACGATCGAGAAGGTCGAGCTGAACCCGACGATCGCCGACGACACGTTCAAGATGCCGGTGAAGAAGGCCGAAGCCGCGCCCGCGGCGCCGAAGCAGTAACGCGAACGCAGTGGAGGACAGGCAATCCTGCCTGTCCTCGCATCACCGAGAGGACAGGCAGGATTGCCTGTCCTCCACGTTCAAGGAGCGTCATCTTGCGCAAGACCTTCGCACTCCTCTCCCTCCTCACCCTCCCCCTCTTCGCCGCGGACGACTCCGCGAAGCTCGACTCCTCAACCCTCGGCGGATTGCGCGCGCGCTCGATCGGGCCGGCGGTCATGGGCGGCCGCATCGCGGCGATCGACGCCACCGCGGACTCGCCTTCGACGATCTACGTCGGCGCGGCGAGCGGCGGCGTGTGGAAGTCGACGGACGGCGGCACGTCGTTCAAGCCGGTCTTCGACGAGCACACGCAGTCGATCGGCGCGATCGCCATCGACAAAGCGAATCCGTCGACGGTCTGGGCCGGCACCGGCGAGTCGTGCGTGCGCAACAGCGTCTCCGTCGGCACCGGCGTCTACAAGACCACCGACGCCGGCTCGACGTGGACCAACGCCGGCCTCGCCGGCAGCGAGCACATCGCGGGCATCGCCATCGATCCCAAAAAGTCCGACACCGTCTTCGTCTGCGCGACCGGCCACGCCTGGAACGCGAACGAAGAGCGCGGCGTGTTCCGCACCGACGATGGCGGCAAGACCTGGAAAAAGGTCCTCTACGTCGACGCCAACACCGGCTGCTCGGACATCAGCATGGATCCCGGCGACTCCTCGATCCTCTACGCCGGCATGTGGGACTTCCGCCGCCAGCCCGACAACTTCCGCTCCGGCGGTCCGGGCAGCGCGCTCTATCGCTCGAAGGACGGCGGCGAGACGTGGCACAAGCTGACGAACGGTCTGCCGAAGACGACGCTCGGCCGCATCGCGGTCGCCGTGGCGCCCTCGCGCCCGAGCACCGTGTACGCGGTCGTCGAGTCGAAGAACACCGCGCTCTATCGCTCCGACGATCTCGGCGAGCACTGGCAGGAGATGAACAACTCCTTCAACGTGCAGGTGCGCCCCTTCTACTTCGCGCATGTCGTCGTCGATCCGACGAATCACATGCGCGTCTACAAGCCCGGCTACTCGCTCACCTTCAGCGACGACGGCGGCAAGACGTTCTCCGGCTCGATCATGTCGATGGGCGGCGCGGTGCATCCCGATCATCACGCACTGTGGATCAATCCGAAGGATCCGAACGTGATGTTCGCCGGCACCGACGGCGGCGTCTATCAGTCGTTCGACAAGGCGCAGCGCTGGCGCTTCCTCAACGTGCTGCCGGTCTCGCAGTTCTACCACGTCAACTACGACATGGCCATGCCGTACAACGTCTACGGCGGACTGCAGGACAACGGCACGTGGATGGCGCCTTCGCAGTTCCCGGGCGGGGTGTCGAATCATCACTGGCGCCCCATCGGCGGCGGCGACGGCTTCGCGGTCGTGGCCGATCCGAACGATGAAGACACGGTGTACGTCGAGTCGCAGGGCGGGCGCATCGTGCGCTTCCGCCGCTCGACCGGCGAGAACAAGGAGATCTACCCGTTCGCGAAGCAGGACGAGTCGAAGCTCCGCTTCAACTGGAACACGCCGATCTACGCCAGCCCGACGCAGAAGGGCACGATCTACATCGGCTCGCAGTACCTGATGCGCTCGCGCGACCGCGGCGACTCGTGGGAGCGGATCTCGCCCGATCTGACGACCAACGATCCGAGCCGGCAGAAGCAGATGGAGTCGGGCGGCGTCAGCGTCGACAACTCGAGCGCGGAGAACTACACGACGATCATCACGATCTCGGAGTCGGTGAAGAACGCAAACGTCATCTGGGTCGGTACCGACGACGGCAACGTGCAGCTCACGCGCGACGGCGGGAAGACGTGGACGAACGTCGCCGCGAACGTGAAGGGCGTGCCGCCGCGCACGTGGGTCTCGCGCGTCGAGGCTTCGCACTTCGATGAGAACACGGCCTACGCGACGTTCGACGGGCACCGCACGGGCGACATGAAGCCGTACGTCCACCGCACGCGCGACGGCGGCAAGACGTGGGAAGCGCTGGCGACGGCCGATGTGAAGGGCTTCGCGCACGTGGTCCGCGAGGATCTCGTCAACCGCGATCTGCTCTTCCTCGGCACCGAGCTCGGCCTCTATCTCTCCGTCGACGGCGGCAAGAACTGGGCGCAGTTCAAGGAAAACTTCCCGCCCGTCCCGGTCAACGACGTGAAGATTCATCAGCGCGACGGCGATGCCATCATCGGCACGCACGGCCGCGGCATCTACATCATCGACGACATTACGCCGCTGCGCGCGCTCAACTCCGAGACGCTGTCGAAAGACGTCGCGTTCCTCGCCTCGCGACCGTCGAAGCTGAACATTCCGGCGTTCGAAGGACGCATGGAGGGCGACGATCTGTACTCGTCCGGAGCGCTCGACGACGTTGCTTCCATTTCGTACTACCTGAAGAAGCGCCACGTGATCGGCGACTCGAAGATCGAGATTTACGACGCGGACGGCAAGCTGCTCCAGACGCTCACGGCCGGCAAGCGGCGCGGGATCAACCGCGTCGACTGGGCCATGCGCATGAAAGCGCCGAAGATGCCGGCCGGCAGCTCGCTCGTCTTCTCCGGCGGCGCGTTCTACGGTCCGCGTGCGGCCGAAGGGAAGTACACGGTGAAGCTGATCAAGGGGAAAGAGACGTACGCGACGACGCTCGAGCTCGTGCCCGATCCGCGCGCCACCTATACCGCGGAGGACCGCACGCTGCAGCAGAAGACGGTGCGCCGTCTGTACGACATGCTCGCCGACTTCACCTTCCTGACCGAGCGCGTGCGCACGCTGCGCGATCAGGCGAATGCGCGTGCCGGGAAGCTCAGCGGCGGCGACAAGAAGCGCCTCGGCGATTTCGCGACGAAGCTCGATACGACCTACAGGAATCTCGTGGCCACGCGCGAAGGTGGATGGCTGTCGGGCGAAGAGCAGCTCCGCGAGCGCATCGGCGCGCTGTACGGCGCGGTGAACAGCTACGACGGCCGGCCGACCGACTCGCAGATCGGCGAGGCGGACGTCGTCGCCGCGGAGCTCGCGAAGCAGCAGACCGCATTCGACAGCGCGACGAAGGAGCTGGCGCAGATCAACCGCACGCTCTCCTCGCGCAAGCTCGAGACGCTGACTCTTCTCACCCGCGAGGAGTGGGAGAAGAAGGAGAGCGGTGTGGTGGGGGCGACGAGCAAGGGGCAGTTTCGCGAAATGATCTCGCGCTGGCTCTGGTAGCGGCGTTTCGGTTGCGCGGTTTCGCTGTTGCGCAGTTTCGCGGTCACACCGCGTAACCGCGTAACCGCGCGACCGCGGAACCGCGCACCCATTTACACTCCAGCCCGCGTGCCCACTCTCCGCCAGAACCTCCGCACCCTCCCCCGCTCCGCCTGGATCCTCTTCGGCGGCACGTTCATCAATCGCTTCGGCACGTTCGTGATGCCGTTTCTGGCGATCTATCTCACGCGCCAGGGATACAGCGCGGCGCAGGCGGGATTCGCGGTGAGCGCGTACGGCGCGGGCCACATCTTCGCGGCGATGCTCGGCGGACACCTCGCCGACCGCATCGGCCGCCGCTACACGATCGCCCTCTCGATGTTCGCCTCGGCCGCGATGATGCTCGCGCTCTCGCAGGCGCGCGCCTATCCGACGATCGTGCTCTTCACGTTCCTCGTCGGTCTCGCCGGCGAGCTGTATCGCCCCGCGGCCTCGGCGCTCCTCGGCGACGTCGTCACGGAAGAGCAGCGCGTGGCCGCGTTCGGGATGTATCGCTTCGCGGTGAACCTCGGCTTCGCCGCCGGCCCGGCGACGGCCGGTTTTCTCGCCGATCATTCGTTCTTCCTCCTCTTCGCGGGCGACGCGATCACGTCGTTCGTCTACGGCATCGTCGCGCTCGTCGCGCTGCCGCACGGCAATCGCTCGTCGACGAAGGAAGAGAAGCCGGCGGAGGCGCTGCGCTTCGCACTCCGCGACCGCACGTTCGTTCTCTTTCTGCTGGCGACGCTCTGCATCACCTGGATCGAGTTCCAGCTTCACTCGACCCTGCCGCTCTACATCACCAGCATCGGCTACAGCACCGCGACCTACGGCGCGCTGATCTCGATCAACGGCGTGCTGATCGTGTTCTTCGAGCTGGCGATCATCTCGTGGACGCAGCGCCATCCGCCGCAGCCGCTCATCGCGATCGGCTACCTGCTGACGGGCATCGGCTTCGCGCTGACCGGATTCGCGCAGCAGATTCCCGCGCTCGTGGCCACGGTGGTGATCTGGACGATCGGCGAGATGATCTACGCGCCCGTCACCGGCGCGTTCGTGACCGGGCTCGCGCCGGAGCGCTACCGCGGTCGCTACATGGGCCTCTGGATCCTGATGTGGTCCGTGGGCATGCTTCTCGGCCCCTTCCTCGGCACGCTGCTCTTCGAGTACAACCGAACGTATCTCTGGCTCGCGTGCGCCGTGGCGGGTATCGTCAGCGCGCTTCTCGCCATGGTCAAACCGCGCCGGATCGAGGCGATGGCGTTATCATCGGAAGCATGACCCGGAAGACCCTACTCCTCGTCGTCCTCCTCTCCCTCGCAACCAGCATGTTCGCGCGCCAGCGCGCGGTGTCGTCGGGCGGCGGTCACCTCGACGCGAAAGTCGACGGCGCCACCGTGAGCGGCATCGTGACGTCAGTCAGCGGCAATCTGATTCAGCTCGCGGACAACCTCGTGACGATCGATGCCGCGAACGCGAAGATCGTCGTCGATCGCGGAAAAGACACGACGATCGCGGACATCGAGCCAGGGATGCTCGTCTTCGCGGTGCTCTCGACGCATCAGGTCGCGTCGAACGCCCCGCTGCCGGCCGCGATGATCACCGCGACGCGGCTGCCCGAGGCGACGCTGTTCGGTCCCGTGCACACGGTCGATGCGTCCGCCGGCACGTTCACGCTCCTCGGCCGCACGATTCACGTCACGAACGAAACGAGTTTCGGCGGCTTTCGCGGCTCGCATCCCGGCCTCGCCGATCTCCTGCCGAATCAGATCGTGCAAGTGCAGGCGGAAGCGGAGAACGGAAAGCTGATCGCGGACTCCGTCCTGATCATCTCTCCCATCCCGACGAACACGCACGTCACGCACGGCAAGGTGAAGAGCATCGCCGGCGACTCGTGGGTCATCACCCGCGAGAAGGACGGCGGTGATCTCACGCTCGTCGTGAACGCCCAGACGAAGATCGCCGGCTCGCCGAAAGTCGGCGATGACGTGGAAGTGCTGTATGCCATCAACTCCGCGAATCAGGCGGTGGCGATCGCGATCGTGAAGTTCGAGCGGCCGGATCCGCCCATCAACGACACACTGCTGTTCCGCGCCACGGTGAAGAAGATCGGTCAGACGGAATGGTCGGTGACGCTTTCCGACGGCAAGGACCAAGTGCTGGTCATCAACGAGCGGACGAAAATCATGCCGGGCATCAAGACCGGCGATCGCGTGGAAGTGCTCGCGCAGAAGCGGAAGGATGGGAGCGTGCTGGCGCTGGCGATTCTGAAGTTCCTGTAAGCGTTCACTTCGGCGCGCAGCGATACGCGAAGCCTTCGACGGAGCCGATGCGGCTGCCGGGCACGAGTACCGTATCCGCACCGAGAGGCGCCGCTTTGCGGCGGAGCTGTTTGAAGTCGTCGCCGTCCACGTGTCTTCGCTTAGCTTAGCAACGCCGGTGCCTTCCTCCGAACGGGCGCGATTCGTTACTGCGCTGACTCCTCAACCAACCTGGTCAGGTCGCGCGCGGTATGAACGAACGCAATGACGGTGATGAGATTAGCGCCGACGCGGTATATCAGACGATGATTGCTTATTACCAGTTCACGCACATTCGGATCTTTGTACTCCGCCACGCGTCGGCCACGGTGTGGAAACTCGCTCAGTGACGCAGCGGTACGTTCTGCACGAACCGCCAGGGCGGCGGCATAGCTCGGCGAATCTCTGGCGATGTATTCAACCGCTTCCAGCAGGCCGGCGATAGCCGACTCAGCCCACTCTATTTCGTAAGCCACTTCGCAAGCCGCCGCTGAACCTCTTCATGACTGACGACGCGACCAGCAGCAGCGTCATCGAGGCCCTGCTGTATCTTTTGGCGGACGTAGATGTGGTACTGGATGTCCTCGAGAGATGAGTCTTCGGGCAGCATCTCGAGAATCTCATGAACCTGTTCTTTGGCGGTTTCCATGAACGTGGATTCTAACTCGCACGTGTCTCGCTGACCACCTTCTCCGCTTCCACGTCGTCGATCAGCAGGCCTCGCCCTAGCTGACACGAGTCGGCAAGAGAGCAACGATCAGCGAGGCCGCGACCAGGATCGAGATGGCTCGGTTTCTCATGCATTTTTCCTTTCAAAAGTATGGCAGGCTGGGCATTATACCATCTATCCGTCCCCAATCAGGAACGGTCCTAGCAACCCCAGTCCCTTCCCCTGATACCGCGGAAACACCTTCGCCAGCGACGGCACGTCGAGGTGCTGCGTGAGCACTTCGCCGAAGACGTCGCGGAAGTCGGTGGTCACCGCGAGGTCGCGGCCTTCGAAGAGCTGGCTCGTTCCGAGTCCCGGCCATTTGCCGTAGACCTTCCCGCCTTTCACGTTGCCGCCGAGGGCGAGCATCACCGTGGCGTGACCGTGATCGGTGCCGCGGTTGCCGTTCTCGCGGACCGTGCGGCCGAACTCCGACATCGTGACCAGCACGACGTCGCCCATCCGCGAGCCGAGGTCTTTCGCGAAGGCAGCGATGGCATCGGAGAAATTGCGGAGGTTGTTCGCGAGATGGCCCTCCGTTCGGCCCTGTCCCGCGTGCGTGTCCCAGCCGCCCACGTCGGCGAACGCGACCTCGAGTCCGACGTCGGACTTGATCAGCTGCGCGATCTGCTTCAGCGCATTCGCGAGCGGTCCGCGCGGATAGGTTGCTTCGTTGCGGCCCCGCAGCGAGCGGAGGATGTTCACGCTCTCGAACGCCTCGGGATACATCGAGCCGAAGATCTTCGCCGACGCCGAGTTCGCGAAGGTCGCGAGGTCGGCGGTCGCGATCGCTGAAGAGCCGGCGAGAATGCGCGGCGGCTCCTGCGAGAGCGCGACCGCGCGCAGCGGCGCGTCATCCTTCCGCGTCGCCAGTGCCCGCGCAAGAAACCCATCCTCGGTCGACTTCACGCCCGGCGTGCCCGCCTCCATGAAATCCTGCGCGTCGAAGTGCGAGCGCGTGGAATCGGGACTCCCGGCCGCGTGCACGATCGCGAGCGAGCGGTCCTTCCAGTACGGCATCAGCGACTGCAGCGACGGATGGGCACCGAAGAAGCCGTCGAGATCGGCGATCTCGTTCTTCGGAATCGCGATCGACGGCCGCGCGGCGTAATACGAGCGCTCGCCGTATGGCACGATCATGTTCAGCCCATCGACCGCGCCGCGCTGGAAGATCGCCACGAGGACTTTCTTTCCGCCGGTCGCGCCCGCGCCGGCCATGCGCGCGAAGACGTTCGGCGTGAGCGCGCTTCCGACGAGCGCGAGGCCGCTGGTTTTGAGAAAAATTCGACGGTTCATGTGTGGCTCCAAACGCAGGGGCCGGCTTCAGCCGGCCCGACGGGGACGCCCGGCTGAAGCCGGGCGCTACGTCATTCGACGGTTCATTGTTTCTGAAACTCCGGCGCTCCGATCATCCGCGCGAGCGCATCGCTGTCGGTGGACGACACCCGGATTCCGGGCATCCTGTTCGTGGCGACAGCCACGGCAAAGTTCAGACGCGCGACGAGCGCACCGTCGCTCGACCACGCCTTCGACGCATCCGAGTAGCCCGTCGGCGGCTGCGCAAAGTAGAGCGGCTCGCCGATCTTCCGCAGCTCGCGCGCGAGCGGGAGCGGATCTTCGATCCTCGCTCCGGCCGCGCGCACGGCGGAGATCGCGTACTCGAACGGCGACTTCACTTTCGTGCGGTAATACCGCGGATCCGAGAACTCGGGACTCTCGATGACCGCCTTCACCGTCGCGCGCAGATCGCCGTTCGTGGCGAGGAACTGTTTCGCGACGCGATCGACGAGCGCGGCCGGCGGCTCATCGGCGACGAGACGCTGGCAGAGCTTGGTGGCGATGTGTTTCGCGGTCGACGGATGACGCGCGAGGAAGCGCACCATCGCCTCCCCTTCCTCGATCCCGCCGGCGGCGCGGAAGCGCTGGCCGAGAACGAGTTTCGATTCCGAGTCGTGGAGGAAACGGCGGAAGGTGAAGCCCGCGTCACGGCGATCGATCGTCCATCCGGTGAAGACGCGTGCGAGCTCGGTGACGTCCTTCTGCGTGTAGCCGCCGTCGACACCGAGGGTGTGGAGCTCCATGATCTCGCGCGCGTAGTTCTCGTTGATCGCATCGCGGCGGCTGCGCGCGTTGTCGAGATACCAGAGCATGGCCGGCGACTTCGCGGTGGCCATCAGCAGCTCTTCGAAGCGGCCCCAGATGCGCGGGCGGATCGTGTCGCGCTCGTAGCTCCCGATGAGAAATCGATCGAGGCCTTTTCCGGCGAAGACGTTGAAGTGATTCATCCAGAAGTCGACCATCACTTCGTTGAGCTGGCGCTCGGACTCGGCGGCGCGGAGGATGCGCTGCGCGGACAGTTCCTCGATGCCGCGGCGCGCTTCCTTCCGCAGCGCTTTCTTCGCTTCGTCGCTCAGAGGAAGGCGGACGTCTCGTCCGCCTTCGCGTGGCGGACGAGACGTCCTCCCTCCTGGCGAGGGAAGTTCTGGACTGCGGATCGCGGGAAAGGTGCGGTCCGCAATGCGTTCCGGATGCAGCTGCTGTTCGATCCAGCGATCGACGCCGATGCGCATGACGCGCTCGACGTCGCCGGGCCGCGCGCCGAAGGCGAGGCGATTGAGGGCGTGCTCGGCGCGCTGGCGCTCAATGGGTTGCGGCTGCGCCGCGATCAGCAGCAGCGCGGCGATGGGGATCAGTCGTTTCATGCCTCCTTGGACGGGAAGCGCGGAAACGATGTTTACACGCGAGGAACGACCCAGGTCTTCGCACCGAGGGCGACCGTTTCCGCTTCGAACCCGAACAGCGTCCGCATCACCTCACCGCGCATCACCTCGGACGGCGCCGCATCGAGCGCAAGCGCGCCGCTCTGCATCACGAGCATGCGATCGCTGTGCGCGGCGGCCCAGTTGAGATCGTGCGCGGCGAAGAGAACCGTGCAGCCCGTGCGGTCGACGACGTCACGCAGCAAAGCGGAGAACTGCTGCACGTGCGAGATATCGAGGGCCGAGAACGGCTCGTCGAGGAGGATGAGCCGCGGTGTGCCGGCGAGCACGCGCGCGAGGAAGACGCGCTTCCGCTCGCCGCCGCTCATCTCGTCGAGGTAGCGGTCGGCGAGATGCGACGCGTCGCACATCGCGAGCGCGCGCGAGGCTTCTTCCCAATCGCGATCGGTTTCCCACGCGAAGCGCCCGAGAAACGGCGCCCGGCCCGAGAGAACCACTTCGATCGCGCGCATCGGAAACGCGGGATCGGGATCCTGCGGGAGATATCCGACGCGGCGCGCGTATTCCTTCGCATGCCACTGAGCGAGCGGCTTGTCTTCGAAGAGCACGTCGCCGCCGTGCGGCGCGAGAACGCGCGCGACGAGCTTCAGCAGCGTCGACTTGCCCGAGCCGTTCGGGCCCGTGAGCGCGACGAGCTGCCGCTCGCCGATCGCCAGCTGTACGTCGCGCACGGCGGCAACATCGGCGTAGGCGTACGAGACGGCGCGGAGCTCGAGCATCATCGTCGTCATTGTGGACTGCGGCGACGCCAGTCGCCGCTTTCTAACACGGCAGCAGGGCTGCCGTGCGCCGCGGCCCTGCCGCGGCGTTGGAAAGCGGCGACTGGCGTCGCCGCAGTCCAAAACGAGATCACGACGACCTCCGCAGGAGCGAGAGGAAGAAGGGCACGCCGAGGATCGCGGTGAAGGCGCCGATGGGAAGCTCGGTCGTGCGCACGATCGTGCGCGAGGCGAGATCGGCGGCGACCACCAGCGTCGCGCCGCCGAGAGCGCAGAGCGGAAGGAGAAATCGGAAATCGCGGCGCCAGATCAGGCGGATGAGATGCGGCACGAGGAGGCCGACGAAGCCGATGATGCCGCTCACGGCGACCGCGGCGCCGGTGATGATCGACGCGGCCGTGAAGCCGATCAGCTTCACGCGCTCGACGTCGACGCCGCGCGCTTTCGCATCTTCCTCGCCGAAGACGAGCAGGCGCAGATCGTTGGCCACGAACGCGAGCACGATCATTCCGATCACGAGCAACGAGCTCACCAGCGCGACATTCGTCCACGTCGCTCCGAAGAGCGTTCCCATCATCCACTTCAGCGCGGCGGTGAGATCGCTTTGCGGCGAGAGTGAAAACGAGATGAGGATGATCGCGGAGAAGAAGGCGTTGAGCACGAGTCCCGACAACAACAATCGCGTGGGATCGGTGTGATCGCGGCGGCGCGCGAGAGTGAAGACGGCGGCCGTCGCGAGAAGCGCGCCCGCGAAGGCAACGAGCGGTACGAGGCCGGGAATGCGGCTCCACTGGAACGCCGTCGCGACGGCCGCGCCACACGCGGCGCCGCCGGAGACGCCGAGGATGAAGGGATCGGCGAGCGGATTGCGGAGAAGCGTCTGGAACGTGACGCCCGCGACGGCGAGCGTCGCGCCGATCGCGGCCGCGAGGAGCACTCGCGGAAGACGCAGACGAAAGAGGATCATGCGCGCGGTCTCGTCGTTGAAGTCGAGCGCCACCGCGCCGAACGACAACGCGAGGACGATGGCGATGAGCAGGATGAACGTGAGAACGATGAGCGGTTGCGCGGTTGCGCGGTCACGCGGTTGCGCGCTTGCCATGGCTCACCGCAAAACCGCGAGACCGCGAGACTGCGAAACCGCATCCGGCGGTTGCACCGACTTGAACGTGAATGCCGCCGGCGACGGCCCGCGCTCTTCGAGTTGCGCGAGGCGCGTCTTCGCCTCATCGACGCCGGGGATGTGCCCCGCGGGAACCCACCACAGCGCGGCGTACGCGCCTTCGAAGTGCTCGAACCACTCCCGGCGCGCGCGCAGCAGATCCGCGTGCGCGGTCTTGTAGACGTAGTCCTTCAGGTTCACCTGGGCGATGTGATGCGTCATCGAGTTCTCGCATCCAGTATCGCATTGAGCGCCGCCGCGGCCAGCACCACGCGCGGGCCGGGACGCTGGAAGACGTCCTCGTCGACGGGGACGACTTCCGCGCGCAGCGACGGGACGCGCTGCATCAGCACCTTCATCTGCTGCGGCGTCACCGCGCCGCGCGGATAGAGAATGAGATCGGGCGGAGAGGCGGCGAGCGACTCGAGCGAGTACTGCGGCCAGCCCGTGACCTGCACCGCATTTTGTGCACCGGTGAGCCGCAGCAGATCGTCGGTGAACGTGTTGCGGCCGGCGACGTAGAGCGGATCGGTCCAGACGGCGAAGAGGATGCGCAGCGGGCGCTCGCGCTTGCGCGACTGGCGGAGGATGTCCTCGCGCAGACGGCGCGGCGCATCGTTTGTTCCGGAGGCGTGCAGCAACTCGCCGAGACGCCGCATGGCCGGCTCGATCTCATGCAGGCGATCGGTGCGCACGACGTACAGAGGGATGCCCGCGGCCTCCAGCGCCTGCGCGAGATTCGGATGATTCCCTTCGGTCGATGCGATGATGAGATCAGGCTTCAGCGCCGCGATCTTCTCGACGTTCGGCTGCATCCCGCCGACCTTCGGCAGCGCGCGCGCGGGGGGCGGGAAGTTGGAGAAATCGTCGGTCCCGGCGAGCTTGTCGCCCGCGCCGAGGGCGAAGACGATCTCGGTGAGATTGGGGGCGAGGGAAACGACGCGATGGATTTCATTCGGCAGCGTGACGGCGCGGCCGAGGTCGTCGTGTGTGGTGACCGCACGCTCAACGCAGGAGGCGAAGAGGACGCAAACGATGAACGATGAACGATGAACGATGAACGATGAGCGCGGGACCCGATTCATCGTTCATCCTTCATCGTTCATCGTTCATCGTTCATCGTTCGCCGCCAGCCACAAACAAAAACCGCGGCCCGAAGCCGCGGTCGTCCGAGAACCGGCGAGCGAGGGTGTTTACCCTTCACCGCCCTCTTCGTCTTCGAGGTCGTTCGCCACGCCGAGGCGGTTGCAGGCGGCGGCATACATCTGCTTCGAGGCGTTGATGGCATTCTGAAGATCGGCGATGCGGTCCTTCACCTTCGCGAGCTCTTCCTCGATCTGATCCTTCAGATCGCTGACCTCCTGCCTGGTCACCGTGAGCGTGGTCTCGTAGAACTTTCGTTGCTGATCCGTCAGAACCGCCATCTCGACTCCCTCCAGCGAATTTCTATCATAGCTTGAAGTCCACGGGCACCGTGATCCACGACTTCACGCGCACGCCATCGACGGTTCCGGGCGTGAACGTGGAGCGGCGCATCGTCTGCTCCGCGGCCTCGTTGAGACCGACCGGGCGATTGACGCCGCGGATGATGCGCACTTCCATCACCTGGCCGCTCTCCGACACGAGGACGCTCGTCAGCACCGTCCCCTGGACGCGCTGCATGCGCGCGATCGGCGGATACGGCACGCTGCCGCGGCGCAGAACGCGCGGCGGAGTCAGACCGGCGGTGCCGGCGGCGACGAGCTCTCCTTCGCGAACCGCGGCGCGTGCGGGCGCCGCGGGCACGGGCGCGGGCTCCTGCTGAGCCGGCGCGGGCGCGGGCTCCTGTTGCACGGGCGCGGGTGCCGGACGCGTCGTCTCTGCCTGTTGCGGCGGCGGTTGCTGCTGCACGGGCGCCGGAGCGACCGGCTGCGGACGCACGGCAGCGGTCGTCGGCGTCTGCGTCGTTGCACTCGGTTGCTGCGCGCGCGCCTGTGCTTCGAGCCGCGCACGTTCGGCGGCGAGCCGCTTCTGCACTTCCTGATCGACGAGCGACGGATCGAGCGTCGCGGTTGCGGGCGACGTCGCCGTTGCATCGGTCGTTGCCGGCGCAACGCCCGTTGCCGGGGCCGCGGGCGCCTGCGTTCCGGCCGACGCGGTGACCGCGGGTGCAGGCGTCGCGCTCTTGCCTTTCATCAGCATCCACGCCACGCCGCCGAGGGCGAGGAGAACGACGGCGCCGATGACGATGATCGGCACCGCCGACGACTTCTTCCGCACCGGCTGTTCCCACGGTTCCGGCGCGGCGGACGCGGGCTCGACGCGCGCTGCGGCGGCCGGCGCAGCCGCGACGGGCACAGCCGCGATCGGTGCGGGTTTCGGCGCCGGCGCGGGCGCGGGAGTCGGAGCAACCGGCTCCGGCTCGGGCGCGGGGATCATCACCGGCTCGGTGCTCGACATGCGATGCATGTAGATCGCGAGATCGGCGCTGGTCGGCGTCGGCTTGAAGGTGTAGAGGATCTGATCGATGTCGCGCGCCATCTCGCCCGCGGTCTGATAACGCGACGCGGAATCTTTCTGCAGTGCCTTGAACACGACCGCATCGATTTCCGGCGTGACTTCCTCGTTGAACTGCGAGGGCGGCGTGACGCGCGCCTCGCGCACCTGCTCGAGGATCGAGAGCTCGCTGTCGCCGGTGAAGAGCTTGCGATTCGTGAGCATCTCGAAGAGCACGGTCGCGAGCGCGAAGATGTCCGAGCGGCGATCGATCGAGCGGCCCCACGCCTGCTCCGGCGACATGTACTGCAGCTTGCCCTTCAGCGCCCCGGCCTGCGTATGCGAGGCCTTCGACGCGGCCTTGGCGATGCCGAAGTCGCAGAGCTTGATGTCGCCTTCCTGCGAGATGAGCACGTTCTGCGGCGAGACGTCGCGATGCACGAGTCCCATCTCGCGCTCCTCGAAGTCCTTCTTGCGATGCGCGTAGTCGAGCGCGGAGGCGATCTTCGAGGCGATGAAGAGCGCCAGCTCGACGGCCATCGGATGATCGCGCTCTTCGCCGCGGCGCAGGATCGCCTTCAGATCGTACCCGTCGATGTACTCCATCGCGATGTAGTACGAGTTCTGAATTTTTCCGAGGTCGTAGATGTGAATGATGTTGTTGTGATTGAGCTGCGCGGCGAGCTTCGCCTCGTCGACGAACATCTCGACGAAGTCCTGGTTGTCGGAGAGATGCGGAAGGATCTTCTTGATCGCGACGATCTTCTGGAATCCTTCCACGCCGCGCATGCGCGCCTTCCAGACTTCCGCCATTCCGCCGGTGGCGATCTTCTCGATCAGCACGTACTGGCCGAACTTGACGCCGTCCGTCGGCTCTTCTTCCTCGATGCGCGCGGCCTCCGGGGCGGCCTGCGGAAACACCGGCTGCGACACCGGCACGCGATCGGGAACGTAGGCCTGCATCCGCGCGGTGTTGAACTTCTTCTCCGGGACCGGCGCGGGTGGCGCGGCGGGAGGCGGCGCGGGTGCAGGTGCCGGCGGCGCGGGCACGGGCACATTGCCGCCGCTCGTCGTTTTGCGCGCGCTCTTCTCGAGACCGGAGAGCGTGTCGGAGAGCATCTTGTCGAGACCCGACGTCGATGTGCGCGGCGCTTTCGCCTGCTGCGCCGGCGGCGCGGCAGAGGGCGGCGGTACAGGCGCGGCCGGCTGCGCTTCCTTCCTCCGCTGCGGCATCAGGCCGGACAGCGTGTCCGCCACCATCTTGTCGACTTCGCTCGTCGATTTGCCCATCATCGTCTTTCTCGGCGCCGCCGGTTTCTCGTCTTCGAGGAGGTCGCCGAAGATCTCAGTGGAGGTCAGTCCGGGCTCGGCCGGACGAACCGTGAACTCGTCGTGCAGCGGCGCATCGGCGCGGATGCCGAGCATCTGCTGCACTTTGCCGAGGAACTCACTTTCGGAGTAGGGCTTCGGAAGGATGTCCGACGCGCCGACGCGCTGCGCGTCCGCCTTCGGACTCTTCCCGTTGTAGCCGGAGACGGTGAGAAGGATCGGCGTCTCCTGCAGCGGCTTGCGGCCGCGGATGTTGCGGATCAACTCCGTCGTGCTGACTTTGGGGACGACCGAGGAGAGGACGATGAGGCGCGGCGGCGAGCCGTCGAGAACGCGAATCGCCTCCTCTCCGTCCTTCGCGAACGTGGGGGTGAAGGGCTGGCCCGCCAGGGCCTGCCGCACGCGGTCGGTATAGCGAGGCTCGTACTCGACGACGAGAATGTTTTCAGACATGGAAGGGACTCATCGGCATTTTCGGGGTTGTGAACGGCAATTTTGGCACACCGCGAGCCGAAGGTAAAAGGTAAAAGGAAAAAGGTAAAAGTGGCCAAGCCAGGATCCGCGCGTTTCGAGGCTCTGCCACTTTTGGCCTTTTACCTTTTACCCTTTGCCTTTTACCTTTTACCTTTTACCTTTTACCTCGCCCTCGCTTGCTTTTCCGAAAATCGTTTTGCATACTGTCGTCCGCACCTCGCGCGACGAACCATCCCGCTCGGCGTTGAGACCTGACTCTCCGCCACGACGTCGTCGGTTCCCAGAGACTCGAGAGGTGAAAGCTCAGTTGGCAGTTGATTGAGTTCAAATGACACCAGAAGATCGCACTCCGCGTAAGCGGCGCCGGAGAAGACGCCGCGGGGGCGGCGCCGCAGCGCCGGGGCAATCACCCGCGTCCAACGGCAACGGCCCTTCACCAGGAAACGAAGCCGCTCCGCAGCAGTACGGCGGAGGCGGAGGAGGTCGGCGCCGCCGTCGCTCGCGCCGCGGCCGCAATCGCGGCGATGACCGTCCGCGGTCGCAGGAGAGCACCGCCTCTCTGCCGCCGCTCGACATCGAGCCGGGACAGCTCGTCCCCGCCAGCGGCGTGCTCTTCATCAAGCAGAACGGCGCCGGCATCCTCGTCGATCCGGCGAACAACTATCAAATGCAGCCGGGCGACGTGATCGTGCCGCGCTCGACGATCGAGAAGCTGCATCTGCAGGCGGGCCTGCTGATCGGCGGCACCGCGCGGCGCGCGGGCAACAACCTCGAGCTCGCCGGTCTCGAGACCGTCGAGGGCGTCGCGCTCGAGGAGTATCGGGAGTCGCGACGTCCCTTCTCCGAGCTCATCTCGATCGATCCGAACGAGATGTTCAAGCTCGAGACCGAGCCCGAGCGTCTGACCACGCGCGTGCTCGATCTGCTCTCGCCGATCGGCAGAGGGCAGCGATGCCTCGTCGTCGCGCCGCCGAAGGCGGGCAAGACGACCCTGCTGAAAGACATCGCCCACGGCGTGAACATGAATCACCCCGAGGTGATCCTGTTCGTGCTGCTGGTCGACGAGCGCCCCGAGGAAGTCACCGACTTCCGGCGCTCGGTCGAGCAGGGCGAGGTGGTCGCGTCGAGCTCGGACGAAACGGCGGACAGCCACATCCATCTCGCCGAGATCATCCTCGAGCGCGCACGCCGGCTCGTCGAGATCAAGAAAGACGTCGTGATTCTCTGCGACTCCATCACGCGCATGTCGCGCGCGTACAACAACGAGCAGCGAGGATCGGGAAAGATTCTCTCGGGCGGCATCGACGCGCGGACGATGGAGAAGCCGCGGCGCTTCTTCGGCGCGGCGCGCAATGCCGAGGACTGGGGATCGCTGACGATCGTCGCCACGGCGCTGGTCGACACCGGCTCGCGCATGGATGAAGTCATCTTCCAGGAGTTCAAGGGAACCGGAAACACGGAGATCATGCTCGACCGCGGATTGTTCGAGCGGCGCATCTTCCCGGCCATGAACATCGCGCAGACCGGCACGCGCAAGGAGGAGAAGCTCCTTCCGCCCACCGTGCTGTCGAAGATTCACACGCTCCGCCGCGCGCTCGCCGGGACCGATCCGATGACGGCGATGAAGATGCTGCTCGAGCGGCTGCAGAAGTTCCCGTCGAACGAGGCGTTTTTGAAGAGCTTTTGAGGGGCCGTGCTGCGTGCTACGTGCTGCGTGCTGAGGGGTTAACGCAGCACGTTGAACGCAGCACGCAGCACTCCAGATTACCGAATCGTTGCTACACATTTTTGAACCCAACCTTCTCCTTGACTTAGCCCAAAACCGACATCACCATTCGCACCACAGCCCAGAATCATGAGAGGATCACCCGGTCCGAAGTCTTCATTTTTCAACGTCCGTCAGGAGGATCTATGTCCGTTTCACGTCGTTTGAGTTTGTTTGTGGTCCTGAGCTTGTTCGTGCTCGCGCCTGCGGCGATCGCCCAGGTCACGACAGGCAATCTCGGAGGAGAGGTGACCGCAGGGGGAGACGGCAGTGCGCTCCCCGGCGTCACGATCGAAGCAGTCCATGTTCCCACCGGAACGCGTTATGGCACGGTGAGCGGCGGCAACGGCCGGTACCTGATCCCGAACGTGCGCGTCGGCGGGCCGTACACGGTCACCGCGAATCTGTCGGGATTCCGTCCCGCCGAGGTCACGGGCGTGAGCGTTCCGCTCGGCGGCACGACCAATGTTGCGATCAAGCTTCAGCTGGAAGCGGTGTCGGAAGCGATCACCGTGACCGCCGACGTCGATCCGATCATCAATCCGAACCGGACCGGCGCAACGTCGGCCGTGTCGGAAGAGCAGATCGAATCGCTGCCGACGGTGAATCGCAGTCTGCAGGATTTCGCGCGCACGAATCCGTACTTCAACGTCGATCCGATCGACGCGACGTCGACGCGCATGACCGTCGCCGGCAAGAACAACCGCTACAACACCGTTCAGATCGACGGCGCGGTCAACAACGATCTGTTCGGTCTCGCCGACACGGGCACGCCGGGCGGCCAGGCGGACCTGCAGCCGATCGCGATCGATGCCATTCAGGAACTGCAGCTCGTCGTTTCACCGTATGACGTCCGCCAGGGCGGATTCACCGGCGGCGGCGTGAATGCCATCACCCGTTCCGGAACGAATGACTTCCACGGCTCCGTCTTCTACACCAAGCGCGACTCCTCGTACGTCGGCGACGGCCCTAACGAGGTCGAGGTCGACGAATTCGACTTCGAACAGTACGGCGGCCGCCTGGGAGGACCGATCCTGCGCGACCGTCTCTTCTTCTTCGTCACCGGTGAAACGACGAAGCGTCAGGAGCCCACGGGCGTTTCCGCGGAGGCTGGCAGCCCCTCGGTGAGCGCGACGATCGCCGGTCTTGCCGCACAGGCCGCGGCGATCGCGAAGTCGAAGTATGGTTACGATCCCGGATCGCTCGGCGATTTCCCGGAGGCTCGCGACGGCGACAATCTGTTCGGCCGTCTCGACTGGAACATCGGATCGTCGCACCAACTCACGCTGCGCCACAACTACGTGGAAGGCGCCCGTGACGTCGTCTCCGACCGTTTCTTCACTCGCTTCCGCTTCGAGAGCTCGACCTACGCGTTCGCCAGCGAGACCAACTCCACGGTCGCGCAGCTGAACAGCACGTTCGGCGCAAACTCCTACAACGAGGCGCGCGTCGGACTGCAGACCATCAAAGAGCAGCGCGCGGTCCCGACGGTGTTCCCCTCCATCGAGATCGGCGGCGCACCGCGCGCCGCGCAGATCATCCTCGGCACGGAGCGTTTCTCCGGCGCCAACGCGCTCGATCAGGACATCCTCGAAGTCACCGATGACTTCACCTGGCTGCGCGGCAATCACACCATCACCGTCGGCACCCACAACGAGTTCTTCGAGTTCAAGAACCTGTTCATGTCCGATGCGTACGGCTACTACTTCTTCCCGACCATCGCCGACTTCGAAGCCGGCAGGCCGCGCGAGTACAGCATCACGTTCGCCACGGGCAGCAATCCGCGCCGCCCGACGCAGTTCGAGGTCGCCCAGTACGGAATCTACGTGAGCGATCAGTGGCGCGTGAACGACGCCGTGGCGCTGACGATGGGCGTGCGCGCCGACATGCCGCGCTTCGCTGACACGCCGAGCCATAACCCGGCCGTCCTCGCCGCGATCGGTTTCGACACGGCCGAGACAGCGTCGGAGAGCGCAGTGATCTCGCCGCGCTTCGGCTTCAACTGGCAGCCCGGCGGCACCGGTACGCAGCAGGTTCGCGGCGGCATCGGCGTCTTTACCGGCCGCACGCCGTATGTCTGGATCTCCAACGCCTACGGCAACACGGGCGTCGAACAGGTCGCGCTGAGCTGCAGTGGCCTGGGCTGCACGCCGTTCGTGACCGATCCGCTGAACCAGCCGAGGGACTTCCCCCCCGGCACGGGCGCGTTCTCGGTCGATCTGATCGATCCCGACTTCCAGCTCCCGCGCGTTCTCCGCGCCACGCTCGGCTACGACCGTGAGCTGTTCGCCGGCATCCGCGGCACGGCGGAAGTGGTCTGGACGAAGAACCTCGAAGATGTCTACTACCACAACGTGAACAAGGTCCAGACCGGCACGAGCCCGCTCGACGGACGTCCGCGGTACGGCAACGTCAGCACTTCCATGCGCGATGCGATCCTGCTCACCAACACGGACAAGGGCGAGCAGCGCATTCTCTCGCTGCAGGTCAACAAGTCGTTCAGCCGCGGCTTCGCATTCTCGGCTTCCTACGCGAATCAGGACGCGAAGTCGGGCTTCGACGGAACGTCCAGCCGCGCCATTTCCAACTGGCAGTTCCACCACACCAAAGGCGACATCTTCAACGCCGAGGAATCGCGCTCGGCGTTCGAGATCGAGCATCGCTTCACCGTGTCCACGAGCTGGAACTTCTCGACCGGCCCGGTCGGACACACGCTCGCGTTCTACTACAACGCGCAGTCGGGCCGTCCGTACTCGCTGCTCTTCGGCACGGACATCAACGGCGACGGATACTCGACGAACGACCTGCTCTACGTCCCCGCCGCCGGCAATGTGATCATCCAGAAGAACGCCGGCTCCACGTGGTCGGCGAGCCCCGATCAGCAGTGGCTCAACTATCTCGAAGGCGCGGGGCTCGATGGGGATTGCGATTGCATTCTCGACCGCTACGCGAGCACCGAGCCGTGGTCGCGTCAGCTCGACCTGCACTACGAGCTCGGTCTCCCGGTGTACCGCGAGTTCCTCACCAACCTGACGTTCGACGTGCTCAACGTGTTCAACATGTTCTCGAACGACAGCGGCGTCGTCCGCTTCGTGTCGAACCAGAACTTCCTGCCGGTAACGTATCAGGGTCAGGATGCGGCGACCGGCAAGCCGATCTATCGCGAGCGCTTCGCGAATGCTCTCGCGGTCGGCAGCCAGTTCTCGACCGCGGACATCCGCTCGCGGTGGCAGGCGCGTGTCGGCCTCCGCGTGACGTTCTAGTCCTCAGCCAACGCATCGACGGAACGGCCGCCCGGCAACGGGCGGCCGTTTTTGTTTAGAGTGCGCCATGCGCAAGACGATTCTCATCCTCGCACTCGTCGCCTCCGGCTGTGCGACGTCGACACCGCCGCAGGTCCAGCCGCAGCAGCAGTGCAATCCCGGCCACGCTCTGCTCAACGCAACGGTCTGGGTACAGAGCTCCGCCGAATATCGCGCCGCCGTCCTCGGCACATGGACCTCCGCGCGACGCGCGCTCGATGCGGCACTCGCCGATCCGTCGTGGAACGTCGAGGAGGGAACGAGCGATCCGGCGCAGCCGCCCGCGATCATCCTCGACGCGGACGAGACGGTCATCGACAACGCTTCCTACGAGGCGCGCGTGATCAAGGCCGGAAAGTCGTACGACGCGGAGACATGGAAGCAGTGGGTCAGCGAGTCGGCGGCGCGCGCGGTTCCGGGCGCGGCGGAGTTCCTCGCCTGGGCGAAGAGCCGCGGCGTGACGCCGTTCTACATCACGAACCGCGATCATCCCGAGGAGGCGGAGGGAACGCTGCGCAATCTGCAGAACCTCGGCTATCCGCTCGACCCGAACGTCGACACGCTGCTACTGCGCGGCGAGCGTCCGGAGTGGAAGTCCGACAAGGGATCGCGCCGCGCGCACGTCGCGTCGAGCTATCGCGTGCTGCTGCTCTTCGGCGACGACCTCAATGACTTCGCGAACGCGCGCGACAAGAGCGCGGCCGAGCGCGAGGAGATCGTGCGCAGCAACGCGAGCCGCTGGGGCACGCAGTGGTTCATGATCCCGAATCCGATGTACGGCTCGTGGGAACGCGCGATCACCGCAGGCACCGGCACGCCGTGCGAACAGGTGCAGAAGAAGGTGGATTCGCTGCGGCCGTAGAGCTCTGCATAGGTTGCATTCGCTCGTCATCCCGAGCGTGAGCGAGGGACCTGGGGGCTCGGGAGGGCGCATGAATGTTCGTTTCTCGCCCCGCCCAACCACCCAGGTTCCTCGCTCACGCTTCGGAATGACAACTTCTGCAGAGTTCCTTTTTGGCTCCCGAGCTGGAGCAGGTCGCGCGCTAAAGATCTACGCGAGACGCTTCATGAGTTCGCGCCGGCCGCGCCGAAGCGCTTCGGTGATTGCGAGTACGACTTCGCGAAACGATCTCCGGCCACACTTCGTGAATCGCGGCCGCCCATCCCGCCGGTCCGGGGAACGGCGCGATGCGCGCGGCGGGCACGTTCGCGAGCAGCTCCGCGTCAGGCGTGCCTTCCGCGGACGGAACGACGATGGCGATGTCCGCGCGGCTCAGAAACTCGGCATCGACCGGCGTGCCGCCGAGCGCGATGGCTGCCTCGCAACGCAGTTCTTCGCGAAGGCACAGGAATGCTTTCCCTTCATCGCACGCGCGGCGGAGATGGAAGAACGTTCGTCCGCGGCGGATCGAGAATCCGAGGGACGCCGCCGCCTGCGCCACTTTCTCGACGTCCCCGCTTTCGATCACGAACGGTTCGCTGAAGCAGCGCCGCGTCGAGCGGCGGAGGATCTCGCCCGAACGGCCTGAGAGCAGCGCCGCCTCGGCTGCGGGCAACGCCGAGTACACGAGCAATCCGGCGCCGGAAAGCTCTTCGATCTCCCGGATCACATCGAGCAGCGTGTCCGCGGCGGGGCCGCACTCTTCGACGTCCCACCGGCTGCCGCTCCATCGCGCAATCGCTCCGCCGGCCTCGATGATCATCGCGTCGCGGAATCCGAGCTCCCGCGCGATGGGCTCGATCTCCTCGAGCGTCATCACCGTCACCGGAACGACCGGAACGCCCGCGCTCTGCAGCCGGCGCAGCGGCGTACGAATCGCACTGCTGTCGAGGGTGACGGGATCGAGCAGTATGCCGTCGACCGCCGTGAACACGGCGCGACTCGGGATGTCCATCCCGGCACGGTAGATCCAGACGGCGCCGGTCTCAATCCGGCAAAGGGGGGAGACGTGCCGGGCTCACCTGTGACTTTCACATGGGGCCTCCCCCGCAGACCGGATGTACATCGACGCGGGCCGGTTCTAACGTGCGCCACGGAGAGAGCGAACATGTCCGATCCGAGGATTCCGCGAACGCAGCCTGCGCGCCCTGACGGCGCGGCACGTCTGCGCGCGTTCGCGGGGTCGAAAATCCCGAAGAGCGCCCTGGTCGTGATCGCGAATCGCGAGCCGTACGCGCACGAATGGAGCGACGACGGCAGCGTCGTCGTGCAGGTCCCCGCCAGCGGTCTCGTGACCGGAATCGAGCCGATTCTGCGTGCGTGCGGCGGCACGTGGATCGCGCACGCGAGCGGATCCGCGGACCGCGCACACGCGGATGACTTCGGCCGGCTCTCCGTGCCGCCGGCTGCGCCGGAGTACACGCTGCGCCGGCTGTGGACGGACGAGGAGACCTACGAGCGGTTCTACTCCGGTCTCGCGAACGAAGGGCTATGGCCGCTCTGCCACACCGCGTATGCCCAGCCGGCGTTTCGCACGGCCGACTGGGCGGCGTATCAGAACGTGAACGAGACCTTTGCGCGCGCGGCGGCGGACGAGACGACGGCGGAAGGTCTGCTGCTCATCCAGGACTACCATTTCGCGCTCGTGCCGCGCATCGTGCGCGACGAGGCTCCTCACATCGTGACGAGCCTCTTCTGGCATGTCCCGTGGCCGGGCGCGGAGACGATCGCCATCTTCCCGTGGAAGGAGGCCCTGCTGGAGGGAATGCTCGGCGCCGACATCATCGGCTTCCACACCCAGCAGTACTGTCTCAACTTCCTCGACACGGCGCAGCGCTATCTCGAATGCCGCGTCGATCGCGAGGAGCTGTCGATCTCGTACGGCGGCCACCGCACGCACGTGCGCCGCTATCCGATCAGCGTCGAGTGGCCCTACCGCGGCGCCTCTCGCGCGCAGGGAAACGCTCTGCGCCGCGCCCTCGGCATCCCACTCGACACGCACGTGAGCGTCGGCGTCGATCGCGCCGATTACACGAAGGGTCTGATCGAGCGCATCGCCGCCGTCGAGCAGTTCCTCGAAGAGAATCCCTCGCTGATCGGCCGGTACGTCCTCGTGCAGCTCGCATCTCCCACGCGCACGCGCATTCGCAGATACCGGCAGGTCATGGACGATCTGCTCGAGGCCGTGAACGCGATCAACGAGCGCTTCGGCACGGCAGACTGGAAACCGGTCCTGCTGCACATGCGAACCTTCTCTTCCGACGAGGTGAAGGAGCATTACGCGATGGCGGACAGCGCGCTCGTCACGCCGCTGCATGACGGCATGAACCTCGTCGCCAAGGAATACGCGGCGGCGTGTGAAGACGGCGACGGTGCACTCGTCCTGAGCATTTTCGCCGGCGCCGCGAAAGAGCTCGACGGAGCGCTGCTGGTCAATCCGTACGACACGCAGCAGGTCGGCCGCGCGATTCTTCGTGCGATCCGCATGCCTCTGGCCGAACGACGCGCGCGCATGCAGACGATGCGCGAGCGCATCGCCGCCAGCTCGATCTTCGACTGGTCCGAGCGCCTGCTGACCGACATGCGTGATGTGCAGAAGAAGCGTACGCGCTTCTGGCCGCAGCGTCCGCAGGAGGAGGAGAAACGAAGGCGCGTGGTGATCGCGGGATGATCGCGCAGCCGGTGCTGCTCGCGTTCGACTTCGACGGCACGCTCGCACCGATCCGCGAAGATCCCGTGGAGGTGCGGATGAACCGTGCCGCCACCGCGCTGCTCGAGGAAGCGTCGCGCATGGAAGGAATCGTGGTGGCGATCGTGTCGGGACGCGACGCGGACGATCTCGCCGCGCGCACGCACACGCCCGGCGCGTACCTCATTGCGTCGCATGGCCTGGAGATCCGCGCGCCGGGCGGCGTGCTCGTGCGCGACGCCCCGCCGCTGCAGGCGGACCTCGATTCCGAGCTCCGCGGCGAGATCGAGGCGAGCGGCCTGCGGCTCGAGGCGAAGAAGCACGCGCTCGCACTGCACTGGCGCGGAATCCCGTTCCAGGCGATCGCGCCGGTGGCCGAGCTCTTCCGTGCATGGGCGCGCGAGGCGGATCTCGACGTAATCGAAGGCCGGTGCGTGGTCGAGGCCCGTTGCCGCGGCGGCGGGAAGGAACAGGCCCTGCGCTGGCTGGCGGGCGTCATCGGCGCCTCACGCGTCATCTACGCCGGCGACGACCTCACCGACTTCGGCGCGCTCCGTTTCGCGGCGGCGCATGGACGGGGCGTCTTCGTCGCCAGCGACGAGCGCAGCGCACCTCCCGACGTGACCGTCGTCGCGTCCTTTCGCGAGCTCTACCGCGTCATCCGTGAGGAAGTGATGATGTGACGAGCCGCGTTACCAGCAGACGTCACATGCAATTTCTCCGCGGATGGCAAAACAGAGTGTTCCGGACGTGGCCAGTCGCGGCGGCCGCGTTTGCCGGTCTGCTGCTGCTCATCGGGACGACCGTACTCTCCACTTCGCGCAAGGCCCAGGAGATCTACACACAGCTCGATCAGCTGAACACCCATCACCGCGAGGTCGAAGGGAAACTGCGCCGGCTTCGCTCGGACGTCCATCTCTCGGGCATCTACATCCGCGACTATCTGCTCGACACCGATCGCGAGCGCGCTCCCGAGTATCGCGAGCGGCTCACGCAGCTTCGCCGCAGCCACGAGGTGACGGTGAAGGAACTGCGCGCGCTCTCGCCGCCGGAAGCGGCGCAGCGGATCGATCATCTGGAGGCGCGGCTCGGCGAGTACTGGCAGGCCTTCGAGCCGCTGTTCGACTGGTCGGTCGTCGAGAAGATCATGCGCAGCGCGCGTTTTCTGCGGCGCGAAGTGCTGCCGCGCCGCGAGGCGGTGCTGGCCATCACCCGCGACATCGAGATGCTCAACGACTCGAATCTCAGCGCGCAGCGCGCCGAGGCAGCGCGGCGGCAGAAAGCGTTCCGCAACGATCTCCTGGTGAGCCTCCGGAAAAGCCTGCTCCTCGGCCTCGTCGTCGCGCTCATCGCCGTCCTCCGCCTGCGCGCGCTCGAGCGCCGGTCCGTCGTGCAGCGGCTGCATGCCGAGCATGCCGAACACGAGATGCGCCTGCTCTCCCAGCAGCTCGTCGCGGCGCAGGAGGAAGAGCGCAAGAAACTGACCCGCGAGCTGCACGATCACGTCGGCCAGATGCTCACCGCGCTCCGTCTGGAGCTCGGACGCGCGCAGCGCGAGCGTAGCGGCGACGACACGCGAACGAGCCGCACGCTCGCCGAATGCAAGCGCCTCGTCGACACGATCCTGCGATCGGTACGCGATCTGGTGATGGGGCTTCGTCCGAGCATGCTCGACGACTTCGGCCTCCAGCCCGCGCTCGAATGGCACGTGCGCGACTTCCGCCGACGCACGAACATCCGTGTCGACCTGCATCTGGACGGAAATCTCGACGCACTCCCCGATCCGCACCGCACGTGCGTCTACCGGATCGTGCAGGAGGCACTGACGAACTGCGCGCGCCACGCGCGTGCGAAGCTCGCCGGCGTCGCAGTGACGCTCGATGACGAACAGCTGGAGCTGATCGTGTCGGACGACGGCGTCGGGCTCCCCTCGGGGCAGGCCCGCGGCGTCGGCCTCCTCGGCATCGAAGAGCGCGTGCGCGAGCTCGAGGGAACATTCGCCGTGCGCACGCGAGCGGAGGGAGGAACCGAGCTGCGCGTCAGCCTGCCCGTACCGAAATCGGAGGTCATCGAACTTGCGAGTGCTGCTGGCTGACGATCACGCCATCGTGCGCCGCGGCATGCGCGCGCTGCTGGAGACCGAGCCGACGGTCGAGGTCGTGGCCGAAGCCGCGGACGGCCTCGAGGCCGTGAAGTTGTGCGAGGAACATCGCCCCGACCTGCTGATCCTCGACATCGCCATGCCGAAGCTGAACGGCATCGACGTCGCGATGAGATGCCTCAAACTGCAGCCTTCCGCACAGGCGATCATGCTCAGCATGCACGCCGACGAGTCGTACATCATGCGCTCGCTCTACGCGGGGGCGCGCGCCTACCTGCTCAAGGACGCGACCGATGAAGACCTGCTGCCGGCCGTGCGCGCGGTGGCCGCCGGCAAGTCGTACTTCAGTCCGACCGTGACGGGCGTGCTCGCCGAGGAGTACGTGCAGCAACTGCAGGAGCGCGGCCTCACCGATTCGTATCACCTGCTCACGGACCGGGAGAAGGAAGTCCTGCAACTGCTCGCCGAGGGGCGCTCGAACAAGGAAGTCGCGGCGCTCCTCGACGTCGGCGTGTCGACGGTCGAAACGCATCGCGCGAACCTGATGCAGAAGCTCAATCTGCACAGCACGGCCGAGATCGTGTTGTACGCGGTGCGGAAGCGGCTGATCGTGTAACGCTGTTATCCTTCGAGGAGGGCGGACGTCTCGTCCGCCCTGGCGGACGGGACGTCCGCCCTCCATACCATGATCGCCGCGGGAACCCGGCTCGGCCCCTATGAGGTCTCCGCGCGCATCGGCGAAGGCGGAATGGGCGAGGTGTATCGCGCCCGCGACTCGCGGCTCGATCGCACGGTCGCGCTGAAAGTTCTTCCGTCGCGCTTTTCCTCGAACCCGAGTCTGCGTGAGCGCTTCGAGCGCGAGGCGCGCGCGATCTCTTCGCTCACGCATCCGCACATCTGCACGCTCTACGACATCGGCAGCGACGACGGCGTCGACTTCCTGGTGATGGAGTATCTCGAGGGCGAGAGCCTCGCCGATCGCATCGAGCGCGGGCCACTGCCTGTCGAGCAGGTCATCCGCTACGGCGTCGAGATCGCGGAGGCGCTGGACAAAGCGCATCGCGCGAACATCGTCCATCGCGATCTGAAGCCGGGAAACATCATGCTCACGAAGAGCGGCGCGAAGCTGCTCGACTTCGGGCTCGCGAAGTTTGCTTCGAACACGCCCAACGATCCGAATGCGGCCACCGCGGCGATGACGCAGCAGAAGCCGCTCACCGAGGAAGGCTCGATCCTCGGCACGTTCCAGTACATGGCGCCGGAGCAAGTGGAAGGGCGCGACGCCGACCCGCGCACCGACCTCTTCGCCCTCGGCGCGGTGCTCTACGAGATGGCGACCGGGAAGCGTGCATTCGAAGCGAAGAGCCGCGCGAGCCTCATCGCATCGATTCTCGATCGCCAGCCGCCGCCGATCTCGACGATCGCGCCGCTCACGCCGCGCGCGCTCGAGCGCGTCGTGCAGATGTGCCTCGAGAAGGACCCCGACAACCGCTGGCAGAGCGCGCACGACGTCGCCGCGGAGCTGAAGTGGATTCGCGACTCGAGCAGCGAGACGATCGGTCCCGGCGCGCGGCGCTCACGCAACAAACGCCTGGCGCAGGCGGGCGCGCTCGTACTCGCGGGCGTCGTCGCCGGCGGCGCGATCGCGTGGCTCGCGAAGCGCGACGCTCCACCGCCGCGGCCCGTGTCGCGCTTCACGATCAATACCACGCCGAATGCGCCGCTTTTCATGGACCGGCGCGCGCTCGCGATCTCGCATGACGGGACGAAGATCGCGTACCTCGGCTATGAATCGAAGAAGTGGCGAATCTACGTGCGGAACGCCGGAAGCCCGGGAGCTACACCTCTGGCGGGAACGGACCGTGCGCACTCTCCGGCGTTTTCTCCCGACGGGCGATGGATCGCGTACCTCGACAACTCGGGGTTGAAGAAGATCCCGGCAAGCGGCGGCACGCCGGTACGGCTCGCACGCGCCGACGAAAGCGGACCGGGCGTGCACTGGCTCGGAGAAACGATTTTTTACGCTCCGTCGTTCAACGGCGGCCTCTGGAGCGTTCACGAGAACGGCGGAGCTCCGAAGGAAATTGCGAAAGTCGATCCCGCGAGCGGCGTGCGCGCGCTGCTGTGGCCGCACGCATTGCCCGGCGGCGAGACGGTGCTGGCGACTGCATGGACCGGCAAGTCGTTCGACGAGGCCAGGATCGTCGCCTACTCGTTGCGCGACGGCACGTCGCGCGTCGTGGTGGACGGCGGAGCGAGCCCGCGCTACTCGCCGACGGGACATCTGCTCTATGCACGCGGCACGAATATCCTCGCCGTACAGTTCGATCCGAAGTCGCTGAAAGTGACCGGCGCGCCCGTGACCGTCGCCACCAACGTCGCATACCACCCGATCAACGGCGATCCGCACTTCGCGCTGGCGGATAACGGCGACATGATCTTCGCTGCGGGCGGCACGATCGAGCTCAAGCACACGCTCGTCTTCTTCGATCGGAAGGGAAAGTCGACACCGATCGTCCCGACGCTACGCCCTTACTACAGTCCGGTCACCTCCGCCGACGCGAAGACCGTTGCACTGATTTTGATGAGCGTTACGTACGACATCTGGCTCCTCGAAGCGGAGCGCGACGTGCTGACGCGTGTCTCCTTCGGCGGCGACGATGTCAGTCCCACGCTCTCGCTCGATGGCCGCTACGTGTACTGGTCATCCGGACGTCACGGCGGTTACAGCCTCTATCGCGCGCCAACCGACGGAACCGGCGGCGAGGAGCTTCTTCTCGCGTCGAAGTACGACGACTATGCGTCTTCGGAGGCGGCCGATCACAGTTTCCTGATCTTCAATCGTCACGATAAGGGACAAAGCGACATCTGGATGCTGCCCCTCGGCACGCGCCAGCCGCGTCCGGTGCTCGCAACGGAGCACGCAGAGTGGGCGCAGAACCTCTCCCCCGACGGGCGCTGGCTCGCCTACCGCTCGGACGAGTCGGGCCAGCACGAGATCTACGTGCGGCCGGTCCAGGGAAACGGACCGAAGCTCCAGATATCGATCGGCGGCGCGAACGGCGGCGGGTTCACTGGCGACGGGCGGGAAGTCATCTACCGCTCGGGCTCGAAGTTCTACGCGGTCGCAATTCAGACTTCGCCCCAGCTTCGCGCGTCGAAGCCGCAGTTTCTCTTCGAGGACAAGACGGTGGAGGGGCGCTGGGATCCCACAGCGGGCAGCAATCGCATCCTGGTCATCAAATCGGGTCCCGATCCGACGACGTCGCAGATCGAGATCGTCCTGAACTGGGCCGAGGAGCTGAAGCGGCGCGTGCCTACGCGGTGACGCGGCCGACGAGATCGTACGGATGCGCGTCGGTGATCGTGACGCGCGCGAACGCGGGCAGCGCCTTCGGCAACAGCTCGATGCCATCGTTGATCAGCAGTCTTCCGTCGATCTCCGGCGCCTGCCCAACGATGCGTCCCTCGAGCAGGTGCTCGGTCTCTTCGCACGCGCCGGTGATGAGCGCGTCGAACGTCTGGCCGACTCTCATCTCGTTGCGCGAGAGGGCGATCTTCTGCTGCAGCTCCATCAATTTTGCGCGACGTCTTTCGGCGGTCTTGCGCGTCGGCGTGTCCGTCATGCGCGCGGCGAGCGTCGAGTCTTCCTGCGAGTAGACGAACGCGCCCATGTTGTCGAACTGCGCCCACTCGACGAAGTCGTAGAGCTCGCCGAAGTCCTTCGGCGTCTCGCCGGGATGTCCGGTGATGAACGTCGTGCGCAGGGTGATGTCCGGCACGAGCTCGCGCATGCGCGCGATCATCTCGCGATACTCCTTCGGCGAGCCGGGGCGGCGCATGCGTCCGAGGACGTTCGCGGTCACGTGCTGGAGCGGGATGTCGCAGTACGACGCGAAACGCGGCTCGCGGCCCATCAGCTCGAAGAGCGACCAGTCGAGCGAGCCGGGATACGCATAGAGAAAACGGATCCACCGAAAGCCGGTCTCGCGCAGCAGCGTCTCGACGAGCTTCGTCAGCCCGTTCGCGATGCCGATGTCTTCGCCGTAGCGCGTGGTGTCCTGCGCGACGAGTGCGAGCTCCTTCACGCCGGCCCGCTGCAGCGTGTGCGCCTCGCGCAGCAGCGAGTCGATGCCACGCGAGCGGAACTTGCCGCGCATCTGCGGAATCGCGCAGAACGTGCACGGATTCGAGCACCCCTCGGACACTTTCAGATACGCGTGCGCGGTGCCTTGCGTGAGCACGCGCGGGAGGTCTTCGTAAAGCCGCACCGACATCTTCCGGCGCGTTGGCGCGGCGTCATCGACGACACCCGTGACGGCTTCCGTGATCTTCTCGAGATGATCGAGGCCGACGAAGGCATCGATCTCCGGAATCGACTCCTGCAGGTCGCCGCGGTACTTCTGGACCATGCAGCCGGTGACGATGAGACGCTCGACGCCGCGGCCCTTCTTCTCCGCGATCTCGAGGATCGTGTCGATCGATTCCTGCTTCGCCGCGTCGATGAAGCCGCACGTGTTCACGATCACCACGTCGGCCTCTTCGAGGTCGTTGGTGATGACGACGTGCCCGGCATCCGCCTGCAGCTGCCCGAGCATGATCTCGGCATCGACGAGATTCTTGGGGCAGCCGAGGGAGATCATTCCGACACGGCGGACGCGTTCTGCGGGGACTGCGGTCATGAGGACGGTCCAACACGGAAAAGCACCGCCTGCTTCCAGTCACGCAGGGGCGGGCTTCAGCCCGCCCTCGACCGGCTAAAGCCGGTCGCTACGTTTCATCACCACCGGATCGTTGTCCGCGACCTGCACGTTTCCTGCGAATCTGCGCAGGATCGGGTATGCCTCATTCCTCGAGAATTTTCCAGATTTTCCCCGCACTTCCGTGCTCCAGGACATTTCGTCGCAGCGCGTGATTCATGACGATGGAGTCGAGAAGAACGAGCTCATCATCGTCGGTCGGATCGGCGAGCGTGATTCCGAGCGTGCGCGCGACTTCTTCGACCGTCCGGTCGTGCATCGCGGCGATCGATTCGGAGACCGGTTTCGCGGGATTCACTTCATGCGCGATCGCGAGCGCGTTGCCCCGGAGGATGAACGTCGCGCAGCGCTGACCGGCGAGCCACTCGAGCGCCGCGGCGAGCGTGACGAGGTGCCAGTTGCGGTGCCGGCGATAGAGCTTCGCGATTCCTCGATTGCGCTCGCCGGCGGGCTTGTAGACGTTCGGCTGCACTTCCCAGATCAGCGCGACGCCGTGCGCGCTGTCGAACGTGCCCGACGTCTCGCCGACGGATCCGGGGATCGTGTGCTGCTGCCCCTCGCTCTGTCCGATCGCGATCGCGTCCTCGAGCTCGCGCGCGACGACGTCGAAGGAGATGGTCTCCGCGCGCCCGCCGAAGTGCGCGTTGCGTCCGAGGACCAGGATGCCGCGATCCGCGTCGCGCAGAGGAATCGCGGCGCCCGATGCGCGTCCTTCCGCTTCGCGCGGATGCCACAGGCTCGCCGTCGGCTTTCCCGCGAGCCACAGAGGATGATTACGGCGCAGAAAGCGTTCGACCACACGCGCGCGAATCGTCAGCGTGTCTTCAGGCCGCAGCTCGGCGACGGATGCCGCGTCCTCGGCGATGTCGGAAAACACCTCGAGGACCTCGTCGCCCAGCCCGAGGTAGAGGTCGTAGAGCGCAGCCTTGGTCGCGGGTTGGACGCCGTGGGTGTTGAGGATGCGGTCGATGTGAGAGGGGAAAGGCATCAGCGATGAACGATGAACGATGAACGATGAACGATGAATTATGAACGATGAATGACGTGCGATCGTTCATCGTTCATCGTTCATCGTCATGCCGCGATCCGTAGCCGCGCCTCGTCCAGCAACCGCTGCACATCCGAAACCGCGGCAATGTCCTGCAGCCCCATCCGGATGTCCTTCCCGTGCGGGATGCCTTTCGAGAACCACCCGATCACCGTGCGCGCCTTGTGGAGCTTCCACTTGTCGATCTGCGGGGCGGCGTCGATCTTCGCGAGATAGCGCTGCATCGCGTCGATGCGGCGGTCGATCTCGTTGTGGAGGACAGGCAATCCTGCCTGTCCGGACGGGCAGGATTGCCCGTCCTCCACATGCGCGTGAATATCTCGGAAGATGAACGGATTGTGCAGCGCGGCGCGGCCGATCATCACGCCGTCGACACCCGTGGTCTCGAACATGCGCAGCGCATCCGCGGGCGACTTCACGTCGCCGTTGCCCCACACCGGAATCGTCAGCTCGCTCTTCACGCGGGCGATGTAGCTCCAGTCGCTCGCGCCGGTGTAGGCCTCGTTGCGCGTGCGGCCGTGAATCGCGATCGCGGCGACGCCGATCTCTTCGAAGCGCTTCAGCAGCGGGATGACGTCATCGCTCTCCCACCCCTTGCGCACTTTCACCGTGACCGGGATCTTCACCGCGGCCTTGATCTTCTCCACCACGCGCGCGGCTTTGTCGAAGTCCTTGAGCAGCGCCGATCCCGCGCCGCTGTTGACGATCTTGCGGACCGGGCAGCCCATGTTCACGTCGACGATGTCGACGCCCTCGGCCTCGACGATCGCGGCCGCGTCGTCCATCCGCTCCGGATCGCCGCCGTAGATCTGAATCGCGACCGGACGCTCGCTCTCGTTGAAGGCGAGCATCTGATGGCTGCGATCGTTCTTCCGCGTCAGCCCCTCGGCCGAGACGAACTCGGACACGACGAGTCCCACGCCGCCGAGCTCCTTGATCAGCGACCGGTAATACGTGTCGGTGACCTCGGCCATCGGGGCGAGCGCCAGCGGCGAGTCGATGTGGACGCCGCCGATCGAGAACGAACGCTTCAGATATTCCATCCTGGAACCGAGTTTAACGTCGGCGGCAGGAGTTACAATCCCGGCTCATGCGTAAGCTCATCCTCGCCACTACCCTCGTCCTCGCCGCCTCCACCGCCAGCGCCGTGACCGTCGCCGGCGCAAACATCGAAGACTCCGTCAGCGTCAACAACCAGAATCTCGTGCTCAACGGCGCTGGACTGCGCAAGAAGTTCGTGGTCAAGGTCTACGTCGGCGCGCTCTACCTGCCTTCAAAGCAGACGAACGCGGCCGCGATCATCGCCGCCGACACGCCGCGCCGCATGGTCATGCACTTCGTGTACGACGTCGAGAAAGGCAAGATCGCCGAGGCGTGGGGAGAGGGACTGACCGCGAACACGCCGAACGCGTCGCCGGAAGTGAAGACCGCGTTCAAGACCCTCGCCTCGTGGATGGAGGACATGAAGGACGGTCAGCGCATCACGATGACCTACGTCCCCGGCATCGGCACGACCGTCGAGGTGAACGGAAAGAGCAAAGGCACCCTCGGCGGAAAAGCCGTCGCGGACGCGATCCTGAACACGTGGATCGGCCCGAAGCCGGGCCCGGGCGGGGATTTCAAGAAGGGCGTGCTGGGGCAGTAGTCCGCGCGCGCAGTCCCTTCTCCCCGCCACGCGGAGAGAAGGTGGCCCTGAGCGAAGCGAAGGGCCGGATGAGGCGCCCCTCACCCTGGCCCTCTCCCCGCACGCGGGGAGAGGGGACTGGGGGTCGCCACGAAGAACACCTTCGCCCGAGGATCGCGACGCGCTCGCCGCCGATCTTCGCCCCACCGTGGAACGCCGATTGGAAATCGGCGTTCCTCTCCGGCCGGCAGACGAAGAACATCTTCACCCGATCCGATTCGACCCATTCCTGGTCGTGATACGGATCGAAGTCGATCACGTCCACCGGCGTCAGTTGCGCTTCGGCGAGCGAGGAGACGATCTCCCGCTCGCTGTACGCGCGCTGGCGATGCTGCTCGCGGATCGCGATGCGCTCGCCGCCGATCTTCGCCCATCCGGTCACCATCGCCTTCGCGATCTTCTCGCGCGCGCGGTACGACGTCGCCATCTCGAGGTGAAAGTCCGGACCGTCGGCGATGAACGGATCGGCGATGCCCCAGATCGCGGGGTAGATGTCGGGATGGTTCATGTCGAAGAGCAGCAGCGAGTCGTGGTCCATCACGCCGCGCATCGCGCGGAATGCGGCCACGAGCTCGTTGCGGTCGAGCAGATGATTGAGGCTGTCGTACAGACAGGTGATGCGCGCGAAGCGCCGACGCAGCGGCAGGGCGCGGAGATCCGCCGCGATCACCTGTGGCGCGCGCGTGCGCGCGAGCCGTAGCATCGGCAGCGACGCGTCGATGCCGACGGACATCCAGCCCCGCTCGCGAAACCAGCGCAGCGCGAGTCCCGTTCCGCACGCGACGTCGAGATGCGTGCGTTTCGCCGTCGGATATTTCGCGAGCACCTGCTCGAGCGTGGCGCGGACAGCCTTGAAGAAACGCTCGCCGAGGGACTGGTCGTACGCGTAGGCAAACGCGCCGTAGGCTTCACCAGCGGTAGAAGCCTTCACCCGTCTTCTTTCCGAGTTTCCCCTGCGCGACGAGATCGCGCAGGAGATGCGGCGGCTCGAAACGCGGTCCGAGAGTGGAGGCGAGGTATTCGGCGATGCTGAGACGGACGTCGAGGCCGACCAGATCGCTGAGGCGCAGCGGTCCCATCGGATGGTTGTAGCCGAGAACCATCGCGCGATCGATGTCTTCGGCGGACGCGACACCTTCCTCGAGCATGCGCATCGCCTCGAGACCGATGGCGATGCCGAGGCGCGAGGTCGCGAAGCCGGGGCTGTCGCGCACGACGATCGGCGTCTTTCCCATCCTTTCGGCGACGTTGCGCACCGTATCGACCGTCGCATCGGCCGTCCGCTCGCCGCGCACGATCTCGACGAGTTGCATCACGTGCGGCGGATTGAAGAAATGCATACCGAGGAAGCGATCGCGGCGCTCGACGGTGCCGGCGAGCTTCGAGATCGAGAGTGAGGACGTGTTCGTGGCGAGGATCGTCTCCGGTCCGCAGAAGAGATCCGCCTGCGCGAAGAGATCCTTCTTCAGGTCGAAGCTCTCCGGCACCGCCTCGATGATCAGATCCGCGCTGTTGACGGCCGGCTCGAGGTCGGGCACGAGCTGCAGGCGCGCCATCGCCTCGCTCGCCGCCGTCTCGGTGATCTTCTCTTTCTCCACGCCCTTTCGGAGAGTCGAGTCGATCGCGGCCTTCGCCGCGTCGAGCGCGCCCGCGTCGATGTCGAAGACGACCGTGTCGAAGCCGGCGAGCGCGGAGAGGTACGCGATGCCGCGGCCCATCGTTCCGGAGCCGAGGATGGAGATCTGGCGGATCATGAAGGGGGAGTCTATCTCGGTTGCCCGGCTGCCCGGTTTCCCGGCGACGCCGTCCGGGTGGCGGCGCCAGACGTTGCTGAGGCGCCGGCTCCCGCGCGGCGCCGCCGGGAAGCCGGGCAACCGGGAAGCCTCTACTCCTCGCCCGCCGCCCGAATCAAATCCGCGTTGTCCTTACACTCCGACCACTCGGCGAGCTGCAGCGCGGTCGCGCCGCCGTCGGACTCGAGATCGGTCTTCGCACCGGCGCGAAGAAGCGCGCGCACGGCGTCGGTGGCGGTGCACTTGTCGGCGATCCGCATCAGCGCGGTCGTGTGGATGTCGTCCTGCGCGTTCACGTCGGCGCCGGCCTCGATGAGATACAGAACGATCGCCGGATGGCCGAACATCGCCGCACGGACGATCGCCGGCGCGCCGCCGGCCATCGTGTCCACGTCGTAGCCCGCCTGCACGAACAGCTTCACCGCGTCGAGATCGCCGGTCACCGCGCTGGAGACGAGGAACTCGGGGCCCGGCGCGGCGAAGCCCATCTCGCGCAGTTTGCGGATCGCCTCGCGCTGCTTTTCCGTCACCGGCTGAGGCCCCGGCTCCACCGGCGCCTGATCGGGATCGCCGCCGATGTCCCACAGCTCGCTGAGAATCTTCCACTTGCCGTCTTCACGCACGAACTCGATGTGTCCCGCGGATTCGGTCTCGGCGACGTTCGCAACGACGATCAACGTGGCGTCATCGCCGTCGAAGATCTCCTTGTGCATGCGGAGATCCTCTTTCGGCGAGATCACGTTCAGCGACGACAGCGCCTCTTCCTTCGACTTGTCGCGCAGCATGCGCGCCTTTCCGGCGGAGAGATGTTTCTTCGCCGCGGCGAGATCGCCGTCGTCGATCGCCTTCACGTACGACTTGTACAGAGGAAAGAGGACGTCTTCGCCGAGCGCGGGCAGCGCGATCAGAAGCGCGAGTGCGGCAGCGAGGAGTCTCACACCGCCTTCATCGCGAGCGAGAGGATCTCGCGGTGCGTGAAGTAGTTCACCGCCGGATCGTCGAGGTGGAACGTGTAGGTGAAGCGCTCGTCGTTGTCGGCGATGAAGGTGAAGTGGAAGTAGCGGTTCTCCGTCCCTTCACCGAACTCCTTGATGTTCGCCGCGTGCCCGCGATCCTCCTCGGCCTTCAGCACGCGATAGAGCTTGTGCGCGCTGATCGGCAGGTCGTCCGGCGGGTAGTGGATGAACTGGATCGCATAGATCGACTTCGGATCGATCTCGCGCTGCGGGTAGTCCTGCATCGCGTCGCCCGCGACGCCGGTGAACCACGTCTCGTCTTCCTTGAAGAGGACCAAGTTCGCGGAGTTCTCGGTCATGGGCAGCGCGCCGCGGTCGAGGTGGATGTGCTGTTCGGGGTCGGTCGCGTCACGCAGCTGCGTGAGGAGATCGATCAGGTACTGGAGGCCTTCCTTCGTGCCGGTGAAGGCGACTTCGTCGTCCTCGTCGGAGATCCAGATGTCGAGCCACGCATCCTTCGGAAGCTTGACGCGGCCTTCGAGCGCATCGCGCGTGATGGCGGCAAAGCCGAGGCGCTTCGCGGCGGCGAGCAGGAACTCGTTGCAGTGCGGATCTTCGATCAGATGCTGCCGCGCGTACTCGATCGCCGCCTCATAGGCGCCCTTGCGGCCGAAGTCGTGGCTCAGATCGAACGGGCCGATGAGCTGGTCGAGAAGCTGCGCGTGGCGCTCTGCGGGTTTGGACATAGGTCAGCGTGTAAACCACCGGCAGCGTACCATATGTTCCGCGGGTTGCCCGGTAACCCGGTTGCCCGGTTTCCCAGTGTGTTTTTCTCCGGGCAACCGGGCGACTGGGCAACCGGGCAACCACACCTCACCCCACTGTGCGATCCCGCGCCCTCCAGTCCTTTTCCATGTCCGCGAGGAAGCTCGACAGATCGTCCGCGTGCTCCTCTTCGACCGCCAGGATCGACTCGAGCATCCGGCGCGTGGTGATGTCGTCGTCGCCGATGTAGCGGATCATTTCCGTGTAGGAATCGATGGCCACGCGCTCGGCGACGAGGTCTTCGCGGATCATCTCGACGAGAGTGTTTCCCTCCACGTACTCGGAGTGCGAGCGCGTCAGCAGCCCGTCGGGACTGAAGTTCGGCGAGCCGCCGAGCTGCACGATGCGCGCGGCGATCTGATCGGCGTGTCCCTGCTCTTCATTCGCATGCGTGAGGAATTCCGAGGCGATCGGATCGGCGTGGATGCCCTGGGCCATGAAGTAGTGGCGCTTGTAGCGGAGCACGCAGACGATCTCGGTCGCGAGCGCCTCGTTGAGGATCCTGATCACCGTCTCGCGGTTCGCGCGGTAGCCATCGGTGACAGCGCCCGTCTCGATGTGCTGCCGGGCCCGGCGGCGCAACTCCTGGACGTCGGTGAGGAACGGCTTGTCGGTCATGTACTTCTACCTCCGGCCGCGTCCGTTGCAAACCTCAATCCGCTCCGCGGGTGCGGGTGGGTGTCGGACGTGATCGCCGCTGCACGACCGCTCGGTCGATCAGGTGCTGCGCGCGCGGCGGGTCATTGTTTCGACCCCCGGCGTCGTGCTTGGCACCGTCATCTATAATTGTCTGGCGCAACGATGGCTGTATCCCGAAGCGCTCTGGACTGGATGGCATATTGGCGAACGCAATTCCCTCAGATGTGGACCGGATCTACCGTGACTGGAACTGGTATAGGAAGCTTTGGTGGTTCCTTCATTACCTAATCGGTAGCATCGGCGTTGTTGCATCGATAACGGCAGCAAATAAGCCTCAGTTCTTGCAGGCGTTTCCTGACGTCCTGAGCGGCATTGCGTGGCTGTCGGCTCTATGTGTAACGCTGCTTGTCTTTCTGGAGCCGAAGAAGCGTGCGCGCGCTTATGCCGCGGCATGGCGGCTGCTGAATACAGAGACAGGGAGATTCCGTAACGCGCCAGCCAACACCCCACCAGCTAGCCTTTTTGACGTCATCGCGCAAGGCGAAGAGTTCATCGCGAAGCTCGATGGGTAGTTATTGCGATCATCCGTACCACGATCCGAACGGGTCGCGTGTTTCATGGCTACTGAGTTCCGCAGACGTCGGTGAGGAACGGCTGACCAGTCCTCCCCGCCGCGCCTGTTGCAAACCGTCAATCCGCGCCGAAGCGAGTGCGGCTCGCATCATATCTGCGCCCGCGCCATTCGAGCCGGCGCCGGACTCCCGTCAGCCAGAGCGAACGCAGCAGTATCCAGCTCCACACGCAGGTCATGAGCGGGTGGCCCAACATAGCGTTGTCGAGGCGAGAGCACCGTAGCGCGATGAAAAGAATGGAGCGACTGACACCGATGATCAGAATCGTCGTGATGGCAACCCAGTCACCAGACAGTGCAAGGACGTATGGCAGCAAGTGAAAGATTCCGGTTAGGACTAGGAAGAAGAGAGCGATCGCGTAGTTGCGATTGAGAACCGCGAACATGTTCTTCGTGAAGCCGCGGACGATCTCGCCGAGGCCGTGGTACATCCGGACAGAGACGAAGTCGTCCGCGAGCACCACTTCTGTGCGGAATCCGCTACGCCGGAAGAGTGAGCCCAACGCGACGTCGTCGACCACAGCCGCCTTCAGCGCTTCGTGCCCGCCGACCGTTACGTAGTCGTCGCGGCGCATGAGATTGCCCGTGCCGGCGCCAATGCCAAGGAACGGAATGCGGCTGTGGTTGACCAGCCAGAGGGGAATCATCGTGAACGCGAAGACGGCGAGGTTCGGCATCGCGATGTGCTCCCAGAAACCGTGCATCTCGAAACGCGGGAGGAGCGTGATCATCGGCAGATCGCGCTCCTCGAGGTGCGCGACCGCCGCCGCGATTGCGTCCGGCTCGTAGATCACATCGGCGTCGATGAACAGCAACAGCTCGCCGCGCGCGCGGGCACTCCCCTGCTGCAGCGCCCATGGCTTTCCGAGCCAGCCCGCCGGCGTCTCTTCGCCGTGGAGGATTGTGAGGCGCGAGTCTTCCTGGGCAACACGCGCGAGGATCTCGCCGGTCGCGTCGGTCGAGCGGTCGTCGATCACAATCACCTCGAGCGCGGGGTACGTCTGCGCGAGCAGCGCACGCACGGTGCGCTCGACGGCGCGCTCTTCATTCCGCGCGGGAACGATCACCGAGACGAGCGGCGTGCGCTCGGGCATCCGGGGGCGGAGGCGTGGAACGAGGAGCAGATTGAGGATGGTGCGGCCGAGGGCGAGGAGCCAGGTAAAGAGGATGAGCCAAGCTAGCGCGCGCATGAGGTTCGAGGTTCGAGGTTCGAGGTTCGAGGTCAGAATGAAGAGGCAGTCTCTCTCTTCATTCGTCCTTCGAACCTCGCACCTCGAACCTCGGCTTCTAGCTTACGCTCCTGCTCTTCGCGCCGCTTCGACCGCGTACGGCGAGTCGGGGAACTCGGTCGTGATGCGGCGATACGCTTCGCGCGACTTCGCCGCATTGCCCTGCACGTCGTACGCGTGTGCGAGCAGGATCAGCAGCGTGTCGCCCGGCAGCACCGGCTCGCTCTTGCCGATCTCCGCGTTCAGCTCCGCGGCCACCTGCGCGGCTTCGCCGCTGTCGATGCGCAGCTGATAGAGGCTGTAGCGCGCCGAGCCGGCGAGCACGTGATCGCCGTGATCGTCGATGAACTCCGTGAGCATCTTCTTCGCGGCGGCGAGGTCGCCCTTCGACGCGGCGATGCGCGCGAGATAGAGGCTCCCGACGTCGGCGGCGTCGGTGCCGCCGTGCTTCGCCGCGATGTCCTTGAACATCCGCTCGGAGGCCGCGGTGCGCTCCTGCTCGGTCTTGAACTTCGGGCCGGGCTGCGGCTGCTGGTTCGGCTGCTGCGCCGTCTCGACCGTTGCGTCGGCGGTCTCAATCGCCGCGGCCAGCGCCTGCTGCGCCTTCTCCTCGCGCGAGGAGCGGTAGAAGTAGATGCCGTAGACGATCACCGCGACGGCGAGGATGCCGCCCGCGATGCTGTAGAGGAGGCGCTGGTTCTGCTGCGCCCGGGCCGAAAGCGCGCCGATCTCATCGACGAACTTGTCGTGCTTGAGGTCATGCCGGTGTTGACGATCCATGGGAGAGAAAAGCCTCCGTGCGAAGAGCGGGAACTCTGGTTCGTCCGCGCGCAACCGTCAACGTCTCAGGAGGATTCCCGGTTGCCCGGTTGCCCGGTTGCCCGGTTGCCCGGTAGCCCGGTAAGCGGCACACTGGGAAACCGGGCGACTGGGCAACCGGGCAACTCGTGCCCAAGCGGTACAATCGTTGCACCCGGAGCGAGACTATGACCGCGCCGCGCGCGTTATCGTTCACGATCCTCGCCGTTTTCCTGACCGCCAGCGCCTTCGCGGCCCCGCGCCGCGTCGCGGACGAGCATCCGACGGCGACGGTGCTCTGCTATCACATCGTCGAGGCGCCCGCCGCGCCGAAGATGCACATCACGCGCGACGTGTTCCGTCAGCATCTCCGCTATCTCGAGATGACCGGCTACAACGTGATTCCGCTGCGCGAGCTGTACGAGTACGTCACCGGCAAGCGCGCGTCGATTCCGAAGAACGCGGTGGTGATCACGATCGACGACGGCTGGCGCAGTACGTACACGGAGGCCTTCCCCGAGCTGCAGAAGCGCAAATTTCCGTTCACCGTCTTCATTTATCCGAAGATCATCGGGAAGACCGCGAACGCCTTGTCGTGGACGCAGATCCGGGAGATGGCCGAGGCGGGCGTCGACATTCAAAGCCATTCGCTCTCGCATCCCTATCTGACGAAGCGCCACCATCGCTCGTTCGACGACGAGGGCTACGCGAAGTGGGTGACCCGCGAGCTCGCCGAGAGCAAGCGCATTCTCGAGAAGGAGACCGGACGGAAGGTGCAGTTCCTCGCCTATCCGTACGGCGACTATGACGCGCGCCTCGCGAAGTACGTGACGAAGGCCGGCTACTCCGCCGCGCTGACGTGCAACTTCGGGCGGGTGAAGAAAGGCAGCAACCCGCTGGAGATGCGCCGGTTCGTGATCGATGACCGCATGGATTTCGCCGCCTTCCGCCGTTACCTCGGCGCCTCGCCGCTGCAGATCGCCGCGATGACGCCGAAGCCGGGCCCTCTCCTCGATCCCGGCGTTTCGGTGGTGTCCGCGAAGATCCCCGCACACGAGGCGCTCGATCCGAAGTCCGTCGGCATGGCTCTGCTCAGCCTCGGCGCCGCGAAGCCGTACTCGTACGACGCGCGCACCGGCGAGGTCACGCTCACTCTCAGCGACGCGATCGGCTCTCTGCCGTCGAAGTTTCACCGCGCGGTGGTGTGGGGCACGGAGCTGAAGACCGGCAAGCGCGTGGAAGCGACGTGGGTCTTCCGCGTGGGACCGCCGCCAACGCCGCCGCCTTCCGCACCGCCCGCGGCGCCCGCCGCCGCGGTCACGGCCGCTGCCGCGAGCGCAGACCCTCTCGGCGGCTCGCCGAAACGCTGAGTCACTTCGGCAGCTTGATCTTCGGCTTCTCCTCGCGCGCGCGGTAGAGAATCGCGATCTTCCCGACCGTCCCCACGAGCTGCGAGTCCGTCTCTCCCGCGAGCTTCTCCGCGAGCGCGCGCCGCGCGTCGCCTTCGTCGAGATCGACGCGAGCCTTGATCAGCTCATGCGCCTCGAGCGACTTCTTCGTCTCCGCGATGACAGCCGGCGTGAGGCCACCTTTGCCGAGGCGGACGATCGGCGAGAGCGGATGAGCGAGGCCTTTGAGGAACTGGCGCTGTCTGGTGGTGAGCACGGGGGAATCTTATCGAGCTGGCGCGCCGCAGAGATAAAATCCTGCGCATGGGCCGCAAGCTGGAAGAGATCGCGTCAGAGGCGTTGGGGATGAATATCGAGTCTCGCGCCGCGCTCGCGAAGCAATTGCTCGACAGCCTCGATGACCTCACTGCTGACGAACATGATCGCCTGTGGGCGGAAGAAGCCGCTCGGCGTTATCAGCAGTTGAAAGCCGGAACCGCCACGTCAACCGCGTCGGAGGATGTCTTCGCGAGACTGGACGCGCGACCGCGTAAATGAAGTCGCGGTTCCACGAAGCCGCTGACGCAGAGCTCACGGAAGCCGTTTTGTACTATGACGGCAAGGCCTCCGGGCTGGGCGACCGGTTTCTGGCAGAGGTCAAGGCCGCTACTCGGACGATCGAGCAATAACGCGCAGGACTGGAGCGCGATCGGCGCCGTGGCCGACAGCGTGAAGATCATGGCCTACGACTACCACTGGAGCACCAGCGCGCCGGGACCGATCTCGCCGCTCACGTGGCTCGCGGACGTCGCGAAGTACGCCGCAGGCACGCTTCCGGGCGGGAAAGGCGATCATCGGACTGCCGTGGTACGGCTATGACTGGCTCGGCAACGCCGGCGTGGGAGTGACGTACGCGCAGGCGATGACGCAGGCGCAGGTTGCGGGCGCGACCGTGAGCCGCGACGTGAACGGCGAGCAGACGTACACGTACAGCAGCCACACGGTGTTCTTCCAGGATGCGACGAGCTATCGCCGGAAGGTCGACGCGGTGCTCGCCGCGAATCCCGCCGTCGGCGGCTTCGCGCACTGGCGCGTGGGCGCCGAAGATCCGGCGACGTGGGAGATCGTCGGAACCGTGCAGCGCACGGGCTCGACGCCGATCGAGGAGCCGGCGAAAGACTTCGCGATCAACGGCCCGAGCGCGATGAGCGTCGAGGCCGGCGCGGAGGCGGCGGCGGGCTTCGGGTACAGCGGGATCAACGGATTCGCCGACGCGGTCTCAGTGACACGATGGAGAAATCGAAAGCTGCCGTAGCTCAGCAGCAAGGCCCTGTTCGGGACGTGGTCGCACCCTGGTTTGATCCGCTCACGGCAGCAGGTGATGCTCGACGAGATACCGCACCAGATCCGCGTTGCTCGACATGTTCATCTTCTCGAGCAGGCGGGCGCGGTAGGTGCCGACGCTCTTGACGCTCAGCGACATGATCGCGGCGATCTCCTTGAGACTCTTCCCCTGACCGATGAGGCGCAGGACCTCGAGCTCGCGCGTGGAGAGGCGTTCGTGAAGCTCCCGTGGCTGGTCGGACGACAACGACATCGCGATGCGCTCGGCGACGGAGGCACTGATGTATCTACCGCCATCGCTCACGCGATCCACCGCCGCGAGCAGGTCGGCCGGCGCCGTGTCTTTCGTTACATAACCGGCTGCGCCGTTGCGCAGCGCGCGCAGCGCATAGTCCTCCTCCTGGTGCATCGTCAGCACGATCACTGGGATCTCCGGCCAGTCGCGACGGATCTGAACGAGCAGGTCGAGACCGCCGCGATCCGGCAGGGACAGGTCGAGCAAAACCAGATCCCACCGCTCGCGGGTCAGACTCTCCAGCGTCTCCCGTGCGCTCGACGCTTCACCGAAATGGAACGGCGCCGCCGATCTGGCGAGGATCTGCCTGACACCCTGGCGAAAAATGGCGTGGTCGTCGACACACAGAATTCTCATGACTGGAAAGGGTTCCCCGAAACCGGAAGAATGACTCTGACGAGCGTGCCTTTTCCCTCGCCGGATTCGATCGACACATGTCCACCGAGGAGAAGGGCCCGTTCGCGGATGCCGACGAGTCCGAGCGACTCCGGCGCGGCCACCCTGGCGGGATCGATGCCCCGGCCATTGTCGCGGATTTCGAGCCGGATCGATTGATCGTCGCCACTCAGACGTACCTCGACGGTGGACGCAGCGGCGTGACGGACGACGTTCGCCAGCGCCTCGCGCACGATGCGCAGGATCGTCGAGGCGGTCAGCTGGTCCACGTCGACCGTTTGCGGCGCAACCAGCGAAGCAGAAAGTCCTGCTTTCTCATTGAGCCTGCGGACCTGATGCTCCAGCGCGGCTTGCAGACCGAGGTCATCGAGGACCAGAGGGCGCAGCTCGGCCGCGATCCGGCGCACCAACTCGATCAGCGAATCGATCGACGAACACAGCGAATTCGCCACCGCCGGTGCGATCCGATCGGCGGGGAAATTCCGGATGTCCATTTTGAGGATCGTCAACGCGTGCCCCAGCTCGTCGTGAATCTCGCGGGAGATCGTGACGCGCTCCTCCTCCTGCACGGAAAGCAGCTTCCTCGACAGCCGGCGCAGCTCATCATGAGAACGTTGCAGGTCGGAAGCGCGAAGCTCGACATCATCGATCATCGTATTGAAGGACATCGAGAGCCGCCGGACCTCCGCACTGCCGGCGATCCGGACACGTTCGCGAGTCCGGCCGGAGGTGATGCTCTCCGCGGTCGCCGCGACCGCTCGCAGCGGCCGCGTCAGGTACGTCGAGATGCCGATCACCGCCAGCACGCCAACCCCGAGGACCAGGACGCTCATCAGGACCACGGCGATGCGAGCGTTGCGGATCTCCCGTTTCAAACGCTGCAACGACATGCCGACGTAAAGACGGGCGATGGACCGGCCGTCGTGAATCGTCTTCATCCCTTCGTACATGGAACCGTCGGCGGAGATTGCCGCACCGTCATTCGTCCTGCGCATTGCCGGCGGCGACGCACGCTCGCCATGGAACTGGGTGATGATTTCATCCGTGCCGGCGACCACGATGTAAACGACATCCTCGTCGCGCATCGTCGCGCTGAGCGCTTCCTCCAGAGCGTCGGCGTCCCGGAGGTAGACAGCCGGATGGATCGTGAAGGCGGTCAGATCGAGGATTGCGCTCATCTTGTACGACATCAGCGCGATCGCCTCGCGCTCGAGACGCGCGGGGAAATGGAATCCCACGAACGAGAGGAGAATCACCAGAAGCAGTCCCATGGCAACGGACAGCTGTACACGGAACGAAAGCGCCGGCCGCGGAAGCTGCGTCACCGCGTCATCTCCACGATCCTGACGGACGCCGGTCGCAATCCCGCGGTAATGTAACCGATGGCCCCGGGATGATCCGCGACAAAGTCGATCACGTCATCATCCGACTGCAGCTCGACGGGTGGCACGCCGCGCCCGGAAAAGATCTTGCGATGCCAGTACCGCAGCATGAACGCCGGTTCCTTGTCATAAACAGCCTTGAGAAATCGCGCTCGCACCACTGCACGGATGGGCTGGTCCACGGGCAGGATCCGCGTCCCGTCGTCCCATCTGGTCCTGGTCTTGAGATAGATCTCCGCCAGCCGTGCCCGGGAGATCGAGGTGACCTTCACGCCCGGATGAACGATGAGCTGAAAACGCGCCGGCGCAGGCACATCGCGCGCTGCGGCCAATGGAGCCAGCAGAACCAACAGAGCCCCTGCCATGGTCGTCCGCAACGCGCTGCCGCTCCTCAGAAACTCGCCGCGAGACTCAGGATCGCGTAACGGGTGCGGTACGGTGGATCCGTGATCGTCACCGGGACGTCCTCGACGAGCAGACCGGAATTCGAATGACCCTCGACCTTCACGACCACGGCCGGTGCGACGGCGTAGTTGACAGCCAGGGCATAGTCGCGGTCGATCTGGCGATTGACCACGACCCGTCCGGCCGCGAGATAGAGCCTCGACTGCTCGACGCGTGCATGGATGCTCCAGCGCGGATGAACCTGCGCGCCGGCCTGCACATAGGCAGACCGGTAGGCGCCGATGTCCCCATCGACTTCCAGGGCTTCGGCCGCCACCGACCATCGATCGAAGTCCGCCTCGATGGAGGCGTGAGTACCGGAATACACCGCCACCGTTCCGGGCGGCCGGAAGAGCAGATTGCTCACGTCGGCCCGATAGTGACCCGCGCCGAACCGAAGACCGACGATGGGAGTATTGATCCAGAGCTGGCCGCCGACGGCATCATCGACGTCCGCCCGGGTCTCGAAATCTTCCTGGACGAAGTCCCACTCTCCGTAGTAGAGATCGGCATCGAAGCTCCACGAGCCGAATGCCGGAATCGAAGCCGACAGGACGGCTCCTTCAACGGTCTCATTGCTGTACTGTCCTTCGCCGTAAACCCCGGTGGCCGGCCGGTAAAAGGGAAAGGTCGTGCCGGCGTCCCGTGACTCGTTGTAGATGCCGAGAGGAATCGGAATCCGGCCGACCTTCAGAGAGAATTTCTCCGTCAGCTCCCGCTGGTAAAAGGCCCAATCGATCTCGACGTCATCCTTGAGCTTCGCCACCGGACTGTCGCCAAGGCGCTCGTGGCTGAACTGCACGATCAGCACGTTGCGCGGGCTTTGCTGGTAGCGAAACTGGAGGGCCAGATCGCGGTAGTCGCTCGTTCCGTCCTCGCCGATCCCCAGGATCTGATGACCGTCGCTGCGGGCGTAGGCCTGTGACAGATATCCATGCACGGAGAGTCTCGTCAGCTCCTCTCCTCGCGATACGCGTGCCATCGATAACACGGCGATCACCGACATGCACGCCGCACTCATTCGGCTCATCGAGCCCTCCTCTCACACGGGTCGACGTGATCACGCATACCACGAAGTTCCACATCACCGACACCGGACTTCCTTTTTTCCTACGCAGCGATGCTTCATATTCGCCTGTTCGTGAGATCGTCGCGTCACTATCCTGTCACGACCGGCTCAGAGCGTGACCCAAGTGTACCCATTCGCCGGGTCAGTTTCTGATTGCTTCGGTGAGATGAATGCCCACAAGTAAAGAAAGGAAAAAGCTCGCGATGCGTAAGACCCTTTTGTTCCTTTGTACGGTCCTGCTTGCCGTTCCCATGTTCGCCGCGAACGGAGGCAACCAGGATCTCGAACGTTACATCGTCGTGTTCAAAAACGGGCTCGGTCCCGACGCGCACGCCGCGCTCCGCGGATCCGGGGCGATCACCGCGCTGGAACTGCCGGATCATCGAGCGGCTGCCGCGTACATGAGGCCGCAGGCGGCCGAGGCGCTGGCGAGAAACCCGAACGTCGAGCTCGTCGAAGTCGATGCGAAACGGTATCCGCTCGCGTGGACGAACACCAGCTCGGGCGGGGAGACGACGCCGTACGGCATCAAAGCGGTGGAAGCGAACCTTTTCAGCGCCGGTGCCGGGATCGGCTCGTGTACCGTCTGCATCATCGACTCCGGGTACTTCATTCAGCACGACGATCTTCAGGATTCACCAGTCGTCGGAGCCCCGCAGGGGACCGAGAATGTGTTCGAAGATGGTTGCGGTCACGGCAGCCACGTTGCCGGCACGATCTCGGCGATCACCGGCAATGGCGTGGGCGTGTCGAGCGTCAACGGCGGCCGGAACCTCAATCTGGTCATCTCCCGCGTGTTCGACAACAACTGCTCCTGGGCCTTCGCCTCGAGCCTGATCAAGGCGCTCGACGCCTGCAAGGCCAAGCGCGGCTCGAACAAGATGGTCGTGAGCATGAGCCTCGGCGGAAGCTTCAAGAGCCGCACCGAGGATCAGGCGTTTGCGAAGGCCTACAACGAAGGCATTCTCTCCATCGCCGCCGCTGGCAACGGCGGCAACACACAGACCTCGTATCCGGCGGGCTACACGTCGGTCGTGTCCGTCGCCGCGATCGACGCCAACGAAGCTCTCGCCAGCTTCTCGCAGCGCAACAAGGACGTCGAGATCGCCGCACCCGGCGTCTCGGTCCTCTCGACCGTTCCCTGGAAGGGATCCTCGATCACCGTTGACTCAGTCAAATACCTCGGCAGCCACATCGCCAGTTCCGCCACCACCGACGGCGTCTCGGGCGCGCTGGTCAGCGGCGGCCTCTGCGACACGGTCGGAAGCTGGAGCGGGAAAACCGTCCTCTGTCAGCGCGGCACGATCAGCTTCAAGCAGAAGATCGACAACGTCACCGCCGGCGGCGGCGTCGCGGCTGTGATCTACAACAACGTCTCCGGGGGATTCGCCGGCACGTGCGACGACGGTTCGGGCACGACCTGCTCCGGCGTCGGCATCGGCATCAGCAAGGAAGACGGCGAATTTCTGGTGGGGAACAAGCTCGGACTGACGGGTACGACCGTGGCGTCGCTCAGCACCGACTGCGGCGACGGCAAGGCGGTCGCTTGCGGTTATGAGGCATGGGACGGGACGTCAATGGCCACCCCGCACGTTTCGTCCGTCGCGGCGCTGATCTGGAGTCATGACACCTCAAAGACCAACGCCCAGGTCCGCGATACAATGAACAAGACGGCGAAGGATCTCGGCTCCGCCGGCCGCGACAACAGCTTCGGCTACGGCCTCGTGAAAGCGCTCCGCGCGAGGGATTGCCTGCTGGGCACTGGCCCGTGCACACCGTCCACCGCTCCTCTCCCGTAGTCAGATCCATTCGTGAAATCGCAGACGCCCGGCGGAAACGCCGGGCGTTTTTTGTTGGTGCGCTTTCATGGGAGCCGCTGCAACCGCAGCTTCTCGATCGCCGACGATTCACTTCCGATGTTCCGACAGGAGCGCTTCCAATCGAGGGGTTGCGATATGACCCGCCTGAGCGTGTATTGACCCACTTTTGCGGCTCATTCATGCAAAAAGAATTAACTTCTGACCCTTGCGGATTTCTTCGTCGCAGCCAAATCGTTTCTTTACAAGCACATGCTTTATGGCGTGATGCTTGCCTCGGGCGGGACCTCGTCTGAAAGTAGATGGAGGGTAAAAGGAATGAGAAGGCTTTTCATTACGGTGATCCTGTTGGGCGTCGTTCCGGCAATCGCGCAGAATGGCAACGCGAATGGGCGCGCGCTGGAGGCGTCGATGGCACACTTCAACGCGAATGCACGGGCGTATGGGCTTACGAATCCGCAGGCGGAGTTGAAGGTGCGTAATGCTCTCCGCGATTCGCTCGGCCAGACACACGTTCGCTTCGATCAATACTACGAAGGCGTCCGTGTGTTCGAAGGGCAGGCGATCAGTCACGTCGACGGCAAAGGCCGCGTATCCTCGGTCACGAACGCCATCCGCGGCAACTTGAGAATCAGTACGACGCCGTCGGTCTCGGAATCGACTGCAACGGCGAAGGCGCTTGCAGCGGTCAATGCCCTCGGCGGAGCGTCGGCCACCGCAACGCTCGAGATTCTGCCCGAGGGACAGCGCAGTTCCATCGACCGCCTGGTCTGGCACGTGGTCGTCGAGGTGGAGAACGACGCCCAGGACCGCGGCCAGTGGGATTACTTCGTCGATGCAAACAGCGGCGACGTGGTGTGGTCGTTCGACTCGCTCGAGACGAGCAACGCCACGGGAACCGGCCGCACGCAGTATCTCGGCGACCAGAGCGCCAGCCTCGACCTCGTCAGCGGCACTTATTATCTGCGCGACGTCTCGCGCAGCAGCGGTAACTACACGTGTGACAAGAACAACAAGACCAACGCGCCGCAGTGCACGGTCTTCTCCAATACGTCGGGCATCTTCGGCGATGGCGTGCTCGATGGAAGCAACCGAGGGACGAGCGCGGCGGACGCGCACGTCGGCCTGCAGTACACCTGGGACTACTACAAACTGGTCCTCGGCCGCAATGGAATCGACGGTTCCGGCACGAGGAGCTATTCGCGCGTGCACTACGGCAGCAACTACAACAACGCCTTCTGGAGCGATAGCTGCTTCTGCATGACGTACGGCGACGGCTCGGGCACGCCGGGCGGAACGTCCGGTTTCCTTCCCCTCGTCTCGATCGACGTCGCCGGGCACGAGATGACCCACGGCGTGACCAGTACGACCGCCGATCTGACGTATTCGGGAGAGTCGGGCGGTCTCAACGAGTCGACTTCCGATATCTTCGGAACGATCGTCGAGTTCTATGCGAACAGCGCGAAGGACGCTCCCGACTATCTGATCGGCGAAATGATCTATCCCTCGAACTGGAACACGGACGGAACCTGGAAGAACCTTTCCTCGCCGAAGGCCCTTCGCTACATGACGCAGCCGTCGCTCGACGGAAAGAGCCCGAACTGCTGGTCCAGCGGGATCGGCAGTCTGGACGTCCACTACTCATCGGGCCCGAACAATCACATGTTCTATCTTCTGTCCAAGGGCGGCACCAGCGCCTGCAATGGGAACGTCGTGGGCGCCATCGGCAACGACGCCGCGGCCAGAATCTGGTACCGCGCGCTGACCGTGTATATGACTTCGTCGACGAACTATGCCGGCGCGCGCCAGGCCGCTTTGAAAGCAGCGACCGATCTGTATGGGACGGGCTCGACCCAATACAACGGCGTGGCGGCGGCATTCTCTGCGATCAACGTGAACTGATCGCTGCTCTCCGCGAAACGAGGAGGGGCTCCCAATGGGAGCCCCTTGTCGTCTGCGCGTACCGCGCCGGGCGTTTCTCACTTCCCCGCCATGATACTTCCTGTTTTCTTACACGTGCCGTGATGAGCCCTGACGGCGGCGCTCAGTACGGCGGTCGTGTATTGGCGCACAAATGGACCCACTTGCGCATCCATTGATCCACCATATCGTGCATTTTCGGGCCAAATAGCGCAACGCCTGACCCATCTCGCCGACGTCGTGAAAATGCTCGATGCGCCTAAGTGAGTGTGGCTCAATGAGTTGGATGCTTTTTCACCGAATGGGCGCCGCATCCGCTAAGTCGAATCGCCCGAAAGCAACGTGGAAGGAGCATCAATTCATGAAACGAGTCCTCATCATGGCCCTGGCAGTATTGATGACGCCAGTTGTATTCGCGTCGAACGGAGAGATCCGGCGGAACAGCCGGGCGATCAAAGATCAGTACATCGTCGTGTTCAGGGCCGGCGCTGTGCGTGATGTGCCGGCGGCCGCGGCGGAGATGGCGCGGATGAACGGCGGCCGGCTGGGCCATGTGTACAGCCGGGCGTTGCAGGGATTTTCCGTCGAACTGTCCGAAGGCCGGGCCCGCGCGCTCGCGAAGGATCCCCGCGTGGAGTACGTGGAAGAGGACGGCCAGGTGACGCTCGGGGCGACGCAGAGCAACGCCACCTGGGGACTCGACCGCATCGACCAGCGCGATCTGCCGCTGAGCGGTAGCTATACGTACAACTACACCGGCTCGGGAGTGAAGGCCTACATCATCGACACCGGGATCCTGGCCTCGCACAACGAGTTCGGCGGCCGGGTGGTCAGCGGTTACACCGCCATCAGCGACGGCCGGGGCACGACCGACTGCAACGGCCACGGCACGCACGTCGCGGGCACGGTGGGCGGCGCGACGTACGGCGTGGCCAGGAGCGTGACTCTCGTTCCGGTGCGCGTGCTGGACTGCAACGGATCGGGCACGAATTCCGGCGTGATCGCGGGCGTCGACTGGGTCACGTCCAATCACGGCGCGGGCCAGCCCGCCGTCGCGAACATGTCGCTGGGCGGCGGGGCCAGCTCGGCGCTCGATACCGCCGTCAACAACTCCATCAACGACGGCGTGACCTACGCCGTGGCGTCGGGCAACGACAATAAAGACGCCTGCAACTACTCGCCGGCGCGCGTGGCTGCCGCGATCACCGTCAACTCCAGCACCTCGTCGGACGCGCGCTCCTCGTTCTCGAACTGGGGCACGTGCACGGACATCTTCGCTCCGGGCTCGAGCATCACTTCCGCGTGGTACACGAGCAACACCGCGACGAACACGATCAGCGGCACGTCGATGGCCACGCCTCACGTGGCCGGCGTCGGTGCGCTGTATCTCCAGTCCAACACAAGCGCCTCGCCATCGACGGTCTGGGCGGCGATCCGCGACAGCGCGACACTGAACAAGATCACCAGCGCCGGGAGCGGCTCGCCGAACCGCCTGCTCTACTCGCTTCTCAGCAGCGGCGGAGGCGGCACGACCACGCAGCTTCTGAGCAACCCGGGATTCGAGTCGGGCAACAACGGCGCCTGGACCACGACCTCCGGCGTGATCACGAATTCCACCTCGCGCACGCCGCAGGCCGGCTCGTGGTACGCATGGCTCTGCGGCTACGGTTCCTCGCATACCGATTACGCCTACCAGCAGATCTCGATCCCGTCGGGTGCCACCGCGGCGACTCTGAATTTCTATCTGAAGATCGACACGGCCGAGACGACCACGAGCACGGCGTACGACAAGATGTCGGTGCAGATTCTCAACTCCTCCGGGAGCCTTCTGGCGACTCTGGCGACGTATTCGAATCTGAACAAGAGCTCGTCCTATTCGCTCAAATCCTTCGACCTCCTCGCGTACAAGGGGCAGACCATCCGGGTCCGCTTCTACGCGACGGAGGACAGCATCTACCAGACTTCGTTCCTCGTCGACACGACATCACTGAACGTGACCCAGTAAGTCAATCAACAACCGACTGACCCGCCTGAAGCGGCAGTCAACAGTCAACAGCAGGAGGATGTATCGCTATGCACGGGAAAAAGTCCAGGTTGATCGTCATCTCCATCGTGGTTCTCTCCGCCGTCATCTCATCTGCACTCTGGGCGCAGTCACGTTCCGACGATCGTGAATTCACCCCGCGTGTCCGTCAGGAAGTGACTCTGCCGGTCATCGTGGTCCTGCGCGACGACGTGACGGTTCAGGCCAGTACGCCAGTCGACGTGATGCTCGATGAACGGGCCGTCGCCGCGCCCGAGGCCTGGTCCTATCTGAGCGCATCGGTGGTGGGCAGCGTCCGGTCGCTGGAGAATAGTCACGGATTCAAGGCCGAGCACGTCTACAGCGCGGCCCTGCGCGGTTTCTCGGCCCGGTTGTCGGCCCGGCAGATCGAGGCGCTGGAGCTCGATCCTCGCGTCGATTACATCGAGCCCGATGGAACGATGCACATCATCGCCCAGACTCTTCCCTGGGGCATCGACAAGATCGACGCCGACGTCAGCTCCACTCTGGCCGGCAACGGCAGCGGAGCGATCACGAACGTCAACGCCTATGTCATCGATACGGGCATCGATACCCACACGGATCTCAACCTGGTCGGGCACGTGAATTTCGCCGGCGGTCCGAACAAGGACTGCAACGGTCACGGCACGCATGTGGCCGGAACGGTGGCGGCGAAGGACAACACGCAGGACGTGGTCGGCGTGGCGCCGGGCGCACCGCTGACCGGCGTGAAAGTCCTCGGCTGCGGCGGGAGCGGCACGACCTCGGGCGTGATCAAAGGCGTCGACTGGGTCACCGCGAACGCCAAAAAGCCGGCCGTGGCGAACATGTCCCTCGGCGGCAGTGCGAGCACGGCTCTCGATGACGCCGTTCGCAACTCGGCGAACAGCGGCGTGTTCTACGCCCTGGCCGCCGGCAATGACGGTGCCGACGCCTGCAACTCGTCGCCGGCACGCGCCGGTGCGGGAACCAATAACGGCATCATGACCGTTGCCGCGACCGACAGCGCCGACAAGGAAGCCTCCTGGAGCAACTACGGCAACTGCGTCGACATCTGGGCGCCCGGCGTGAGCATCCTCTCCACGAAGAAGGGCGGCGGCACCACCACGCTGTCCGGTACGTCGATGGCTTCGCCGCACGGCGCGGGCGGCGGCGCGCTGTATCTCTCATCGCATACGGGTGCCAGCCCGTCCACGGTCGAAGGCGCGCTCAAGAGCGCGGCCACGACCACGGCCAACAAGAGCAAAGACGGCCGGACCATCACCCGCGAGAATGTCGGCAGCTTCTGATTCTGACCACGTCGAATACACGTACCCCATCGAGCGGCGGCTCCCGCGAAGGAGCCGCCGCAGGGGCCTGTGGATCCGGCGGAAGCGAGGAAGAACGGCGCACCGTGCCGGCTCCCCACAACTGAGAGAGGAGCACATTAATGAAGCGATTCACGACCATCGTCCTGACATTTTTCTTCACCGTTCCCATCCTGGCCGGCAACGGCGATTTTCGCCGCGCCGGCGGAAAAGCAATCAAGGGTCAATACATCGTAGTGCTCGAAGATCACGTCGCCGACGTTCGCGGTGCGGCGGCCGTGCTCTCGCGCATGCACGGCGGCGACGTCGGCTACGTTTATGAGAGCGCGCTGCGAGGCTACTCGGTGCGAATGCCGGAAATGGCCGCGCGCGGACTGGCCCACGACCCGTACGTCAAGTACGTCGAAGAGGACGGCGAGGTGTCGATCAACACGACCCAGACGTCGCCCGTCTGGGGCCTGGACCGGATCGATCAGCGCAATTTGCCTTTGAGCAATTCGTTCACGTACACGTACACGGGAAGCGGGGTTCGCGTGTACGTCATCGATACCGGCATTCGAACGTCTCACGGCGAGTTCGAAGGCCGTGCTTCACGGGTCTACGACGCCTTTGGCGGCAACGGCAGCGATTGCAACGGTCACGGAACGCACGTGGCCGGGACGGTGGGCGGAAAGACCTATGGCGTTGCCAAGAAGGCCTATCTTCGCGCCGTGCGCGTTCTCGACTGCGGCGGATCCGGTACGTGGTCTCAGATCATTGCGGGCGTGGACTGGGTGAGGGCCAATCACATCAAGCCGGCCGTTGCAAACATGAGCCTGGGCGGCGGAGCCAACAGCTCGGTCGACACGGCCGTCAATAATCTGATCAACGCCGGAGTCACCGTGGTCGTCGCCGCGGGAAACAGCAACGCCAATGCCTGTAACTACTCGCCCGCTCGCGTAGGAGCGGCAATCACGGTCGGCTCGACTACGTCGACGGACGCCCGCTCTTCGTTCTCCAACTACGGCTCGTGCCTTGATCTTTTCGCACCCGGCTCGAGCATCAAGTCGGCGTGGTACACGAGCGACACGGCGACGAACACGATCAGCGGAACATCGATGGCATCCCCTCACGCAGCCGGCGTCGCGGCGCAGTATCTCCACCGTTTCGGCAACCAGTCTCCGTCCACGGTGCGCAATGCGCTGGTCAACAACGCAACGAGCGGAGTTTTATCGAGTATCGGAAGCGGATCGCCGAACCGCCTTCTCTTCACCAATTACTAAAGCGAGGGCTGCGATGAGCGGCGCGCCCGCGGGCCGCGTCGAGGCGGGGGTTCCCATCGAGAGAGCCGCCGCCAGGGAGGGGCACTGGTGGATCTGATGAATGCGCAAGCGCAGTCCCAGCAGCGCCCCCACAGCGTTCTCGATGTCCGGCTTTCCGCGGGAAGCGACGAGCGGTATGCCGTGTCCTTCGCCCTGGCGGGCGGGGCCGGCCCGCACGAGCCGGACCATTCCATCGACCTGGCGTGCTTCCGTTTCACGCTGCACTACTACGCCCGCGTCCTGTACGAGCTCGTGCGGCACGAGAAGTCCGTCCGAAACCTGCCGCGCATGATGGGACGAATCTCGGCCACGGCCATCGATCCGGCCTCCAATCTCTTCGAGATCGCCGGCGTTCGGGCGGTGTTGGCGCCGGTCGTCGCCGATCGGATCTCCGCCGTTCTGTCTCTGCGACCCTGTGGTCTGCGCGTGTACGAGATCGACGGCGACCTGTCGCGTTTGCGCGGCTCGAAACTGGCCACCTCCGCAGTCGCGGTTTGTCAGGCCGCGCTCCGTCACCTCTCACCGGCGAACATCGAAGCATTGCCGGTGGCGCTGGCGAACATGAACGCCTCCTACGAAATGACGCATCGGTTCGGGGATCCGAACAGCCAGTACGAAGTCCCGGGTAACGCATATTACGCAACCGCCTTTGTATGACTTCCGGCGTCTGTCCGGCTCATCGGCATCAATCACATCGAAACGACCCGGTAGAGAGGAGAAATTGATGACAACGCGCTTTTCTGCTCTGGTGGCTTTCGCAGCAGTGTTTTTCGCGGGCAGTGCTTTCGCAGGGGACGTAGGCGGAACTGTCTACTCCAATCCGGGAACCATCACGTTGCGGCTGGAGTGGGGCTCGAATTTCGGGAGCTCAAAAGAAATCAACAAGACCGGCGACGGATCGTATGCATTCGGCGTGAACATCCGCAACAACACCAAATACCGCGTGATCGGGAAATCGGCGCCGACCGGCTGGGCCTGCAAGGGCAAGCAGATCGACAAGTACATCACCTCCGCGGCAGCGACGAAGACGCATGTCTATTGCGGATCGTCGAGCTCCGCGGGCATCCGGGTCGGTTCCTGGAATCTCGAGTGGTACGACAGCGCTGATGCCGTCGACAAGAAGAAGGCGATCGCCGCGCTCATCAATCAGTACAACTTCGACGTCGTGATCGCCAATGAAGTGCTGGACGAGGCCTCCTGGAACGACTTCATCACCAATTACCTCGGCAACGCTTCCAATTGGGATTACCGGATCTCCCAGGCCGGCTGCTCGCTGCGACAGGTCACGATGTGGAAGAAGAGCAGCGTGACGTTCGAGTCGGGGTATGACCTGAACTGCGCCACGACGAACTGCATCATCGACGAGAACAGCGCCACGTGGGACGACTGCGGCGGACGGCGACCCTATGTCGCGAATTTCGCGGTGAACAATTCAACCGTCAAATTCACCACGGCCACGATCCACTTCAAGGCTTACACGACGACCACCGACTGCCAACTGCGCAAAGACCAGGTGGATACGTTCGTGCAATGGGTGGACTGGGCCGGCATGGGCTCGAAGAACTTCGTCGCCGCCGGCGACTACAACGATCAACTTGCCGGCACCGGCAACTGCAGCTCGATCGACACCCTCGCGTCGATGGAATCGCATTCCGGCTTCTGGTTCGCGACCGCTCAGCCGGGCTATTTCTATTCGCACATGATGGGCAATGGTCTGGTGACCTACGACACGAAGAGCTTCCAGAACACCATCGACCACTTCTGGGTGACCAACAGCCTGTTCGATCTTCTCGAGACCACGGTCGACACCTACGGCAACCGGGCCAACGCCGTGCAGGCGAACATGTATTTTTCGGCGGCGGGAGAGCCGGATCACAACCCACCGTACATCGTGATCAAGAAGTAGCGCCAGGGAACCTCTGCACGAGTGTCATTCCGCGCCGCGAAGACGGCGAGGAATCCCCCGAATCAGGGGATTCCTCGCTCACGCTCGGAATGACACATTGACCCGCCGGTCAGCTATCGGGGAGAGGGGACTGAGCGCACGCGCGCGAGGAAGTCCGCGGGGGGCTCGAAGCCGCTGAGCCGCAGGTCGGTCAGCTCGCGCCCGCTCGAGTCGAGGAAGACGAGCGTCGGGACGCCGAGGATTCCGTACTCCTTCGTCAATCGCTTCGTGGTCTCGTCGTCGGGTGCGGTGAGATCCGCCTTCACGCGTACGAAGCGATCCAGCTCCGCCACCACCGCGGCGTCGGTGAACGTATTCGCGTCGAGCTCCTTACACGGCAGGCACCAGTCGGCGTAGAAGTCGATCACCACCGGCTTGTTCGCCGCCTTCGCGGCCGCGAGCGCTTTCGCGTCGTACTTCTCCCACTGCACTTCGACCGCGTGCTTCTTCGGAATCGCGAATGCCACGCCGGAGACGAGCAGGAGGATCGAGATCGCGATCCGCCACACGCGCGCGCCCTGCGCACGGCCTGAGAAGAAGAGGAACGCCGCGCCGACGAGCAGGCTCGCGGCGACGCCGTACTGGAACGCGAAGTCGCCGATGATCGGGCGGACGAAGTAGAACGCCATCGCGATGAGGATGAAGCCCATCGCCTTCTTCACCTGCACCATCCATTCGCCCGAGCGCGGCAGCGCGGTCATGCCCGATGAGAAGATGCCGAGCAGCAGATACGGCACGCCGAGTCCGAGGGCGAGAACGAAGAACATGAGGAAGCCGAGGAACGGACTCTGGAGGCTGCTCACGAGCGCGATCAGCGAGATCACGAACGGTCCGACGCACGGCGCGGCGACGATGCCGATCAGCAGTCCCATGGTCAGCGCGCCGGCCAGTCCCGCCTGTCCGCCGGAGCGGCTGGTGATGAACTGCGGCACGCGGATCTCGAAGAGCCCGAACATCGACGACGCCATCACGAGCATCAATCCGGCGAAGAAGAAGAGGACGCCGGGATGCTGCAGCCAGGCGCCGAAGAGTTTTCCGGACAGCGCGGAGAAGACGCCGAGCACGGAGTACGTGACGGCGATGCCGAGCACGTAGAGCGACGAGAGCGCGGCGCGGCGTCCGGTGCTGCTGCCGCTCTGCGAGCTGAAGTAGCCGATCGTGATCGGGATCAGCGGATAGACGCATGGGGTGAGATTCAGCGCGAGGCCGAGGACGAAGATCGCGAGGAGCGTGAGCGGCAGCCCGCGCTCGGCAAGCGTCCCTTTGACGTCGCTCGAGAAAAGGCTCGATTTCGCCTTCGCACCCTTCGGCGCCGCACTGAGCGGCGTAAACGTAGCGGCGGGCTTCAGCCCGCCGGCGGGCGCCGCGGTGATCTTCGCGAGATCGATGGTCGCGATCGCATCCGCGGGCGGCAGGCAGACGCGATCGCTGCAGGCCTGATAGCGCAGCTTCGCGGTGAGCGCCGTCGCGCCGGCATCGAGCGTGGCGGTGAACGGAATCGCGATCGTGCCGTCGTACACCGCGAGCTCTTTTCCGCCGGTGAACTCGAACGCCTTCATCGCGTGCGCCGGGTATTCGAGCTTCGCGTCGCTCGCGCCGGCGAACGTCAGGACCGTCGGAATCGCGAACTCTTCGAGCGGCGTGGCCGAGTTGACGTGCCACCCCTCCGCGATCTTCGCGGTGACGGTTCCCTCGATCGCGTCGCCGTCACGCTTCTGCAGCGCGCCGTCGATCGTCACCTTCGGCGACGCATCGCCGCCGGGAAAATCGAGCTGGGCGGCGGCGGAGACGGCGGTGAGGAGGAGGAGAAGAAAGACGAGACTTCGGTGTGTCAACGTCACCGTCCCATCGCGAGCCGCTTCTCGATCCCCGGGAGTACCGAGTCGACGGTGCGGATCAGCGGCGAGTTCGGATACGTCGTCTTGAAGCTGCGGAACTCATTCGCCGCGTTGAGCCAGTTGCCCTGCTGCATGTAGATCTGACCCGCCAGGATGCGCGCGCGCTCGACCGACTCCCCGACCTTGCTGTGCGAAGTCAGCTCGCGGATCGTTTTCAGTGCCTCGTTGAATTTGTTCTGCACCGTGAACGAGAGCGCGAGGTGATAGTAGGCTTCGTCGCGAATGACGACCGGGATGTTCTTCTCGGTGATGAGCTTCCGGAGCCGGAGCTCGCCCTTGTCGTACGCGCCGCGCGTCACGTACTCCTTCGCGAGCGCGAGGCGCTGCACCGGATCCTTCGCGAAGGACGCCTCGTTCTTCGCGCGCTTCAGGAAGTCGTCGTACTTCGTGCGCGTGTCCTTCAGCGACTTCACGAAGTCGGTCGGCGGCGCGTAGCCGCGGATCAATCCGGCGATGGAGAGGTCGTGTGTGACGAGGACGAAGGTCGGCAGCGAAGTCACCCCGAACTTGCGCGAGTACTCCGTCCCTTCCTTCCCATCCTCGGTGTCGAGACGGAGGAGGACGATGTCTTTGGTCGCTGCCTGGAAGACCGCGGAGGGGAAGACTTCACGCTCGAAGCGATGGCACCAGCCGCACCACTGCGCGAACATGTCGATCAGGATGAGCTGATTCTTCTCCCTGGCGACCTTCTGCGCCGCGGCAACGCTCTTGTGCCACGTGCCGGCAAAGGTCTGCGGCGCGAGCAGGAGCGCGAGTACGGCGGCGAGGGTGATCTTTCGGGTCAAACGAGATCCTCCGTGGCGTCCGAAACGGCCACGATCCTTTCACCTATTCCGCTGAGGATCAGCGACCGACTCCCTGTGACGTTTCGGTCGCTTCTTTTTTCTTCTCTTTTGCATGTTGCCGCGCGGCGTCGACGAATGCCCCGAACAACGTCGAGGCGCTGCCCTCCCCGCTCATGTCCTCCGGGTGCCACTGCACGCCGACGTAGAACGGATGCCGCGGGTCCTCGAGCCCTTCGATGATGCCGTCGGGCGCGTGCGCGGTGACGGTCAGGCCCTCGCCGACGCGGCCGATGGCCTGATGGTGCGAGGAGTTCACGTTGAGCTCGAGAGGAGGGCGGACGTCCCGTCCGCCGTCGCCCAGGCGGACGGGACGTCCGCCCTCCATTCCGCCGAGGATCTTCGCCAGCTTCGTGCCGCCCTCGATGATCACGTCGTGCCGCGCGCGGTCTTCCGGCACGCTGGCGTGCGCGATCTCCGTTTCGACCTGCGCGGCGATGTCCTGCACGAGCGAGCCGCCCGCGGCGACGTTCATGACCTGCACGCCGAGGCAGATGCCGAGGACGGGGATGCCGCGGTCGCGCGCGGCTTTCGCGAGGGAGACGTCGTTGCTCTGGCGGCGCGGGTCCATCGGCTCGACCGTGGGATGGCGGTCTTCGCCGTACAGCGCGGGGTCGCAGTCGTCGCCTCCCGCGAGCAGCACGCCGTCGAGCTCGCTCACGAGCTCAGCCGCGTTCTCGGGCTGCGGCGGGATGAGCACAGGAATCGCGCCGGCGCGCCGCAGCGCGTCGACATAGGTGAGATAGATGAAGGCACGCTCGCGCTTGCCTGGCGGGCTCTGGACGTCGGATCCGATTCCGATGATGGGCTTGATCATGACTTCGATGATATTGCGAAATTCACGCTGACTCCGAGGCGTTTTCGGAGGCTCAACCAACAATGACGACAACCCAACGTTTCTTCACGAGACTTGCCACCGCTCTGTTCGCCTTCGCCGCTGCTCCATGCGGGCGCGACCGGCACGCAGATCCAACTCGACGCGCTGCCGTCGTACGTCGACCGCGTGTTCGTCCCCGTGGTTCCGCAGACGGAGAACACGCTCGCCATCGAGAACCTTGCCATCGACCAGGTGCTCGAGGCGCCGCCCGGATTCGACGTGCGCGCGAAGAATGGCGCGGTCGTGATCGCGCCGGCGGCGGGCGAGCGCTCCGGCTACGCGCGCGTGCGCGGCGGCGGACGCGAGCTCACGCTGACGCTGGTGAGTCTCGTGCCGTACGCGGAGATGAAGAACGGACGTCTCGACGGCTATCGGGTCGGCGAATACAACGCCGAGCCGCTGCGCGGCCTCGAACAGTACGAGCGGCCGAAGGGATTCATCCGCCTCACCGATGCGAACTCGGCGCTGTGGGTCTCCGATCACTACCGGATGCGCGATTTCCAGTGCAAGCTCGATGGAACGACGAAGTTCCTCATCCTCCGCTCCGAGGCGCTGGTGAAGCTGGAGATTCTGCAGCATGAGCTGGAGACAAAGCACGGACTGGCGTTCGATCGTTTCACGGTGATGTCGGGCTACCGCACGCCGTACTACAACTCGCGCATCGGCAACGAGACGAGCTACTCGCGTCATCTCTACGGCGACGCGATGGACATCTACATCGACCAGGACCGCAACGGCAGCATGGACGACGTGAATCGCGACGGCCGCATCGACGCCGGCGACGCGCGCTTCATCCTCCGCGTGGCCGAGCAGATCGACAACTCGCGCGAGTGGGGCTGGCTCAAGGGCGGCGCGGGCGTGTATCACGCAAACGCCGCGCACGGACCGTACCTGCACGTCGACGCGCGCGGCTACGTGGCGCGCTGGGGTCCGGTGGAAGAACCGGCGACGCTGCGCGCGTCGTCGCGCGCGGCGGCGGCGCGGTAAGACGTGCGATAATCGCTCGCGATGACGGTATCGTTCCACGACGTCAGATCCTCGTACGCCGAGTACGTCGCGTTCGAGAATTCGAGCAATGTCAGGCACGAATTCCTCGATGGTCGGATCTACGCGATGGCGGGTGGGACGCCGGAGCATGCGGCGCTGGCGATGGCCTTCGGTGGTCAGTTGTACGCGCAACTCCTCGGCGGGCCCTGCCGTTCCTATCCTTCGGACCTGCGCATCCTCACGCGCTCCAGTCTCGCGACCTACCCCGACCTTGCGGTGATCTGCGGATCACCCCTCCGCGATGTCAGCGATACGCTCGCAGCTACGAATCCGACGATGATTGTCGAGGTCCTCAGCCCTAGCACCGAGGAGTACGACACCACCGAAAAGTTCGAGCACTACAAAACGCTCCCATCGCTGCAGCAATACGTGCTCGTGTCTCACCGCGAACGCGCCATTGAAGTCTGGACAGGTGAGAGAAGCGGCACGTGGCAGAAAACCACCGTGCGCGAAGGCGAGATCGCCGATCTCGTCCTCGGCTTGCGCCTCGACGTCCGCGAGCTCTACGACGCAGCCGCCGTCCTGCCTGCTCGAACGTAACCCTGACGTTCCTACCCGAGAAACTTGTAGCCGAGTCCGTGCACCGTGACGATGAACGCCGGCCGCGCGGGATTCGACTCCAGCTTCTGGCGCAGCGAGGCGATGTGCACGTCGACGGTGCGCGTGACCGGCGTCGCGTCGTAGCCCCACACCTTCTCCAGCAGCTCGTCGCGCGAGAGCACGGCGCCGCGATGATCGACGAGGTAGCGCAGGAGCTTGAGCTCGAGTCCGGAGAGCTCGATCGGCGCACCGGCGCGCCTCACTTCCGCGCGGCGGAAGTCAGCTTCGACGTCGCCGAACGCGTAGACGTCCGCGCTGCTCGAGGCGATCGTGCGCGAGCGGCGCAGCAGCGCTTCGATGCGCGCGAGCAGCTCCGCCATCTCGAACGGCTTGGTCACGTAGTCGTCGGCGCCGAGCTTCAGCCCGAGCACGCGATCGATCACCTGCCCGCGCGCGGTGAGCATGAGGATCGGCGTCTGCACGCCGCGCTGGCGGAGATCGCGGCAGACGTCGAAGCCGTTCTTCTTCGGCAGCGCGACGTCGAGCAGGATGCAGTCGAACGAGCGGTTCGTCGCCGTTTCGAGCGCCGCTTCGCCGTCCGTCGCGACCGTCGTGTCGTAGCCCTCGCTCGCGAGGCGGTCCTGCATCGTGAGGATCAGGCTCTCCTCGTCTTCGACGAGCAGGATGCGGCGCTGCACTTCACCCACGATGCGTCTCCGCCGGCAGGTGGATCGTGAAGGCCGCGCCGCTGCGCCGTTTGCGATCGACGTCGACGGAGCCGCCGTGCGCGCGCGCGATCTGCTGCACGATCGCCAGGCCGAGGCCCGCGCCGCGCACGCGGGTGCTGTTGCGGCCGCGATAGAAGGGCTCGAAGAGACGCGCGGTGTCGCGGCCGTCGATGCCGGGCCCGCGGTCCTCGACGGTGATCGCGACGCCGCTGCCGTTGCGCGACACGCGCACGCCCACCCACCCGCCGCTGCCGCCGTGACGGATCGCGTTCGCGACGAGGTTCTGGATCGCGCGGGTGAGCGCCTGCGCGTCGCCGCGCACGCGCGGCAAATCCGTTTCGACCTGCGTCTCGATGGTCACTTCCGCGTCGAGGGCACGGCATTGCTCCACCGCCTCGCCGACGATCGCCTCGACGTCGACCGGCTCGTGCGACGCGCGCGCGTTGGCGCGCGCCTGGATGCCCGCGAAATCGAGGACCTGCGCGACCATGTCGCCGAGGCGCGCGGATTCCTTCACGATCACGTCGCCGTAGCGCGTGAGCTTCTCGCCGTCGGCAACGATGCCGTCCTTGAGGTTCTCGCCCGCCGCGCGCAACGCGGCGATCGGCGTGTTCAGCTCGTGCGTCATCGCCGCGACGAATTGCGCCTGCTGCGCGCGCAGGCGATCCGCGCGGCGCAGCAGCGCGAGCAGCAGCGCGACGGTGGCCGCGAGAATGAAGAGGATGCCGAAGCTGAGCGCGAGGTTGCGGCGGCGCGCGGAGGCGACGAGTGTCTCGAGCGCCGCATCGCGCCGGCGCACGAGAAGACGCCACGGCTCCATCGGCGGTCGATTCGGCGCCATCGCGCGCAGCGGCACGGGGCGCACCGCGGGCTCGAATGCGACGAACGGCACTTCGACGTCAGGCAGCGTGCGTCCGTCGGGCCACGACGGGTCGGAGCGGAACAGCAACTCCGTGCCGCGCATCACCGCGACGTCGTACGAGTCGGTTCCCGTCGCGAAGTGCTGCGCCGCGAGCTGCGGCAGGATCACGTCGACGAGCTGCGCGCGATCGAGCTGCACGAAGATCGCCGGGCGATCGTCACGCATCTCCTCGAACCCTGCCGGCGGCGGTCCGCGCCTCGGCGCAATCAACAATCCCGGCACGTCGGCCACGAACGGCGGCGGCCAGCGCGCCGGTCCTGCCATCGATTCAATCTGCCGCCGCAAGCCCGCGAGCGCCTCCGGCCACGTGCTCTCGACGAGCTGCAGCGAGTCGAGATCGAGCATGCGCACGGAGTCCCGCTGGATGACGTAGATGTTCGCGATGAGCCGCGGATGCACGGCGATGCTCGCCCAATCCCCGTAACGCTGCCCGAGATCGCCGCCCTCGGGACGCGCGAAGCTCTCGAACACCTCCCCGATCTCCGCGCGGAGCTCCTCGGTGAAACGGCGCGCGGCGAAGTCGATGTTCGCGCGCATCCGCTCGCGCTCCGCGTCGCTGACGCGATCGATCCAGCCGTACTGCAGCACGGCCAGCACGCCGAGGCCGGCGACCAGAAGCACGAGCAGTGCGGCGAGCAGCGCGTTCGTGCCGCGCGAAGGACCCCCCGATGAACCCATTTGCCGGCGAGTCTAACGCGGTGCGCGCGGCGCCGCGCGGCGTCGCATCCACGTTTTACGTTTCTTACGAAGTTCTTGCGACGTCATGAAGTTCCCGGCGCGCGATGAGGCCATATTGCGATGCATCCGAAACGGGACAAACGAAAGGAAACGAAAACATGAAACGCCTCATCATCCTCACTCTCTCGGTTCTCCTCGTGGCCGCCGGCGCGTTCGCCGCGCCGCCGCCGCCCCAGCAACAGGGCCCGGGCGCGCCGTCTCCTCCGGGCGGAGGTCCTCGCGGCGATGAGATCCTCGCCGATTACCTCGATCTCACCGCCACTCAGATCGAATCGTGGAAGACGATCCAGACCGAGCTCCGCGCGGCCGTCGAGCCGCTTCGCGAGCAGGAGCGCGCGCTGCACGAGCAGCTCCGCACCGCGCTCGACGGAACCGACGCGAATGCGATCGGCAGCCTGATGCTGCAGATCCGCGCGATCGGCGATCAGGTCAAGGCCGCGCGCGAAGCGGCCGACGCAAAGTTCGTGGCGCTGCTGACGACCGAGCAGAAAGCGAAGTTCGAGGCCTTCCAGGCGGCGGTCGAATTTCTCCGCCAGAATGGGCCGGGAGGTGGCCCGCCCCGCTAAACTTCACGGCAATCGTGCGGGCGGCGGCCGATCGACGCGGATGGCCGCCGCCCGAACGAGGCAGGCATAGACACCATGCGAATCAAATTCGTTCTTCCTCTCCTTTTCATCGCCGTCGGCGCGCTCGCGCAGCCGATGGAGCCGCCGCGCGGCGGCGGCCGGCGCGGGCCGGAGCTCCTTCCGCCGCCGGGCTGGTGGCACGATCCGTATCTCTCTGAGAGCGTGAACCTGACCGACGAGCAGACCGACAAGCTCGACGACCTGCAGGACGCCGCGCGCGCCGAATCCAGACAACTCGAACGAGACGTGCGCAAAGCGGACGACGAGCTGCGCGCCGCGCTGAATGACCGCAACGCCAGCGTCGAGCGCATCGTCGCCGCTGGCAATCGCGTCGCGACGCTGCGCGATCAGATGCTGCGCAAGCAGATCGTGGCGCTCGCCAATCAGCGCGCGATCCTCACGCATGCGCAATGGACCGCGCTGCAGAAGCAACTCGACGAACGGCGCGGCCCGCCGATGCACGATCGCGGCGGCTTCCGCCCGGGCGGTCCGCCACGCGGCGGAGGCATGCGGCCGCCGCGGTAAAACGTAGCGGCGGGCTTTAGCCCGCCTACGGGGCCGACCGGCTGAAGCCGATCGGAGATCGGCGGACCGGCCGACTGAAAGTCGGCGTTCCGTTTTCGAGTAGCGCGGCCTTCCAGGCCGCCGTGTCGCTGGCTTCCAGCCAGCGATGTCGCCGGCAGGATGCCGGCGTTACGGCGGGCAGGATGCCCGCGCTACAACTCCCGCTTGGGCAACGGTCATGGAACGCCGACATGCTGTCGGCCGGTCCGCCGACTTCCAGTCGGCGGGTTTTGACGCCGATCGGAAATCGGCGGACCGGCCGACTGAAAGTCGGCGTTCCGTTTCGAGAAAAAGGTAGGCGGTCGCTACGTTCTCACGCGCGTTTCTTTTTCTTCATCGCCGCGCGTTTGCTCGCGCGGCGCGGCGGCTTGCGGGCGGCCGTGCCGCCGCCGAGGGAGCGGCTGAGGACGGCGAGGAGATCGACGACTTCCGCGCCCGGCTCTTCCGGCTTCATGCCTTCCGGCGCGCGGATCACGTCCTCGCCCTTGCGTTGCTTCGCGGCGACGAGCTTCTCGAGCCGCTCCTCATAGTCGTCGAGCAGCTCCCCCGGATCGAGCTTGCGCGACTTCTTCGCGATCTGGCTCTCGAATTTCTTCACGTCCGCGGCCGTCGCCTTCGCTTTCTTCGGCAATCCGATCTGCTCCGGCGTGCGGACTTCGTCGTGGAAGCGCAGCGTCTCCGCGCGCAGGATCCCATCCTCGGCCAGGATCGCCACGAGATACTCCTTCGCGCGCATCACGAACGTCGCGATGCCCGCGTATCCCTTCTTCTCCATCACTTCGGCGAGCAGTCGATACGCTTTGTTCGAGCCGCCGGAGGGAACGAGGAAATAGCCGCGCTCGAAGTAAACGGGATCGAGCGCATCGGCATCGACGAAGAGCTGCAGATCGATCTCGCGCGACTTGCGCGGCTCGATCGCCTCGAGCTCTTCATCCGTGACGACGACGTACTTGTCCTTCTCGATCGCGTAGCCGCGCACGATGTCGTCCGCGTCGAGCTCCTTCTCGTCTTTCGAACAGATGTAGCGCCGCTCGACCGTCGCGCCGTCGGGTCCGACCATGCGCAGCGCGGTGCCGCCGGAACGCGTCGCGGCGTAGAGCGCGACGGGAACGGTGACCAGGCCGAACGTGATCGTGCCGGTCCAGAACGAGCGAATGCCGCCCGGTGCGCTGCCTTCTTCGACGTCTTCGAGCTCCTCAGCCATGTTTCCTCTTTCCCGCGCCCGCGAGACTCGCCTCGAGGACGTCGGCGAGCTGCTCTTCGCGCTTCGGCTTCCGCGGGCGGAAGACTTTCATCTTCACCTTCCCACCCTCGGCCTTCGTTTCGACGAGCTCCATCACCCGCGCGCGGTACTCATCCCGATATTGCGAGGGATCGAGCTCGCCGTGCAGCGCTTCGAGCAGCTGCGCGGCCATGTCGAGCTCGCGCTTCTGCATCGGACGTCCGCCCGGCGGCTTCAGCGCGTCGGCGGCGATGATCTCGTCCGCGTGCCGCAGGACGATGAGCATCAGATGGCCCTCCTCTTCGCGCAGCGCACCCGCGTACGCGCGGTCGCGCATCACCCACTTCGCGATCGCCTGTTTGTTTTTCTTCCTCAGCGCCTCGGCGAGCGCAAAGTAGGCCTTCGTGTTGCCGTCGGGTCCGAGGTAGTACGCGCGCTCGTACCAGCGTTGATCGACGTCCGCGGGATCGACGAAACGCGTGATCGCGATGTCGCGCGATTCTTCCGGCTCGAGCGTTTCCAGCTCCTCGTCCTCGAGGACGACCATCCGCCCGCGCGACACCGGATACGCTTTCCTCACCTCGGCGTACTCGACCGGCTTGCCGCTCTCCGAGCTCACGAGTTGCTGCTTGACGGGTTGCTTGTCGGTCTTGTGCAACAGGCGGAAGTGCACCGTGCGATCGGTGACTCCGGAGTAGAGCTTCACCGGCACCTCGATCGAGCCAACATGAATGACGCCTTTCCACATCGCGCGTGCGGCCATGCCGAGGATCATTGCAAATGGAACGCCGCCTGTGTGGAGTGCGGCGACGCCAGTCGCCGCTTCTCTACGCGCATACAACAGCGGCGACTGGCGTCGCCGCACTCCACATCACTTCACCCAGATCCGCGAACTGTCCCGCCTGCCCTGCGCGTCGATCGCCGTAATCACGTGCATGCCGGGCGCGAGCGGCCACTCGAGCGAGCCGCCGGGCGATGACGAGCCGATGCGGCGGTCGTCGATGTGCCAGGCGACGCGCGTCGCGGCAAGCGCGCGGAGGCGCAGGGTCTGGAACTCGCTGCGCAGCGTGGGATCGATCAGGTACGTCGCGCCGTCCGGCGGATTTGCGATCTCGAGCGGAGCGCGGTGCATCGTCGCGGTCTGCGCGCGCTGCGGCGGCAGCCAGCCGCGATATTCGGCGGGCCAGTCGATCCAATGGTCGTGATGCCACGAACAGAATCGCGGCGCGGCGTCGACGGGCAGCCATTCCTTGCGCAGCGAGTCGCACCACTGCGTCGGACGCGCACCGGAGAGCGCGCAGATCTCGACGGACTCGACATCGGCAGTCGGCGCGACGATCGGCGTCGAGTCGCCGATGGGCAGCGTGCCCCGCGCGCGTTTCATCGCCGCGAGCATCACCGCGTGAAAGACCGGCGCGGCGCCGGTGACGCCGGTCGAGCCGCGCAGCGGCCGCAGGTCGAAGTTGCCGACCCACACGCCGACGGTGACGTCTTTCGTGTAGCCGATCGTCCAGTTGTCGCGATACGACTGCGAGGTTCCCGTCTTCACGGCGACGGGAAACGGGAAGTCGAGACTGCCGCCGGTGCCGAAGGCGTAGGCGCGCGCTTCGGGGTCGGCGAGGATGTCGGTGATCCAGAACGCGGTGCGCTTCGCGAAGGGTTGCCCGGTTGCCCGGTTGCCCGGTTGCCCGGCGAAGAGTGAATAGGCTTTGACGAGTTGCTCTAAGGTCACCTCGGCGTCGCCGAGTGTCAGGCCGAGGCCGTAGTAGTCCGCGGTGCGCTGCAGATCCGTGAATCCCGCGTTGCGCAGCAATCGCAGCAGCGCCTCGGGGCCGAGTTTCGAGAGCATCGCTACCGCGGGGACGTTCTGCGATCCCGCGAGCGCCGCGCGGATGCGGAGCGGGCCGCGATAGCGGCCGTCGTAGTTGCGCGGCGAGTAGACGATGCCTTCCTCGGCGGTCGGGAAGTGCGAGGGAACATCGGCGAGGACGGTCGCGGGCGTCTCGCCGCTCTCGAACGCGAGTGCGTACGTGAACGGCTTCAGCGCCGATCCCGGCTGGCGCGGCGTGGTGACGCCGTCGATCGCACCGCCGAAGCCCTCGCCGAAGTAGTCGCCGGAGCCTTCCCATGCGAGCCACTCGCCGCTCGCGTTGTCGAGCACGGCGACCGCGACGCTCGACGCGCCGTGGCGGAGGAGCTCTTTCCTGTGCGCGTCGATGATGCCGATGACGTCGCGTTGCAGGTCTGCGTCGAGCGTGGTGAGGAGGGCGGACGTCTCGTCCGCCCCGCGGGGGGCGGACGAGGACGTCCGCCCTCCAAGGACACGCTCGACGAAGTGCATCGCCAGCACGGGCTGCGCGCCGCGCACGAACCGCAAGCGCTCCGCGCGCGCGAGCGCGAGCTCCTGCGGCGTCAACTGCATCCGCGCGAGCACGTGCAGTTGCCTCGCGCGCGCGCGCTGCGCGTCGCGCCGCGGATTGAACGCGCCCGGCCGCTGCGGCAGCGACGCGAGAAACGCGGCCTGCGCGGGCGTGAGGTTCTCCGGCGCGCAGCCGAAGTACGCGCGGCTCGCGCGCGCGGCGCCGGTGATGCGGTTTCCGTACGGCGCGAGGTTGAGGTACATCGCGAGGATCTCGCGCTTCGTGTAGCGATGTTCGAGCCGGAGGGCGACGACGCTTTCGCGCCACTTCGAGCGCAGCGAGCGGTCGCGCGATTGCAGGATCAGCTTCGCGACCTGCTGCGTGATCGTCGAGCCGCCTTCGACGACGCGCATCGCGCGCACGTTGTGTGCCGCGGCGCGGGACACCGCAATCGGATCGATGCCGATGTGCGAGAAGAATCGCCGATCCTCGGCCGCGAGCGTCGCGTCGACGATGCGCGGAGGGAGCGCATCCGCGCTCAGCCATTCCGTCCGGTTGCCGCTCGCGCCGAGGGACTCGTAGAGGACTTCGCCGTGACGGTCGACGATCGTGACGTGACGCGGAGTTTCGATGTGCGGGATCGGGCCGAGGCGGAGCCACGCCACGAACGCGATCACCGCTGTCATCCCGAGCGCAGCGAGGGACCTGGGGGTCAGGGCGGCGCGAGCACGGCGCCACCCGCCCGCCCGGGTCCCTCGCTCACGCTCGGGATGACGTGGGGTCACTTCTCCACCTCCACCGGGGTCACTTCTCCACCTCCACGTGGGGTCACTTCTGCACCTCCACCGTCACCGTGCCCGTCCTTCCGAATACCTCCGGCTCGTACATTTCCTCCGCGTGCGTCGGGGCGGTGATGAAAGTGCCCGCGGTCGTGGCGCGCACGAGGTACGAGTATTCGTGCTCGCCTTCGCCGAGGCGGGTGGCGAAGAGGTTGACGCGATCGTCGTGGCGCTCGACGTGATCGAAGCCGCCGCGCTCCCACCAGGTCCACCAGTCGCCGCCCCCGTCCGACCGCATCTGCGTTTCCGCGAGCTGCGCAGCGGTCGTCGCGAACCACGTTTCCACCGGCTCGGTGCCCGCGGGAATCGGATCGGTCACCGCGACGTAGCGGCGCTCCTTCGTGTTGCGGATGCGCAGCGTGACGAGGATCAGATCGCCCGCCTTGAACGTCGTCGACGGTTCGCCGCCGCTCTGCAGCGCGTACGAACGCTCGACGCGGAAACCGCTGTCGAGCGCCTGCAGGCACTGGATGTTTCGCGCGTAGCGCAGCCGCAGCATGTAGAAGAGCGTGCCCGTGCCTTCGCGCGTGAAGACGACGGGAAGCGTTCCGCTGCGACGCAGCACGTCCTGCATCGAGAACTCTTTCCGCCTCGCCTCGGTCGAGCGGCCCTTGAACGTCTCGGTCGCGATCGTTTCGGTTCCGAGCGCAACGGTCGCGACGAAGTCGGGGATCTCTGACTCGTACTTGCGGTAGTAGTCGACGAGCGCTTCCATCGCCCACGCGTTTTCCTGCGTGTTGCCCCACCGCCCTTCCTTCCGCACGCGCATCATCCAGCGCACCATGCGCTTCACCATCTCTTCTTCGGATCCATGACGCACCAGCGTGCCGAGAGTCATCGCGGTCGAGCGCACGTTCGAGTTCCAGAACCAGAGCAGATACGGATCGCTGAGCTCGTTCACGAACGCGTGTCCTCCCTCGGGGAGGATCGAGTTCATGATGCGGCGCTTCAGATCCGTCACGCGCGGACCGCTCGTCTCCTTTTTGGCAATCATCGCGTCGAGTAGATGCGTGAGTCCGAACACCGGCATCCGATCGCGATACTCGTAGATGCGATTGAGGTTGCTGTCGACGTTGCGCCCGCCCTCGGCGAGCACCTTCAGCGCGAACGCCTGCCACGCGTTGTATGCCGGACGCCACCCCTCGTTGTTCGGCGGCGCCTGTCCAAGGACTCCTTCGAGGAACGCGTAGGCCCGATCCATCATCGTCTGGTCGACGCGATAGCCGAGCTTCGCGCCGCGCTGGAAGACGTGCATCACGTAGCTCGTGAGATACGGCGGGGACGGACCCCAGCACTCGCCCGGCCAGAACGAGAACCCGCCGTCGCCGCACTGGAACTTGCGCAGCTCGTCGAGATTCGTCTGGACGGCCTCTTTTTGTTTGGCCGGATCGATTCCCGGCAGCGAGAACGCATCGCCGAGATCGGTGACGAGCATCAACGCCAGCGCGCGCGACGAGCGCTGCTCCGCGCAGCCGTACGGATACTCGACGAGATACTGCGCGCCTTCGGCGAGACCGACCATCGCGGTCGACGAGAGATCCACGCGCAATCCGCCGAAGCCGGGAACGACGTCCGTCGGAATCTGGAGGGCGGACGTCCCGTCCGCCAAGCGGACGGGACGTCCGCCCTCCGGGACTTCGCCATACGCGGCAACGGTCTCCGGCGACACGATCACGCGCACCGGGATCACGTCTTCGAACGCGTCGGCCTCGCGCCCCATCTTCACGCGCATGCGAATGCGCGCGACGCCGACGCTCTTCGCTTCGGCATCGAAGCGGACTTCGTTTGCGGAGCCGGGCTTCACGTCGACCGTCGAACTGCCACCGATCGCGATCACGTTCGGATCGAGCGACTCGATCGTGACAGTCGCCTTGCCGCCCTTTTTGAGCTGGTTGTGCACGACCGCGCCGAAATGCGCTTTGTCGCCGGCGGTGAGGAACCGCGGCCAGGCCGGCGTGAGCATCAGCGGCTTGTTGACGCGGATCTCGTTCGACGCCCAGCCGAAGCGCGACTCGCGGTCGCCGGCAACGGCCATGATGCGATACGTCGTGAGCGACTCGGGGAGCGTGACTTCGGTGCGCGCGCGGCCCTTCGCATCGGTGATGAGCGATCCGAGCCAGAACGCGAGCACGCGGAAGTCCTTGCGCACCACGCCCGGACCCGCGTCGCGTCCGCCGCCACCGCCCTCGCCCCCACCCTTCGGCGTGAGCACGCGGCGGCTGACGATGCGCTGGCGCGAGTCTTCGTTCGCGACCTGCAACGCCTTGTCGAGATAGATCGACTCGAGCACGTCGGGCGTCCTGTAGTTCGTCAGCGACAGCACGCCGTAGTCGACGGCCCACAACGTGACCTCCGACTGCGATGGCTTGCCGCCCGCGTCGCGCACGTTGACTTCGATCTTCGCCTTCGACGCGGGACGGAACTCGTCGCGATCGGCTTTCACGTTCACGGCGAGACGCTTCGATGCGTCTTCGACCTGCAATTCGACATAGCCGAGGCGGAACGCGGGCTTGCCGGGATCGCTGCCGTCCTTCCCATCATTAATATCCGGATCTTTCTTCGTGCGTCCTTTGACGAGCAACACCGAGACGAACACGTTCGGGATGTCGCGCTCGGTGAGCGGCACGCTCACCGTTTGCTGCGTCGAGGTCAGCGTGAATGTCGTCCACGTGCGGACGCCTTCGCGCTCGGTGGTGAGCAGCGCGGTCGCCGTTTCCCACGGCGACTTGATCATGATCCGCGCGGTCTCGCCGGGGCGATACGTCGTCTTTTCGGGCACGAGATCGATGCGGTTGTGATCGAAGCGCTCCCAGGCGGTGTAGCCCTCGCCGAGGGCGTAGAAGCCGACGCGCGTCGTCGTCGAGCGCCCGGCGTTCTCCGCGTGCCCGATGATCACGTAGCGGCCGCCTTCCTTCAGCGGGATGTGCAGCGGCACGGGCTTCGTCTCGCTGGTGATCGTCCACTCACCCGCGGGAATCTCTTTCCGCTCCGTTTCCCATTCGTAGAATCCGTGCCCCTCGGCCCTGCGCACGCTGACCCACTGGATGCGCTTGAGCTCCACGGTGACCTTCACGCCCGCATCGGCGAGCCCGTCGAGTCCCACGGCGACGATCTCCGTGTCGATGCCGTCCTTCGCCTCGGCAAAGTACGGAGGTGTCCTGACCCCGATGTACCAGGGTGCGGGATCGACGCGGAACGATGCGCGTCCGGCGATCTGCTGGCGCGTGACGTCAGTGACGACGCCTTCGAGCGTGTACGAGAACGGCCAGCCCGCGGCTTCGTCGGTGTCGAGCGCGAGCTTCAGCCCGCCTTTCTCATCGAGCGTGTCTTCGCCCTGCGAGATCGTGACGCTGCCGGTCTCGTGGACGTCGAGCTCCCAGTCCCATCCGAGGAACGCGTACTGCTCGGGCGGGAAGAGATCGCGGATCTTCGAGGGAACGTCGAACACCTGCGCCTTCGAGTACGTCCAGTTCACCTGCTTGTCCGACATCGGCGCGCCGAACAGATAGCGGCCGGCGATCGTGCCGTTCAGCTTCGTGCCGGCGAGTGAGCTCTTCGCGTCGAGCGTGTTGTCGACGCGGAAGTCGGGACGGCGATACGCGGCGACGAGGAAGTTGCCGAAGATCGAGCCGCGATCCTTCGACCTGGCCATGATCGCGTACTGGCCGAGCGGCGCTTCCTGCGGCAGCTTCAACGTCCACTCCGCGCTGCTCCACGGGCCGATGTCGATCGTGCGCTTGTCGACTTCCTGATTGTGGCTGTCGGTCACGCGCACCTCGAGCTTCGTCCCTGGCGCGAGGAGCTTCATGCCGTCGGGAGTGTCCGCGCGGACGACCGCTTTGAAGTGCACTTCTTCGCCGAGCTTGTAGACGCCGCGGTCGGTGAAGACCGTGCCGCGCAGCAGCGGATCGGCTTCCATCACGTCGTAGCGGGTGTCGAACTCCCACGGCGTGATGCCTTCGTTCCAGTCGCTGCCGACGTACGCCGCGTCGCCGTCCTTCTCGGCGATGACGACGAAATGCAGATCGCTCAGCGCGCGCCAGCGCATCTCCCACTCGTCGAGGTCCTTCTTCGTCTTGTCGCGGCGGAGATCGGTGTTCGGCGCGATGGCCAGTCCGTTCGCGTCGGTCGTCCCTGTCCAGAAGACTTTGTTGTTGCGATCGCGGATGGAGACGCTCGCACCGGCGACGGGCTTGCCGTCGTCGAGGCGGGTGACCATCACGACCGTGTTCTGCGGGCTGTCCTTGACGCTGATGCCGAGGTTCGTGGCCTGTACGAGCGTGGCGGTGATGGAGGGGTCGTACGTGCGCGCCTTCGCGATCGCCTCGCCCGGCCGCACCGCTGCCCACGCGATTCCCATCTGATCGGCGCCGATCGCGGGCGTGAGATCGAGGCCGACCGCGGCAATCTTGTCGGCAGGCAGATTGAGCGTGCGGGTCTGCTCCTTCGCGTTCTTCGGCGCGAGTTGGAAGCGGGTCTCGCGCAGCTCCTGCATGACCGGCATGAGCCGGTCCAGGCTCAGCGGCGCGAGCCACTGCTTCACGCTCTTGTAGTTGCGGACGGCGAACGGCAGAACCGGCCCGCCGCTCGACTCCCATACGCCGTGACCCGAGCCGAAGCTGACGAACGCCGACTTGTGCCAGTTCTCGATGACCGCCATCCACGTGTAGCCGAGCTTCTGTCCGTCTTCGCCGGTGAGACTCGGATCGATGCGGACCGCGTACTTGTGCGCGGGCAGCAGCGCGTAGCCCAGCTCATCGAGGCTGTAGTTCGTCGACGGATAGTCGTACGTCTCGTCGACCTTCTTCGGCTTGATCACCACCTCTTTCTTCGGGTCGGTGATGTCGGTGACGGTGACCGCCTTGCGCACGTTCTCGAACGCGACCGGCGTGCTGCCGAAGCCGATGCCGTTGCGCCACTCGGGATCGCACGCGCCGACGCAGCCGATCTCGCCGATGAAAAACGTGGAGTCGGCTTCGATCGTGTACGTCGGGCCGCTCGGTGGCGTGACCAGTATCCAGGTGTCCTGCGGGATTCCCGGTTTGGTCTCCAGCACGACGAGGTCGGGCGACGGCGGAAAGCGTTCCTTGTTCCACTCCGTCGCGAGAAACGAAAGCACCAGCGCGCCGTCCGCCTGCGCGGCGCTTTCCGCTTTCTTCTTCTTCGCATCGAACGCAACCAGCGCGTTCGGCTCGAGGCGCTGCAGGCGCGCGCGCCCGGCGTCGGGGATCGACGGCTCGCGATAGTTGTGGGCGAAGGTGCGCAGCTGAAGACGCGGCAGCAGTTGCTGCGCGTCGACGGGCTGGTTGAAGCGCAGCGCGATGACGAGTGCGCCGGTCGCGCGTCCGCCTTTGCGATACCAGTCCGTGCGCAGCAGACGCACGCTCGGCGTGCTGAAGGTCCATCGGTAGGGCTCGTCGAGCGTCTTGCCCGCCACCGACTTCGCCGATTTGTCGATCGTGACCGTGTACTCGGTCGCGTAAGGGAGGCGGTGCGGCGTGAAGATGAGCGTCGTCGTCCCGGACCAGCGGAACGTGCCGCGCACGGCGGGCTCGATGCGGAAGAACGGCGCCGTCACCGGCGTGGGGATCTTGCCGAGGACGACCATCGGCTCGGAGAAGACGACGCGCACCTCGTTCGCCTCCGCGAGGCTCGCCACTTCCCCGACCGGCCCCGCGCTCACGATGCGCAAGCCGTTCGCGGCATGAATGGACGTCGAGAGCAGCAGCAGCGCGAGGGCGACGGCGATTCTTTTCATGGCGCCGTGAAGTGTACGCATTCGCGGCGTCAATCGCGGTGACACGGATGGGGAAATGTCAGGGCTTCATTGTGGCGGAATGTTGCGCGAGCCACGCGCCCATCACGTCGAAGTAGCCGTCGACGAAGTTCGTGAGCGCCGGGTACTCCTCGGGCAACCCGGTCTTCGCGCGCAGGAAGAGATGATTCGCAGACGGCAGCACGACGATCGTCGCGTCGTTCTTCAATGCGTTCTCGAGCGCTTTTCGGTTCGGCTCCGGCGGCACGTTGTGATCGAGCGCGCCGAGAAACGCGAGCACCGGGCAGCGCACCTTCGCCCAGTACGGCGCGGGATCGAAGTCCATGATCCCGCGATAGAACCGGCGGAACCAGAAGTCCGCCGCCTGCGGCTCCTCGAGCAGCCATTCGACCTTGCGCGCCCTCGCTTTGTCGTACGACGCCTTTAGCTCGGCGAAGCGCGCGGGATCGCGCGTCACGTCGTCGTTCAGGCGGTAGTACGCCATCGCCTGCTCGATCTCCTCCTCGGGGAAGCCATAGCCGCGCAACAAAGAGTCGACATACAGCAGTCCGTTCTCGCCGACGGGCAGCCCGGAGCCCGCGTGGAGGATGATGAACGCGATGCGCGTGTCGCGCGAGGCGACGACCGGCGCGATCCACCCGCCCTGGCTGATGCCGAAGAGACCGATGCGCTTCGCGTCGATGTCCTTCCGCGTTCGCAACAGCTGCACGCCCGCGTGCGCGTCGCCGGCGAGATCGCCGAAATCGGCGCGCTTCCAGTCGCCCGCCGACTCGCGCACGCCGCGCTTGTCGTACGACAACACCGCCAGCCCGCGACTCACGAAGAACCCGACCCATGGATCGAGAAAGTCGCGGTCTTCATCGTTCGAGCCATGAATGAGCACGATCGTGGGATGCTTTCCTTCCGACACCGGCAGCGTGATCTTGCCCGCGAGCCTGACATCCCCGTTGCGGAAGAAGACGTTCTCGCTCCGCGTCTCGATCGTCTTCGCATCCCGCACCGCCGCGAGCTCCTCGGCGGTCGCCTTCACAAAGCGTCCCGACGAGTAGTCGAGCAGAAACGGCTCCGCCCCGAGCTCGGGAAACTTCCCAACCCACACGACGCGCCCGGGGGAAGGCTGATAGAGCTGCATCGCAAGGAGGAGCGAAGCGATGACGGACATGTCCGTTGGGTACGAACGGGGATGGGGAAGGTTTTAGTTAGCCCGGATCATTCATGATGAGGGTTAGTTCAGGCGCCCGCCGAATACGAGAATGCAGGTTAGTTAGGTTAGCAAGACAATCACACCAAAGTTAGCACGCTACGGCGACCGTTCTTCTGGAGAGCGACCAATTACGGTTCGCCAAAGCGCAACGCCACCGATAGCTCCAATGACGCCCTGAATAGCGTTTGGCAGCAGTTCGACTAAGGCGGCCGCCCAGTCGGTGACAGCAAAGAACGGAATCGTACGCGCCAAGTAGGGGTATATGAATGCTTCGAAAACGAAGTACCCGATCATGATCGTGGCGGCTCCCACTGCCGCAGCGGCGATCTTTCTCGCTAGTGACGTACTGCGAAATCCGCCGCCAACTAGACCCACCAACCATCCCTCGATACCCTTTGTGACGGCGGTCGCAAGCATGAACTGCGGAAAGCCAATCGCGTCCGCGATTGTCGGCCCCACTGCACCGACGATGAGCCCACCCATCGGGCCGAGCCATAGTCCCGCCAGAATCACGAACATATCGCCGATGTTGAAGTACCCCGTCGTCGCCGGTATGGGTATTCGTATCAGGAGCGTCCCGAGTGCGGCGAGCGCCGTTAGAACGGCAATAACGCCAGTTCGCGTGAGTCCCTTGAGCTCGCTAACTTTGGTCACAACTCACCTCCATCATTCATCTATGAATTGCTGCCAGTCGCGCACGGCCACTGGAACGAAGACAAGCGAGTTTTCAAGAAGAGCAACCGCCCATACCCATAGCGCCTGCCGATACCAATCGATCATCGCAATACGTCGGACCGGCGCGCCGCGCAGGTCAGCCACTTCGCGAGGTGCAATTCCACGTGGGTTCTCTTCGCGCCATGCGACCAGTAGTGTTGTAACAACCTCAAATACGTGCTGGAAGATACGAAAGAATACCGCTAGCGTGATATATAGTTTGGCGCGCCTGCGGGCCCCCTGCCGCACCACGTCGCGAAGGAACTCTGCAGCAGGAAAGCTCTCCACCACGAACAGCATGTACGGTAGCGATGCCATGATCATTATGAGTCGGAACACCAGATCCAATTCTTGCTGTTCCGTAGTGCTCGCTTGAGCCGCGTGCAGCCATGGCAAAATTGCGGAGAGCGATTCCCAGATTTTGAGACTTCGAAATATCCCACCGGAGAACACAACGGTGAGTGCAAGAACCATCGCGCCGGCAACCCACGATACTAGTTTGTGAATTCCGACATTCAATGCAATGAGGATGTACAGAAAAACACAGTACGCTACCCACCTTCCAAGATCACGGAAGGGGTGTTCGACATGCAGCGTTTTATGAAGCTCGAATCCTCCCCACAAAGGCGCACCGAACACGACAAGAATGGCGGCTCTCAACGCCAGTGGACGCAATTGTGCCATGTTTAGCAAGCCACTCAATTCGCTCTCCTCGTGATGGATACCTCTCCGTTACCTTCATCGCAAAACAACAATTCCTCGAGAGTCATGTTGCGCCACCAGTCTGCCTGATGAGAAATTACTGCCACCGCTGTTCCTCGGGCGTGAGCGGCGGCGACCGTTGCATCGAGAAGGATCGCTGCGACGGGTTGTGCCAAGCACCACCCTGGCTCGTCGAGAATGAGGAGAGGGACGCGGGACGCAAGTCGCTCGGCGATGAGCACGATCTTTGCCTGGAGGAGAGTTTCCGCATGACTCTTCGCTCCGACGCTTGTCGACGTGCTGGCTCGATTGAGTTCGTGAGCCGCGCGAGATTCCATCTCGCGATATAGGACGAATGCCTCCTTCTTCCGCTCGGCGTCGAATCGGAAAACTCTTTCGAGGTGTGTTTCTGGCGTCTCTCCGAACAAGTGGACGAGAGCGTCCTGCAGAATAAGGCGAGCAGGCTCGCTGAAGCCATCTACGACTGCGGTTGGAGGTGTACTCGCCGGAACGATGATTCCGGCGAGCAACTTGGCGAATGTGGTTTTGCCGACACCGTTCGCACCTGAAAGAAGAAGGGGGGACAAGACATTCAGCGTGCCCTGGGCCGCCCTGAATCGCAACCGCTTCGAGGATTGTCGTTTTGGAAACGTAGCCCCTGGGAAGCACACGTCGATGTGAGGGACAAGCAACGTCCAATCTAGCGTCGGTCCCGAACCATAGTTCGTGCGTGGAACCGTTGGGTCGATTGGCGCATTTTCTCCGATCAGCGTGAGTAGATGTGCTTGGCCGCCCGAAGCTTCTATCTGGTCGAGTATCGTCGCAACGAGCGACCGGTTCTTGGCATCTAGCCAAAAGTAGGGGCTGCACGCATACACTGCGGAGGCGTTACTCGCTAACGCGGACACTTTCGCTAAGCTGACCAACATGCGCTCACCGCCCGACAAGCCAGTTACTGGCCGGTCGAGTAAGTCCTCCGAAAGGTTAAAACGTGCGGCAAGCGCAGACACCTGAGTTGGCGCCGGTGTCATATCCTCGGCTATTGCTAACGCGAGCGTGAGTTCGTCTCGAGGATAAGGAAGCGCAAGATTTAGAGCGGGATCAGGGAGCACGAGCGCAATCCGCTTCTTTGCGGCAGCCGACGCGCTCATGAGCCATGCGGAAAGTCCTGCAAAGAAGGCGAGCGGGCCGCCGGCCATGTTGGGAACACGGATACCAGAGAGCTGCGCAAGGCGCGCGATCTCTTCCTCGAAGGACAAGAACTGCTCTTGGAGCATCTTCGTGATTTCTGGAGTCGGACTGTTCGGAGTATATCCGGATCAGCGTCTGTCCGTCTATTCCGTCGGCCCAACGCCTCGGTTTAACCGGCGAGCCGGTCACCCGCAGCAAGAGCAATGCGGCGCGGCGGCTGCCGCGCCATGAACGCCTTTGACAGCGGCGCGACCTACAGCCGACGTGCCGCCGTCCAGTTACGATGTTCCAGAGGCAGCTCGGCTGCCGGGCCACGGAGCACCGGCTCGCGCCCACGCCTGGCGGGATTCGCCTTCGGTTCTCCGCGACTGAACGGTGCGGCCTGTCGCTTCGCTGCCCGACGAAGCTCTTCATTGCTTCGCTCCAGCCGCTCGATCCTCCGAAGAAGTTGTTCGTTCACTCGATCGCGATCAGCGAGCTGTCGCTCAAGCTCCGCGATTCGTCGGTCCTTCTCGTCGTCCGCTGCCACCCGACACTCCCGACATCAGATTACTCCTTTCAGAGTCCGATGGCGGTAAACAGATACCACGGTCTGTCCCACCGCAAGAGCATGAACGACGTGATGCAAAGGCAGCAGCCGTCCGTCAGGGAAATACCAATGCGTACAGCGCTTTCTGTTGCTGCTGTTCGAACTGGAAGTTGTCCGAGTTTAGCCGCCAATTCGTGAAGATGCTGTAGTGGTAGTTGGCCTGATTGTCATCGTAGGCCTGCTGCGCCGTCTGAAAGTTTGCTTCGAATTTCGCACCGTAGGCAAAAAGGTCAACGTTGACGCCTGCGGCTGTTAACTCCCGCGGAAAAGTGAAGCCCGAGTACAACTGCAGATTGACGAAACTGAAGTTCTCATTCACCGTGTCTCCGTCGAGATTTCCGACCGAGGCTGGCGACAGCGTTAGGTAGTATGTCGTGTTCTGTTGCCCGAACACTTCGCCGACCGCCGCGAAGAGCAACTCGAACTGCTGTTTCGTGGTCTGGTCGCAGATCGGCGACTCCCAATCGATGTCGAAGGCGACAAGACCATAATGCTGCATGTACGCTACGAGGTTCGCGGCAAAGTTAGCGGCGTTCTCTTGTGGAGTGACGCTTGTATTCGCAAAAATGTTAGCCAGCAGTGACCCGTCTCCCCAGTTTAGCGTCACGCCTATTCTGATGGTCGGATTATTCGCGGGCGCATCTTTCAGAATGTTGTCCATGTACGGCTGGTTATGTTCGGGTGCGCCCATCGCGATGGTGTACGACGATCCGTCGCCAGCGGGCACAGTTGTCGAACTGGTCGGCAGGGTCGTAACGAAGCAGAGGTACAGCAGATCGACGGACTGGTAAACGTTATTCGAGATAAGAGTCTGGTAACAACTGGTTGGATCGGAGTAGACGGTGCCCGGCGGCTCGTCTTCGTTCAAGAAAATCCAAGCGTTGACCATGGGCGTGTTCTCAGCCATCGCTTCCTCCCTTGTGGAAGGAGGTCCACGACAGCCGTAAATCCCTACCCTCCGGCTGAGGCGGAGTTCTGGCGCGCCCCAGCGGATGCCGGCTAAGGGAGCGACACGAAATAAGCGCTACAAGTTAAGTCGAGGATGGATCGTATAGTTCCATTCGCCATGGAACTTGTCTTTCACGATTTTGAGCGCCTTCATTTCCGCGTCGGAGATCTTCTTACCAACAGCATACTTCCGAC
>DATLFB010000070.1:0-34627 GCA_035525285.1 Thermoanaerobaculia bacterium
AGAGGAAGGCGGCGTCATGAACGCGCGATGCTCTTCGCGAAGCAGGCCGCGTCGCTCGTAGCGATAATCTGTCGTTCCCGCCGGATCGGACATCTTTGCCAGCCGCCCGATGCCGAACGTGCCGGTCGTGGTGTCGTCGTAGGTCCACGAGACCGTTTCCGTAACACCGTCGAGCGTTGACTCCGTCGTGATCACGCGGCCGAGCGCATCATAGGCACGCGTGGTCCGGGCTCCGCGCGCATCAGCCGTGTCGATCAGATTTCCCGCGTCGTCGTAGTGATAGAACGTCGTTCCGGTTACGGGACTCTGCTGCGTGATCAGGTTCCCGAAGTCGTCGTACTGGTACGTCGTCACGTTTCCATTCGGATCGGTGACCGAGGTCATGTTGCCGTGCACGTCATATCCATATCGCGTGGTGATCACGCCCCCCGACGCCGTTGCGAGTGTTTGTGTCACCGCCGCGACGCGGTCGGCGGGATCATACGTATACAGCGTATTCGGCACGGTCTGATTCTCATCGCGCATCTTCGACATCAGGCCTTCGGGATCGTACTCATAGCCAGCGGTTGCCGGCTGACCGTCCACCTCCGCACGCGTCACGGTGATCAGTTGTCCGAGCGTGTCGTAACCGAAGGACTCGCGAGTCTTCTCGACCCACGTGCCGCCCTCGAACGCGGAAATGACCTCGCCGCTCTTGTTCGCGGTCGCGGTGTCATAGCTGTATTCGATCCGTTCGCGCAGATCCGTTGCCGATGGACCGCGTGAAAGAGTGCGGACGCGACCGCGCTCGTCATAGTTGTATTTCGTGACACCGCCGCCGGGACGTGTTTCGCTCTCCAGCGGCCCGGCAAGCGGCGAGTAGCTGCGTGTCGAGGTCAGATCCGTCGCACAGAGCGGGTCCTTTGTCGTGTCGCATCCCGCGACGCCTTTGATCGTGGCTGTCTCGAGCCGGCCGAGGATGTCGTACTCCATCTCGGTGGCCACGCCGTTCGGGTCGACAACGCGGGTCACGTTGCCGAACAGGTCGTAGCTTTCGTAACGCGTCATGTTTCCGGCCGCGTTCTTCACCGCCGCGAGGCGTCCGCGCATTTCGGAAGGAACGGCTTCGGAGACTGGGTAATAGACGAACAGCGTGATGTCCTCGGCATCGATTCTCGGTCCGTCGATGAGTTTCGGCAGCAGCGGTGGCTGCGGCAGGGCGAGCCACGCACTCTGAAACGTGCCTCCCGGATCGAATGCCGGAGCATAGGGATCGTAGAGAGGGGAATCGCTGTCGTCATTCGGCGGCGGGTCGCCGTAGAAGATCGTCGACGAGCCGCGGTCCGTTTTCGCAGCGTCCCCGGTCCATCCGCTGACGTTCGTTCGGAGCACTTGTCCTGAGAGCGGGTGATAAACGGTCGTGGTCACGCGCGAGCCGCCTGGAACGAGGACGCTGGCAGTCGTCACTGCCGTCGGTTTGTCGGGCCAGATCGGATCGGCGTATTCGTAGCTCGTTCTGAGCGTGGCCGTTGTCGCCTCCAGCGTCGCCGTCGCAAGCGAAGCCGGATCGAGCCGGCAGCGATTGGGGTCCGTTGCGGGATCACAGCCTTGCGGGCGTAAGTGCTCTTCGACGGCGGTCTGTCGTCCTGCCGCATAAGTGTGAACCGTGATGTAGCCGCTCGCGTCCTGCTCGCGAACGAGATGCCCTTCCGCGTCGTACGCGTAGGAGGCGTCACGTGCACCGCACGAGGAGCATCCGCCGGTGATGCGCACGGTGCGATACGCATTGCCGATCGGTTGCAGTACATATTCGGCGATCGCTCCGGTCTTCATCGTCAGGCGCGCGATTTTCTCGTTCGGTGCCGTGCCGGCGAGGTATTGGATGCTCTCGATCTCATCGTCCGGCCCCGTACTGTCGATGGCCGCGCCCGCGGCGTTGTACGTGTGACTCTCGATCAGATTGCCTGACGCGTCACGCGCCTCGGTCATCCGATCGTTGACATACGTATAGGTGCGCCACGTCACGCTCCCGGGAGCGAGGACGCGCTGGAGGTTGTCGTTCGCGTCGTATTCGTATCGCCACACCAGATCGCCGATCGCGATGTCGGTGATCCGCCGCTTCGCAGCGTCCGTGGTGAGCGTCCAGGTCAGGCCCGTCCACGAGTCCGTCACGGAGACGGGCATCCCGCCGGCACTCCACTCCACGCGCATCTCGCGTCCCGAGCCGATCTGACGCAAACCTGCAAAGCGCCCGTCGATGCCTCGATACAGTGAAGCGACGTTACTCCCCGCGCGCCGCAGAGCGTAGTACGAGCCATCGAAGGTCAACACATCGGGCACCTGCTGGCCTGCCGGCCAGAGCTGGGTGTACACACCGCCACGCCTCAGGAATCCGGCCGCTTCGTTCGTCTCGGTCGTCATCGCGATCGTGTCGCCGCCCGGGGCGCTGTGAACGATCAGGCGGGCGTCGAAGAGACTCCACCATCCGCGGCCGAAGAAGCTGCGAAATTGATGATGCGTGTCATACGTCCGGGTCAGTGCAACCGCGTCGAGCTGGCGAGGCAGCGGGTCTGCATCGGAATAACGCATGTTGCCGTCGGAAAAACCGACTGGATTCTTCGTCGCGATCGGCGGCTTCGTACATTCGCCGCAGAGAAACGCTGTCATCGCGTCCGCCTGCCAACTGCAGGCGGACAGGGTCGCTTTGATCCTGACCTGCAGAGCGCCCGTCGCAGGGGTGAACGGCTTGATCTCGAACGTTCCCCCCGGGCCTTGCACGGATTCATTCCTCAGCGTTCCCGTCGGAACGTAGTTCCCGCTCTCATCGAATGCCGTCAGCTCCTGAACGACCAATTGCGCGCTCGGCGTGTTCGGCGGAAGCGTGTACGTGCCAAGGAGCCGGATCTCTCCATTGTTGGGGTCTTTCTCGTGAGTCACGGTCACCGTTCCCTGTTTTGCAGGTGTCGAGAACGAGGTCGTCAGCGTGTCGATCATGCCGGGATCGTTCGGATATTGGATATAGCAACGTCGCGCGATGATCCCGACCGCATGCGCTCCGGGTGCGACGGCGCATCCGAGGTCGAAAGGGAAATTCTGCGTCCCCTTCCGCGGGTGGAACTCACCGCCCGCCCTCAGCACGCCGTCGATGAAGATCTGAATGCTTCGTTCGTCGCTGCTGAAGGAGTCATTGGTGAACTGAAAATTTGCGCCGACCGTGACGACGCCGCCGCCCGTGGAGTTGAGGTTGATCTCGGCAGACTCGATGGTCGGACTCTGCACCGTGAATGTCTTGGGCACTGGATCGCCGAACACTCGCGTCTCGTACGGAAGGCAGAAGAGCCCGCCCGTCACGGGCGTCGCGGTGATGGTGTGCTCGCTGCCGTTGGGCCAGTAACCGTTCGAGCACGTCGCACCGATCGTCGTTTCAAAGGTTCCGCTGGCGCTGAGGTTTCCGTACCGTCCGACGTACTGTCCGTCGCGGTGGAAATCAACCGCGTGGCAGGGCGCCTGAGGACCGGGGAACTCATAGCCGACTTCCACGCGGAGGACCCCTCCGACGTCATTCGCATTCACGATCTTGAGGCTCGTGACGGTTCCCTTCGTGTACTGCGCCGCCGCGGAGCCGCTGACGGCTGCCATCATCAAAGCCGCGAGCAGGCGGCCGAAGGTCTTTCTCATCGGAGATCTCCTTTGCTGTTGGACACACCTGACGCGGCTGCGACAACCGCTGCGGTCATCGTTGTACGTGTCTTTTGGACCAAAGGCGTTTTTGCGGCGTGCAGTCTAGTCGCGTGACGCGCACATGCGCAACGCGTCATGGATGGCACTCCGGAAGATCGTCATGACTACGTTTCGGGTAGGAACATCGTCGCTCCGGTCACTCCTTGATGTGCGGTCCTCACCGATGTACAGATCCGCCGGCGCGCAGGACGTCGAGAATCCTCCGGGCACGCCGCAGGCCGCGCGTGATGAGTTTGCGCGCGTATCCGGGCGTCGTGCCGTAATGGCGCGCGAGCTCCGTATCGGTCAGGCCGTGCAGATAATGCAACCGGAGAACGTCCCGCGATTTCGGGGGCAACAGACGAAGCACTTCGCGCACGAGGACCGCGGTATGGAGCTGCTCCGTCGTGAATGCGCATGCCGGTTCCGGAATGCCGGCGATCGAAGTCCCTTCCACTTCCAGCACTCTCGCCATGCGCCGCCAATAATGCCTGCAGCCATTGCACACAGCCGCGATGAGCCAGGCGCGCGCATCGACGACCTGGGTGCCGACCGTGATGAGAGAGATTGCCGCGGCCTGAAGAATCTCCTCGGCGTCGGGCGCCGGAACGCGGAACTTCACCGTCGCGACGTACCACAGCACGCGGAAGTTCGTGACCAGAAGCGCCTCGACGCCGTCGCCGAAGCCGGGGGACTGCGTTGCCTCTAATCCGGCCAGTGGTCCGGCTCGAGGTCGAACAGTTCCGCCATGCTCACCGGCCTGCCGGCCACTTCGCGCACCGCCCGAAGAACGCGGATCATGTTCTTCAGCCCGATGTCGGGAGTCTTCATGCTGCGCCACCGGGCCATCTGGCGGCGGCTGAGCGGAGGGCGCGCGGCACGCTCCACCCACGCCGACCGGATCCGGTTCCGGTCGAGGAAGTCCTGCATGCGTGTCTTCATCGGGTCCTGCATGGTCGTCGCGGAGGATGGCTCCCATTCGGATGGGATGTATCTTCACATGTGTTCGCAACGGAGTCAAAACTGCTATACTTCCGCTTCGACAGCGAGGAGGAAGTGAGCGTCATGGCACCACTCGAGATTCTCGGCATGGTCGTCCAGGGAACGCGGTTGAAGCGCGGCCTGACGCAGGAGCGGGCCGCGAGGGCCGCCGGCGTGAGCCGGAAACAGTGGGCGCTCCTGGAAAAAGGAGAGAACGTCTCCGTCGTTTTCCTGCGCAAGGTCGCCCGATCGCTGGGGCTCGACAGCGTTCCCCTCGGCGAGGAGCTGGAGGGCTCGATGACGGGCGGAGCGAGCGCGTTGCACGTCCCGGCGCTCCTGCATCTCTGCGATGAAATGCTGGCGCTCGTGGAGCGGATGCGCATCCTGACGTTCGATGCCGTTTTGCCGCCGTCCGAGCGAACCGGCGATGCCGCTGCGATCAGTGCGTTCCTGGAGAACCGCGAACAGCTTTCCGCGGCGGACGCGGCCCGGTTGAACAGATCGCTGCAACGCTTCACGAGCGACGTGGCGGCAGCCGCAACGCCGGCAAACGCGCTCGCGAAACCGGCGAAAAGCGAGCGGCAGCGCAGCAAGCGGAGAGCGTGACGGCGGTGGTGGATCTCATCAACCTGGTGCGGAACTGGCTCGATCTGGAGGAGGAAGCGGGGGAAGAGTTCGGTCCCGTGCTCATCGGCCTCCCGACGGGCACGTGGCGCTCGGAGATGGACAGAGATTCCGATCTGCGGCGCTACGGCACGTTGCGCTACGTGCTGCGCGTCATCCGGGAAGATCTCTTTCAGCATCCGGCGCGCGCACGCGAACGCGCGGCCGTGATCGTGGACTATGCAGCTCGCGTGGAGGTGTTCGTCGAGCAGCATCGCGTCGGTCTCGCCGGCCTCGCCTGGAAGGAGTATGCGAACGCGCTTCGCTGCACAGGTGAATTCGACAAGGCGATCGACGCCGCACGCCGATCATGCGACATATTGAGTGCATTCGGAAGTTTCGCGTGTGACGCAGCCAAGGCGAAGCTCACCGAGGCGCTCGTGCATCGCGAACGGGGCAATCTGGAGGCGGTTCTATTCATTGCCCGTATGTGTGCGAAGGTGTTTCGCGATTACTCCGATTCAGAGGCGTACGTCCAGGCGCGGATGACCGAGGCATTGGCGCTCTCGGACGCAAAGCGGCACAAGGAAGCGATGCGGATTTTCGCGGAAACAGCAGTCGATGCCGAGGAACGCGACGACCGGCATGCGCTTGCCATCTGTCTTCACAACGCCGCGGATTGCGCCCGTGCCCTCGGCGACCGCACCGCCGCAAGAGAGCTGGATGCCCGCGCTCTCTCTCACTCCGAATATCTTGGTGCCATCGAGCGGCCGCACATCCGATGGACGTATGCGATGACGCTCGCGGAAGACAACCGCGTCAATGCCGCAATCTCAGAACTGTATCTGGCGCGCGGGGAGTGTCTCGCCCTCGGCATGAACGCGTTGGCCGCCTGCTACGGGTTGGATATCGTACGTCTGAAATTCGATCGCGGCGATGACGTCACCGCCAGTTGTTCCGAACTCGTCGACGAATTCGCGCGCCGCGGCATGATGCAGAGCGCGATTGAGGCGCTGGCATATCTGCGCGAAGAAGCGATCCGCCATACGATCACACCACAAAAAATCCAGTACATCCGTGAGTTTGTGTCCGAAACGGCAAAGGCACCGCTACGGCTCTTTGCACCTCCGGTGGATGACGAGGGTGGAGCGTAATGCGATGACGCTCCACCCCCTTCGTGATTACGGCATGGGCGGAATCAGGCCGTCGCCATTCGTGATGGGCGCGAACACCCTCTGCACGAATCGCGCGAAGCGCTGGAGCGCGTCTTCCCATCGGGAACCGTCGCGCTCGCGCGGCATCGCGGCGAGTGGCGCGGCAATGGAGAGGAGAAACACCAGAACGAGAGATAGAGCGATGGATCGGGAACGCATGGCCGCAGTCCTCCTGTAGCCCCGGCCCGGTCATCCGGGCGTCGGGGACGTGTGTGGACTAAGGCCGGCCTTCGTCGCATAAAAGGAGTGTTGGGGCGGGAGTTTTCCCTACCGTTGACAGGGAGAGGAAAGCCGTGCGCGAATCTGCAGCGCGCGCTGCGCCCCGAAGCACGACGAGCCGCGTTTCCGCGGCTCGTCGCAAAATGGGTCCGGCAAAGTGGCGTTTGTGCCGGCCTGGGGTGGCCGGATGGTCAGCCGTGGGTGATCGAGAGAGAGAGTGGTTCGCAGGCCCGCGACTTCGTCAGATCCGCTTAGGAGAGCTGCCTACCCTCACCGAACCCGCGCGGATTATAGGTGAAGTGCGGAAGGGTGTCTACGCGTCATCAATGGCACGTCGTCATCGCCCGTGAGATGACATCGATCGAAACCAAAACGCGTTTCGCACCAATCGACGTCACCGCAAGCGGTGCAGAACTCGACGGCGGATGCTTGCCGCTACCGCGGTCCGCCGCCGGGCGGCTCGAGGATTCCGTGCCGCAGCGCGTAGCCGACGACTTCCGCGCGGTTGTGGAGGCGCAGTTTGTCGAGGATGTTGCGGACGTGGAACTTGACCGTGTTCTCGCTCAGTCCGAGGCGTTTGGCGAGCTTGCGATTCGAGGTCACGCCTTCCACCATCAGCTCCAGCACTTCGCGCTCGCGCGCGGTGAGCGTTTCCTCTTCCGAGCGCGGAGCCGCTGTTTCTACGGGCTTCGCGAACTCCTGCAGCAGCTTGCGCGCGAGCGCCGGGGTCAGCGCGGGCTCGCCTCGTTGTGCCTTCTCGAGCATGTCGAAGAACGCATCCGCCTCGAGGTTCTTCAGCAGATAGCCCTGCGCGCCCGACTTGATCGCGTCGAAGAGCTTCGATTCCTCTTCCGACGCGGTGAGGATGATGACCTTGATCTCGGGCATCTCCGCGGAGATGAGGCGTGTGGCCTCGATGCCGTCGAGATCGGGCATCTGCACGTCCATCAGCAGGACTTCGGGTTTCAGCTCGCGCGCGAGCGCGATCGCCTCGCGGCCGGTCTTCGCCTCGCCGATGACCTCGTGTCCCTGCGCCTGCAGGAGACTGCGGAGGCCGTCGCGAAAGAGCGAGTGATCGTCGGCGATGAGGATGCGCACCGCCGGAAAGTATAAGGGCTAGCCGGGGTTGTGGAGGACAGGCAATCCTGCCTGTCCGGCCTTCAAGGACAGGCAGGATTGCCTGTCCTCCACTTCTGCCGCGCAGACTGCTAGCCGGTGTCATCCTGAGCGAAGCGAAGGATCTTCCTGGTGTGCCACAGTGGAAGATCCTTCGCCGTCTTCGCCGCTCAGGATGACACTCTCCAGCCCGAGCTGGCTTCCGCGAGGGGCACATCGAAGCGCACCGTCGTGCCTCCGCCGGCCGTGCTCTCGACGTCGAGCGTGCCGCCGATGCTCTCGGCGCGCTCGCGCATGGTCGTCAGTCCGAACTTCGGAAAGTCGCCGCGCGTGCGCGCGGCGAGGTTGAAGCCGACGCCGTTGTCGGCGACGGTGGCGACGAGCCTGCCGTTGCGGCGGCGGATCTCGACGCGCGCGTTCGAGGCCCGGGCGTGCTTGCGCACGTTCGTGAGCGCCTCCTGCACGATGCGCACGAGCTGCAGCTCGACCGAGGCGCGCAGCGGGACGTCGTTTTCGATGGTCAGCGTGGTCGACACGCCGCTCATCTCCTGCCACTTCTCGAGGTACTCCTGCAGCACTTCCGCGAGCGACTGACGCGAGCCGGGGAGCGTGCGCAATCCGACGATCGACTCGCGCACGTCGATGTACGCCTCGCGCGCCGCGGCGGCGAGCTCGCGCAGTTGCGTCTCCGCCTCCTCCGTTTTCTCCCGCTTCAGATACGCCTCGGCCGCCTGCACTTTGGTATTCACGTATCCGAGGATCTGCGCGAGGCCGTCATGCATCTCGTGAGCGATGCGGATGCGCTCCTGCGCGACGGCGAGATCGGCGACCTGCTCGTGCAGGTGCGCGTTGTCGATTGCCAGTGCCGCCTGCAGCGCGAAGCGCTCGAGCGTCTCTTCATCGTCGCCGGAGAAGTGTGCGGCGGCGACTTTTTCCGTCAGATAGAGATTGCCGAGGAACGGGCTTTTGCACGGGATCGGCACGGCGAGCAGCGAGCGCATCGGCGGATGGTTCGGCGGAAAGCCGTACGACAGCGGATGGCTGCTGATGTCGGGAAGGCGCAGACGCTGCCCCTCGCGCAGGACCACGCCGAGGAGCCCGTGACCGACGGGCGGCGGCCCGATCGCCGCGCGCTGCTCGGGGGTGATGCCGCTGGTGATGAACGACTGGATGTGTCCTTCCTTGTCGACCACGGAGAGCGCGCCGTACTTCGCGCCGACCAGCTTCTTCGCCTGCTCGACGACTTTTTTCAGCACGACGTCGAGCTGCAGGTCGGCGGTGACGTCGAGTCCCGCGCTGTGCAGCGCGAGCAGTTCCTCGTTGTTCCGCTCGAGGCGTCCGTGCATCTGATCGATGAAGCGGAAGATCACGGTCGTGAAGATGAGAATCGCGACGACCATCACCAGATCGAGAGCGAGGCGCTTCTCCCACGAGATCAGTCCGACGATGAAGTAACGCGCGACCTCGATGATGGTGACCGCGAGAATCGGCATGAGCGCGGCGAGGGCCCGCAGTCGTTTCAGCGTCATGAGCAGGTGCGTCCCGTTGAAAGGGAGTGCGTATTGTGCCTGAAAGCGCTGAGGGGAAACGGTGGTCATGGGGGTTCCGACCATTGTGATGAGGACCGGCGTGCCTGTCGCGACACCGAAGGATGGGCGGAGAGCCGTCCTTTGGGGTGGGGACGCGACGGCGGGCCGAAGCGCGCCGCTACGTTCGCTCGAGCTCCGCGAGGAAGTCACGCAGCGAAGGGGAGGCCCAGCAGTACGGGCCGGCCTGCGTGAAGCCTGCCTTCGCGAAGACGCCGCGGTACCAGCGGGCGCGGCGCTCGATGAAGGAGTCGAGATCGCCGATCACATCATCCTCGGCCGTCAGCACTTCGAAGAACGCGATGCCGTCGCAGAGCCTCGCGATCGCTTTGGTGCCCGCGAGGATCTCGTCATCCGGAACGTAATGCAGGACGTCGGAGCAGACGACGAGATCGAAGACGCCGGCGTCGAGCGCGGGGAGATCGCCGAACGTCGCGCGGCGGATGTTGCGCGAGCGGCCGAATCGCGCGACCGCGTACTCCGAGGAGTCGAGGCCGAGGTAGGTCACCGCGGGGCGCAGCGCGCGCAGATGCGGGAGCCACGCGCCTTCGCCGCAGCCGACGTCGAGCACGCTGCGGATGGGGCGGTGGAGGAAGTACTCCGTGGCCGCCACCGCGAGCGCGACCTTGCGCCGCACGTCGGCGCGCGTGTTCACGCGCGTGCCGCGGTTGTGATACCAGCGTTGGAAGTACGCGCGGTCGTAAGCCTTCGTCATTCGATGCGGATGGTATCCGTTGCGTGATGGCGGCCGATGCCGAGGCGCCGCAGCCACGCGACGAGACGCGGCATCCGCGGCTGCGCCTTGTCGAGGATCTTCACCGCCCACGGGCTGTCAGGGAAGAGCACCAGAAAGGCGAGCAGGAAGAAGATCCAGCCCTGCATGATCGGCAGCACCGAGCCGATGATGCCGAGGCCGGTGAAGAGGATGCCGAGGGTGATGCGGATTGTGAGGGTCATTGCGTTGTGATTGTAAGTGCGCGCGTCGTGCCATTGGGTGGCCGCGTTGCTCGGTTGCCGCGTTGCCGCGTTCCCGGTTGCCCGGTTGCCCGGTTGCCCGGCGGCGCCGCGCGGGTGCCGGCGCCAATCATTGGCAAAGGATCGCCGGCGCCAATCATTGGCAAAGGATCGAGGCGCCGCCCCCCGGACGGCGCCGCCGGGCAACCGGGCAACCGGGCAACCCCGGCCCCCCGCCCCCCCCGCCCCTTCACGTCTTCGGCAAAAACTCCCCCGCCTGCAAATACTCCTCCGGGATCATCTGAAACTCCGTCACGCCGTATTTCTTCGAGATTTCCTCGGAGGTGAGCCCATCGACGTTGAGCAGGCCTTCGATCTCGCCGCTGCGGCCTTCCAGCTCCCAGCCGGTCCAGATCTCGGCGTCGCTGTACGGACGGAGAGAGATTTTCTGCAGATAACGAGACATTGGACGACTCGGAGATTCTAATCCCAGATCCTTCGCTGCGCTCAGGATGACGCGCTTTTCGCGCGTCACATCGCGCGCCCTTTGCGCTTCTGCTCCGGGTACAGCGTGAGGAACTCGCGCAGCGCGGCCATGACCTCGATCACGCCCTCGGGCGTGCTCTTGAGGCGCAGCCAGTAGCAGCCGGGATCGAGCAGGCTGCGCAACAGCTCGATGAACTGGTTCATCGCGGTGTAGGCGTTCTGGTACAGCTTTCCCTTTTTCGAATCCGCGTGCGAGCGGTCGATCTTGCTGATGACGCGCGCGGCGACGTAATACGGCGTCTGCAGCGCGTCGAACTCCTCCTGCGACATGCGCGGGCCCTTGGTGATGTGCTGGCGGTTGATCGTGCCCTGCAGGAAGTCGAGCACCAGCATCACCGCCGTCTTCGGAACGTGATCGCACTTGCGCGCGTCGATCGACTTCGCGAGAAACATCAACAGCAATTTGACCTGTTCGCTGTCGGGATAACTCAACTCGCGAAGACCGTATTTTTTCGCGAGCGCGCGCTCATCGATCTCCGGAAGCGGCGCCTCGATGGTCTTGTTTTCGTCGTCCATTGTCTGGGGTGTGACCGATCCGTCTTTCCCGCAGAATAGCACGCTAGAATCAGGGCAATGCAGACAGGGCAGATCCTCGCGAACAGCTCGCTGTTCAAGCTGCTGGACGACTCCGAGCGGGCGGATCTGGAGCACATTCTCGACCGCCGCGACTTTGCGTCCGATCAGAAAGTCTTCTCCCTCGGCGAGCCCGGGGACTCGCTCTACATCGTCGGCACCGGCAGCGTGGAGCTGTACGTCAAAGACAACACCGGCGCGAAGATCGTGCTCGCGGTCTGCGGGCCCGGCGAGCAGTTCGGCGAGCTCTCGCTCTTCGACGGCGGCGCGCGCACGGCCAGCGCCGCCGCGCTCGAGGATTCGACGCTGCTCACGCTCGACCGCGCGGACCTGCTGGCGTTCCTGCGCCGCCATCCCGACGCGTCACTCGATCTGCTGACGACGATGGGCCAGCGCATCCGCAGCACCGACGAGCTGTTGCGGCGCCGCGCCGCGCGCAATATCAATGAAGAGCTGGCGATCCGCAGCACGACGATGGAGCGCATCGCCGACCTGATCGCGGAGTTCAGCGGCAGCATCCCGTTTCTGCTCCTGAACGCGGCGTGGTTCGTGTTCTGGATCGTCTGGAACACCGCGCCGGGGCTGCCGCACTTCGATCCGTACCCGTTCGGCTTCCTGACGATGGTCGTGTCGCTCGAGGCGATCTTCCTCTCGATCTTCGTTCTCGTCAGCCAGAACCGCCAGGCCGCGAAGGACCGCTTGCGCGCGGATGCGGAGTACGAGGTGAACCTCAAGGCCGAGCTCGAGGTCGCGCATCTGCACGAGAAGGTGGATTTCCTGACCGAGGAGTTGCTGGCGCGGCTGCCGCGGGGGGAGAGAAGCGGGGCGCGGTCGGCGTAGTGTGGAGTGCGGCGACGCCAGTCGCCGCTTTTCTATAGGACAGCGGCGACTTGCGTCGCCGCACTCCACACTACTTCCACGTCATCTCGTACGTGCACGTCTTGTCCCCGTGGCACTGGCACTTCGTCTCGACCACCGTCGGATCCGTGCCGCCGTGGCGGAGGATCGACTCCATGAAGTAGCCGACGGCGCTCGCGCAGTAGACGGGGCTGTAGCAGGGGTAGTTGCTGTAGATCATCCGCCCGCCGGTGGGCGTCTTCTCGAATTTCGAGTTGCCGAACTTCTGATACTGGTTGTGAAAGAGGGCGTTGCTCTCCAGGAACTTCACCAGTTCCTCGGAGTCGAGCGAGCGGTACACGCGTCCGATTCCGAGCTCCGCGGAGGCCGCGCCCATCAGCGCGAGGATGTTCGGATGCGTCGCCTTCAGCTCGTCGTAGATCGCGTGATCGAGCTCCATCAGCGACTCGAACTCGCACCAGCTCGAGGCGAGCGGCGTCTTCACGTACCCGCGCGTGCGCGGTGAGAGTTTCTGCAGCAGCGCGTTGAAGCGCTCTTCGCCGATCGTGTCGAGCAGGAATTGCTTGCGCCCGCCGAACATCACTCCCTTGACCTTGCACACCGTCGGGTCGGGGCCGATGAGAACCTCTTTTCCTTCGAGGCGGGGAGCAGCAGCGGATGTCTTGCGCTGACTGAGGAGCGACATAAGGACAGTTTATGTCCGGAACCGCCGAAATGGTTCCGGGACGAAGTCGCCGTCGCTCGCTTCCCGCGCGGCGAGCGAGATCTGAAACTCCATCACGTCCGGCGGAACGGGATTCTGGTATCCGTCGAGCGTGTCGCGCAGCGCATCGACGGGTGAGAGGCCCTCGGTGCGCACCGCGCGATAGAGCTTCACCGCGATCGATTCCGCCGCGCCCGGCGTGAGCAGCTGCGGAATCAGCGGCTCGACGCTCGCGAAGTCCGTCTCTTGTAACTCGATCCCGCGCCGTTTCGCGAGCGCGCGAATCAGCGTGAAGCCCTCGGACGCCGTCGTCGCGGGGAAGATCGGAATCTTCACGTCGAGGCGTCCTGGGCGTTTGAGATCGACTTCGATCAGATCGGGGCGGCTCGAGGCGAGGATCCAGACGATGCGTCCGCGGTTCGCGGGGTTGCTCATCTGCTCGGCGAACATCCCGTAGATGCGACCGGAGAGTCCGGAGTCGCTCGTGCCGGCATCGCGTTTGCCGAGGGCCTGATCCGCTTCGTCGATGAAGACGAAGCAGCGGCCGAGGCCTTTGAGGAGGCGGAAGATCTTCTCGAGATTTCCTTCAGTGCTGCCGACCCATTTGTCGCGAAAGTTCTTCAGCTTCACGACCGGCACGCCCGCCTCGCCGGCGAGGCATTCGACGAGATACGTCTTGCCGGTACCCACTGGACCGCAGAGGAGATAGCCCATCGGCAGCGCCTGAAGATCGTTCATGTGCCACAGCTTGATGTCCTGCCGCAGCCATGTCTTCAGTTTTTCCTGCGCGTGGAAATCGTCGAGCGTGCGCTTCGACTCGATGAACTCGATCAGCCCCGCGGAGTCCTTCTCGACGAGCTCCTTGCGCATCGCGACGAGATCGTTCGCGTGCAGCGGTTCTTTCGCATGCGTACGCGTGCGCAGCAGGTTTTCGATCGATGTGAGCGTCGTGCCGGTGAGTTGATGCGCGAGCGTGTCGAGAGTGGATGAGAACTCGCTGAGTGCGGTGGCGTGCTCGCGCGCGAGGAGCTCGAGCGAGTCGCGCAGCTCCTCGGTCGACGGCAGCGGCACTTCGATCGCGGCGGAGCGCGGATTGGTGACGAGCAGCGGGTGGAGATCGTGCAGGTTGTCCGCGATGAGAAACGTGACCAGCGAGTGGCGCGCGAGATGATCGTCGGTGGCCCAGTCGCGCATCAGCAGCGCGAGCGCGCTGAGGTCGTAGTTGAGCGCGCCGGGCAGCGCGGGCGCGACGAGATGCGCGGCCTTCATGTAGAAGCCGATCTGGAATGATTCCTGTCCGAGGCGGGCGAGATTCGCGGCGTAGCGGAAGAAGCGCGTCAGCCACTCGGTCGCGGCGCGCGGCGCGCGCGGGAGCTCCTGAGATTCCTTGTACGCCGGCCAGCGCTGCACGATCTCGCCGCCTTTGTCGATGCGCACGCCGTTGCCGAGGTCGTAGCTGAGGACGACGTCGAAGCGAGGGAGCATCACGCGGGTGAGGAACTCGTACAGACTGCCGAGGCCGGCACGGCCGGCAGCGCTGGTTGGCCCAGCCTCCTTTGGGGTTTTCGCCCCGAGGAGAAATTGGTCGTTCACGTTTCCGTAAAGCAGAAACTGATTCGCGGCGTGGCTCTCGTAGAGCGAGATGAGCTTTTGCGCCCAGGCCGGAATCATTCGAGCGTCCTCGAGGGCGTGTACGACGTTTCGTCTTCGAGGTTGGAGAGGAGATGCGAGGTCAGCTCGATGTTTGCCGACATTGCTGCCGGGCGTCCGCGCAGACTCGCCTCTTCGAGTGCGAAATCGAACTGCGCCTCGATGCGCGCGAGGTCGGCGTCGATCTCGGCGAGGGAGGTCTCGCGATGCTGGATGTTGTCGAGACGCTCGCGCAGCAGGCGGTGCGTCGCCTTCTTCGACTCGCGCAGCGACTCCGTCGCGTTCGCCGTGGCAATCTCGCGCTCCAGCGTGGCGATCTGCTTCTGCAGATCGCGCTCATCGGAGCTCGGCGCGACGATCAGGTTGCGCTGAGCGACGAGAAGGTTGAGAAAGAGCCAGGTGAGCTTCTGCAGCGCGTCGCGATTGCTGTCGAAGAAGAGATCGTCGCTCATGTGATCGCGATAGAGCACTTCGAGACGTGCGCGCTTGTCTTCGAGCTTCTTGTAGCGCTGCCGCGCCGCGCCGCCGACGTTCGAGAGCAGCCGGTCGCGCGACTCTTCCGTGTCGCCCTGCAGCGCCTTCACGCGCCGATCGTCGATCCAATGCTGAAAGCCGGGATTCGACGCCATCGTCAGCAGATAAATAAACTCGCCCGCGAACGTCGCGCCCCACAACGCCGGCTCGAACCACCCTCCGATCAGACCCGCGACCACGGCCATCGCGTTCCACGGAAGACGCAGCAGCGGAACGTCGGGCCGGGCGAAGAAGGCGTGCCAGAGATAGCGCATGAGCTGAATTGAAAATTGAAAATTGAAAATTGAAAAGAGGCGCGGGATTACTCGGCCCTTTCCATTTCAACCTTTTTCAATTTTCAATTTTCAATTTTCAATTTCGCCTTTCGCCGGTCCCATCGACTTCACCGGCTCCGCGGCCGGCGTGCTCGTTTCCACGGCGGGCTCGATGGCCATTCCTTCCTTCGCGGCGAAGTCGGCGAGCGCCTGTTCCGCGAGCGCCTTCTGTTCCTCTTCCTTGATCACGAAGTCGGTGGTGTTGAGCGAGTCGCGGGCGATGCGGGCGCGGCCAGCCGCGACTTCGCGCTCTTCTTCGACCATCCGATGCAGGCGGTCGAGCGTGTCGCCGGAGCCGCCGATCGAGGTGATCATTCCCGACGCCATTTCGGTGAGCTCCGCGGTGGCCTTCTTGATCTTCAGATCGTCGAGGCTGTGCTTGAGCTCCTGGATCTTCGCCTGCGCCGCCTTCACGGACACATCGCGCGCCTTGATCAACTCTTTATAGGTCGTCTCGGCCTGCGCGAGCTGCGCGCGGTTCTCGGTGAGCTCGCGCTGCACGGTCTGCAATCGCAGCGCGTAGTTGCCCGCGGCCTCGCGGTTCCCGGCGCGCAGATTCGCGGCCGTCTTCGCGCGCAGCTCGCGCTCTTCCTGCTCGAGCTTGCGGATCTGCGTCATCAGCCGCTCGCAGAGTCCCGCGTGCGCGGCCAGTCCTTCGTTGTAGCTCACGATCTGCTTCCGCAGATTCTCTTTTTCCACATCCAGCAATGCTTCGGGGTTGCGGCGCTCGAGGCCGCCGACGAAGAGGCCGAAGAATCCGCGGATGAGATTGCCGAGTCGTCTGAACATCGATGGGCTCCTTCTCCGCGCAAGTTTACTCGTAGACTGATACGCGTGTTCATCGCGGCGGTTCTCGCGGCGGGATGGCTCTCGTTCGCGCCGGTCCTGACGCCGAGGCAGGAAGTCGCCGTCGCGGCCGCGAACGGGAAGGTGTACCTGATCGGCGGCATCGGCGACGCAGGCGTGATCCTCGACTCCGTCGAAGAATACGATCCGCACGCGGGTGCGTGGCGATTCGTCGCACCCCTTCCGCGCCCGGTGCATCACGCGGCCGCCGCGACGATCGGCATCTCGATCTACGTCATCGGCGGATACGAAACGCTCGCGTTCGATCCGGTGTCGTTCGTTTATCGCTTCGACACGCAACTCGATCAGTGGACCGAGGTCGCGTCGCTGCCTTTGCCGCGCGGCGCGCTCGCCGCGGTGGCGATCGGCGGAAAGATCTACGCCGCCGGCGGCGTGCCGCGCGGGCGCGATCTCACGGTCTACGATCCGAACACGAACGCGTGGACGACGCTGCCGTCGATGCCGACGCCGCGCGAGCATCTCGCGGCGGCTGCCGCGAACGGCATCCTCTTCGTCGCCGGCGGACGCTTCTCGTTCGGCAACACGAACGCGTTCGAATGCTACGAGCCGGGACCGCAGCGATGGACGGCATTGCCGCCGCTTCCGACCGCGCGCTCCGGCATCGCGGCCGCGGTGCTCGCCGGACGGATGTACGTCTTCGGCGGCGAGGGCAACTCCGCATCGCTCACCGGCATCTTTCCGCAGACCGAGTCCTTCGATCTCGCGACGTTCACCTGGCGCAGCGAACCGCTGATGCGAACGCCGAGGCATGGCATCGGCGCGGCCACGATCGGCAAGCTCATCTTCATCCCCGCGGGCGCAACCGTGCAGGGTTTCGGACGTCGAGCGCGCACGACGCGTTTTTCGCGGAGGCGGTGCGAAGGCGATCAGTTCGCCATTGACAAGCAGCGGGAATCGGATCTACAGTGCGCCAATCCAAAAACAAACCGACCAGTCGGCAACTATTGATCGCGCGAGGGCGTACATGAGCAAATCCAGTAGATTCAACAAGTTAAAGAATATCGTATCGTGTCTGGTTCTGATGAGTCTGCCGTGCGTGACGTTATTCGCACAGGCGCCGGCGCAAACGGAGCCGCCGATGTCCGAGGAGCAGGCGAAAGCGGAGGAGTCGCCGCAGGCGAGCGAGGAGATCGTCGTCACCGCGCGCAAGCGTGAGGAAAACGTCCAGGAAGTCCCGGTCGCCGTCACGGTGATCACCGCGGACAAACTGGAGGAAGCCGCCGCGGCCGACCTCTCGGAGCTGCAGACGCAGGTGCCGAATCTCGCCGTCTATCAGGGCCGCAATCAGTCGACGACCCTGACCGCATTCATGCGCGGCATCGGCCAGGCCGATCCGCTGTGGGGCGTCGACCCGGGCGTCGGGCTCTACATGGATGACGTCTACATGGCCCGTCCTCAGGGCGCGCTCCTCGACGTGTTCGACGTTGCGCGCATCGAGGTGCTGCGCGGTCCGCAGGGAACGCTCTACGGAAAGAACACCATCGGCGGCGCGATCAAGTACGTGAGCAAGCCGCTCACGGACGAACGCCAGGCGATGGTCTCGCTGTCCGCGGGCGAATACAACGCGCTCGATCTTCGCGCCAGCTTCAGCGGAGCGCTGGTTCCCGGAAAGGTGCGCGGCAAGCTCGCCTTCGCGACGCTCAATCGCGACGGCTACGGCACGAACCAGCTGACGGGACGCGATGTGTCGGACCGCAAGACGTTCGCCGTGCGCGGCAGTCTCGACTGGCTGCTGACGGAGAACACCAAGGTGGCTTTCAGCGCCGACTACACGAAGGACGACGCCGAGCCGAAGGGATATCAGCGCCTCGTTGCGAATCGCCTCTGTCCGCTGTTCGGCGTCACCTGCCCTGCGAACGAGAGCCGCTGGGATACGGAAAGCGGCCTCGCGCCGCTGAACGGAACGGAATCGATGGGCGGGTCGGTCGTGGTCTCCTCCACGCTCAGCGACGCGTGGGACTTCAAGTCGATCACCGCGTATCGCGAGTCGGACTCGGAGAACAACATCGACTTCGACACCACGCCCGCGCGCATCGTCGACGTGACGGCCACGTACTACGACGACCAGCTCACCCAGGAGCTTCAACTCGTCTACGACGGCGGCGGCAAGCTGTCCGGCGTTCTCGGCGCGTACTACTTCGATGGTGAAGCCGGCGGTCTGGTGAAGAACATCTTCGTGAACGCAAGTTTCGGAACGACGAACGGGAAGACGCTCACGGACTCCATCGCCGTCTTCGGCGACGGCAGCTACTCGCTCACGGACCAGTGGACGCTCAACGGCGGTCTCCGCGTGACCCGCGAGAAGAAGAACGGCATCGCCTTCAACGCCGGGTACGCGAACGACCAGTTCAGCACGCCGGTCGTCGTGCTCGCGGACTACGACAAGGAAGCGACGTTCGACTCGATCGCGCCGAAGTTCGGCATCGACTACCAGGTCAATCCGAACATCCTCACGTACTTCAGCGTGAGCCGCGGCTTCAAGAGCGGCGGTTTCAACGTGCGTGCGCAGTCGAACGCGTTCCCGAAATCGGCCGAGCCGTTCGACGACGAGATCCTGACTGTGGGCGAGTTTGGATTGAAGTCGGTGCTCAACGAGGGACTGCTCGTCGTCAACTCCGCCGTCTTCCACGGCACGTACGAGGACATCCAGGTGTCGACCTTCACCGCGTTCGACGCGAACGGCGACGGCATCGAGGAGTCGTTCTTCGGCAACTTCATCAACGCGGGGAACGCCACGATGAACGGTGTGGAAGTGGAGTTCGACAACTCCTTCCGCGCGGTCGACTGGCTCAACATCAACGGCTTCATCAGCTATCTCGATCTCGAGCCGGATGAGGTCCTCGATGAGAACCGCGACGGCTTCATCGACACGCAGGTGATCACCAATGCGCCGAAGTGGACGGGCGGCTTGCGCCTGAACTTCGACTTCCCCGCGATGGGCGGTCTGCTCACGGCGAGCGTCGGCGGTTCGTACCGTTCGGAATCGACGCTGACGAACGAAGGCGGCTCGTTTGCCGGCCAGCCTGTCCGTCCGATCGTTCAGGACTCCTACACGTTGTACGACGCATGGGTGAGCTGGCTCTCGCCCGACGCGAAATGGCGAGTCGGCCTGAACGTGAAGAACATCGGCGACGAGGCGTATCTGACGAACGGCTACAACATCCCCGCCCTCGGCATTCTCACCGGATCGTACGGCGCGCCGCGCACGGTGCTCGCAACGGTGGAGTACCGGTTCTTTTAGCTTCGCAGGTTAACTGGGTTGCTGGGTTACCAGTGGACTTCAACATTGAAAGCGTATGTACCAGGGCTTGTCATCCCGAGCGTGAGCGAGGGACCCGGGGGTGTGGGCGGCGCGTAAATCGAGCCACCCGCCCGCCCGGGTCCCTCGCTCACGCTCGGGATGACAAAGGCTGGCCACGCATGCTTCAAGGTTGAAGTAACCCAGCAACCCAGCAACCCGAAACGCCCGAGGAACTGCGCTGAATGACGACAGCCACCACAGAAGCTTCGGGCGACGGCATCTCGCGCGCCGCATGGGGCCTGCTGCTTTTCCTCACCGCGCTGAACATTCTCAACTTCGTCGACCGGATGCTGATCGCCAGCCTGGCGCCCCTGCTCATCCAGGATCTGGGTCTCAGCCGCGCGCAGATCGGGCTTCTCACCGGCTTCGGATTCGTCTTCTTCTACACCTTCGTCGGTCTCTTTCTCGGGATGGCCGCGGACCGCTTTCGCCGGATTCCGCTCATCGCCGCCGGCGTCGCGCTCTGGAGCGCGATGACCGCGCTCTCCGGATGGGCGCGCAGTTTCGTTGCGCTTGCGATTCCGCGCATCTTCGTCGGCATCGGCGAGGCGACGCTCACGCCCGCGGCCCTCTCGATGCTCGGCGACGCCTTTCCGCCGCGCCGCCTCGGACTCGCGGTCGGCGTCTATTACGCCGGCATTCCGCTCGGTCTGGCGACGGCGCTCATCTCGTCGAGCTTCATCGCTCCGCGATTCGGATGGCGGTTCTCGTTTTACGCCCTCGGCATCCTCGGTCTGATCGCCACCGGATTTCTGTTTCTGTTCCGCGAGCCGGAGCGGCGGCGTGTGGCCGCGGCGAAGGCGCGGCCCGCGCTCGGTGAGATCGCGCGCGATCTGATGCGCGCGCTCGTCGAGCGTCCGGCACTCGCGCTCGCGCTCGCGGGCGGATCGCTGCTCTGCTACGGCTCCGGCGCCGCGCTCCTCGGCGTGACGTGGCTCGTCGAGGAGCGCGGATTCGGATACGCGGACGCCGCGTTCCGCGCGGGCATCGTCGCTGTCATCGCCGGCTTTCTCGGCAACGTCGCCGGCGGCGCGTTCGGCGACGCATGCGAGAAGCGTTTTCGCGCGGGGAGGCTCTGGAGCCTGGTCATCCTGTCCGCGGCGCTCGCGATCCCGGCGTGGCTCTTCTATTCGATCAAGCCCGGCACGACGCTCTGGTACGCCTGCTGGCTTTTGACCAGCGCGGGCACGACGGCGTGGTTCGGACCGCTCTTCTCGGCGTATCAGGAGCTCGCGCCCGCGCACACCCGATCGACGATGGTCGCTTTCGCGCTGCTCGTGTTGAATCTTCTCGGCGTCGGCCCCGGTCCGCTCATCACCGGCATCATCGGCGACCGTCGCAGTCTCGAATATGGGCTGCTCGCCAGCGTCATCATCACCGCGTTCGCGGTCGTTCCGTTCGCGCTCGCCGCGCGGAGCGAAGGCGCACGCGCGGAGCTCACCTCATGAATCTCAACCTGAAAGAAAAAATCGTCATCGTCACCGGCGGCGCCGCGGGAATCGGCCGCGCCACCGCCGATGCGTTCACCGCGGAAGGCGCGAAGGTCGTCGTGTGGGATCTGCCCGACGTCGATGTGACGAACGGCGACGCGGTGAATGCCGCGGCGGCGGACGTCGTCGCGAAGCATGGCCGCATCGACGTGCTCGTGAACAACGCCGGCATCGTGCGCGACTCGCAGCTCGTGAAGTGGAAGGACGGCGAGGTCGCCGGCACGATGAGCGATGCCGCGTTCGATGCCGTCCTCAACGTCAACCTCAGAGGCGTCTTCCTCTGCACGCGCGCGGTCGTGCCGCACATGATCAAAAGCGGCGGCGGCGCGATTCTCAACGCGTCGTCCATCGTCGGCCTCTACGGAAATTTCGGGCAGACGAACTACGCGGCGACGAAGGCGGGCGTGATCAGCTTCACGAAGACGTGGGCGCGCGAGCTCGGGCGCTACAACATCCGCGTGAACTGCGTGGCGCCCGGCTTCATCGCCACGGACATGGTGAAGTCGATGCCGCAGAGCATCCTCGACTCGATGAAGTCGAAGACGCCGCTGGCGAAGCTCGGCGAGCCCGCGGACATCGCGAACGCGTACGTGTGGCTCGCCAGCGACGCCGCGAAATTCGTGCACGGCGCGGTCCTCTCCGTCGACGGCGGCCTGGTGATGGGCACATGAGCTACGCGAACCTCGTTTCGACCGGCAGCTATCTGCCCGAGGTCGAAGTCACGAACGACATGCTGCGGGAGCGCTTCGACGGCAGCGTGCCGGAGTTCGTCGACAAGATGGAGGCATCGAGCGGCATCCTGCGGCGCTGGTACGCGCCGGACGACTGGTCTGCATCCGATCTCGCACTGCGCGCGGCGCAACAGGCGCTCGATCGCGCGACGAAAACACCCGCCGACATCGATCTGATCATCCTCGGCACCGACTCGCCCGACTACATCACGCCCGCGACGTCGGTCGTGCTGCAGGCGAAGCTCGGCGCGATGAACGCGGGGACGTTCGACGTCGGCTGCGCGTGCGCTTCGTTTCCGACGGCGATCTCGAGCGCGGCGGGTTTGATGGCGACGAATCCGTCGCTGAAGACGGTGCTCGTCGTCGCGGTCTACCAGATGCACAAGCTCGCGAAGCCGGACGATCCGATGATCTTCTTCTACGGCGACGGCGCGGGCGCGGCGATCCTCGAGCGCAGCAACGAGCCGGGCTTCGTCGCCGCGGCGTTTCAGGCCGACGGCACCTACGCGCGCAACTGGCTCATTCAGGCCGGCGGCACGGTCGAGCCGGCGAGCGAAGAGGCGGTGCGCGAGGGACGCACGATGGTGACGATGCTCGACCGCTATCCGCCGGAGATCAACAACGAGGGCTGGCCGCGTCTCGTGCGCAAGGTCGCGGAGAACGGCGGCTTCGCGGTGAGCGACATCGACTTCGCGATCTTCACGCAGGTGAGAAAGCCGACCATCGAGCTGGTGATGGAGAACCTCGCGCTGCCGATGGAGAAGACGCACACGGTGATGGAGAAGTGGGGCTACACCGGTTCGGCGTGCATTCCGATGGCGCTCGACGACGCGCTGCAGCAGAAGAAGATCAAGCCCGGCGATCTGGTGGTGATGATCGGATCGGGCGTCGGATACAACCAGGCCGCCGCGGCATTCCGGATGCCGATGAGGGAGAAGCGCCTCTTTGGCGATTGAATCCACCGCCGATTTCGTGCGCATGACGCGCGACGCGCTGGCCGCGGCAGGCTTCGTGCGCAGGGAGATTGAGGGAACGGTGTACTGGGACAGTGGAGGACAGGCAATCCTGCCTGTCCGGACAGGCAGGATTGCCTGTCCTCCACTCGTTCTCGTGCACGGCGTGAACGATCAGGCGGGATCGTGGTTCGCTGTCGCACCCACGCTCGCGCGCACGCATCGCGTCATCCTTCCCGATCTCCCCGGCCACGGCGAGAGCGAGCCAAAAGAGGGGCCGCTGGCAATCTCGATGATGGTCGCGCGTCTTCATTCAGTGATTGGCAACTCCCGCGTGACCCTCGCCGGCAACTCCCTCGGCGGATGGATCGCGATGCTCTACACGCTCGCGTATCCCGAGCGCGTGTCGCATCTCGTGCTCGAGGCGAGCGGCGGCCTCGACCGCCCGTTCGGCGTTCCCGTCATTGCGACGACGCGCGACGAAGCGCTGACGATCCTGCGCGCCGTGCACGGTCCGCGCTTCGTGGCCACGGAGTGGATGATCGATTCGCTGCTGCAACGCGCGACGAATTCGCCGATGCTGCGCATCACCGAAACGGAACAGCTCTTCGTCGACGCACGCATCGCGGACATTCGCGTGCCGGCGACGATCATCTGGGGCGCGGATGACGGCGTCCTGCCCCTCTCGTACGCGCACGCATTGCAAGCCGGCATCGCCGGCGCGAGACTGCACGTCATCGAAGGCGCCGCCCACATCCCGCACATCCAGCAGCCGGAGCGATTCCTCGCATGTTTACCCTCGACCTCCTGAGCGAACGCGCACGCGTCACGCCGGATCGCATCGCCCTCGTCTCGATCGAGACCGGCGAGCGCCTCAATTACGCGGAACTGAACGCGCGCGCGGAGCGCGCCGCGGAAACCCTGCGAGCGATGCTCGAGCCGGGCGACCGCTTCGGCATCCTCGCCTACAACTGCATCGAGTTTCTCGAGCTGTTTTTTGCGGCAGGAAAAGCGGGAGTGATCGTCGTCCCACTGTCGACGCGCGCGACTGCGCACGAACTGGGAGTGGTGGTTCGTGACTGCGCGATGAAGGCACTGTTCTACGGCGAAGAGTTCGAGACAATCGCCGCACAGTTGAGTGTTCCGGTCACGCGGTCGCTCGGTTACGCGGTGGGGTTTCCACCGCGCGACCGCGCAACCGCGTCACCGCGCAACCCCGAGGCCCCCTACTGCCTCCTCTACACGAGCGGGACAACGGGAACACCCAAAGGCGTCATGATCCCCCGCCGCCAGCTCTACTGGAACGGCTACAACACCGCCATCAACTGGGGCCTGCGCGACGACGACGTCAGTCCGATCTTCACGCCGCTCTACCACGCCGGCGGCATCGCCGCGTTTCTCATTCCGATCTTCTGTGCGGGCGGCACGATCGTGTTGCACAAATCGTTCGACACCGCCGTGGTCTGGCGCACCATCGAGCGTGAGCGCTGCACCGTCGTCCTCGGCGTTCCGACGATCTGGAAGCTGCTCATGGATGCGCCGGAGTTCGCGACCGCCGATCTCTCGCACGTCCGCTGGTTCATCTCCGGCGGCGCGCCGCTGCCGCACTACCTCATCGATGCCTTTCAGAAGCGCGGCGTCGTCTTCAAGCAGGGCTACGGCATGACCGAGGTGGGAGTGAACTGCTTCACGATGACCGTCGATGACTCGTTCAGGAAACCGGGCTCCATCGGTAAGCCGATGATGTTCACGGAAGTGAAGCTCGAGGAGATGGATGGCGACGCCGCTGAAGCAATAGGCGAGATGTTCATTCGGGGACCGCACGTCTCCCTCGGCTACTGGAACAATGAAGAAGCCACGCGCGCGGCGTACGGCGAGGACGGCTTCTTCCGCACCGGCGATCTCGCGCGGCGCGACGAGGACGGCTTCTTCTACATCGCCGGGCGGCGGAAGGAGATGTTCATCAGCGGCGGCGTGAACGTCTACCCCGCGGAGATCGAGGCGGAGCTCGTATCGCATCCGATGGTCGCCGACGCCGCGGTCATCGCGGTGCCGGACGAGACGTGGGGCGAGGTGGGCGTCGCGTTCGTGGTCGTCAAGGAGGGCGGACGTCTCGTCCGCCCCGGGCGGACGGGACGTCCGCCCTCCAGCGTGACGGAAGAGGACCTTGTTTCGTATCTCAAAGTGAGAATCGCGAAATACAAAGTGCCGCACCGTTTCGTCTTCGTCGAATCGCTACCCCGCACGCCTTACGGAAAAGTCGTGAAGGAGGAGCTACGGAAGCGCCTGAGCTAGTATCACCGCGGATGACCCAGGAAGAGCGGTCCGAGAAAAGCAGGCAACAGATCCTCGACGCGGCCCTGAAGCTGTTCTCGCATCGCGGCTACGGTGCCACCAGCGTGCGCGACATCGCCGAAGAGGCGAACCTTTCGAAGGGCAACGTTTATCACCATTTTCCCGACAAGGAGACGATCTTCCGCGCGTTGCTCGATCGCTACTTTCAGGCGATGGGGCAGCCCGACTTCCCGTTCAATCGCGTGCTGATGTCGGGGTCGTTTCCGGAAAATCTCGAGGACATCGGTCTCGCCATCCGCGAGATCGTGCGCGACTATCGCGAATACGTCGCGCTGATCTACGTCGACGTCGTCGAGTTCGACGGCTCGCACGTGCGCAAGTTCTATGCGGACATGGCCGACCGCTTCGATCAATTCATGAAAACGCACGGGATGGAGAAGGAGCTCGAGTCGAAACTCGCGCCCGGCCTCTCCCCCGTCTCCGCCGTCATGCTCGCCACGCGCATCTTCTACAACTACTTCACCGTCGAGATCCTCTTCGGAGTCAAGGATCACTACGGGAAGGAGACCGATGCCGCGGTGCACGAGATCGCGCGGATCCTGCGGCATGGGATGTTGAAGTAGGCGTTGGGTTGCCCGGTTGCCCGGTTTCCCGGCAGGTTCTCACCGGGCGACCGGGCAACCGGGCAACCGGGCAACCGGGCAACCGTAACGCAGCGTTTGCTTCAACGCGCTGCGGAATGTCCGGCCGAGGCGTACGCTTGCGCCATACATGCGCCCGCGGAACCTCCTTCCCATCCTGCTCCTGCTGCCGGCATTCGCCCACGCCCAGACCTTCCAGGAAAAAGTCACCGTCACCTACATCGAAGTTCCCGTGACCGTGATCGGGAAGGGCAGTGCGCCGGTGCGCGGGCTGACGAAGGAGAACTTCGAGATCTACGAAGACGGTGCGAAGCGCGCGATTCAATCCTTCGAGATGATCGATTTCGCCGCGCGCGAGACGCTGAAATCCGTCTCGCCGCTCAATCCCGCGTCGCGGCGCAACTTCCTTCTGCTCTTCGACCTCTCGTACTCCTCGCCGATCTCCGTGCAGCGCGCGCAGGATGCCGCCCGCAACTTCATCACGCGGAGTGTGGGCCGCCGCGATCTCGTCGCCGTCGCGGCGATGGACGTCGAGCGCGGCTATCGCTTCCTCACCGCCTTCACCAGCGATCGCGTGCTCCTCGACGCCGCGATCAGGGATCCGAAAAACTTCCGCGCCTTCGATCCGCTGCAGATCTCGAGCGTGCATGGGATCTTCACCGAGCAGGGCGAGCCTCTCGAACGTGGGGCTGACGTCGGCGCGCGCGGCATGAACGCGGACGACGTCATCGCCGACCTGAAGCGCACCGTGACGGCGATGGACGACTCGTACCGCCGTTCGCGCGTGAAGCGGCAGGTGGAGACCCTCGCCGAGCTCGCGCATTCGCTGCAGAAGCTCGCGGGCCGCAAGCATCTGGTGCTGCTCTCGGAAGGATTCGATCCGCGTCTCGTGCAGGGACGCCTCGTCGCCGACACGAAGGAGCAGACCGAGGAGAATCAGGCCGTGCAGTCGGGCGAGATCTGGAAGGTCGACAGCGACCGCCGCTTCGGCAACGCCAGCACGCAGCGCAGCATCGCCATCATGGCCGAGGAGTTCAGCCGCGCGGACGTGGTGCTGCATGCGGTCGACATCGCGGGCGTGCGCGTGCAGAACGACATCACCTCCGGCGCCCGCGTCAGCTCGAACGAGGGGCTCTTCCTCCTCGCGAGCTCCACCGGCGGCACGGTCTTCCGCAACTCGAACGACATCAGCGGCGAGTTCGACAATCTCTCGCGCCAGCACGAAGTCGTCTACGTCCTCGGCTTCCAGGCGCCCGTCGGCCGCGCCGGCGAGTACCACGATCTGAAGGTGAAGCTCGTCAACGTGCCCGGTGCCCGCGTCCGGCATCGCGGCGGCTACTACGAAGCCGGCAACGAGTCGGCGATCGAGCGCTCGCTCACGACGGCCGAGATCATCGTCAACGACATCCCCCAGACCGATATCGATGTCGCCGCGATGGCGACCGCGTTTCCCACGGGCACGGACAGGGCGCAGGTGCCGGTCATCCTCGAGATCGCGGGCGAGGATCTCGTGAAGCATGCGAAGAACGGCATCGCCACGACGGAGATCTTCATCTACGCATTCGACGACGAGGGCCTCGTGCGCGACGCGCTGATCCAGCGCATGACGCTCGAGATCAGCAAGGTCGGCGATCGCCTGCGTCAGAGCGGCGTGAAGTTCTACGGCACGCTGAGTCTTCCTCCCGGAAATTACGCGATCAAGAGTCTGGTGAAGGTTGCCGAGTCGGACAGGAAGGGCTACCAGCGCGTGAACGTGAGCGTGCCGGGCGCCGGCGACGTCGCGGTGTTGCAGCCGTTCTTCTTCGAAGAGCCGGGCGAGTGGGTGATGGTGAAGGGCGGGTCGAACGACAGGAGCAAGGCGCCTTATCCGTTCGTGCTGAACGGCGAGTCGTTCATCCCCGCCGCGAAGGCGACGCTGCGCCGGGGCGAGCCGCGGCTGTTCACGGTGTGGGTGTACAACGCGGAACCCGAAGAACTGACGTGGGAGATCGCGCCGGAGGCGAAGCTCGTCTCCGAGACCGGCGGCGACATCACGAAGCTCGTCTTCGCCCTCGAGCGCGTGCCCGCGGGCGCGAAAGAGCTCGGCGTGACGATCCGCAGGAAGGGCTCGACCGACGAACGCCGCGTCAGCGTGCCGATCTTTCCGCGGTGATGCGATCGTTCGGAACGCCGACTTTCAGTCGGCCGGTCCGCCGATCTCCGATCGGCGCCGACTGGAAGTCGGCGGACCGGCCGACAAGATGTCGGCGTTCCGTGAAGACAACCACATCCCGCGCGAGCGGCGCGCGGAAGACGTGCTGAAGCCGGGCAAGGGCGGGCTGAAGCCCGCCCCTGCGTTTACTTGCGCTTCATCCGCACTTCCGCGCGCAGCTCGCGCCAGCGCGGATCGCCGTGCAGCGAGTCGAGGTCGTCGTCGCCGTCCATGTGGTGCTTCAGCTCGAAGCCGAGCTCGCGCGCCTTCTGCAGCCACTGGAACGCCGCGTCGCGATCGTCCTTCAGCGCATGGCCGCAGGCGACGTTGTACGACGACGTCGCGGGACGATGGCCGAGCTGGATCGCGCGCTGGAAGGCATGGATGCCGGTGTCGAACTCGCGCGCCTGCAGCGCGGCGAAGCCGAGGTTGAACCACGTGCGGCCGGAGCTCGGATACTTCTGCGTCATCCGGCGATGGTGCTCCATCGCGTCATCCCACGAGCCGTAGTGGTCGTCGTCGCGCATCTCGAAGTCGCGCGCGCGGCGGCGCAGCTCGTCGAAGCCGCGCTGCGTGCGGAGCAGCGCGATGTCGGGATCGTTCTGCATTTTCTCGTCGCTGCCGAATCCGTTCTCGATCGCCTTCTCCAGCCAGCGCATGCCGCTCGCCGCGTCGCCCTTGAGCGAGTACGCGCAGGCGATGTTGTACATCGACGTCGAAGTCTTCTCGCCGGCCTCGATCGACTTTTCGAACGCGTGAATGCTCTCGTCCAGCTTGCGCAGGCGCAGCAGGTCGTAACCGACGCCGAACCAGTCGTCGCGATCGATGTCGAAATCGAAGTCGAAGTCGAAATCGCCGCCGCCCTTCACTCCCTCCACGATGCCGCCGACGATTCCGCCCACCACGCCGCCCACGACGCCGCCGACGACTTCACCCAGATGGCCGGGCCGGCCCGGGCCGCCTTCCTTCAGCGACTTGTAGCGCTCCATCGTCTGGCGCACGCGGCGGTTGACGATCTCGCCGGTCGAGTCGGCGACCACGCGCGCGAACCGCCCATCGCCGCGAATCGGATCGAAGTCCGAATCCTCGGCGATCTTCTCCATGTCATCCCAGCCGGCGTCGATGGCCGCCTTCAGCGCCATCGTCGCGTTTTCGGCATCGTCCGCGAGCGCGTACGAGCACGCCGCGTTGTAGAGCGAGGTCTCCTCGCGATGCCCTTCCTCCGCCGCGCGGCGGAACGCAACGGCCGCGTCCGTGTAGCGATCGGCGTTGTAGAGGTTGTACGCGCGCTCGTACCAGTCCTCGCCGTCCTTCGGCTCGCGCGCGAGCTTGTCGATCCGCTTGTCGTACTTGCCGAGTCTGGCGACGAAGTAGTCCTCGATGGCCTCGACGTCCGGCTTCACGGTGACCGTCGAATCGCTCTTCGCGGCCTCCTTCTGCTTCGTTGGCTCCGCGATCAACCGCAGCGCGGAGACCGGAATGAGCACTGCGACTGCGACCGCGCAGGCGACGGCCACGCGCTTTCCGGTGAACACTCGCCGTACCACGTGTGGCTGCAGGATGGAGAGCAGGCGACCCTCGAGCTGCGACTTGCGCGACATGGCGAGAGTGACGGAACGGAACGGATCGAAGGTCGGCATCGAGCGCGCGATCGCCAGGAGGTGATCGGCGTAGTCCGAGGGCTTCGTTCCGCTCGCGAGCACGAGGTCATCGCATGCGCGCTCGCAGTCGTTGCGGCCGGCGCGCTCCAGCGACCACGCCAGCGGGTGGAACCAGAAGATCGAAACGGCGATGCGGGTGAGGAGCAATGAAATGCCGTCGTAGCGCTTGAGATGCGCGAGCTCGTGCAGCAGCACCACGCGCAGACGCTCGGCGGGCCAGGTGACGAAGTCGGCGGGGAGCAGCAGGACCGGACGGAAGAAGCCCCAGATCACGGGAACGCTGATACGCGAGGAGCGCAACAGGCGAACCTCCCGGTCGAGCGCGAGCTGATCGTGTACGCGGTCGAGCTCCAGGAGCGCCTCGTCGTGCGTCACGACTTCCGCGCGCCGCGCGACGTACCAGACGCCGAGAACACCAATGACCATCTGGGCGAGCATCAGCAGCGTGGCGATGGCGATGGCCAGGACGATCATCCCTTTCCAGGTCGACTTCGTGACGTTCATCGCGCGCGTCATCGCGCTCAGCGGCTCTTCGGGAACGACGCCCGTCGCGCGCGCGAGCGAGATCGCGGTTCCGATCGTGGAAGGCGGAGCCTCGCGCTGATCCTCGCCGAGGGTGCCGATCGTCTTGTCTGACGTAGCGGCGGGCTTCAGCCCGCCGGCGCTGTTCGGCGCGGGCGCTACGTTCTTTTTCGCCACGACCACGTTCCACGCCGGCGTGATCACCGTCAGCAGCGGCATCGCCGCGACGCCGACGAGCGCGGCGGTGGCGACGAGGTGGCGCATCGCGGCGGACGCGCGCGGCATCGTCGCGAGGAGCAGGCGCGCGACGGCGAGAATCAGCGTCGCCTTGACGAGCAGCAGGATCAATCCCTCCGCGCCGCCGGCGGCCTGGATGCGTGCAGCGATCTCGAAGAATGTAGCCATGGTCAGCGTCCTTCCTTCCGGGCCGTGTCGATGAGCGTCGAGAGACGCTCGAGCTCCTCTTCGGACATCTTCCCCTTCTGCCGTTCGATCAGCGTGGCCACCACGTTCGCGGCCGAGCCGTCGAAGAACGTGGCGAGCAGATGATCGAGCGCCGACAAACGCACCCGTTCCCGATTGACGGTCGGGAGATAGACGTACCGGGTGCCGTCGTGCTGATGCTTGAGATGACCCTTTTGCTCGAGGACGCGCAATGTCGCGCGGACGGCCGAGTAACTCGGCGGGTCGTCCATCGATTCCAACACCTCGGTCGCGGTGGCGCGGCCCCTGGCGAAGATGATGTTCATCATCTCGCGTTCACGCCGGCTCAATCCATCGGTCTTCGGCACGTCCTGGCTCCTTCCGGGTGCTGGTTTTCTAACAGGGTGCTGGAAATCTAGCATCGAGTTACGGGGCGGGCAAGGGTTGGTTGCAGGGGACACGGTTCTGTAACAGGGTTGCCCGGTTGCCCGGTTGCCCGGTTGCCCGGTTGCCCGGTTTCCCGGTTTCCCGGTGGGAGGGCGGGACCGGGCAACTGGGTAACTGGGCAACCCGTTGTACGATTCGCGCCGTTCATCGCAACGGAGGTACAACCCACCATGCCCGGCCCAATCACCGCGTTCATCGACCACCACTACCGCCACTTCAACGCCGCTGCTCTGAAGGCCGCGGCGATCGACTACAACAAACACCTCGCGAACGGCGGGAGCATGCTCGTCACGCTGGCGGGGGCGATGTCGACGGCGGAGCTCGGTCTGTCGCTCGCGGAGATGATCCGCCAGGGCAAGGTGCACGCGATCAGCTGCACGGGCGCGAATCTCGAGGAAGACATCTTCAACCTCGTCGCGCACGACTGCTACGAGCGCGTGCCGCATTACCGCTATCTCTCCGCGCTCGACGAGCAGGTCCTGCTCGAGCGGCATATGAACCGCGTGACCGACACGTGCATCCCCGAGGGGGAGGCCATGCGGCGGATCGAGTCGGCGGTGCAGAAGCATTGGGTCGACAAGGACAAGCAGGGCAAGCGGCTGTTTCCGCACGAGTTCATGTACGAGATCCTCCGCGACGGCTCGATCGCGGAGTTCTACCAGATCGATCCGAAGGACTCGTGGATGGTCGCCGCGGCGGAGAAGAACCTCCCGATGTTCGTTCCCGGCTGGGAAGACTCGACCCTCGGCAACATGTACTCCGGCCACTGCATCTCCGGCGACGTGAAGAACGTGCACACCGTGCGCACCGGCATCGAGTACATGATCGAGCTCGCCGATTACTACACGCGCGTCTCGGAGCAGAGCTCGATCGGCTTCTTCCAGATCGGCGGGGGCATCGCCGGCGACTTCCCGATCTGCGTCGTGCCGATGCTCCAACAGGACCTGCAGATGACGAGCATCCCGCTCTGGGGCTACTTCTGCCAGATCAGCGACTCGACCACGAGCTTCGGCTCGTACTCCGGCGCCGTGCCGAACGAGAAGATCACGTGGGGGAAACTCGGCGTCGACACGCCCAGCCACGTCATCGAATCGGACGCGTCGATCGTCGCTCCGCTCATGTTCGCCTACGTTCTGGGATGGTGATGAAGAAACTACTCGTCGTTGTATTCGCGATGGCATGGAGCGGCGGTGTCCTCACCGCCGGCGAGACAGCTCAGATCCAGAGAGACGTGGCCTTCCTCGCCGCCGACGCCCAGGAAGGGCGCGGTCTCGGCACGAAAGGCCTGGCCAACGCCGCGGATTACCTGGCCGGACGCTTCAAGGCCATGGGCCTGAAGCCGTCGCGGCAGAAGTTTCCCGTGAAGACCGGCGTCTCGCGCGGTCCGCGGAACGAGCTGGCCGGTGTCGCTCCGGAAGACTGGACGCCGCTCGGGTTCTCCAGCGCGGGCTCGTTCTCCGGAGAGCTCGCGTTTGCCGGCTACGGGATCGAGTCAGAGCCGCTGAACTACCGCGAGCTGCAGAACCTCGACCTCAAAGGGAAGGTCGCCCTCATCCTTCGCTACGAGCCGCAGGAGCGCGATGAGAAGTCGGTCTTCGACGGCCGGAGGCCGAGCCGCTGGTCGGCTCTTCGTTACAAGGCCATGCAGGCGCGCGAGCGCGGGGCGGCGGCGGTCATCTTCGTGACCGGCCCGCTGCAGGACGAGGGCAAGGACAAGATCCCCGCACTGACGAACGACGGCCCGGAGAGTCCGGCCGGCCTTCCCATCATTCAGGTGAAGACGTCCGTTGCGCAGAAGTGGCTGACGGCGGCGGGCATCGACCTGGACCAGTTCCAGAAAGCGGTAGACGCCGACCTCACGCCGCGCTCGCGCGCCACGAACGTGCGCGTGGCCGGCACCGTCGACGTTGCCGCCACGTTCGCCGGCGCGGAGAACATCTTCGCCACGCTGCCGGGACGCGGCGCTCTGGCCAACGAAGTCATCGTCATCGGCGCGCACTACGACCATCTCGGATACGGCGGCCGCGGCTCGATGAAGCCGAATGTGCATGCCGTTCACAACGGCGCCGACGACAACGCCTCCGGCACCGCGGCTGTCCTGGCGATCGCGCAGCGCCTCGAGGGAGAGCTCGACAAAACGGCCAGCCGCCGCGCCATCGTCTTCGCTCTCTTCGCGGCGGAGGAAACCGGCCTGGGCGGCTCGTCGTGGTTCGTCTCAAACGTGCCGGCGCCGCTGAAGCTCGGGAACATCAAGGCCATGGTCAACCTGGACATGGTCGGCCAGATGAAAGAGCGCAAGCTGGTGGTGTTCGGGACGGAGTCCGCGGCGCAATGGAGCGAGGTGATCGCTCGCGCCGCCACAGCCACATCTCTGGACGTCACCTCGAAAGGCGATGGCTACGGCCCGTCGGACCAGACCTCGTTCTACGCGGCGAGAATTCCGGTGCTGCACTTCTTCACGGGTGCGCACGACCGCTATCACACGCCCGAGGATGATGCGGAGACGTTGAATTACGAGGGAATCGGGCGGGTGGTCGATTTCGGTTCGTTCATCGTCGCCGAGCTCGCCCGCGGCACCGTATCGCCGCAATACGCGCGCGCCGTGGCCGCCCCGGCCATGGAAGGCGACAGCCGCGGCTACGGCGCATACCTCGGCACCGTTCCCGACTACAGCGCGATGGAGTCGGCCAGCGGAGGCGTCAAGCTGGCCGACGTTCGTCCCGGCAGTCCGGCCGACAAGGCCGCCCTGCGCGGCGGCGACCTGCTCGTGGAGATGGCCGGCACGCGCATCGAGAACCTCTACGACATGACCTACGCGCTCCAGGATCACAAACCTGGTGAGACGGTCGACGTCGTAGTGGTGCGCGATGGCCAGCGGAAAACGCTGCGCGCGACGCTCGGATCGCGCAGCACCATGAACGCCCCCGGTTCGGGCGGGCACGGAACCGCACCGCCGGCGAAGAACGTCACGGCGGGCAAGCCGTTCGAGAAGACGTTCGAAGGAGAGAAGCACCTCAAGGACATCCGCCAGCTCACGTTCGGTGGGGAGAACGCGGAGGCGTACTGGAGTCCGGATGGAACGAAGCTGATCTATCAGGCCACGACGACGCCCGACGGTTGCGATCAGCAGTACGTGCTCGACCTCGCCACCGGCCAGACCAGGATGGTGTCGACGGGCAAGGGAAGGACGACGTGCGGCTACTTCGCGTACCCCGCAGGCGAACGCATCACGTACTCATCGACAGAGAGCGGCGGCGCCGAGTGCCCGCCGCCACCCGACCGCGGCGCCGGGTACGTCTGGGCGATCTACCCCGCCTTCGAAATCTACAGCGCCCGCTCCGACGGCGCGGATCCGCGGAATCTGACGAACTCTCCAGGCTATGACGCGGAGGCGACCTGGTGCCACAAAGGCGGGAAGATCCTCTTCACGTCCACACGCGACGGCGATCTCGACCTCTACGACATGGATGCGGACGGCGGCAACGTCAGGCGGCTCACCAGCTCTCCCGGCTACGACGGCGGCGCGTTCTACAACGCCGACTGCACGGAGATCGT
>DATLFB010000067.1:0-32734 GCA_035525285.1 Thermoanaerobaculia bacterium
CGCTCGGGATGACAAGGCTGGCCACGCATGCTTTCAAGGTTGAACGTCCACTAGGGCAACATGAGTCAAGTTTGCTCAACACAAAGCTGCGCGAGAACTTCATCTCTGCTTCACCGGCGCGTGCGCCGTTAACCCGCTCAGGATGACACGCCGGTCTCGCCCATCAATTTAACGCCGTCACTGTTCGATGGCAAGACTTCCGGCTGACCGTCCATCCATCTAGTGAACAATGATCTTGCATTAGCGATGTCCCTACTGCTACGCTTCTGCACGGACTGATGGATTCCCGTCGATGCGGTGAATGACGCGCGGGACCGTCCGGCCGACACCGGACGGCCACGCGCGAGGTTCGGGCGCAGCGTCGAGCGTGAGTGACCCGCCTGTCGTTGATGAATGTCGCGCAGGCGCGATTTCGACGCCCGCCCGCTCTGATTCTAGCCCGCCCGGAGGAGGTACGGCGTTATGGCGGTGGTCGCCGGGCAGTTCCTCGACGCGCTGACTCGCGAAGCAGCCGTTGCGATCACGGCCTCGCTCCGCTCGCACGAAGGAGTCCGCCGTCGGGTCGCCTCGCTCCTTCGCGCCACCGGTGCCGACGCCGGCGACGCAATGGTCCAGAGCGCGATGGACCGCCTGATCGAACTGCTCGACGCCTCGGGTGTCGTCGAGGCGGCGCTGCGCGCCTCAGTCCTCGGATGCGAACGGGCGCGCGATGCCGGCATCCGGGCGTTCTTCCTCGATCCGAAGGAGACCTACTCGCTTCAGGAGCTCGGCGATCTCTGGGACGTCCCGCTCGATGACGTGCTCGCGATCTACCGCGAGGAAGCCGTGGAATGGAGCGCATCGCATCCCCGGCAACCCGCCGCCGAGATGACAGTGATGTGGCCGGACGCTCTCGGTGCGAGTCTCGCATTTCACGTGATTCGCCCATTCGACATCGAGCGTGCACTCGGCCGCGACTTCACGCGCGTCCGCCCCGAGAACTGGAAAACCCTTCCGGTGGTGCTTCGACTGCCACAATGGATCGCCGATCGCCTGCAGCGCGAGCCGTCGCTTCCGTCCAACCTCGATCTCGCCGGCCGCATCGAACAGCTTCTGCTCGCGAGCATGCAGGTGAGCGGCCGATGAAGGTGACGCGACGCAGGCCCGGTACGGCCGTGGTCCATCGCGTCGAGACGGTATCGGGAACGCTGACGCGCATCGTGTTCGATACGCGCTTCGACCGCGCTCTCGACGCACGCGACCTTCCGCCGACGATCGTCGCGGACGCGGCCGGCTACAGCCGCCAATACATGCTGCGGCTTCGCAAAGAACAGATCGAGCCGACGCTCGGCGCGATCCGGGCCATCACGGCGGCGTGCATCGTGGTCGCCGGCGATCCGACGATCTCCGCGAATGATCTTTTTGCGATCGCACCGGACGAAGATGCGATCGCGGCGGCGCGGAACCGCTTTGCGGCGACCAACGGCCCGAAACGACTGCGCGACATCCGTGTCACGGGACGGACGACGCAGCCACGGAAGAGAAAAGCGTGATCGCCTGTCCGAAAGCACTGCCGTTTGCGTCGATGGTGCCTGCAACCGTACGCGTGAGTGCGCTGGCAGCAGCTGCACGTGCTCCGGGAGCGCATTCACATGCTCCGGGAGCACATTCACATGCTCCGGGAGCAGCTTCACATGCTCCAGGAGCAGCTTCACATGCTCCGGGAGCACATTCACATGCTCCGGGAGCACATTCACATGCTCCGGGAGCAGCTTCACATGCGCCAGGAGCAGATTCACATGCTCCAGGAGCACATTCACATGCTCCGGGACCAAATGCGAGTCGCCCCATCGAACCGTCATGGACTGGAATGGGTGGTTGGGCGGCGCGAGAAACGAGCATTCATGCTGTCCCCGAGCCGCCAGGTCCCTCGCTCACGCTCGGGATGACGTAGAGGCGGGCTTTAGCCCGCCTTCCAGGGCCGACCGGCTGAAGCCGGTCGCTACATTACACCGGTCGCTACGTGACAAGCGATGACACTTGTGCAGAGGTTCGCTACGTCGGCGCGGAAGCCACGGTCTCTCCCGCCAGTACGTTGTGCAGCGTCATGAGCAGCACGTCGGCCGAGTACGGCTTCTGAAGAACGCGAGTCACGCCGGCGCCCACGAGCTGCGCGGCTTTCGCGGTTTCATTCAGGCCGCTCGAGGCGATGATTTTGATGCGCGGCTCGATTCGCCGGAGCGCGGCGATGAACGACGGGCCGTCCATGACGGGCATCATCATGTCCGTGATGACCACGGCGACTTCGGAACGGTGGAGCGCGAAGAGGCCGATTCCCTGCGCGCCGTCTTCCGCGGTGATGACGTTGTAGCCGAACGCCTCGAGCGTCTGCTGGGTGATCGCCAGAATCGACGCTTCGTCGTCGACGATGAGAACGGTCTCTCCGTTTCCGCGAGGCAGGAATTCAGGCGCGGGTTTCGTCGCGGCCGCGGCGGGCTCTCCCTGGGTCTGTGCCGGCAGATAGATGCGGAAGACACTGCCCTTGTCGACCTCGCTGTAGACGTTGACGTGCCCGTCGTGACTGCGGACGATCGCGGCGACGGTCGACAGGCCGAGGCCCGTGCCGCGCCCGATCTCCTTCGTGGTGAAGAACGGCTCGAAGATCCTCTCCATCACTTCCGGCGGCATCCCGACGCCCTGATCGACCACCTCGATCAGAACGTAACGTCCAGCGCTCATCTCACGGTGCATCTGCGCGTAGTGCTCGTCGATGTCGACGTTCTTCGCCGACAGCAGGAGGCGTCCTCCCTTCGGCATGGCGTCGCGCGCGTTCACGCAGAGATTCAGCAGGACCTGATTGACCTGCGTCGGGTCGCCGTCGATCAGCCAGAGATCGCGGGGAACGTCGATCTCGAATGAGAGGCTTTTCGGAAACGTGCTCTCCACGATGGATCCGATCTCGCCGGCGACGTCGCCGACGTGAACGGGAACGCGCGAGCCCTCGATCCCTCGCGCGAACGACAGGACCTGCTGCACGAGATCCTTGCCCCGCTTCGCGCTTCGCTCCATGTTCTCCAGCGCGCGCAGCTTGCGTTCGGAGGTCTCGTCTCTCCTCAGAAGAGTGACGCCCAGCATGACCGGCATGAGCAGATTGTTCAGATCGTGCGCAACGCCTCCCGCGAGCGTGCCGATGCTCTCCATCCGCTGCGCGCGGAAGAACTGCTGTTCGAGGCGGCGCTTTTCGGTCACGTCCGCGGCGAGAACGAGACCGGCGGCGCGTCCCGCAAACATGATCTCGCTGCTGGCGATCTCGACGTCGATGAGCGCGCCGCCCTTGATCCTGTGCTTGAAGACTCCATACACCCGCGGCGCGGGACTCTCCGGCTCCTCCCGCAGGACGCGCAGAAGCTCCGGGACTTCTTCGGCCGGGCGGATGTCGAGGATGGTCATCTTCAGGAATTCCTCGCGCGAATAGCCGTAATGGCGGACGGCCGCTTCGTTGACGGCGAGGAAGGAGAGCGTCTCGAGGTCGAAGACCCAGATGGGATGCGGATTCCGATCGAAGAGCAGACGGTAGCGCTCCTCGCTCTCGTGCAGTTGCAGCTCCGCCTTCTTGCGTTCCGTAACGTCGATGTCGAGCGTGAGGACGGACTTCGGGTTGCCCTCGTCGTCGCGCAGGAGCGTCCAGCGGCCGTCGACGGTCACGCGGGCGCCGCTCGTGGTGGTGTTCTCCATCTCGACGTTCCACTCTCCGTGGCGAATCACCTCCTGCATCGCGGTATCGAAGACGGCCCGATCGACGTGGAGCAACTGATCGAAGCGTTGTCCGACAACGTCCGCGGCAGGCCAGCCGTAGAGGCGCTCCGCCCCCTTGCTCCAGAACGCGATGCGATGTTCGAGATCGCGTACGACGATGGCGTCGTGGGCCTGATCGATCAGCGCCGCCTGCTCGGCGATCCGCTCGAGCGCCTGCTTCAACTCGTCGATGTCGGTACAGGTGCCCAGCCATTCGGTGACGTTGCCTGATGCATCGACGAGGGGAAGCGAGCGGACCAGCCACCAGCGATACGTGCCATCCGCGGCGCGGAAGCGCCCGGTCTGATTGATCTCCCTGACTCCCGACGATCGCCAGGCTTCCATGGCGTGTTTCCGCTCGTCAGGATGCATCACGTCGAGCCATCCGTAACCGAGACCCTCCTCGAAGGTGCGGCCGGTGTACTCGATCCAGCGCCGGTTGACATAGACATTCGAGCCATCCGGTTGTGCGATCCACACCATCTGAGGCATCGCCTCGGTGAGGGTGCGGAATCGCTGTTCGCTTTCACGCGCGGCCTCGCGTGCCTGGCGCTCTTCGGTGAGTGTGTTGGTGAGACGCTCTTCGGTGCGCTTGCGTTGCGCGACTTCGGCCTCGAGCTTCGCCGTGCGCTCTTCCACCAGTCGTTCCAGATGCGCGAGCAGCCGCGTGCGATCGAGCGCTACGGCGACCTGGTTGCCGATGTTGTGAAGCAGCTTCAGATCCTCGTCCCGAAGCATGCCTTCCTCCGGTCCGGCGAGATTCATGATGCCGAGGGTCTTGTCGCCGAGCCAGAGCGGAACGGTGGCGTGATAGCGAAGCCCTTGCGTGTCACCGGTCGCCTTCTGCAGCCGCTCGCACTCGAGAATGTTCGTCACGCCGTCGAGCGCGCGCGAGACGCAAAGCTCGCGGCATGCGCACGGCCCCTCGAGCGCGTCCGGCGCCTGCAGCGCCGGCGGTACGTTCCGCGCGGCCGCGAGGTGGAACGGCGCCGTTTCGTCGTCGCGCAGAAAGATCCATCCGGCGTGAATGCCGGGAAGCTCGAGCGCTCGCTCCAGCGCGAGCTCCGCCACTTCACGCTGACTGCCCGCGTGATTCAGGGCGTCGGCGATCCGGTAAAGGACGTTGAGCACCTGATTCGTCGTCGCGAGATCCTTCTCCCGCTGCTTCAGATCGTTGTTGATGTAGATCGCCTGCTCGTACGTGGAGATCAGAAGGTCGAGGATCTGCTGCCGCTCGGAGGTGATGAAGTGTCTCTGGCTGCCGAGGTTGATCTCCACGCCCATCTGCAACCGCTGGTTCCTGCGCATCTTCACGTTCATGAGGAGGTAGTCGATGCGCGAGAGCAGGTACTTCTCCTCGTACGGCTTGCGAATGAAGTTGTCCGCGCCGCACTCCAGGCCGCGGATCACATCGCCGGCTTCGGCGAGCGTCGTGACCAGGATGACGGGAATCTGTTTCCAGCGCGGGTCTGCTTTGATCGCGGCGCAGAGTCCGTAGCCGTCGAGCTCCGGCATCACGATGTCGGTAATCACCAGAGCCGGCGTCGATTGCTCGAGCAGATGCAGCGCCTCGCGTCCGTTTCGTGCGGCGCTCACCGTATATCCGCGATGTTCGAGCAGATCGACGAGGTGCGCCGACTGCGTCGGACTGTCTTCGGCAATCACGATCTCGACTGCGTCATTCGTACGCTGGGCCGATTCCATCGGTTCGCCTTCCCTTTCTGTCGTTCGCGATGCTCACCAATGCGTCGGCGATTCGTTCGGGACGCAGCACGTACATCGCCGCGTCGAGCCGGATCGCCTCGGCTGACATGCCGAAGACGGCACAACTGGCCTGATCCTGGGCGAACGTGATCGCGCCTTTCTCGCGCAGCACTCTCAGCTCTGCGGCTCCATCGCGTCCCATCCCGGTGAGAAGTGCGGCGACCGCATGCTGTCCGTACAGCTCGGCGACGGAGCGGAAGAGACAGGAGACCGACGGCCGATGCGCGCCTTCGCCGCCGTCGGTGGACAACACGATCCTGCCGCCGCGCTCCACCGTCATCTGGAATCCGTCGCGTGCGACATACACGTGGCCGGCGCGGATCGTCTCGCCGTGGCTCGCGACGTGGACCGGCATCGCGCATGACTGCGCGAGCCAGTGCACGAATCCCTCGATGAAGCCTGCGGCCATGTGCTGAACGATCAGCACCGGCGCGGGGAAGTCCTTCGGGAGACGGGCGAGCATCGCCTGCAGCACCGGCGGCCCGCCGGTCGACGCGCCGAGCGCCACGACCTGCATTCCGGCCGGCGCGGGATCGAGGACAGGTCCCGGCAGAACGGGTGGAGCGGAGTCGCCACGCGTGCGCGGCCATCGCCGCACCACGCGCACCTCCGACATCAGCTTCACCGTTTGCACGAGCTCACGCGCCGTCGCGTCGTGATCGGGATGCGCGATTCCCAACGGTCGCGGAAGCAACGTGAGAGCTCCCGCTTCGATGGCCCGGAAGGTGACGGTTGCCTCGCGCGGATCCTCGGTTCCGCTGACGATGACGATCGGCGTGGGCCAGGTCTCCATGATCCGGCGCGTGGCCTCGAGTCCATCCATCCGCGGCATGTGGATGTCCATCGTGATGACGTCGGGCCGCTCCCGCGCGACGGCCTCGAGCGCTTCCTCGCCGTTGTGAACGGCGCCGGCGATGCGAATTTCCCGATCGGAACCGAGGATGTGGATGAGCAGCTCGCGGACGACCGCGGAGTCTTCGACGATGAGGACGTTGATCATAGGAGCTGCCGGATGACTTCGAGCAGATTGCTCTGGTCGAAATCGCTTTTGACGATGTAGGCGTTCGCGCCGGCGTCGATCCCGCGCTCACGATGCTCGCGGGAGGCGAGCGCGGTCACGAGCACGACGGGCGTGTCCGCCAGCGACGGGTCCGCGCGCACTTTCGCGGTGAGATCGAAGCCATCCATCCTCGGCATCTCGATGTCGGAGACGATGAGATCGAACGGATGCGTCTTCAGCTGCGTGTACGCGTCGATGCCGTCGACCGCCGTGGCGACGCTGTATCCCGCCGCTTCGAGGATGCTTTTCAGCAGCGTTCGCGACGTGATCGAATCCTCGACCACGAGGATCGATTGCTGTTCCGCCTCGGCCGCGATCTCGGAAGTTCGCGATGGCTGTACGGCCGGCCGTGCGGCCGACTTCATCAGATCGGGCACATTCAGGACGGGAACGACTTCGCCGGTTCCGAGCACGCTCGCGCCGGCGACATTGCGCACGCGGGCAAGCTGCGGGCCGAGACTCCTGACCAGGACTTCCTGCTCGGACAGAACCGCGTCCACGCAGAACGCGATGCGATCGAGTCCCGTCCCGAGAACGACGGCCTGCGTGTAGCCGGCCGGCGCCGCGCTCGATCGAGGCAACTCGAGCACGTCGGAGAGGCGGACGAGCGACACCGTACGGCCGTCGAGCGAGATCGTCTCGCGGTTCTCCACCGTCCGGATCTCCGCGACAGCCGCTCGCGTCACGCGCTCGACGCTCGACGCCGGAATCATGAAGCGCCGTTCTCCGATCGCGACCAGCACGCCCCGAAACGTGGCCAGCGTGAGCGGGAGATCGACACGAATCGTCGTGCCGGCGTCGCGATGTGTTTCAACGGCGATTCTGCCGCCCAGCCCATCGACTTTCTCGCGGACGATCGCCAGTCCCAGTCCGCGTCCGGAGATCTCGGTGATCATCGGGCTCGTGGAGAGACCGGACTGAAAGATCAGCGATAGCAGATCGTTCTCGCTCAGCGCGTCGATGTCCTCGCCGGCGAGAAGCCCGAGCTTTCGCGCCGCCGCACGGATCGCGGAGAGATCGATGCCCGTCCCATCGTCGGACGTCGCGATCTCGATCCGGTTGTCGCGTTGGGATACGGCGACCGTGATCGTGCCCTGCGGCGGTTTGCGTTTTTCCTCGCGCACGCGGGGACTCTCGATGCCGTGATCGATTGCGTTTCGGAGCAGATGCTGCAGCGGCGCCTTCATCTCCTCGAGGATCCGGCGGTCGACTGCGATGTCGCTCCCGTGCACGACGAGCTCGACGTCCTTGCCGTGGTCGCGCGCGAGGTCGCGGACGAGCTTGCGCAATCCCTCGGCGAGCGAGGCGAACGGCAGCATCTGGCTCTCCTTCACGTCGTGAAGGAGGTTATCGACGATTCCGGCGAGCGCGCGTTGATCGGCGCAGGCGTTTTTCTCCAGCTTCGCCAGCCGCGCGTCGAGCGATTTGAAAAAGACGCTGTCGGTTTCGCTGAGCTCCCGCTGTTCCAGGAGGGCGGACGTCTCGTCCGCCCAGAAGCGGCGGACGGGACGTCCGCCCTCCTTATGCTTCCTCCAGTTCTCGAGCAGCGTGCGGGTCTCGCGCAACTCGAGGACGCGTTGTGCCGCGGCGAGACGAGGTCCGAGAAGCTCTTCGGTCTCGCGCATGATCGAGTCGAGCTTCGCGGTCTGAACGCGGATCGTGCCCGCGGCGAGGCTGGCGAGCGCCGGCGCCTCGGCGGAAGGCGTCGATCGCGCCGCTTCGGAAGCTAGAGGAGGGCGGACGTCCCGTCCGCCCCCTTCGGCGGACGAGACGTCCGCCCTCCGAGCTTCGTCGAGCTTGCGAATCAGCCCGTCGAGGCGCGGACTCGTCGTTCGTGCAGCGGCATCGGCCGAGACGAGCTGCGCGAGCAGATCGAGCGCTTCGTGCACGAGATCGAACGACGCCGCGCTGATGGCGACGCGATTCGCTTTCCATCCGCCGAAGAGGCTCTCGAGCGAGTGACAGAGGCGCTCGACGTCGCCGAGACTCACGGCGCGCGCCGCACCCTTCAGACTGTGCGCCTCGCGAAAGATCCGCTCGAGGATCTCGGTCCGCTCAGCGCCCGTCGTGCGCTCGAGAGAGAGAAGTCCCGAGCCCATCGCCTCGAGATGCTCGCCCGCTTCCACGCGAAACGTGGCGAGCAGTTTTTTCAGAAACTCATCCCTGCCGGCGGCCATGTCGATCCCTGCGAGGCGGCTACTGCGCCCGCGCCCGCGACTCGATCATCTCGCTCAGGCGGCGTCCGAGCTCGTGAAGATTCTGCGCGGCGACTTCGGCCTGCCGCGTGCCGGAGACGTTCTGCAGGCTGGCCTGTTTGATGTTCTCCATCGCCAGCGCGACCTGGTCCATGCCCACCATCTGCTGCTGGCTCGACACCGCGATCTGCGTTGCGGCCTGCGCGGCCTCGCTGATGCTCTCGCCGAGAAGGCGGATCGACGTTCCTGCTTCACTCGATTGCCGCACTCCGGTCTCGACCGCCTTGTGTCCCTGCTCGGTCGCCAGCACGGCCGCACTGGTCGCTTTCTGGATGTCGCCGAGAATCGACCGCACCTGCGTCGTCGCCTGCCGCGACTGATCGGCGAGACTCTTGACCTCCTGCGCGACGACGGCGAAGCCCTTGCCGTGCTCTCCCGCGCGCGCCGCTTCGATCGCTGCATTGACGGCGAGCAGATTCGACTGCTCGGCGAGATCGCTGACCGTGGCGATGATCTCGCCGATGGACTGGCTCTGCTCCGAGAGCCGCACGATCGTATCGGCGATCGACTTCATCTGCTCCTGAATGCGATGCATGCCGTCGATCGTCCCCTCGACGCCTTTCGTTCCCGAATGAGCGACCTGCGAGACTCGCTGCGCGCTGTCGGAAACGAACTTCGCCTTCTGGCTCGAAAGCTGCGCGGTCTGCTTGACCTCCTCGACCGTGGCGGTCGTCTCGCTGACCGACGTGGCCGTTTCCGCGGCTCCCGCGGCAATCTGGCTGGTCGTCGCCAGAATCTCGGCCGAGGCCGCGGAGACCTGCGCGATCGTCTCGCGAAGCTGCCGCGTAATCGTGCGAGTCAGGAGGATGCCGAGACCGATGCCGGCGATGATCGCGAGAATCGACATCGACGTCAGCTCGATGAAGGTCTGCCGCAGATCGCGCGTGACGTCCGCGCGAGCCGCGGCGAGCTCCTTCTGCCGGAGATCGATGAACGCATAGCTTGCGTCCCGCAGCGACGTCGAGAACGTGATCATGCGCGCGCCGAGAGCGACGGCCTCGTCGCGCCGTCCCTGCTCGATGAGTCGGATTCCCTCCTCCTGACTCTCTTTGACCTTTGCGTGGAGGCGATCGATGTCCGCCAGCAGGCGGATGCCGGCATCGGAGTGCGACAGAGCGCGCACCTGTGCGAGCAGCGTATCGAACTGCTGATGGCTCTCTCGCAACTCGGCGAGCAGACGGGCGTATTCGCCGGGATAGAGAAGGAGTCCGCGGTATTGCGCGACCTGATCTCTCGCCTCGTGCCCGAGCTTCTGCGCGCCGAGCACGGCCTGCATCTCCACGTCGAGGAAGCCGGCATACGCCTTCTCCACGGAGCGGAGCGAGTAGAACGCCACCGCCGTCACGAGCAGCAGCAGCATCAGTACGATCGCGTAGCCGCCGATGATCCTTCTGCCGATGGTCATGGTTCCGAAGCTCCTCTTTCTCACGGCTCGACCTGCTCGCGTACGACGAGTCCTTCGTCCCCGAGCAGCTTCGCCGCATCCAGCACGATCGTGCGATCGGGAGTCACACCCTTCAGGTACTTCTCGCGGATTCCGGTCAGCGTCGGCAGCGATGGCTGCAGTTCCGCCAGCGCCGCCTGACGGACGCCGAGAATGGCGTCGGCGAGAATGGCGAGCGTCATGTCGCCGAAGCGGAGGACGACGATCCTGTTCAGATCGGTCAGTCCCTTCGCGGGCAGATCGAAGAACTGCCGGATGTCGATCACCGAGAGGATCTCGCCGCGCACGCTCGCGATGCCGAGGACGAATGGCGGCGTGCAGGGGAGAGGTGTCAGGTCGGTGAGCGCGCAGATCTCGCGGACGAACGCGGACTCGATGGCGTAGGTCTCGTGCGCGAGCGCGAACGCGACCACGTCGACGGTATCGGCCGCACTCGCGTCCTCCACCGTCGCCGCCAGCGCGGCGGCCCGCTCCCGGAGGATGCGCTGCGTTTCCTCCGTCATGCGGGCTCCTCGAGCAGCGAAGCAATGATCTCGGCGAGCCTGCCGGCGGTGAGACCTTCCGATTGCGGGACGATCTCGTCGTGCGCGTACGCGCGGAGCGCGCCGAGCGCGTTCCGCAGATGACGCTTCGCCTGCCGCGCGTGACCGCGCGACAACTCGAGATGCGCGAGACCGAAGTGCGCAAGGACGAATCCGGGATCGAGGAAGAGCGCGCGAGTCAGCGACTGCATCGCGGCGTCCGGCTGTCCGCTCTCGCGTTGAACCGCCGAGAGAAGATAGTGGTGAGCCGGATCGAGCTTCCCCTCAGTCTCCCCAGTCTCCCCAGTCCCCTCTCCCCCGCCGGCGCGGGGGAGAGGGTTAGGGTGAGGGGGTGGGTCAGGTGGCCTTACCTCGCCCCTCACCCTGACCCTCTCCCCGCACGCGGGGAGAGGGGACGGAGGTGTTTTTTGATAGAGCGTTCCGCCGGGGAAGGGAACCGCGCGGAACATCGAGAATGCCGGGTTTCCCGCTTCCGTCGCGCTGACGATCAGCCATCCTCCCGGCATGAGGGAGCGGTGGAACTTCTCCGCGACGTCTTTCACGCGCTCCGCCGAGAAGTACATCAGCACGTTCCGGCAGACGATCACGACGAGCGCGGGAAACGCCGGATACGGATCCGTGGCGAGATTGAGAGACGAGAACGTGACCCTCCGGCGGAGCCTCGCATGCAGTTGCCACCGGCCGTCCCTTCGCCTGTGGAAGTACCGCTCGCGCATTTCGGGCGGCGTCTGACGGAACGACCACTCGCTGTACGCAGCCTCCGCCGCTTTTCGAAGAAATCGCGAGTTGATGTCCGTTGCGAGGATCTCGATGTTCGAGTGGGGGACAGGCAATCCTGCCTGTCCGATGCTCCGAGGACAGGCAGGATTGCCTGTCCTCCACTCCGGCAGGAGGCTGTCGAGGAGCATCGCGATCGAGTACGGCTCTTCACCGCTGCAGCATCCCGCGCTCCAGATCCGCAACGGCCGTGCGTCCGTTCGCGCCTGGAGGAGCTCGGGCACGATCTGCTCCGCGATGAAGCGCAGTGATTCGTTCTCGCGAAAAAAGTACGTTTCGCCGATGGTGAGGTGGCCGGCGAGCACGTCGAGCTCGGAGCGCGTCACGTCCGGCGATGCGAGCCGCCGCGCGCATTCCTCGGCGTCCGAGTCGCCGAGGTCGCGCGCCGTGGAGACGAACGCGCGCTCGAGCTCGGCCAGCCGCTGCGGCGGGAAGTGAAGTCCGAGGCTCGTCCCGACGAAGTCGCTGAGACCCACGAGCGTGGATGGGGAGAGGGCGGATCGGTGCATCATCCTGCCGCCGCGTGGCGCTCCAAGGTGTGATCGAGAGCGATTTCCTCATCGATCGAGAGGAACGTATCGAGATCGTGAATCAGCAGCATCCCGTTCTCGAGTTTCACGAGCCCTTTCACGTACGGGAGACCGGGAAGAACGTCCTCCATCCGCACGACCTGGCTGTCGGAGTACTCGATCACGCCGGAGACGGAGTCCGCGAGGAGTGCAATCGTGCGCCGTTTCGTCTGCGCGATCACCAGTGCATCGCCCGCGGAAATCTCGCGCGCCGGCTGGCGGAATCGACGGCGGAGATCGAAGACGGGAACGACGCGTCCGTGCACGTTGATCGCGCCGAGGATCACGTCGGGTGCGTTCGGGAGAGCGGTGATCTCGACCGCGTGCACGACGCGCAGCACGGCCGGGAGCAGCAGTCCGTACGCGCGGCCATCGACGCTGAACACGAGCAGGCGGATGCCTCGAGAGGAATCACAGTTCTGCGCGGGTCGTGTCATCTGGTCGGGGCTCCTGTTGGCGTGTTGCCGGATTTCCATCACCATAGGAGAGCCGGAACAAACTCGCTATTGGTGCTCGGCGCCAATTCGTGTAGGAATCGGCGCACAGCAGTGGCGCGCATTCCTACAAACGATCGGGACGATCAGACCAGCCGATGCTCGATCGCATACCGGATGAGCTGCGCATTGCTGTCGAATCCCGTCTTCGCGAGGATTCGCCGGCGGTAGGTGCTCACCGTCTTCGGGCTGAGCTTCAGATGCGCCGCGATCGCCGTCGTCGTCATGCCGCCGGCGAGCAGGAGAAGCACATCGAGCTCTCGATCGCTGAGTCCGTGATGCGGCTCGCCCGCCGAGTCGCCGGTGATCTCCGCTGCGAGCGCGTCGACGACCGCCGGCGGCACATAGCGTCCGCCGCGGGCGAGCTTCTCGATCGCGGTCACCAGCTCGTGCGGCGCGCTCTCCTTCGTCAGACAACCGGTGGCCCCGCTCCGAAGCGCGCGCACGGCATACGTTTCATCGGCGTGCGTGCTCAGCACGAGAACGGGTGTGGCAGGACGCATCGCTCTGACCTGGCGCAGCAGATCGAATCCCGCGTGAACGGGAAAGCCGATGTCGAACACGATCACGTCCCAGACTTCGTCGTGCAGCTTCGCGAGCAACTCGCGGGCGCCGGCAGCCTCGCCGGTCTGCACGGAGCCGATGTTCTCGCACAGGATGAGGCGGAGCCCTTCACGAATGAGCAGCCGATCGTCGGCGATGAGGACTCTCATTCTGCAAAGCGATTCTCGTCTTCGCAACACGCCGGGCAATCGGGCGGTCACCTGCACGCGACTGGGACTTTCACCCAGGAAGTGGAGGACAGGCAATCCTGCCTGTCCTCGCTCTCTACGAACGAAACATCCTGGACAGACAAGATTGTCTGTCCTCCACTTGCGGCAGTGTGGATCTCGGGTGATCACCCGATAGGCATTCCCATACGTATGCAAGTAAATTTCTGATGGTAGTGTTACTTCCATCAGTACCTGCCAGGTTTCAATCCACTGTTTCCGGAAATCCGGTCGTCAAAGGAGGACTCAATAGTACGATGCGTGTGCTCCTCGCGGACGACCACCGGCTCGTGCGAGCCGGAATTCGTTCGCTTCTCTCCGAAATGCCCGACGTGGTCGAGATTCTGGAGGCTCGCGACGGCGCCGAGGCGGTCGAGATGGTGACCGCGCATCATCCGGACCTCGTGCTCATGGACGTCAGCATGCCGCCCGGCATGAACGGCATCGAGGCGTTGGAGCGCATCCGCCGGATCTCTCCGCAGACGCGGGTGGTGATTCTTTCGATGCACCGCGACCCTCACTTCGTGCACGAGGCGCTGCGCGCGGGGGCGGCGGGATATCTGCTGAAATCGGACGAGCTCGCGGATCTGGAAAAGGCGGTGCGCGCGGTCGCATGCGGGCGCATCTACATCAGTCCGGTCGTCGCGAGCGCGACGGAAGCGGGAAAGCGGAACGGCGGTCCGGCGGCGCGGCTCACACCGCGCCAGCGGGAAGTGCTGCGGCTGATCGCGCAGGGACTCACCAGCCGGCAGATCGCGTTGCAGCTGCGCATTCACATCAAGACCGTCGAATCTCATCGCACGGAGCTGATGCGAAGACTCGGAATTCACGACGTCGCGGGACTGGTCCGGTATGCCATTCGGCACGGCCTCGCTCCGGCGGAGTAGCAGCCTCGGCATGTCCCTCATTCTGATCATCGATGACCATCCTCTCGACCGATACGTGCTCGCGTCACTGATGAGTGACCGGCACGAGGTCGAGGAGGCGATGGACGAAGTCGAAGCTCTCGAGCGCGCGCATGCGCGCCCGCCCGACCTGATCGTTGCGCCGGGAGACTCCGCCCTCGTGCGCGCGCTGCGGTCGGACCCGCGCCTCGCGCGGATTCCGCTGATCCTGCACACGTCGCGCGACCGCGAGAGGGAGACGCGCGAGATCGCGGCGGAAGCAGGCGCTTCGGATGTGATCACGAAGCCGTGGGATCCCACCGCGGTCCTCGCGGTCATTTCGCCGATCCTTGGCGTCTCTTTGCCGCCGCCGGATGTCTACATCGAATGGTTGCGGACGGCGGTGATGCGCATGAGCGCGCTGCTGGAGCTCTGTCCGGACCTCAACGCGGAACGAGACGCCGGGCGGTTGATGGCGCACGCGTGCCGTTCGCTTCGTGCGATGTTCGCCGCCGATGCCGCGATCGTCGCTCTGCCTTACGAGGGGCGCATCCGGACGTGGATGGACGAGCCGGCTCTCGCGGCCGATCGCGCCGACGATCTGCTGACCGATCTGCTGACCGAGCTGGCACGCGACGCCGGTGCCTCACCGCGGCGATCGTCGGACCCGCACGATCCCGCAGTCGCCGCGCTGCGCCGCGTTCTTCCGCAGACCGTGTCCGCGCTTCTCGTGCCGATGGCGATCAGCCCCGCCACGTACGGCTTCGTGATCCTCGTCCGCGGAGCGGAAGGCGGCGCGTTCACGGAGGACGACGAGCGCTTCGCCGTTGCGGTCGCGAGCGTGTTGCGCACGGCGCACGCGAACCGGATGCTCGCTCGCGAAGATCTGCGCGCGCTCTTCAACGCCTCGCCGCTGGCGATCGCGGCGTACGACCGCGACGGCCTCGTGCGCGCATGGAGCGGCGCGGCGGAGCGGATCTTCGGATGGAACGCGGAGGAAGTGATCGGACGTCCGTGCCCGATCCTCGCCCCGGAAGACGTCGAGGAGCGCGAGGCGATGGCCGATGCGTGTCTGCGCGGGAAGGTGCTCACGAATGTCGAAGTCCGGCGCATGCGCAGGGACGGGACCATGATCGACATGAGCGCATCGATGGCCCCGCTGTACGACGCCGACGGCGCGGCACGCGGGTACGTCGTGACGCTGAGCGACATCAGCGCGATGAAGAACGTCGAGATCGAGCTGCGTGCCTCGCGCGAGCGGCTGCGCGCTCTCTCCGCGCGCGTGCTCTCGATCCAGGAGGAAGAGCGCACGCGCATCGCTCGCGAGCTGCACGACGAACTGGGACAATTCCTCACCGCCATCAAGATGGACGTCGCGCGCCTGCTGCGCGCGGTCGAGCGCGGCACACCGCCGGAGCCCGATCTCGTCGCCCGCATCCTTCCGCTGATCGACACGACGATGGTGAAAACCGGCAGCATCGTCTCCGAGCTGCGGCCGAGCCGCGTCGCCGAGATGGGACTCGCCTCCGCGGTCGAGATGAAGCTCTCCGACTTCCGGAGCCGCTACGGCGTCGAGACCGAACTGTTCATTCGGACGGAAGCGTTGGACGTGCGGCCGGACGTCGGGATCGCTGCGTTCCGCATTCTCGAAGAGGCGCTCACGAATGTCGCTCGTCACTCCGGCGCGACGCGCACGGAAGTGCGGCTGCATCAGCATGCGCACGAGCTGGTGCTCGAGATCCGCGACAACGGCCGCGGCATCCGGGAACTGGAGCGCACCGCTCCCAACGCGTACGGAGTGATCGGGATGAAAGAGCGGGCGTATGCGCTCGGCGGCGACGTCGAGATTCGTGCCGTCGACGGCGTGGGCACGACCGTCACCGCGCGCATCCCGCTGGTGCACGACCGGACGTGACGAGGATGCAGGAGAAGATCTGCGTCTTCATCGCCGACGACCACGCCATCGTGCGCGAGGGTCTCAAGCGCATCGTCCATTCGGACGAGGGCATCGAGGTGTGCGGAGAGGCCGCGACCGGCAGCGAGACGATCGCGTCGATGCGCGAGCGCGAGGTCGACGTCCTCGTGCTCGACGTCTCATTCCCCGACCGCAGCGGATTCGACGTCCTCTCGCACGTGAAGGCGGCGCGGCCGCGCTGTCACGTGCTGATGCTCTCGATGGAGCGGGAGGAGGAGTTCGCGATTCGCGCGCTGCGCGCCGGCGCCGATGGCTACATCGAGAAGCGCAGCGCACCCGAGCAGCTCATCCAGGCCATCCGGCGCGTCGCGGAAGGACGGAAGTATCTGACCGCCGATCTGGTCGAAACGCTCGCCCTCGATCGCGACCATGCGCCGGCGGAGCGGCCGCACGATCTCCTGTCGCCGCGCGAGTTCGACATCTTTCTCGCCATCGCGGGCGGGAAGCCCGTCCGCGAGATCGCGGCAAATCTCGGCCTGAGCGTGAAGACGGTGAACAACCACCGCGCCCGTGTCCTCGCGAAGCTCCGCGTGAAGAGCACCGCCGAACTCGTTCGCTACGCGATTCGCCACGCGCTCATCCGCTGATCTTGTAGCGGGCCTCCGGCCCGCCGTGCGGCCGGCATCCTGCCGGCCGCGCGCCGGCTGGAAGCCGGCGATACGGCGGGCTGGAAGCCCGCGCTACATTCCCAGGCAGCGCGGCGTACAATCACGCCTTCCCCATGAGAATCGAGGCACGTCGCTGGATGTCCGGCGATGGCTGGACGAGCCGTCCGGGAGAGTTGCGCGATGCGCAGCTCGTGTTCGCGTTCGGGAGCCGGCATGTGTTCGAGGACGCGTCGCTCTTCGCCGACCTCGCGAGTGCGTATCCCGATGCCGAAATCATCGGCTGTTCGACGGCGGGCGAGATCTTCGGCACGCAGGTGACCGACGAGTCGCTCGTGTCGACGGCGATCTCGTTCGACGGCACGACCGTGCGCTGCGCGCGCGTCGCCATCGACGATCCCGCGCAGAGCTTCGATGCGGGATGCAGACTGGCCGCGGCACTGCCGCACGAGAATCTCGTGCACGTCGTCGTGTTCTCCGAAGGCATCCACGTCAACGGCACGAATCTCGTGCGCGGACTCGCATCGGCGCTGCCGCCGAGCGTCACCGTCACCGGCGGACTCTCCGGCGACGGCCATCGCTTCGCGCGCACCTATGTCGTATGGAAGGGAAAGCCGGAACAGGGAAGCATCGTGGCCGCGGGTTTCTACGGCTCCGCGCTCCGCGTCGGCTACGCGTCCCTCGGCGGATGGGATCCGTTCGGGCCCGAGCGCCTGATCACGAAGTCGCGCGACAACGTGCTCTACGAGCTCGACGGCCAGTCCGCGCTCGAGCTGTACAAGCAATACCTCGGCGAGCACGCCGCCGATCTTCCCGCCTCGGGGCTACTCTTCCCGCTCAGTCTCCGCACGTCGAGCGATGCCACTCCGGTCGTTCGCACGATTCTCGCGGTCGACGAGAAGGAGCAGAGCATGACCTTCGCCGGCGACATGCCGGCCGGCGCGTACGCGCGATTGATGAAAGCGAACTTCGATCGCCTCATCGACGGCGCGGCGGGCGCCGCGAAGGTGAGCTACGCCGCGGTCGGCGGCTCCTCGCCCGAGCTCGCGCTGCTGATCAGCTGCGTCGGACGCAAGATGGTGCTGCAGCAGCGCATCGAGGAAGAAGTGGAAGGCGTGCGCGACGTGATGGGGGAGAGGACGGTGCTCACCGGTTTCTACTCGTACGGCGAGATCTCGCCGTTTACGCCCGACGCGCGCTGCGAGCTGCACAACCAGACCATGACCATCACGACGTTCTCCGAGATGAAGGAGGGCGGACGTCTCGTCCGCCCAACGGTGGCGGACGAGACGTCCGCCCTCCAGCGATGAGCGAGCTCCACTCTCTGCTGCTCCGGCAGCTTCGCAAGTGGTTCCCGTCCGGCGCGCCGGATGGATCGGCGACGTTCGTCGAGGCGATCAACGCCGCCTACCATCAGTTCGACGACGACCGGCTGATGCTCGAGCGCTCGCTCGATCTCAGCTCGCACGAGCTGATGCAGGCGAACACCGACCTGCGCCGCTCGCTGTCGGTCCTGCAGTCGACGCTCGAGTCGACCGCCGACGGCATCCTCGTCGTGAACCTCGACGGCACGATCGTGTCGTTCAATCAGCGCTTCGCGCACATGTGGCGCATCCCGCAGGACATCCTCGAGTCGCGCCACGACGAGCGCGCGATCTCCCACGTGCTCGAGCAACTCATCGATCCGCAGGCCTTTCTGGACAAAGTCCGCGAGCTCTACTCCGATCCCACCGCGGAAAGCCACGACGTGCTGGAGTTCAAGGACGGCCGCGTGTTCGAGCGTTACTCGATCCCGCAGATGCTGGACGGCAGGGCGGCCGGGCGCGTGTGGAGTTTCCGCGACGTGACCTCGCGCCATCGCGCGGAGGAGCGGCTGCTGCACGATGCGATTCACGACGGGCTCACCGGACTGCCGAACCGCACGCTGTTCATGGACCGGCTCGAGCAGGCGATCCGCCACTCGAAGCGGCATCTGACGCACCGCTTCGCGCTGCTCTTCGTCGATCTCGACCGCTTCAAGGTGGTGAACGACTCGCTCGGGCATCTGGTCGGCGACGAACTGCTGATCTCGATCGCGGAGCGGATCCGCAACACGATCCGGCCCGGCGACACCGTCGCGCGATTCGGCGGCGACGAGTTCACGCTCCTCCTCGACGACATCGAGCAGCCGGACGACGCGGTGATCGCCGCGGGGCGCATCCAGCATGTGATCTCCGCGCCGTTCAATCTGCGCGGCAGGGAGATCTTCACGACCGCGAGCATCGGCATCGCCGTCAGCGCGCCGCATTACGTGCGCGCCGATGAGCTGCTGCGCGATGCGGACATCGCGATGTATCGCGCGAAGGCGATGGGACGCGCGGGACACGAGGTGTTTCATCCGGGCATGCACACGACGGCGGTCGCGCAGCTGCAGCTCGAGAGCGATCTGCGGCGCGCGCTGGACCGCGGCGAGATCGTGCTGCACTACCAGCCGATCGTCTCTCTGATCGACCTGCACATCCTCGGCTTCGAGGCCCTGCTGCGCTGGAATCATCCGCAGCGCGGGCTGATCTTCCCGAACGAGTTCCTTCACGTGGCCGAGGAGACCGGCGTGATCGTGCCGATCGGACGATGGGCGCTGGCGGAGGCGTGCGCGCGGATGCGGCACTGGCAGCGCAGTTTCGGGCGCGAAGATCTCACGATCAGCGTGAATCTCTCCGGCCGCCAGTTGCAGCATCCGACGTTCGTGGCCGACGTCGAGCGCGTGCTGCGCGACACCTTCCTCCCGCCGCGCACGCTCTGCCTCGAGATCACCGAGACGATCCTGATGGAGAACAGCCAGAGCTCTGCCGAGACGATCGGGCGTCTGCGCGCGGCCGGCGTGCAGGTGCACATCGACGACTTCGGCACGGGCTACTCGTCGCTCAGCTACCTCCACCGCTTCGCGATCGACACGCTGAAGATCGACCGCTCGTTCATCAGCCACATCGCCACGGGCGACGAGAACCTCGAGATCATCCGCACGATCACGACGCTGGCGGAGAATCTGAAAGTGAGCGTGATCGCGGAAGGGGTGGAGAACGACGTCCAGCGCACGCAGCTCCTCGCCCTCGGCTGCACGGCCGCGCAGGGGAATCTCTTCTCCATGCCCGCGGACGAAAGCGTGGTGCGTACGATGATCGCCTCGGGCAAGTTCCCGGGGGGATACGTGATGCGCCCGCGCGCGGCGGCGCGGCCGTCCGCGACGCTATGACCATCACCATCGGAAGCCGCATCGGGCCGTACGAAGTCGTCGCACCGCTCGGTGCGGGCGGAATGGGCGAGGTGTGGCGCGGGCGCGATACGCGGCTCGACCGAAGCGTGGCCATCAAGATTCTGCCCGAGGAGCTCGCGGCGAACGCGCAACTGAGACTGCGCCTCGAGCGCGAGGCAAAGGCGATCTCGCAGCTGAACCACCCGCACATCTGCACGCTCTACGACATCGGCCACGACCAGGGCACGGACTATCTGGTGATGGAGCTGCTCGAAGGAGAGACGCTCGCCGATCGCATCGCGCGCGGACCGCTTCCTCTCGCCGACGTCCTCCGCCTCGGCGCGCAGATCGCGGATGCGCTCGCGGCGGCGCATCGCAACGGCGTCGTGCACCGCGATCTGAAGCCGGGGAACGTGATGATCACGCGGAGCGGCGCGAAGCTTCTCGATTTCGGTCTGGCGAAGAACGCGCCCTTTGGTGATACGTCGAACGCGCTCACGCAGCGCGATCCGATCACCGAGCAGGGCGTGGTCGTCGGCACGTTTCACTACATGTCGCCGGAACAACTGGACGGGCGCCCGATCGATGCGCGCGCCGATCTCTTCGCTCTCGGCGCGGTGCTGTACGAGATGGTTACGGGCCGGCGGGCATTCGACGGATCGACGAGGACGAGCGTCATCGTGGCGATCGTCTCGAGCGAGCCTAAGCCGATGGCGGAACTGCAGCCGGTGACACCGCCCGCGCTCGAGCAACTCGTGCGCATGTGTCTCGCGAAAGAGCCGGAGGAGCGGATGCAGAGCGCACACGACGTCGCGCTGCAGTTGCGGGCGATCTCGACGACCGCGGTGCCTGCGGCGGCCGCAGAGAAGGCGCGTTTCTCGAAGAGCGGATGGATCGCGGTGGCACTCCTCGCGGCCGCGCTCGCGGGACTGCTCATCGCGTACGTGCGCACGCGTCGCGATCCGCCGCCGCCGGTGCGCTTCACGATTCCGCCGCCTTCGCAGATGGCGTTCCGCGTCGAGATGGCTGCCGTGTCGCCGGAAGGCCGGCGCATCGTGTTCCAGGCACAACCGCTCGGTGCCGAGGGTTCCCTCTGGATCCGCAGCCTCGATGCGATCGAGCCGAAACAGCTCGCCGGAACGGAGCGTGCTTATTTCGCCTTCTGGTCTCCCGACGGGCGGCACATCGGCTTTATCTCGAGAGCTGGATTGCAGCGCGTCGATACGAGCGACGGGAGCGTCCGCACGATCGCCGAGGTGTCCGACGGCACCGGTGGCGCGACGTGGAACGCCGCCGGCGTGATCGTCTTCAATCCCGTGTTCGAAGGTCCGTTGTTTCGGGTCTCCGCGTCGGGCGGCGAACGCAGACAGGTCACCACGCTGCGTTCCGGGGAGAGCACCCACGCATGGCCGTTGTTCCTGCCGGACGGAAAGCATTTCGTGTTCAGCGTGGGAGGCAGCCCCGCCGCGAGCGGGATCTACGTGGCCTCGCTCGATTCGGACGAGCGGAAGAAGATCGTGCCGTTCGAGCGGCTTCGCGACATCACGAGAGTGTTCTACGCTAACGGGCATCTCTTCTATCTGCGCAAGCGCGCGCTCGTCGCGCAGCCGTTCGACCTCGGGAAGCTCGAGGCTCGCGGCCAGCCCGTCGTGATCGAGGAAGGGATTCTGAATGTCGATCCCGGGCTTTCGCCATTCTCGGTCTCCCCGAACGGGACGATCGTCTACCGGAAGGACGGCTCGCCTGTGCTCACGGAGCTCACCTTCGTCGACGCGACAGGCCGCGTGATCGGTCCGGCCGGAGAGCCGGGGCCGTACGTCGCGGCTCGCGTATCCCCGGACGGCCGGCGCGTTCTCGTCACGCGCGAAGAGTCGGACACGACGCAGTGGATTCTCGACGTCGAGCGCGGCACGTCGACCCGCGCTGCATTCGAGGACATCTCGTTCAGGGCAGTGTGGAAGGCGGACGGGAAGGGCTTTGCCTACAGCGCCGTCACGGACCGCCCGCCGGATGTGTATTTCAACTCCGGCAGCGGGGCAGCGGTGCGGCTAACGAACGACGACATCGCGAACTTCGTGACGTCTTTTTCGCCAGATGGGCAGTACGTTGTCTACGAGACCCTCACGGCGAAGAGCGGGAATGACATCGGCGCCGTGTCGACGACACCGCCGTACCGTTCGTTTGCGCTCGTGTCGACTCCCTTCGACGAAGGGAATGGGGAAGTGTCGCCGGACGGACGATGGCTGGCCTTCACGTCGCACCAGGACGGCCGCCGTCGCGCGTACATCACGACGTTCCCGAAACCGGGTCCGTTCTGGCCGATCTCCACGGGCGTCGCCGACGAGCCGCGCTGGAGCCGCGACGGGCGCGAGCTGTATTGGTACGACGGGGAAAAAGCATTGATGGCGGCAACGATCGATGTCGTCGACGGCGAGATCCGAGCGTCCGTGCCACGCGGTCTGTTCGAGATCTCGTCGCACGTATACGACGTCGCACCCGGCGGCCGTTTCCTGACGGCGAAACGAACGATCAATCCGAACGCGCCGCCGCTCACGGTGATCCTGAACTGGCGTCCGTAGCGCGCTACCATCGCGCGCGCATGGATCCCCTCACGCACACCCTCGCCGGCGCGAACCTCGCCTCCACGCGCCTCGGCCGGAAAACGCCGCTCGCGGCGGCGGCGCTCGTCATCGGCGCGAATCTGCCCGACGTCGACGCGATCCTCTACTTCACCGGCCATCGCGACTTCGCGCTCGAGTTCCGGCGCGGGTGGACGCACGGCGTGCTCGCGCTGGTCGTGCTGCCGTTCGTGCTGACGGGATTGCTGATGCTGTACGCGCGCATACGTAGCGCCCGGCTTCAGCCGGGCGAGGTCGGGCTGAAGCCCGACCCTACGCAACTCCTGCTCCTGTCCTCGCTCGCGATCCTCACGCATCCCGCGCTCGACTGGCTGAACACGTACGGGATGCGCTGGCTGATGCCGTTTCGCGGCACGTGGAGCTACGGCGACTCGGTGTACATCATGGATCCGTGGCTCTGGCTGATTTTCGGCGCGGGCGTGCTCGCGTCGAAGCGAGCCTCCGCGCCGGTTCTGGTGGTGTTCGGCGTGATCGCGGCGCTGCTGATGTGGTTCGTCGCGCCGCGCAGGCCCGAGTACATCCCCGTCGTCGCCTTCGTCGCGCTCGTGCTTCTCGTCGCGCTGCTGTGGCGCGCGAAGCGTTCCTGGGCGCCGGTCGCGCTGCTCGTCGCGAGCTGCTACATCGGCGCGCGGCTGCTCATTCATCACGCGACGGTGCGCGACGTGCGGCGCGAGCTCCCCGACGCGACGCGCGTGATGACGGGTCCGCATCCGCTCGATCCCACGCGCTGGGACATCGTTGCGCAAACGGGAGATGTGTACTATCAGGGGCGCTACTCGTGGCGCGATCGCACGCTCACGCTCGAGCCGCGCGCGTTTCCGGTGGCGAAAGAGTCGCCGGAGTGGAGCGCCGCGCGGCGCGAGCCGTCGATTCGTGGGTTCATGACCTGGGTGCGCTTTCCGTGGTACGAGGTCGAACGGCGGCCGGACGCGACGATCGTGCGCATCGGCGACGCGCGTCGGCGGTCGGGGAATGTGATCCAGCTCACGCTGCCGCCTTCGCCGCGGCGATAGATTGCGCGCCTTCAGCAATGCCGAATCCGGAACGGCGCCGTCAGGCGCGAGTGCGATTGCGCAATCCGCTGCGTGCAGCGGTGGGGAAGACGTGCATCTACGTCGTCGACGTCTCGTCCATCGGCATCGGCGTCGCGCATGAAGCGCCGCTGCCCGCGATCTGTCGCGTGGAAGTGCTGTCGGACATCGGTCCGATCAAGCTCGACTGCGCGATCGTGCGCACGGTCAAGCGCAGCGCGGCGGATGCGGCGAAAGAGCTCTTCCACAGCGGGCTCGAAGTGCTGTCGGCCGATCCGCAGTCGCAGGCGCGGCTCAGTCAGTTCATCCCGCGCAAAGACTCATAGGAGCAGCCCGCGCTGCTCATGCCAGGGAACCTTCAACCTTGAAAGCATGCGTTGCCAGCCTTGTCATCCCGAGCGTGAGCGAGGGACCTGGGCGGGCGGCGGCGCGACGCGCGGGCTTCGTGCCACCCTACCCCCAGGTCCCTCGCTCACGCTCGGGATGACAAGCCTTGGCGCCGATGCTTTCAATGTTGATGTCCACCAGGCTCGGTCCGTCGCGAATGAAGCGCCGCCTGCTTACGGCCGCGACGATTCTCCTCGCGATGGTGGGAGCGCTCATCGCGGTGATGAAGGTGCGCTACGGCGGCCGGACGATTCCGTTTCCCGATCGCACGTCGCGCGCGCTCCTCGGCAATGATGCGGTGACGGTCGTGGCGACGCTCGACGAGCCGCCGGGCAACATCGCCGTTGCGCCTGACGGCCGGATCTTCTTCACCTATCACCCCGAGGCGCGGCCGGCTCTGAAGGTGCTGGAGCTCGTGAACGGCAATCCCGTGCCGTGGCCGAGCGAAGAGGGGCAGGAGCAATTCGGCACGGTGCTGTCGCTGCGCATCGACCGGCAGGGAAGGTTGTGGACGCTCGACACCGGCTTCCACGGCGTGCGTCGCCCGCTGCTGATCGCATTCGATCTGAAGACCGGAAGGCGCGTGCATCAGTGGAGGATGCCGCGCGAGGTCGCGGGGATCGGGTCGTACGTGCAGGACTTCGCGATCGATCCCGAAGGGCGCTGGATCTATCTCGCCGACATCAGCGTGATCGCGAAGCGGCCCGCGCTCATCGTGTACGACTCGAAGACGCGCAACGCGTGGCGCGCGCTGGAGCGCGACGCGTCGGTGCTCGACCGGCCGTACCGCATCGTCGCGCGCGGGAAGCCGATGATCTTCTTCGGCGGTCTCTATGCGATGCATCCCGCCGTCGACTCGATCGCGCTCGATGAGGGCGGCGAGTGGCTGTATTACGGACCGATGTCGCACGACACGCTGTTCCGCGTCCGCACGAGCGAGCTGCGCGCCGGCCACCCGCCGCCGCGCGTGGAGACGTTCGGGCCAAAGCCGCAGACGGACGGCATCGGCATCGATGCGGACGGAAACATCTACATGACCGAGGTGGAGCACGGAACGATCGCGCTGCTGCGGGCGGATCGCACGCTGCACACGCTCGTGCGCGATCCGCGCATCCGCTGGCCGGATGGAGTGAGCTTCGGGCCGGATGGATCGCTGTACGTGACGGACAGCGCGCTGGGGAGGTGTTGTTGCGGACGCGGGGGCGCGTCGCGGAGGCGCGGCCGTTTCACATTTTTCGCGTCCGCCCGACGCCGATCGGCGCCGACTAGAAGACCGCGCGGCAGAAACCAGTGGAGGACAGGCAATCCTGCCTGTCCTTGAAGGCCGGACAGGCAGGATTGCCTGTCCTTGAAGGCCGGACAGGCAGGATTGCCTGTCCTTGAAGGCCGGACAGGCAGGATTGCCTGTCCTCCACCACACCATGCTGCCGGCCGGTCCGCCGATCTCCGATCGGCGGCGTCAGACCCGATACACCGCCGCGTTGATGTGCATGCCGGCGCCGACCGAGGCGAACACGATCGTGTCGCCGGGCGCGATCGAGTGTCCGTCGAGCTTTTCCTTCGTGAGCAGGTCGTACAGCGTCGGCAGGGTGGCGACGGAGCTGTTGCCGAGCCAGGAGATCGTCATCGGCATCACGTTCTCGGGCGGCTTCGCTCCGTAGAGATCGTAGAGCGCGGCCAGGATCGCCTCGTCCATCTTCCCGTTCGCCTGATGGATCAGCACCTTCTTTACATCGGCGAGATCGACGCCCGCTTTCGCGAGGCATTCTTTGATCGATCCCGCGACGGTCTGCAGCGCGTACTTGTACAGCTTGCGCCCTTCCATCTTCAGGAAGATCGCCTCGAGGAACGTCTCTTTGTTGTACGACGGACCCATGAACAGCATCGACGAGTGATCGAGCGTGTCGGAGCGGACCGCGTGCGAGAGAATCCCTGCCCCGTTGTCGCGTCCTTCGAGGATGACGGCGCCCGCGCCGTCGGCGTAGATGAGGCTGTCGCGGTCGTGAGGATCGGAGATGCGCGAGAGCGTGTCCGCGCCGATGACCATGGCGCGCTTGGCATCGCCCGCGCGGATCATCGCATCGCACTGAATCACGCCCTGCAGCCAGCCGGGGCAGCCGAAGATGAGATCGAAGGCCGCGGTGCGCGGCGTGTTGATCTTCAGCTTCGCTTTCACTCGTGCGGCGAGAGAGGGGACGAGATCGGAGCGGTGCGATCCCCGTCGCACGTCGCCGAAGTTGTGGGCGACGATGATTACATCAAGCGACTCGCGGTCGATGCCGGAAGACTCGAGTGCCTCTTTCGCGGCCTCGTAGGCGATGTCGGACGTGACCTGATCGTCGTCGACGTAGCGCCGCTCGCGGATGCCGGTGATGGACTCGAACTGATCGAGGATCTGCTCGTTCGGCTTGTCGATCTTCTTCCCGTCCGCGCCCCAGAACTCGCGGTCGAGGAATGCCGAGTTCGGGACTCGTCGCGGCGGAATGTAGCTGCCGCTGCCGGCGATGACAGTGCGCATTTCGCGCAATGCTATCAAGTCCCCTCGCCCCGCCGAAAGCGGGGAGTGCGCCAGGGGGGAGGAATCCTACGGCGAGGCGTGCTCCGCTCGTGCCCTGCGCACGCCGCCGATGCAATCCGCCTGGCCGGCCACGCGACGGGATTCGGAGCGAGCGGCGAGCCGGGGGTTTGCGCGGGGGACGGTCACGCGGTCACGCGGTTGCGCGGTTGCGCGGTAGTTGGGCCGGAATATTCATGAGTGTCATTCCGAAGCCGCGAAGACGGCGCGGAATCCCCCGCGCTGGGGCGCTACTCGTGCTTCGGCCGGGGATTCCTCGACCGTCCTTCGCTGCTTCGCAGCTCCGGCGGCTCGGAATGACACTCTGCCGGTCGTTTGCCTCGGCTGGTGAATAATCCGCCATCAAGAGCGTTCGTGGGCACGGCGCCCACCGCGCCGCGTCGCTCCTTGCACGTGACGCCCGCCGCAGCTCAGTGTGAAGCGTTCGGCGGACGAGAAGGTCAGCCCCCAATCCTCACGTTCGGCGGAAGCGGCCCATGAAATACGCAGGCCTGCGCCGATTATGAGCGAATGCGATGACCTCCAGACGATCATGAAGGTTCACAAACACGACGTGGTACGGAAATGTGTGAATCGGCATTCGTCGAACGTCGTCATCGTCAACACACGGTACGCGCCCGCCGATCTGAGGAAAGGTCTCCACGAGCTCAAGGGTCCGCCGCGTCTCAGCGACGAAACGATCCGCGACACGCGGATCTCGATCTCGATACCACGCCGTAGCTTCGCGGTACTCAGTTTCCGCGGGTTCGACGATGTTTGAGTGGCTTCAGCGGCCGAGGACTTCTGCTTCGACGCGCTGCAGTACGGTTCGCCAGTCAGCGCTCGCCAGCTCACCGGCGCGTGCAGCGGCAACTCTCTTCAGGATCTCGCTTGCCCAGGCCTCTTCGACGTTGGCCTCGGCTTCCTGCTCGGGGTAGAAGCCGACGAGCGGGTGCTCCGAGGCCCGGCTGCCGAGCTGCCTCTGCAACATCACACCTGCACGGGGTCACGGCCGCCCGGGACGTCGCCGGAGGACGCGATGCTCGTGGCATGCCTCCAGCGCCGGCGTGCCTCGCGCAGGTGCCGGCGGGCGGTCCGGCGCGCACTGCGGGAATGCTCGTCGACGTACTGCCGCCAGAGTGCGATCGCGGTTTCGAGATGCGTCCGGGCATCCGCGACGAGACCGCGCACCTGGTCGGCGAGGTCGCCGTGCGCGGCGGCGAGGTGCGGCTCGATCTCGCGGAGTCCGGCCTGCATGCGCGCCTGCTCCACCTGGGGAGGCGTGGCCGAGCGGAGCTCGCTCGCCAGACGCGTCGCGCGCAACGCCGCGATGAACCACTTCGCCGGATCCCAGTCGTACCAGCGGATGCCGTTGCGGAAGTCGGCCGGGAAGCGGTGATGAAAGCTGTGATATCCCTCGCCGAGAGTCAGCAGCGCCACGGCCCAGTTGTCGCGCGCGGAGACTTCGGCGTTGTACGTCGGCTTGCCGACGTAGTGGGCGAGGGAGTTGACGAAGAACGTCGTGTGGTGGATCACGGCGAGACGCAGAAAGCCGCCCCAGAGCAGTCCCGCGAGGACATCGCCGAACATCGCGCCGATCAGCGCGGGCAGGCCGAAGCCGCCGATGATCAGGATCAGTTTGTACCAGCGATTCTGCCAGAGCACGATCGGGTTCTTCAGCAGATCGGTCGCGTTCGAATCGACGGGCGGCGCGTCGTGGCGGTGGAAGACCCACAGGATGTGCGCCCACCAGAAGCCGCGCTTGATGCTGTACGGATCCCAGTCGCGGTCGACGTACTGATGATGGATGCGATGGCTCGACGACCACCAGAGAATCGAGTTCTGCGCGGCCATCGCGCCGAACAGCGCATAGAAGATCTGCACCGGCCGCGATGCCTCGTAGCTCTTGTGCGAGAAGAAGCGGTGGTAGCCCGCGCAGATCGAGATTCCGACGGCGAGATACATCGCGAGTCCGAGTAGCGGCATCCAGAGCTCGAAGCCCCGGAAGTACGTGTAGAGCGCCGTGCCCACGACGCCGATGACGGGCGTCAGGATGAGGAAGGACATCGTAAAGAAGTCGATGCCTTTCGCGCGTTTGGTTGGGGCACTCGCGGTGTTCGCGATGGTCATCAGTCGCTCCAGGTCGTTCAACCGGAGCCGACTCACGAAGAGGATCGCGAGCGCTGAGGTCGAGTTGGTGTGCACTGTTTCGAACCGGAAAGCGCCGCCGCTTATTACATATACATTCGCGGCCGAACCGCGTATGGTGAACGAGCGTCGAGGAACTTTCCTCGCCTCTTCAGTCCGTCTGAACTAAGTCAGATCCTCTGGACTCACTCCTCTTAGCTTCCATTCTCTCCGGATGATCTTCGTGTGCCCTTTTGCGTCGGACACCGAGAGAAGCGCCGGCACAGCCGGCCAGGAGCTCAATTGAAACTGTACGCAGGATATCTCTCGACATGATCTCTGATGATCGCAGCATCCGTCGCGTCGCGCTGCTCGGCAATCACCTGCCGCGGAAGTGCGGCATCGCAACGTTCACGACCGACCTGAGCGACGCCATCGATACGCTCGATCCCGAGCTGGACTGCTTCGTCCTGGCGATGAACGACGTCGGTCACCAGCACGCCTATCCCTCCCGCGTTCGCTTCGAGCTCGCCGACAACGACGCCGGCGCGTACACGCGCGCCGCCGATTTCCTGAACGTGAATGCCGTCGACGTGATCTCCGTGCAGCACGAGTACGGGATCTTCGGCGGAAAGGGCGGAAGCCATCTGCTCACGCTCCTGCGCGAGCTGCGCATGCCGATCGTGACGACGCTGCACACGATCCTGAGCTCGCCGAATCTGCATCAGCGGCGTGTGATGGACGAGCTCATCGCGCTCTCGGATCGCCTCGTCGTAATGACCGCCGGCGGCGCGGATCTTCTCGCGCAGGTGCACGGCGTGTCCGCGGACAAGATCGACGTGATCCCGCACGGGATCCCGAACGTGCCGTTCGCCGGCAGCAAGAACCGCCTCGGCGTGGAAGGACGCCCGCTGATTCTCACCTTCGGCCTGCTCTCGCCCGACAAAGGCATCGAGCATGTCATCGACGCGCTGCCGACGGTTCTCTCCCACTACCCCGACGTGGTCTACATCGTCCTCGGCGCGACGCACCCGCACATCGTCGAGCGCCATGGCGAGACCTATCGCCTGATGCTCGAGGAGCGCGCGAAACGGCTCGGAGTCGACGGCAACGTGATCTTTCACAACCGCTTCGTCAGCCAGTCGGAGCTCTCGGAGTTTCTCGCGGCGGCGGACGTCTACATCACGCCCTATCTGAATCCCGAGCAGATCACCTCGGGGACTCTCGCGTACGCCCTCGGCGCCGGAAAGGCCGTGATCTCGACGCCGTACGCGTATGCGCGCGAGCTGCTCGCCGATGAACGGGGCATTCTCGTGCCGTGGAACGATTCGTCGGCGATCGCATCCGAGGTCGTGGGACTGCTCGACGATCCCGAGAAAGCACTCGCGATGCGCCGTCGCGCCGCGGCTCACGGCCGGGCGATGTTGTGGCCGGCCGTCGCCCGCACCTATCTCGATACGTTCGAGCGCGCGTGCACGGAGCACGCGCAGCGCGCGCGCAATGCATTCCGCGCGAGCACGCTTGCCAGCCGGCCCGCCGAGCTGCCGGAGGTCGTCCTCGATCACGTCGAAGTGATGACCGACCACACGGGAATCCTCCAGCACGCGATGTTCAACGTGCCGCGTTACAACGAGGGCTACTGCCTCGACGACAACGCGCGTGCGTTGCTGCTCATGACCCTTCTCGAAGACGCAACGACCGACGATCCGGGAATCGTGCGCACGCTGGCGTCGCGCTATCTCGCATTCGTCAGCCATGCGTTCAACCCGGCGGCGGGACGGTTCCGGAACTTCATGTCGTATTCGCGACTCTGGCAGGAAGAGCAGGGATCCGAGGATAGCCACGGCCGTGCGCTGTGGGCTCTGGGTACGGTGGTGGGATGTTCCGCCGATCCCGGACGGCACAGTCTCGCCGGCGCACTGTTCCATGCGGCGCTGCCAGCCGTGTCGGCGTTCAGCAGTCCGCGCGCATGGGCGTTCACGTTGCTGGGGATCGAGCAATACCTCCACGCATTCGAAGGCGATCGGAACGTACAGGCGGCCGGCCGGGCGATTGCAGAGCGCCTCGTCGCTCTGTTCCGTCACACGAATGAGCCGGAGTGGCCGTGGTGCGAGAACCGCGTCACGTACTGCAACGCGCGACTGCCGCAGGCGATGATCGCCACCGGCTCGTGGACCGGAGACGCCGGCATGACCGCGATCGGAATCCGCTCTCTCGAATGGCTGATGACGATCCAGCGGACGCCCGACGGCTACTTCGCTCCGATCGGAACGGACGGCTTTTTCGAGCGGGGGATGAAGGCGGCGGTATTCGATCAGCAGCCGGTCGACGCCTGCGCCACGGTGTCCGCGTGCATGCATGCATTTCGCGCGACCGGCGATCATCGCTGGGCCGAACATGCGCGCCGCGCATTCACCTGGTTCCTCGGGCAGAACCAATTGCAGCAGCCGCTCTACGATCCTTTGTCCGGCGGCTGCCGTGACGCTCTGCACGCCGATCGCCTGAACGAGAATCAGGGGGCGGAGTCGACGCTGTCGTTCCTGCTCGCGCTGATGGACATGCGCTCGGACGAAGTGCGATGGAACGCGATGCAGATCCCTGTCGCTGAACCGTCCGAGGCGCTGATGGCTGTGAGTCCGGCGCGATGAAGTCCGCTTTGCAGTACGACACCCTTTTCCGTCGCAGCGAGAGCAACCCCATTCTCACCGCGGCGGACTGGCCGTATCCCGTGCACACGGTGTTCAATGCCGGCGCGACGATTCTGCAAGACGGAAGCACGCTTCTGTTGTGCAGGGTCGAGGATCGCCGCGGACATTCGCACCTCTGCGCCGCACGATCGGCGGACGGAGTCGGCGGCTGGATCATCGATGCGAAGCCGACCTTTCTTCCCGATCCGGAGAATCATCCCGAAGAGATGTGGGGGATCGAGGACGCGCGCATCACGTACGTGCAGGAGCTCGGCAAGTACGCGATCGCCTATACCGCGTTCGGAAAAGGCGGCCCCGGCGTCTCGCTCGCGCTCACCGATGACTTCGTGCACTTCGACCGCTGCGGTCTGGTGATGCAGCCGGACGACAAAGACGCCGCGCTCCTGCCGCGCCGCGTGGGCGGCATGTTCGCGCTCGTGCACCGCCCCATCGCCGATTCCGGAGCGCACGTCTGGATCTCGTATTCGCCCGATCTCCGAAGCTGGGGCGGGCACCGGATGATGCTGCGGGCCAGGCGCGGCTCCTGGTGGGACGCGAACAAGGTCGGACTCTCGCCGCCGCTCATCGAGACCGATCGCGGCTGGCTGATGCTCTATCACGGCGTGCGCCACACCGCCGCCGGCTGCCTCTATCGCCTCGGCGCCGCCTTGTTCGATCTCGAGCATCCGGAGCGGTTGCTCCTGCGCGGCGACGAATGGATCTTCGGACCGGAAGCGACTTACGAGATCCAGGGCGACGTCGGCTACGTCACCTTTCCATGCGGCACCACCCTCGCGCCCGACGGAGACACGCTCAACCTCTACTACGGCGCGGCCGACACATGCATCGCGATGGCGACGGGCAGCGTGCGCGAGATGCTGGCGTGGCTCGACCGCAAGGGCTCGAACGACGGTTCGTAGTAGACCTTCAACCTTGAAAGCATGCGTTGCCAGCCTTGTCATCCCGAGCGTGAGCGAGGGACCCGGGGGTAGGGTGGCACGAAGCCCGCGGGTCGCGCCGCCGCCCGCCCAGGTCCCTCGCTCACGCTTCCAAGAAACTCAATTTTCTCGAATCCGCAAACCACACGTGATCAGTACTTTGCAAACTGCTATGAGTCCTGCACACTCAAGAGGTTTCTTCCTCTCAGGCGCGGCGCTGCGCGCC
>DATLFB010000068.1:0-19901 GCA_035525285.1 Thermoanaerobaculia bacterium
CGCTCGGGATGACAAGGCTGGCCACGCATGCTTTCAAGGTTGAACGTCCACTAGGGCAACATGAGTCAAGTTTGCTCAACACAAAGCTGCGCGAGAACTTCATCTCTGCTTCACCGGCGCGTGCGCCGTTAACCCGCTCAGAATGACACGAAGCCGCACGGAGCGATGGCGTGGGCGGAGCAACAGCGGGAAGTGTTGCAGGTGGGTGAGGGAGGAGTGGCCGGTGCCGAAGTCGTCGAGCCAGAGATTTACGCCGAGCTTTCGGATGGAGGCGAGCACGTTCATCGTTTCCTCCGGCTTGTCGATGTAGGTCGTCTCGCGATCGAGCGCTTTCCGGGCAACTTTGTCCGCCACGCAACCCGATAGGGCAATTGTCGTACCTCCGCGCATGGATGCAGTGCTGAGCTTCGTGTTCGACCATGCGTATCTCGTGTTCGGCGGCGTGATCGCAGCCTTCCTCGTCGTCATGTACCTCGTCGGCCGTCCGCGCCGCTGGTGGAAGTGGATCTTGCAGGCAGGGGCGGTGGGCGCGATCGCCGTCGCGGTCCTCATCCTGTACGCGTTCGCGGCCATTTCATCGGCGCTGAATCAGCGAGTCAGCACGTTGCGCTTCACCGAATACGGCGCGGCCTCGCAGCAGCGTATCGCCGACTATCGCGGCAAAGTCGTCTTCCTCAACTACTGGGCGACATGGTGCCCGCCGTGCCGCGAGGAGATTCCGGACATCAACCGCCTCGCCGATTCATGGCGCGGACGCGACGTCGTCTTCCTCGCGGTCACCGACGAGGATGCGGCCATCGTGCAGAAGTTCATGGCGACGTTCCCGATGCGCACGACGGTCGCGCGCTTCCAGAGCGAGCCTCCGAAGAGCGCGCTCGCGAAGTTCGCGTATCAGGGGCGTCCGACGACGATGATCGTCGACCGCGAAGGGCGCGTGCGCCGTGTGCTGATCGGAAAGCGCTCGTTCGAAGAGTTCGACGCGGCGATCAAAGCGGCGATGTGATCTGGAGTGCGGCGACGCCAGTCGCGGCAGCTGGCGCTGCCGCGTAGAAAGCGGCGACTGGCGTCGCCGCACTCCACACCTACCACCGCTTCACCAGCTGCCACGTCGCGAGCAGCGCGCCCGCGAGGGCGAGCAGCACCAGTATGCGATTGCGTTTCAGCACGTTCGAGATCGACGTCTGTTCGCGCTTCTCGCGTTCGAGCATCTCCATCCGGTTCGCCTCGCGGCGGCGGATGCTCTCGCGCACGCTCGACTCGAACTCCCGCAGCGTCCGCGGTCCCTCGGGTGACACGGCCATGCCGCGCTGCGTGTCGATCAGCACGGCAGACGAAACGGCCGGCTGCACAATGCGCTCGCCGCGCACGGTGACGACGTCGTACGCGCCCTGGTCGAAGTACAGCACCGTCGGACCGGCCTGGCTGTTCCGTACGAAGAGCACGTGCTCCTCGTCTTCGCGGAATTGCGGCACGCCGATCGTTTCCTGACGGATTCCGTCCACGCTTCCGCCCGGCGTGACGACGGTGATCTCCTGCGCCGGAAATCCTTTCAGCGACTTCTCGATGCGGAACGTCGTGTAGGTAAGGATCCAGCGGTGCGCGCCATCCCAGCGCGACTCGCTGCGGATGACCTTGCCGAGGATGATCGACTGCGCGTTCTGCACCTTGTCGTCGAACGACATCGCCTTGGATAATGTCGCGCTCGCCTGCAAAGGCAGCAGGATCAACGTCGCGGCGAGAAGGGCAGTTCGAAGCGGTTTCGCGGCCATCCTGCGGGAGTTCGGTAGCAATCGGCAGGCCACGGAAGGAGGGCGGACGTCCCGTCCGCCCTCCTAAAATGACGCGCCATGAAACGCGCTCTGCCGCTCCTTCTCGTCCTTGCGTTCGCCGCCTCCGCCCTCGCGCAATCTGAGTCGCAGAAACTGCACGCGCTCTTCGACGAAGAGTGGGAGTGGCAGCTTCGCGAAGATCCCGAGGGCGCGACGTATGTGGGCGATCGCCGCTACAACGAGCGCCTGACCGATCGCTCGGCGGACGCATTCGAGCGCAGGCGCGTGCACGACCGCGAGACACTGCAACGCATCGAGGCGATCGATCGCTCGAAGCTGAGCGATGACGATCGAATCAACTACGACCTCTTCCTCCTGCACTCGCGCAATGCCGTCGAGGGCGATCGCTATCCGTTCGAGCTGATGCCGATGACCCAGCAGGGCGGCGTGCAGGATCTCCTCAGCGAGCTCGCGCAGGCGATCCCGCGCGACACGGTGAAAGACCACGAGCAGTTCCTCGTCCGCATGCGCGCGTTCCCGCGCGCGGTCGACGACACCATCGCCCTGCTGCGCCGCGGCCTCGCCGCGGGACTCACGCCGCCGCGTACAATCCTCGGCAAGGTCGAGGGCCTGATCGCGAATCAGATCGCCGACGATCCCACGAAGTCGCCCACCTACGAGCTCGCATTCACGAACTTCCGCCCATCGATTCCCGCCGCCGAACAGCAGCGCCTGCAGAAGGAAGCGGCGGAGGTGCTGCGCGCGAGCGTCATCCCCGCGCTGCGCAAGCTGCAGGCGTTCTGGCGCGACGAGTACTACCCGAAGACGCGGCAGTCGATCGCGTTCACCGATCTGCCGAACGGCAAGGAGTGGTACGCGTTCCGCGTGCAGCTGATGACGACCACGGCGCGCACGCCGGACGAGATCCACGAGCTCGGGCTGTCCGAGGTGAAGCGGATTCGCGGAGAGATGGAGCGGGTGAAGGAGCAGAGCGGATACAAAGGCTCGCTCGAAGAGTTCTTCAAATTTCTGCGCACCGATCCGCAGTTCTTCCACACCACGCGCGAGGATCTGCTGCGCGGCTATCGCGACATCGCCAAGCGCATCGACCCGGAGCTGATGAAGCTCTTCGGCAGGCTGCCGCGCACGCCGTACGGCGTGATTCCCGTGCCTGCGTACGCGGAGAAAACCACGACCACCGCGTACTACAACGGCGGATCGCCGGAGGCGCATCGCCCCGGCTACTTCTACGCGAATCTGTACGACCTCAACGCGCGGCCGAAGTGGGAGATGGAATCGCTCACGCTGCATGAAGCGGTGCCGGGACATCACCTGCAGATCTCGATCGCGCAGGAGCTCGAGAACGTCCCGCGCTTCCGCCGCTTCGCCGGCTTCACCGCGTTCGTCGAAGGCTGGGGCCTCTACGCCGAGTCGCTCGGGCCGGAGCTCGGGATGTACAGCGATCCGTATTCGAAATTCGGCCAGCTCACGTACGAGATGTGGCGCGCGGTGCGGCTCGTGGTCGACACCGGCATGCACACGAAAGGCTGGACGCGCCAGCAGGCGATCGATTTCTTCGTGAGCAACTCGAGCAAGCCGCTGCACGACATCGAAGTCGAGATCGACCGCTACATCGGCTGGCCCGCGCAGGCGCTGGCCTACAAGATGGGCGAGCTGAAGATGAAAGAGCTGCGCGCCCGCGCGACGCGCGAGCTCGGCGAGAGGTTCGATGTCCGCGCCTTCCACGACACGCTCCTCGGCGCGGGTCCGCTGCCGCTGTCGATCCTCGAGACGCGGATCGACGAGTGGATCGCGGCGAAGAAGCAGAGTGGCGCGAAGGCGACGGTGACGCTCCGGCGCTGATCAGCGGACGGAGCGCCGCCGGATCACGGGTTGAGGTTCCGCTCGATGAACCCACGGGCGGCGTCGATCTCTTCCATCACCACCTGATGGCCCATCGGATACTCATGGTAATCGACGTCGAATCCGTGCTCCTCGAGCAAGTGCCGCGCGCGCCGCGCGTACTGCACGGGCACCACGTCGTCGAGCGTGCCGTGGGCAATGAACACGGGCCGCGGCGAGAGCGCGGGCAGATCGTTCTCGTAGAGCCCGCCACTCATGACGACGATACCGGCAACGTCGCGCCGCAAACCGGCCTCGAGCGCCATCATCGCTCCCTGCGAGAAGCCGGCAATGACGAGCGCCGTGGTCGGATAGCGCTGCGCTGCCTCGTCGAGGAAGCGCATGAGCAGCTCGCGCGATGCCGCGACCGACTTCGCCTCCGGCGGCCAGCCGTCGAACCACGTCCATCCGAACGTCATCCCGCCGCCCGCGTCCCACGCCCGCGGCGCGTTGGGAAAGAGAAAGCGGCAGCCGCCCGGATCGAGCATCGGCGCGAGATCGAAAAGATCATTCGCGTCGGCGCCCCGGCCGTGCATGACGACGACCATGGGCATGGGGGAGGGGTCGGGGGTGGTGAGGAGGTAGCGGAGGGGGAGGTCGGTGTGCATGGGGGATTGTAGGAACGCAGAAGGCAGAAGGCAGAAGGCAGAAGGCAGAAGGCAGAATGCAGAATACAGAATTCTATGCTCTTCTCAATTCTGCCTTCTGCCTTCTGCCTTCATCTGTTGATCCCCGTCACAAACCCGTCAACCCCAAATCGCGCTAGAATCAAACCTCACAACCCCTGAGGTGGACCCCTTGCACATCAATGATCTTCTCAAGATTGCCGCGGAGCGCCGCGCCTCGGACCTGCACATCAAGGTCGGCTCGCACCCCGTGATCCGCGTCGACGGCGAGCTCGTTCCGCTCGTCGAGCTCAAACGCCTCATGCAGGAAGACACGATCGCCATGGCTTTCTCGATCATGTCTTCCCGCCAGAAGGAAAAGTTCAAGAACAACTACGAGATCGACATCGCCTACTCCGTCCCCGGCCTGGGCCGCTTCCGCTGCAACATCTTCCAGCAGCGCGGCACCGTGGGCATGGTCCTCCGCGTCATCCCGGTCAAGATCCTCTCCATCCGCGAGTTGATGCTGCCGACGGTGCTCGAGAAGATCGCCGAAGAGCGCCGCGGATTGATTCTCTGCACGGGCACGACCGGCTCCGGCAAGTCGACGACGCTCGCGGCGATGATCGACTACATCAACGCGCACCGCACCGAGCACATCATGACGGTCGAGGATCCGATCGAGTTCCTCCACCGCGACAAGAAGTCGATCGTCAATCAGCGCGAAGTCGAAGTCGACACGAAATCGTTCTCGCAGGCACTGCGCTCCGCGCTGCGCCAGGATCCCGACGTCATCCTCGTCGGCGAAATGCGCGACTACGAGACCATCGAGACCGCGCTCACCGCCGCGGAGACCGGCCACCTCGTGCTCTCGACGCTCCATACGATGGACGCGACGGAGACCGTGAACCGCATCATCTCCGTCTTCCCGCCGCACCAGCAGAAACAGATCCGCCTGCAGCTCGCGGCGGTCCTCAAGGCGGTCATCTCGCTGCGCCTGCTCCCGCGCGCCGACGGACTGGGACGCGTACCGGCAACGGAAGTGCTCATCTCGACCGCGTACATCCGCGACTGCATCGAGAACAAGGAGAAGACGAAGCTGATCAAGGACGCGATCTCGCAGGGCACCTCGCAGTACGGGATGCAGACCTTCGATCAGTCGCTCTACATCCTCTACAAGAACGGTCTGATCACGCTCGACGAAGCGCTGCGCCGGGCCTCGAATCCCGACGAGTTCCGCCTCAAGCTCTCCGGCATTCAGTCGACCTCGGACATGTCGAAGGAGGAGATGGAGCAGCGGCTCACGGTCTCCGGCCAGAGCGACGATCCGTTCGCCGACGAGTCGCCGTTCGACTTCTCGAACACGTTGTGATGAACACGACGACTCAGTCCCTTCTCCCCGCGTGCGGGGAGAAGGTGGCCCTGAGCGAAGCGAAGGGCCGGATGAGGGGTTTTCCTGCCCCTCACCCTAACCCTCTCCCCGCACGCGGGGAGAGGGGACTGGCGGTGCTCTTCTTCGTCGCGTTCCTCGCCACGTCCGCCGTCGCCGGAGAACGCCCCAAAAACATCATCCTTCTCGTCGGCGACGGCATGGGAGCGGGGCATGTCACCGCCGCGCGCTGGATCCGCGGCGACAAGCTGCAGCTTCTGCGCATGCCGGTGACGGCCGTGATGACGACGCATTGCGCGGATGAAGCCGTGACCGACTCCGCCGCCGCGGCTTCGGCGTTCGCGACCGGCATGAAGACCAACTACCGCGCGCTGAGCGTCGATGCGGAGGGCCAGCCGCGCAGGACGGTTCTCGAAGCCGCTCACGCCGCAGGAATGGCGACGGGTCTCGTGACCACGACGAATTTCTGGGACGCGACGCCGGCCGCCTTCGCATCCCACGCGAAACAACGCTACACGGAAGCGCCTTCGATCGCCCGGCAGATCGCGAACAGCGCTGCGGACATCGTCGTCGGCGGCGGCATCGACGATCTCGGCAAGGACCAGCTGCCCACGCTCGATGAGCTGAAGGAGAGCGGCCGGGCCGTCGTCACGTCGCTTGCCGATCTGCAAGCGTCGAAGGCACCGCGCATTCTCGGCGTGATGAAAACGCAACAAAACGATGCCGAGGATCCGGCGGCGCCGCTGGCGGTGCTGGCGAAATGGGCGATCGAGAGGCTCAGTGCCGATCCCGATGGATTCTTTCTCATGATCGAGAACGAGGGCATCGACTCGTCGAGCCACAACAACGCGTCGCGCGATGTCGCCAAAGCGCTCCAGCAATACGACGACGCGGTCGGCGTCGCGCTCGACTTCGCCGCCGCGCGCGGGGACACGCTCGTCATCGCGGTCGGCGATCACGAGACCGGCGGGATGCGCATCTTTCAGGGGCGCGATCTGAAGAAGTGGCGGATGGAGTGGTCGACCGTGGAGCACAGCGGGAATGTGATTCCGCTGTTCGCATTCGGTCCCGGTTCCGAGTCCCTGGCCGGAACCATCGACAATACCGACGTCGGCAGGAAGCTGTTGGCATTCGTCACGAAGTGAAGGAGGGCGGACGTCCCGTCCGCCCAGCAACGGCGGACGGGACGTCCGCCCTCCTATGACACAAGACGCCGAACGCTGTTACGCCGCGGCGCTGCGCATCCTCGGCTACCGCTTCAATTCCGAGCTCGAGCTGCGCCGCAAGCTGCGCGCGAAGAAATTCGAGAAGGAGATCATCGACGCGGCCATCGTCCGCCTGCGCGCGGAGAAATGGCTCGACGACGAGCGCTTCGCCGGCGCGTTCGCCCGCGCACGCTCGCGCAAGCGCATCGGCCCGAAGCGCCTCGTGCTCGAGCTGCGTGCCGCAGGCGTCGATGACGAGGTGGCCCAGCGCGCCGTCGCCGAGAACGTCGACGCCGAGCTCGAGAGGGAGCAGGTGCTCGCCATCATCCGCCGCCGCGCGGCCTCCCTCGAAACGGACATTGGAAGAAAGAAATTGGCCGCCTATTTGTTGAAGCAAGGTTACGATGCCGCGCTGGTCGCCGACGTTGTCGGCGAATTGAAAATGAAAAATTGAAAATTGAAAAACGCGAGATCGATCGCCTTTTTTCAATTTTCAATTTTCAATTTTCAATTTCGCCTTCAGGAGACACGTTGCCTACCACCAGTCAGATTCGTGAGACGTTCCTCACATATTTCGAGAAGCAGGGCCACCGCCGCGTGGCCAGCTCTTCGCTCGTTCCCGCGGGCGATCCGACGCTGCTCTTCACCAACGCCGGGATGAATCAGTTCAAGGACGCCTTTCTCGGCCGCGAGACGCGCGACTACACGCGCGCCACGACCTCGCAGAAATGCGTCCGCGCCGGCGGCAAGCACAACGATCTCGAGAACGTCGGCCGCACGGCGCGCCATCACACGTTCTTCGAGATGCTCGGCAACTTCTCGTTCGGCGACTACTTCAAGGACGACGCGATCCGCTTCGCGTGGGATCTGCTCGTCAACGTCTACGGCCTCGAGGTCGATCGCCTCTGGTTCAGCGTGTTCGAAGGCGACGACAACGTGCCGGCCGACGAAGAAGCCGCCGCGCTGTGGGTGAAGGCGGGCGCGAAGCCGGAGCGCGTGCTGCGCTTCGGACGCAAAGACAACTTCTGGCAGATGGGCGAGACCGGTCCGTGCGGGCCGTGCTCGGAGATCCACTACTTCCGCGGCGAGGATCTCTCGAAGAACGTCCCCGAGCTCGTCAACGGTCCCGGCGACGACACGATGGAGGTCTGGAATCTCGTCTTCATGCAGTACGACCGCGACGAGAACGGCGTGCTGCATCCGCTTCCCGCGCCGTCGGTCGACACCGGCATGGGCCTCGAGCGCATCTCGCTCGTGCTGCAGAAGGCATCGACGAATTACGACACCGATCTCTTCACGCCGATCATGCGCCGCGTCGAGGAAGCCGGCGGCTACACGTACCGCGGCGACATGGACGACGATCTCGACACCGCGGTCCGCGTCCTCTGCGATCACGCGCGCGCGTCGACGTTCCTCATCGGCGACGGCGTGATTCCGTCGAACGAAGGTCGCGGATACGTGCTGCGGCGCATCATCCGGCGCGCGATCCGCTTCGGCCGCAAGCTGCCGAACGCGGTGCTGCTCACGCAGCTCGTCGACTCCGTGATCGGCGCGATGGGCGATGCCTATCCCGAGTTGCGCGCGCGCCGGGAGGCGATCGTGAAAACGCTCGACTCGGAGGAGGAGCGCTTCTCGCGCACGCTCACGGTCGGCATGGAGCGCGTCGGCCAGGTACTTGACGATGTCCGCCGCCGCGGCGAGACCATCCTCGGCGGCGCCGAGATCTTCCGTCTCTACGACACGCATGGCATCCCCATCGACCTCATCGCCGAGTTGGCCGAGGAGGAGGGCGTCACGCTCGATCGCGAAGGCTTCGACGTGATGATGGCGGACGCGCGGGAGAAGGCGAAGGCGTCGTCGAAGTTCAAGGCCGGCGCGGACGTCGAGACCTTCGCGGCGATCGCGGACAAAGTCGGACCGGCGGAGTTCGTCGGCTACGCCGACTACGTCGACGTCGGCTCGCAGGTGAAAGCGATCGTCGTCGACGGCAAAGAGCGCGATGCGCTGCATCACGGCAGCGAAGGCGACGTCATTCTCTCGCCGACGCCGTTTTACGCGGAGTCGGGGGGACAGATCGGCGACAGCGGCACGCTCCAGTGGGATCAGGGCCGCGCGACGGTGCTCGACACGCAGAAGCCTGCCGGCGATCTCATCGTCTCGCGCGTGCGCGTCGACGAAGGCTCGCTGCCGTTGAACGCGCGCGTTCGCGCATCGGTGCCTCAGACGCAGCGCCTCGACACGACCGCGAATCACACCGCCACGCATCTGCTGCACAAGGCACTGAAGGACATCCTCGGACCGACGGTGCAGCAGGCCGGCTCGCTCGTCGCGCCCGACCGGCTGCGCTTCGACTACACCTATCACCAGCCGCTCGGCGACGAACAGATCAAGCGGATCGAGGCCGAGGTCAATGAGCGCATTCGCGCGAACCTCGAGGTCACGAAGACCGTCATGCCGATCGAGCAGGCCAGGCAGAGCGGCGCCGTCGCGATGTTCGGCGAAAAATACGGCGAGCAGGTGCGCATCGTCGCCGCGGGCGACTACTCGCGCGAGTTCTGCGGCGGATGCCACGTCAATCGCACGGGCGACATCGGCGTGTTCAAGATCATCTCCGATCGCTCACTCGCCGCCGGAGTGCGCCGCATGGAAGCGCTCACCGGCCGCGGCGCGCTGGACTACGTTTACAAACTCGAAACGAACATCCATGAACTGCAGCAGCAGCTTCAGGAAAAGCAGAAACAGTACGACAAGGAGATCAGGCAGCTCAAGGTGCGTCTCGCGACCGGAGCTGCCGGCACCTCTTCCGATGAACCGCCTCTGGACGTCAACGGCGTGAAGCTCATCGCCCGCCGCGTCGACAACGTCGCCGGCGGCGATCTCCGCAATCTCGCCGACACGTTCCGCACGAAGCTCAAGAGCGGCGTCGTCGTTCTCGGCAGCGCAACCGACGGCAAGGTCACGCTGCTGACCGCCGTGACGAAGGACCTCCTCGACCGCGTGCAGGCCAACACGCTGATCGGCAAGCTCGCCCCCATCGTCGGCGGCAAAGGCGGCGGCAAACCCGACCTCGCGCAGGCGGGCGGGAAGGATGCGGATCGATTGAACGAAGCGCTGGAGCAGGCACCGGCAGCGTTGCGTGAGATTCTCGGCGGGTAGAGCATGGGGGGCGGACGTCCCGTCCGCCTCGCGGGGCGGACGGGACGTCCGCCCTCCAGCCCTCGCTCGCCTTTCTTCCACATTATTTAGTATCCTTTGGTGGCCTGGTCCTCAGCGAAACTGGGAGGTGAGGTATGGTCCAACGGCTTTGGGTGTGTGCTTTCGCGGTTCTCCTTCTCGCGCTGCCTGCGGGCGCGATCACGACCACGAGCGTCAACGATGGTCTGACGGTGGCGGATGTCGCCTCGATTCTGGCGGGACCGGGTGCGACGCTCACGAACATCGTCATCACCGGCTCGCCGCTTGCCATCGGCCGCTTTGAAGATGGCAGCGCGATGGGTCTCGCGACCGGCGTGATCCTCAGTAGCGGCAATATCGCCGACGCCGCCGGCCCGAACAACGCCGGCAACAAGGGCGCGGCCCTCGGCACCGCCGGCAGTGCGTCGCTCGACAGCATCGTCGCCCCCTTCAAGACCTTCGACGCCGCGGTGATCGAGTTCGACGTCGTCACCGAGTCGCCGACGTTCGCCATCCGCTACGTGTTTGCGTCCGAGGAGTACCTGGAGTTCGTGAACTCCGAGTTCAACGACGTGTTCGCGTTCCTCGTCGACGGCCGGAACATCGCCCTCGTGCCGCGCACGAACGATCCGGTCACGATCAACACGATCCATCCGGGACGCAACGCCGGCCTCTATCTCGACAACGCCAGCGGCGCCATCAGCACGCAGTTCGACGGCCTCACGACCGTGCTCACCGCGGTCGCTCTCGTGGAGCCGGGCGTCACGCATCACATCCGCATCGCCATCGCCGACACCTCGGATTCGATCCTCGACTCCGCCGTGCTCATCGCGCAGGGCGGCGTCTCCGGCATCCCGGTCGCGCCGCTGGTCATTCCCGACATCGATCCGGTCGCCGCCGAGAACCTTCAGCCGACAGTCGTTCCGCTGACGGTCTTCTTCGCAACGCTGGACTCCGTGTTCGAGACGACGATCTCCGGCATCTCGGATGACACGACTGCCACCTTCAGCCCGCTCCGCGAGGAAAACGGCCTGCTCAAGATGGACATGACGCTCATCCCCGGCGCGAACGCGCCGGCTGGCTTCCACGTGCTGACGATCCGCACGGCCGCGGGAGAGACCGAGTCATTCTCGACGCTCCGCGTGATTATCGACTGCCAGCCTCCGCGAATCCTCGGCACGGGACAGCCTAAGGGTGTCACCGTCGATCAGGGAGCGAGTGCGAGGCTGACCGTGGCGCCGGAAGGCAGCGGACCGCTGTCGATTCAGTGGTTCCAGGGAGTCACCGGCATGACCCGAACGCCGATCGCCGGCGCGACCAGCGCGACGTTCGACACGCCGCCCGTGAACGAGCTCACGCCGTACTGGGCGCGGATCACGAATCCGTGCGGAACAACGGATAGCGCCCCGGCGTTCGTCAGTCCGCGCTGACGCGGTTGCCCGGTTTCCCGGTTTCCCGGCGGCGCCGTGCTGGTGCCGGCGCCACGGAAAACCAGGCGCCGCCCCCCGGACGGCGCCACCGGGCAACCGGGCGACCGGGTCACCACAACCACATCATGTCCACCACCCACGCATGGGGCACCCAGCCCGAGATGTTCGGCCCTCGCCACGAGCACCGTCTCGGCATGATCGTGCGTGAAGTCGAGCGTCTGCCGCGCGGCGCGCGCATTCTCGACGGCGCAGTCGGGCTCGGACAGCTCGCCGGACGCATGCAGCAGCGCGGCTATCGCGTGTTCGGCATCGACTACGCCTTCGACGCCGCCCTGCACGTGAAACGCACGTCGAGCATTCCCGTCGTCGTCGGTGACATGACGCGCATGCCGTTCCGCAGCGGCGCATTCGGCGGCGTCACCACGGGCGAGACGCTCGAGCACCTCGACGATGATGCCGCGGCAGCGGGCGAGATCGCGCGCGTCCTCAGCGAGGGCGGCTCGTGCGTCGCGACCGTGCCCGCGCTCCAGAGTCTCTGGACGAAATCGGACGACTACTTCGAACATCGCCGCCGCTATTCGCGCGCGCAGCTCGAAGCGATGTTCCGCCGCGCGGGACTCGACGTCGCACGCGCGAGCTACTGGGGATTTCCGGTCGTGCTCACCTACGACACGCTCTTCCTGCTGCCGATGAACAAGCGCCGCGCGCGCAGGAAAGTCGACGAAGACGCCGCGCTGCAGTCGGTCGCGCGCGCGGGACGCTCGCGTGCGCTGGTCGGCCTCGTCCGCGCGATCTTCGCCATCGACTCCCTCTTTTCGTGGGTTCCTTTCGGGCCGGGGCTGCTTCTGGTCGCGCGCAAACGCTAGAATGCGCCCATGAGCGAAATCGACAAGCCGAGCAAGGCTGAAGACGAATACTTCGCGAGGCAGGAGCTCGAACGGCGGAAGAAGTGGGCCCAGGAGCAGACGGCGAAGAAATCCGCGGACGAGAAAGAGCAGACGAAGCAGCTGCACTGGATGAAGTGCCCGAAGTGCGGAATGGATCTCGCCGAGATCGAGCTGCACGGCGTGAAAGTCGACCAGTGCGCGAGCTGTGGCGGAATCTTTCTCGATGCGGGCGAGATGGAGCAGCTCGAGAAACACGAGGAAGGCGTGCTGCACCGCGTCTTCTCGATGTTCCGCTGATGCACTTCGTCGCGCCCGGGCACCTGGCCGTGCTCGACGCGCAGGCGCTCGACGAGCTCCTCGCGCGCAGCGAGCTGACGATCGCGATGGGCGAGGGCGACGTGCGCGGGCTCGCCGCCGCGGCGCTGCTCTTCTCGGATTTCGCCGTGTTACGCACCGGAGCCGTCCTGCACATCGACTGCGCCGAGGCGTGGGCGGGGGCGGTGTGGCGGCTGGGACGGGGAGCGCTTTCGCTCGTGACGCGGACTGGAAGTCCGCGGTACGGCGGGCTGGAAGCCCGCGCCACAGGGCTCTGCGACGAGCTCGCGAGTCTCGAGCCATCCGAATGGCTCGAGGAGTGGATCCGAAACCGAAGCGTTGTCGCCCTCGACGCCGCCGCCACGCTCATCCGATCCCGCGGCGGCGACCGCCTCGAACGCGCCGAATTCGCCCGTCTGTTCGCGATCGGCGAGCCGCAGAAGGGATTGGGCGCGTTTCTGGCGAAGGTGAAGCCGGAGTATTAGGTTGCCCGGTTGCCCGGAGAAACCACACCGGGTAACCGGGCAACTGGGTAACCGGGCAACCTTGTATAGTTCTCCCCGGAGCACGACATGAGCCGCAACGAACCCAACACCAGCAACACCGCGACCGCCCCCGCACCCCCGCGCGCCAGCGACGAACAACTCCCTCTCTTCGCTCCCGAGGCGATCGCCGCGGTGCAGAAAAAAGAGAGCGCGTGGAGGCGCGACGTGCTCGCGCCGGTCACCGCGAAGAAGGCGTACTGGAAAAACGACTTCACCACCGTCAGCGGCATGGAAGTCAATCCGATGGCCACGCCGCTCTCCGTCGCGGATCAGGACTTCAACGAAGTCGCCTGGCCCGGCGAGTTTCCCTACACCCGCGGCATTCATCCCACCGGCTACCGCGGCCGCCTCTGGACCATGCGCCAGTTCGCGGGCTACGGCTCGGCGAAGCAGACCAACGAGCGTTTCAAGTACCTCCTCGCGCATGGGCAGACCGGCCTCTCCACCGCCTTCCATCTGCCGACGCTCTATGGCTACGACTCCGACCATCATCACAGCGCCGGCGAGGTCGGCAAATGCGGCGTCGCCATCGACACGATCGAGGACATGGAAGTCCTCTTCGACGGCATCAACCTCGAGGACGTCACGGTCTCGATGACCATCAACTCCACCGCGCCAATCGCGCTGGCGATGTATCTCGCCGTCGCCGAGAAACAGGGCGCGGACTGGAAGAAGATCTCCGGGACGCTGCAGAACGACATCCTCAAGGAGTACATCGCCCAGAAGGAGTACATCTTCCCTCCGCGTCCCTCGATGCGGCTGATCACCGACATCTTCAAGTTCTGTGCGGAGCGCGTGCCGAAGTACAACACGATCTCGATCAGCGGCTATCACATCCGGGAGGCGGGATCGACGGCGCTGCAGGAGCTCGCCTTCACGCTGCGCGACGGGATGGAGTACGTCGAGTACGGCGTGCGTGCGGGACTCGACATCGACGACTTCGCGCCGCGCCTCTCGTTCTTCTTCAACTCGCACAACGACCTCTTCGAAGAAGTCGCGAAGTTCCGCGCGGCGCGCCGCGTGTGGGCGAAAGTGATGCGCGACCGCTACGGCGCGAAGGACCCGCGCTCGTGGATGCTGCGCTTTCATACCCAGACCGCCGGCTGTTCGCTCACCGCGCAGCAGCCCTACAACAACATCGTCCGCGTCACCATCCAGGGTCTCGCCGCGGTCCTCGGCGGCACGCAGTCGCTGCATACCAACTCGCTCGACGAGACGCTCGCCCTCCCCACCGAGCGGGCGGCGCGCATCGCGTTGCGCACGCAGCAGATCATTGCCCACGAGTCGGGTGTCATCAACTCCGTCGATCCCCTCGGCGGCTCGTACTTCGTCGAAGAGCTCACCGACCGGATGGAGAAAGGCTGCTTCGAGTACATCGAGAAGATCGATCAGTTCGGCGGGATGGTCGAAGCCATCGAGGCCGGCTTCCCGCAGCGCGAGATCTGGGATGCGTCGTATCAGTTCCAGCGCTCGGTAGACTCCGGCGAGAAGCTCGTCGTCGGCGTGAACTCGTTCCGGATGGAGCAGGAAGATCCGTACGAGATCCTCTACATCGACGAAGCGGTCACCGGGCAGCAGCTCGCGAGCCTCGAGCGCATCCGCGCGACGCGCAATCACGAATCGGTCACCGCCGCGTTGCAGGCCCTGCGTGAAGGAGCGGCCGATCCGAACGTCAACACCATGCCTCTGATCATCGACGCGGTGAAGGCGTACGCCACGATCGGCGAGGTCTCCGACGCATTGCGCGACGTCTTCGGCACGTATCAGGAGCCGGCGCTCTTCTGAATCCAGAGGCCGAGGGACGTCGCCGGTCTCATTCCAGTCCGCGACTTCGTCCGCCGCGGAGGGAAGATCGGTCGCGACGATGGTGCAGCCGCGTTTGGCCATCAGCGCCGCGAGCGGCTCGCGGCCGACGCCGAAGCCGAGGCCGTGCCCGCCGCTGCGCAGCATTCCGTGCGACTCGAGGACCTGGAGGATGTAGACCCACTCCCAGTATTTCCGGTTGTAGCGCTGCTGCTCGTCGATCGGAAGTCCGAGCTCGCCGCGCCAGAAGTCGAAGAGGGGAGACTCGCACTGCCGCTGCGTGACGAGCTGCGAGAGCGGACGCTCGAGCTGCGGTTCACCGTCTTCGACGCGCGGCATCCGCGAGAATGCGTCGATCGCCTTCGTGAGCAGGCGGAGAGGACGCCACGCGACGACGCCCGCGGATTGCCACATCCACACGATCGGTCGCGGCATGCTCATCGGGGCTCGATCCTGGCAGGCCGACAAGGTCTTTCCCGGTGTGTCCGCCGCGTACACCGGCAAAGCGGTGCGGCAGATCTGGCCGAAATACGAGTGGACGATGGGCAGCTACACCTGCTTCCGCCCCGGACAATACCAACGCTACTTCCGCGCGCTCGTCGAGCCGCAGGGGCGGCTGGTCTTCGCGGCCGAGCACACTGTGGACGAGTCCGGCTTCATGAACGCTGCAGTCGAGTCGGGAGAGCGCGCGGCGACGCAGGTTCTGGCAATGCTGGGCATGGCACAACGTCGCGCCGCGTGACGAAATGGTTACCGCCGCCGCGAAGCGTCAACACGCGCGTATGATTTTTCTCTAATTGTCACGGAGGACTGTGATGCGCGCGCGACTGCTCTTACTCTTGATTCTCGTATTTTCTGCAAATGCTCTCCTGGCGAAAGAAATCTTCCTCGCCGTGAGCGGAACCGCGAACAACGTCTTCTTCAGCGACGCGCGCGTTTTCAACCCCACCGATCATGAGATCAGCGTGCAGGCGTACTACCTGCCGCGCGGTAACAACAGCAATGCCGCCGAGCAGCCGGTGACGTTCACGGTCGCGACGCGCCAGATGAAGGTCTTCGACGACGTCGTGCTCAATCTCCTGCAGCGCGGCGACGTCGGCGGCATCCGCTTCGTCTCCGCCGACGACTTCGTGGTCACGCAACGCGTCTACGCGCGCCTCACTCCCTGCGCCGCCGACAAGCCGGCTCCCTGCACCCTCGGCCAGTTCGTGCAGGGGCAGGACCTCACCGCTGCGATTAAGAACGGCGTGATCCTGCAGTTGAAGTTGAACAGCGCGTTCCGCACGAACATCGGCGCCGCGAATCCGAACAACGTCCCCGCCAGCGTGACCTGGCGCCTCTACGACAAGAACAACGCGCTCATCGCGACCTCCGCGTCGCCCGTCGTGATGCCGCCGTACGCCGTCATCGGTCCGACCTCGCTCGACAGTTCTTTCTTCTACTCCGTGCCCGCCGGCTCCGATCTCTCCGACGCGTGGGTCGGCTTCACGTCGGATCAGCCGATCTTCGCGTACGGATCGGTCGTCGATAACAGCTCCACCGATCAGACCTACGTCCCGGCCTCGGCCGACAGCGGCACGGCGCCGGCCGCGCCGCAGAACGCGGTCATGACGATCTCCGCGCGCAATTTCGAGTTCACCACGACGACGGACGGAACGCTGAAAGCCAACGAGCAGGTCACGTTCAAAATCTCCGCGACGGAAGGACTGCACGGCTTCCAGCTCGTCGATCCGTCCGGCGACACGCTGATCACCATCGGCCTCCTCGGCAGCACGCTGCACGAGCACACGATTACATTGCCCGAGGAGGGAACGTATCAATTCTTCTGCACGAACTCCGGCTGCGGCGCCGGCCACTTCGAAATGATCGGCTCGTTCGCGGTCGGAGCGACCGGCAACCCCGGCGGGCCGGGACGGTACTAGTGGACATTCAACATTGAAAGCGTAGGTACCAGGGCTTGTCATCCCGAGCGTGAGCGAGGGACCCGGGGGTAGGGTGGCACGATGATGGCGCCACCCGCCCGCCCGGGTCCCTCGACTCACGCTCGCGATGACAAAGCAACCGAGACCTCGCCGTCTTCGAGGAGCATCTCGACAACTTCCTTCAGGTTCGCATTGAGCTCGTCGAGGCTTTCAGCCTGAGTGTGTGCGCCGGCAAGACCCGGGACGAAGCCGATATAGAAACCTGTATCGGCATCGCGCTCGACGACGGCCGTGAAGGTCCTTCGCATGCGCGTTAGGCTACCACCGCGCAAACGCTTCCAACGGCTCGCTTTCTGCTACACTCTCGCGTAGCTGGGAGTGTCGGGAAGGGGATGCAGCTGCTCGAATTCTTTCGCAGTCGGCGGGGCGGGGAGCTGATCGGGATCGTCGTCGTGGCGATCGGGATCAGTTTCGCGGCGGCCCTCGTCACCTACCACCCCAACGACTCCTCCGCCTTCTACACCTCCACCGATACCTCCATCCGCAACGCGATCGGCTATTACGGCGCGACGCTGGCGTGGGTCTTCGTCAGTTTCTTCGGCTTTGCGAGCCTGCTGTTCCCGGCGGTGCTGCTCGTCATCGGGTGGAACCGATTCTGGGGACGCGATCTCGAGTTCTTCCACACGAAGCTGATCGGTTTTCTGATCGTCTCGCTCGCGCTCCCGCCGCTCTTCGATCTCGCCATCGGAAAGGTGTGGCTGCGCGGCGCGCTCATCGCCTCGGGCGGCTATCTCGGCGAGGAAATCAATCGCACCGTCAGCGGCAACATGAACACCAGCGGTGCGGTGATCGCGCTCGTGACGACGCTCCTCGTCGGCCTGCTCCTCGCGACGCGCATCAGCCTCGCGGCCGTTTTCCTCGCCCTGCACCAGCAGCTCCTCGCCCTCGGACGCGCGATCTCGCTCCGCTGGGCGCGGCTCTCGGAGCGGCGCCGCAAGGAGAAGATGAAAGTGGCGATCGTCCGCAAGCATCTCGAGAAAGCGGACCCGCCGCAGCTTCGTCTCGTGAGTGGAGGACAGGCAATCCTGCCTGTCGCCGGCGGACAGGCAGGATTGCCTGTCCTCCACCAGCCGCTCGTGCGCGAAGTGCAAGGTGCGGGACGATTCCAGATTCGCAAAGTGACGAAAGCGGATTTGCGCAAGGCGGCCGAGGCGCTCGCGCAGCAGGAGACGCCGAATCCGTTCGAGCTTTACAGGAAAAATGAGCCCGTGCCGCCTCCTGCATCCGCACTCGGTGACGACACCGAGTTCGAAGAACCTCTGTGGCTCGAGCCGCTGCGCCGTCCGAAGCCGCAGATTCCGCGGCCCGCATCGCGCGCACCGAGGCCGCAGCCGCGTCGCGAGGTCAAGCTGACCCACGAGCTCCTGCCGCCGGTGAACCTGCTGTACGAGGGACCGAAGCAGGACCAGATCAACGACGATGTGCACAAGAAGTTCCTCGAGATCGGGCGCCTCATCGAAGAGCGCTGCCGCGAGTTCGCGGTCGAAGGCGAAGTCACCGCGTACCATCCCGGCCCCGTCGTCACCACGTTCGAATTCAAGCCCTCCGCCGGCGTGAAGTACGCGAAGGTCGTGAACCTCGGCGACGACCTCGCGCTCGCGCTGAAGGCGGAGTCGATCCGCATCGAGCGCATCTCCGGCTCGTCGACAGTCGGCATCGAAGTGCCCAACCGCAAGCGCGAGCTCATCACGCTGCGCGACATCATCGACACCGAGGCCTTCTCCGGGTCGTCGTCGGCGCTGACGCTCGCTCTCGGCAAGGACATTCACGGCGACCCGATGGTCACCGACCTCGCGCGCATGCCTCATCTCCTCGTCGCCGGCGCCACCGGCGCGGGCAAATCGGTCGGCCTCAACTCGATGATCGTCTCGCTGCTCTACAAAGCGCTGCCGCGCACGCTGCGCATGCTGATGATCGATCCGAAGATGGTCGAGCTGAAGATCTACGAAGACATCCCGCACCTGCTGCATCCGATCGTCACCGATCCGAAGCTCGCCTCGAACGCGCTGCTCTGGGCCGTGGCGGAGATGGAGAACCGCTACCGGACGCTCGCGGAGTGTGGCGTGCGCAACATCGACCAGTACAACGCGCTGCTGAAGGACCCCGAGGGACTGAGGCGGGCGAAGAAAATCTCGGCGGATGTGGAAATCCCGTCGACGGATCCGATGCAGTACATCGTCATCATCATCGACGAGTTCGCGGATCTGATGATGATCGCGCCGAAGGACGTCGAGGACTCCGTCACGCGGCTCGCGCAGAAGGCGCGCGCGGTCGGTATCCATCTCATCGTCGCCACGCAGCGCCCCTCGGTCGACGTGATCACGGGCGTCATCAAGGCCAACTTCCCTTCGCGCCTCTCCTATCAGGTCGCGTCGAAGATCGACTCCCGCACGATTCTCGACACCCAGGGCGCGGAGAAGCTCCTCGGCAACGGCGACATGCTCTTCCTTCCGCCCGGCACCGCGCGCATCCGCCGCATTCACGGTGCGTACGTCTCGGAGAAAGAGATCGTCGAGATCGTCGACTTCGTGAAGAAGAACCAGGGCGGGCCGAAGTTTCTCGAAGAGATCACCAAATCCGGCGAAGAGAAAAGCGGCGTCGACGGTATCGAGTACCTCGACGATCCGAAGTACGACGACGCGGTGCGCGTGGTGCTGTCGACCGGCCAGGCCAGCGCGTCGTACCTCCAGCGCCGCCTCAAGCTCGGCTACTCCCGTGCCGCGCGCCTGATCGAGATCATGGAAGCGAACGGCATCGTCGGCCCGAGCCAGGGCTCGAAGCCCCGCGACATCCTCGTGCGCGCCGACGACTACCCGACCGCCCGCGGCGAGAGTTAGTGTGGAGTGCGGCGACGCCAGTCGCCGCTGTCCTACTGCAAAAACAGCGGCGACTGG
>DATLFB010000121.1:0-29017 GCA_035525285.1 Thermoanaerobaculia bacterium
GTCGCGATTCCGCTGCTCGAGTATCTCGACAGGGAAGGCGCGACGAAGCGCGTGGGCGATCAGCGCGTGGTGCTGTAGCGCGCTACTCACGACGTGTAGCGCGGGCCTCCGGCCCGCCGTATCGCCGGCTTCCAGCCGGCGAAGAGAGAACCGCCGATCGGAGATCGGCGGACCGGCCGGCTGGAAGCCGGCGTTCCGTTATGCGGGCGCCGCGTCCGCTGTGGCGACGGGCGCTTCGCGCACCATCGGCAGCGGGCCTTTGTACGTCAGGCGGCGCCAGAGCCATTCGACGGGGCCGAAGCGGAAGCGCTCGAGCCAACAGCCGCTCGCGTACACCTGCAGCGCGAAGATCACAACCGTCGCGACGATCAGCACCGACGGACCGACCGTGCCGAACAGGCCGAGGCCGTAGCTGTAGAAGATCAGCGTGCCGAGGATCGACTGCAGGAGATAGTTCGTGAGCGCGGTGCGGCCGACGTAGCCGAAGCGGCGGAGACGCGCGTGCCATGCGGGATCGTGCATCAGCACGATGGCGAGGCAGACGTATCCGAGGCTGAGCATCGGGACGGCGATGGTCTGCGTGAGCGCGAGGGTCAGTGAGATCGGCGTGCTGGGAAAGGGCCGCGGATCGAACGCCCATCTCAGCGCGGTCACGGCGATGTTGCCGGTAACGCCGGCCGCCAGACCCCACACCATCGCGCGGCGATAACGCGGCAGCGACTCCGGCGCGGGCGTGAAGAAACGCTTGCGCCAGGCGAGCACGCCGAGGAGGAAGAGGCCGAGGATCTGCCAGAAGAACACCAGAAAGTAGCCCCAGTTGTACGCCACCACGTCCGACATCCGCTGCTTCTGAATCTCCATCCATGAGCCGTCGCCGAAGACGCGCGTGAGCCGCAGCAGCTCCGCTTGCTCCGGTTGCGGGAACGACGGCGTCGCGAAGCCGTGCGTCCAGGCGACGTAGCCGGCGATGCCCGCGAGCGGCAGCAGCAGATAGCAGACCAGGGCCCACACCGCGATCGTCTTGTCGGTGCGCTTGCGGAACAGCAGCAGCACGAAGCCGGTCAGCGCGTAGACGAGGAGAATGTCGCCGAACCAGATCAGGAGGCCATGCACGAGTCCGAAGAGCGCGAGCACGAACAGTCGCCGCGCGAACGTCCAGCCGAAGCGCCCGCCGCGGCCCGTCGCGCGCTGGAGCTGCACCGCGAAGCCGACGCCGAACAGGAACGCGAAGATGGTGATGAACTTCGCCTGGATGAACGTGTCGATGAACGCCTGCGCGATGCGATCGTGCAGCGCGGGCCAGTAGAGATGGGGCATGGCGTAGTACGTGACCGCGGGACCGGCGAAGCCGCGGATGTTCGCGGCGAGGATGCCGAAGAGCGCGAGGCCGCGAACGACATCGATCAGCTCGACGCGCTCACTCGACGCGACGGGCTGCAGCACCGGCGCCGGCGCCTCGGCGGGCTCGATTGTCATGCGTGCCGCGATTGTAGCGCGGTCGTCTCGCGGCCAGGATGGCCGCGGTACACATCATTCCGGATCCTTCGTCACGACGACGAAGAGCAGGAGCAGCGCAGCGAGAAGTCCGATTCCGTCCATGGTTTCCCGTAGGTTCAATACGGGATATACGGCCGGACGGATTGGTGGGTTACATCTCCACGCGCGGCTGCGACACCATCGCCGACATCTGCGGCGGGGCGTCGCGGTAGAAGCGCGGCAGGTGGATCGTGAACGTCGAGCCCTGGTCCGGCTCGGAGCGCACCTCGATCGAGCCGTGATGCAGCTCGACGAAGTTCCGGGTGAGCGAGAGGCCGAGTCCCGTTCCCCCTTTTCGGCCGCGCTCGGCGACCTGGTAGAACTCGTCGAAGATGCGGGCGAGCTCCGCGGGAGGGATGCCGATGCCGGTGTCCGTCACTTCGATGCGCACCGTCTCGCAGCCGAGCGGCGAGAGCGTATCGGCGACGGCATTCACGGTCAGATAGATGAAGCCGCCCTTGTGCGAGAACTTGATCGCGTTCGAGAGCAGGTTGAGCAGGATCTGCTTCACCCGTCCTTCATCCATGTACACGTTGCCGATCCCGCCGTCGACGCGCGTCACCAGCGTGACGTCGCGCTCCGCGGCCATCCCCTTGATCACCCGGTCCACCGTGGCGATGGTCTCGTTCAGGTCGAACGACACTGGCTCGATCTCCAGCTTGCCGGCCTCGATCTTGGCGAGGTCGAGGATGTCGTTGATCAGATCGAGCAGGTGGCTGCCGGCGGTCTTGATGTTCTCCACGAACTTGAACAGCCGCGGCGTGAGCATCGTCTGCGACGCGGTCTGCAGGATCGACGAGAAGCCGATGATGGCGTTGAGCGGCGTGCGCAGCTCGTGGGACATGCTTGCGAGAAACTGGTTCTTCGATCGGTCCGCGGCGAGCAGGGCCAGGTTCGCGTCGCGCAGCTCGACCGTGCGCTCCTGCACGCGATGCTCGAGGGCGACGTTGAGCCCCTCGAGGTCCTTGTAGAGCTGCGCGTTCTCGATCGCCGCCGCGGCCTGATTCGCGATCGCCGTGAGCAGCACCAGGTCGCCGTGCGTGAAGATGTGCTTCTCGAAGCTCTGCACGGAGATGACGCCGATCACGTGATCGCGCGCGATCATCGGCACGCCCAGCCACGACTGCGTCGCCAGGCCGTCGTCGTACGAGTGGACGCCGAGCTTCCGCTCGTCCAGCGAGCTGCCGATGAGCAGGGGGCGCGCGTTGCGGAAGACCCACGAGTTCAACCCGCCGCCGACGGCGAGGCGCTCCTTCGGCTGCAGGGCGCCGTGGTCGATGTTCAGCTCGAATGCCAGCTCGTCGGTCGAGGAGTCGTAGAGGGCGATGCTGAAGATCGACACGTCGATCACGCCGCGGCATTCGGTGTAGATCTTCATCAGCAGCTCGTCGGTCGAGCAGTTGAGCGAGATCGTCTTGCCGATGTTCGTGAGCGAGGTGAGGCGCTGGATGAGCTGCTCGCGGTCGGCGCGGGTCGTGGCCAGCGAGCGCGCGACGTAGTTGGCGATCACCCACGTGAACGCGGAAGCGAGCACGCCCGCCCAGCCGATCGAGCCGTACGCGAAGGTGGTGAGGATCGCGTACGGAATCGTGACGATGTAGATCGAATGATCGAGGGCCGCGGTCTTGATGAGCGTGGGATTCGAGTAGCCGTAGGCGAGCTCGATGCGCGAAACGATGAGGTTGTTGGTGAAGACGAGGAGCACGGAACAGGCCGCGATGCGTGCCGCGGCGGCGCCGGAAGGCTCGAGCGTCGGAATCGCGCCGCCGAGGAGCTCGTACGCGCTGACGGCGACGATCAGCGGGATGCCGTAGATGGAGAAGAGTCCGAAGGTGCGCGCGGTCTCGAAGGCGGCGTCGCGCGTGTCGATCTTTGCGGGGCCGATCTGCAGCGCGCCGAGGAGCCGCGGAACCATCGACGACGCAACGGCGATCCAGGCGGAGATCACCATGCCGAGGAGCGGGAACATGGCGAAGAACGCCGTCACCGCGAGCGAGACGAAGATCTCTTCCGTCAGCTTGAACTTCAGCAGGGCCAGGATGGTCGCGAAGAAGAAGAAGAGGATGACCAGCAGCGGGCCGGACGGTCCGAGATCGGCGATGACCCGCGCCGGCTCGTCGTGCCGGAGCACCGTGGCCCCGATGAGCACGAGCGCACCGGCGACCGCGTGCTGCACGTGCACGGCATAAACACGCCTCCGCGAGGAGGGGTCATGTTCGGCGGCTACGAGCGCCATTCGCTAATGGTTCCTCTCGTGAGGGGGACGGAGAAGATGGTAGCACCGAACGAGAGGAGGGCGGACGTCCCGTCCGCCCTGCGGCGGACGAGACGTCCGCCCTCCTCCTCCCGCGAGCCGTCTCGCCGGCTCGGCGCTACGGCGGGCCGGAGGCCCGCGCTACTTGCTCCGCCTTTTTCATCACGCGCAGCAGATTGAGTCCCGCGAGCTTCTTCAGCTCCTCATCGCTGTGCCCGCGGCGGATCAGCTCCGCGAACAGCTTCGGATAATCCGCCACGCTCTCCAGTCCCTCGGGCGTCGTGCTGATGCCGTCGAGGTCTCCGCCGATGCCGGCGTGATCCGCGCCCGCCACTTTCATCACGTGCTCGATGTGATCGGCCACGTCGGCGATCGTCGCGCGGGGACGGGGATTCGCCTTCGACCACGCTTCGAGGCCTTCCTTCACTTTGTCCGGCTGTCCCGCGTACAGCTCCTTGAGCCGCGCCTGTTCCGCATCGCGATTCGCGCCGTGCACGCGCACCGTCTCCGATACGAAGCCCGGCACGAACGTCACCATCACCACGCCGTCCTTTTCCTTCAGCCGCTGCAGCACGTCGTCGGGAACGTTGCGCGGATGGTTCGTGAGCGCGCGCGCGGAGGAGTGGGAGAAGATGACCGGCGCGGTGCTGATGTCGAGGACGTCGTGCATCGTCTTCGGCGCGACGTGCGAGAGATCGACGAGCATGCCGAGGCGGTTCATCTCGGCGACGACCTGCTTGCCGAAGTCGGTGAGGCCGTTGTGCTTCGGATCGTCCGTCGCGGAGTCGGCCCAGTCGTTGTTGAGCGAATGGGTGAGGGTCATGTAGCGCGCGCCGGCGTGGTAGAGCATGCGCAGCGTGCCGAGGGAGTTGTGGATCGAGTGGCCGCCCTCCATGCCGATGAGCGAGGCGATCATGCCGCGCTTGTGAATGCGCGTGATGTCGTCGGCGGTCAGCGCGAGCGCGAAGGTGTCGGGATAGAGCGCGTTGAGGCGATGCACGACGTCGATCTGCTCCAGCGTCGCAACCACCGCGTCCGCGCCTTTCAGCGAGGCCGGTACGTACACCGACCAGAACTGCGCACCGACGCGCCCCTGCTTCAGCCGCGGGATGTCCGTGTGCAGCGGCTTCTCGAGTTTGGACTGGTCCGCACGGATGTCCAGCTTCTCGATCTCGTTCTTCACGCGCTCGCGGTACTGCCACGGCAGGTCGTTGTGCCCGTCGATGAGCGGGACTTCGCGAAGGATGCGGTCGATGCGGGGGGTGGGTTGGGCGAGGGCGGTGGTGGCGAGGAGGAGGAGGATTGCGGCGGCGCGTTTCGCGAACATGGGCGCACATTCTAAGGGTTACCCAGTTGCCCGGTTGCCCGGTGGTGCCGTGCCGGGTAACCGGGCAACCGGGAAACCGGGCAACCCATCGACTACCATACGCCCGCCCATGCCTCTGACGTTCAGCAACGACGACCACCACCCCCTGCTCGACACCCTCCTCCGCACCCGCGTGCCGCGGTGGGAAGCGTTGAACCGCGCCGTCGACGAGCGCGACGACATGCTCGACTTCGCGATGAAGCTCTTTCACGGCGATCGCGACGCGGCGCTCGTGAACTACTTTCAGAACGGACTCGAACAGTTCGAGCTCGTGAAGCACATCGCGTCCTGGCGCGGACCGATGCGGCGGATGCTCGACTTCGCGAGCGGCTACGGGCGGCTCACGCGTTTCCTCGTGCATCAGCAGCTCGCGGACGAGATCACCGTCTCCGACATCCTCGAAGGCGGGATGGAGTTTCAGGCGCGCGAATTCGGCGTGCGAACGATTCTCTCGGCCACCGCGCCCACGGACTTCCTGCCGGGCAGCCGGGCAACCGGGCAACCGGGCAGCCCCGGATACGACCTCATCTTTGTCGCCTCGCTCTTCACGCATCTCCCGCCGGCGACGTTCACGCCGTGGCTCAGGCGGCTCGTCGAGCTCCTCGAGCCTCGCGGGCTGCTCGTCTTCAGCGTGCACGACGAGTCGATCGCGCCGGAGAACGTGGGGGAGGGGATCAACTTCGCCGCGCACAGCGAGAGCCGCGTGCTCGACACGAGCGAATACGGCTCGACGTGGGTGACCGAGTCGTACGTGCGCGAGCAGGTCGCCGCGATCGGCGCGGGCCTCGCGTGCGTTCGCTTGCCGCGCGCGCTCGCCGAATGGCAGGACGTCTACGTCGTCTCTCCCTCGCCGATCGAGAACGCGCGGCCGCGCCGCGCGCCGAAAGGATTCATCGAGCACTGCGACACGGCCGCGGACGGCATCCTCTTGACCGGCTGGGCGACCGTGGCCGATGAGGCGCCCGATCGCGTCGAAGTGCGCATCGACGACGAGATCGTCGCGACCGCGCGCGCGTTCCACCCGCGCGACGACGTCGCGAAGGCGTTCGGCCCCGGCGCGCGCGACTCCGGCTGGGACTGCCTCGTCCCGCACTCCGCCGTGCGCTCGTTCCGCTACCAGACCGCGACCGTCTCGATCGTCTCTTCCGTGGGCGTCGAGCGCATCCTCTTCCTCGGCACGATCGACGCCGCCACCGGCTTCGTCGCGCGCGAGCGGGCTCGCGCGCGCGACAACCAGATCGTCGCGCGCGATGCGGAAAACGCGGAGCTGCGCGAGCGCATCGCCATCCTCGAACATCAGCGCGCGGAGCTCGAGCGCACGATCGCCGCGATGCGGAACAGCCGCTTCTGGCGCGCGCGGGAACGCTGGTTCGCGCTCAAACGCGGCCTCCGCATCACGAACGAGCAGTAGAATCGCGGCATCATGCGCGTTCGCCTGCTGCCGCTCTTCCTTCTCGCTCTCGCCTGCGCCTCCGGCGGCGGAGACGATTCCGCGCCCGCGGGCGTGCGCCCATCCATCGAGATGAGCGTGCGCGGCTCGGTGCACATGGACCGCACCGGCGAAGGCCCGATGACGCTCGTCGTCCGCCTCACCAACCAGGCCGCGGACCCGATCACCATCCGCCGCGTGCGCGTGCAGAGCTGGGCGATGGAGCAGTGGGCGATCGATCCCGCCGAGCGCTACGTCGTCGAGACGCTCGCACCCGGCGAGGCGAAGATCGTGGAGCTCTCCGCGACGGCGTACCGCAAGTCGGCCGTGCGCTTCATCAGCGAGCCGCTCACGCTGCGCGCCCTGGTCGACTACGAGGCCGGCGGCCGCCGCCTCCGCGAGGTCGTGATCCAGAACTCGGTGGGACAGTAGTCCTTCCGCACTTCTATCTCCGCATTTTGGTTGAGGTACCATCATTACGGTGGGGATGGATCGCTTTCCTGACGAGTTCGAAGACCTGCTCAATCGCCGCGGGCGGCGGCTGTTCGCCGATCCGCCGCAGCTCGAGGCGCTGATCGCGCGAAAGCAGACGCCGATCCTGCTGTTCGACGACGTGGTCGATGCCGGCGTCGCGCGCGATTGCATCCGCCTGCTGGACGAGGCTCTGACGCCGCATCTCCGGCGCATGCACACGCCGATTCCGCGCGAGGCGCTCGTCGATCTCGAGACGAATTACACGGAAGCGCTGCCGAAGACGGTGCGCGTGAAGACGGCGACGTTCAACTCGCGCAAATCGAAAGTGCTCGATGCGGCGCGCGAGATCGGCCTGGCGGCGATGATGTCGTCGAAGAGCCTGTTGCGGCTCACACAATCGGTGACCAGTGCGCCGCTGCTGTTCAATCACTGGGGACGCCAGATCATCTGCTACGGCACGGGCGATTACAGCGGCCCGCACAATGACCACCATCCGGAGAACGAGATGGAGCGCAACGGCTTCGTCGATTTCCATCTGATGTTCTCGAATCCCGGCGTCGCGCATCAGCTGCTCGTCTATGAAGACCGGGGTTACCTCACCGCGGCGCACAACGTCTCCGGCGCGCCGGCGATCGCGATTTATCGCCTCCCGTTCTGGCATTACACGACGCCGGTCGTCGCCCGGCCGGGACACGAGAAGACCGCGCGGCGCTGGCTGCTGCTCGCGTCGTTCGCGTACGATCCGCCATTGAAGAAGCTGGAGTACTAGTGGATCTTCAACATTGAAAGCATCGGTCTTGTCATCCCGAGCGCGAGCGAGGGACCTGGGGGGGCGGCGGCGCGACCCGCGAGCTTGGTGCCACCCTACCCCCGGGTCCCTCGCTCACGCTCGGGATGACAAGCACTGGTACCTACGCTTTCAATGTTGAATGTCCCTGGCCGAAGGAGGCTCTATGCGGCTGACAGTTCCCCTCGCGCTGGCAATTCTCTTCATGGCACCGGTCGTGTCCGCGGACGAGTCGCCGTACAAGTCCATGCGGTCCCGCAGCATCAAGGCCGTATCGGAAGAAGACATCCGCGCGTACCGGGAGGGTGCCGGCATGCGGTTGGCGCTTCCGGCCGAGTTGAATGGATATCCCGGCCCCAGGCACATCCTCGAATTGGCGCGCGAGCTCGAGCTGGCGGCGCCGCAACGGACGGCCATCGAGCAGATTCACGACCGCATGCACAACGAGGCGGTGAGCCTCGGCACGCAGATCGTCGATCTCGAGCGAGCGCTGGACGAAGGCTTCCGGGATAGCAGGATCGAACCGGCGCGACTTGCGGAGCTCACAGCCGGAATCGCGACCCTTCAGGGCCGGCTACGGTACACGCATCTCGTTGCGCACATCGAAGCGCGCGGCGTCTTGACGCCCCGGCAGGTGCACGAATACATGAGGCTTCGCGGTTACACGGGCGATGGAGAGCACAGTCATCACAAGCACTGACCCGTCATTGCCCCTTTTTCTTGCTTGACGCCGCCGGTCCCTTCACCTGCGCGAGCCGCGCGCGATCCTTGGCGCGCCTTGCGGTCCGATTCTTTTTCGCAATGGCCGCCCGGGCCTTCTCTCCGTTTGCTCGAGACATTCGATTCCTCCGGGGACACGGTATCACCATGTCGGGCCGCACCGCGGGGTCCTCGCAGACCGGCTGCGGAAGAACACCTCGAGCTGACGGCCCCGGCGTGCGGCGAACGCGCGCGGGACCTACATTGCTCTGCGAATGCCGGTCCCGTCTCTCGACTTCGGCCTGTTCATCGCCTACATCGTCCCCGGCCTCATCGCCTTCTACGGTCTCTCCTTCGTCTCGCCTCAGCTCAGGGAGCTGTGGCGCGGAGATGGGGTCAAGCCGACGGTCGGCGCGGCGGTCATGGTCACGCTCGCGGCGCTGGTTCTGGGCAGGATTGTCAGTATGGGCCGCGCCGCGATCATCGATCCGACATTCCGTGTCGCGCTGCCCGGCGGCACGCTCCAATCACTCGACGGAAACGGCCGGCCATGCTTGTAGAGGATCATCATGAGCTTTTGGAAAAAACTGTTTGGGAATCGATCGGACAGCCTGCGTGAGCGCGACAATCGCGGCACTCGTTTCGACAACGCGTCGGTCGCGAGCAGCTACTGGATGGCGCGGATCTCGTCGCCAAAGAAGGATCCGTTTCTTCTCTACACGTTTCCCACCGAGGCCGGGGCCAGAGAGGCTCTGCTCCAGGTGCCCTGCATCCGGGTCGCCTCGGATTCCGGAAATCTCGTGTGCACCGAAGTTCTGACCTTCGGCTGCTACGCAAATGAAAGCGGAGGATACGAGGCCTTTCTTTGTGGCGCCGATCTGACGCACGACGTCTGGAGTCAGGCGAAAGCCTCGTTCGTCAGTCACGGAGGCAAGCCCCGAGGACAGGGCGAGCTGGAGCCGGAACGGACCGCGGCGCCGAAGATACAGGCCGCGCCGCAGCCCGGCAAAGTCAAATTCGTGAGAGAGGATCGGGAAACGAAGATGGGCGCAACGCTCACGTATCGGATTCATCGTGCGCCTGACGCGGCGTCGGCAATGGCCTTTCTGCAGGACCAGCCCGTCAACAAGCAGCTCTACTATGTCGTGGTGGAGACTCCGGAAGGCAACTACTGCCGCGACATCCAGGGTATCTACAAAGAATGACGCTACGCGCGGAGCGACACCCGTTCGCCGAATCGCGCAGTGACCGCCGCCATCATCGCCTCCGTTGCCGCATTGATCGTCTCGCCCGTCACCGCCTCCTCGGGGAGGTATTCGATCTCGTACGTGATCGCGCGGGCGCGGTTCGCGTCGTTCGGCATTTCATAGAGATCGACGATGCGGATCTCGCGGAGGAACTGCGGCGCGGCTTCGCGCAGCGTGTTCGCAACTTCCGCGGCCGTGATTCCGGCCGGCACCGCGTACGCGACGTTGCGCACGATCGGCTGCCGCGACGGCGGTTCCATGTACGTCCGCTCCGCCGGCGGCGTGAAGAGCGCGTTCGTGTCGAGCTCGAGGTAGACCGGCCGCTGGCGCTTGATGCCGAAGCCGGCGACGACGCTCGGGTGCACTTCGCCGAAGATGCCGACGAGCTTCTGATCGAGATGGATTCCCGCGCGGCGGCCGGGATGGAAAAAGCGCGCGAGGCGATGTCCCTCGCTCGCTCCGATCCAGAGATCGATGCGCAGCGCGAGTCGAAGCTGCTCGAGGATGCCCTTGAGATAGATCGCATCCGCGGCGCGTCCTCTGTCGCCCCAGAACGGTCCGCGATCGCGGCCGTTGGCGAGGAGCCAGAGAATCGGATGCTCGGTGCAGACGCCGTTGGACGCGCTGCGGTCGGCAACGAAGATTCGCGCCCACTCGTACATCTTCACGTTCCCGGTCTTGAAATTGAGGTTCGTCGCCAGCGCGTCGAGCGCCTGCGCGAGGGTGTTGTTGCGCAGCAGCGAGTAGTCCTTCTCGATCGAGTTCTGCGTCTCGACGTGCTCCCACAACGGATCCCCCACGGCGATGCCGAGGCGCTCGCGCGTGCGGCGCGAGTAGAAACTGTCGGTGAAGATCTCGTAGAAGCCTTCCGCGACGAGAACCTCGCTCGTCTGCGCGATCACGTCTTCGGCGTGGGAGGGGAGCGATCCCATCTCGACATGCGGCAACGTGATCGCCGTCGCGTTGTACCCCACCGACTTCAACAGCTCCTCGGCGAAGTCCGCTTCGAAGTGCACGTCCCACAGCCGGTGCGGCGGAACGATGACGCGTAAGGTCGTGGGCGACGGCTCGACGGCAAAGCCGTACCGCGTGAGCCGCGAGGTCATCTCGCTCCACGGCATCGGCGCGCCGATGAAGTGCTGCGTGCGCGCGACGTCGACATCGATCGTGCGTTGCGGATCGCGCCACGCGCCCGCGGTGTACGCATTGCCCACGCGATAGCCGCAATGCTCTTCCAGCAGTTGCGCGACGCGTCCCGCGCCGATGAGCGGCAGCGTCGGATCGCCGCCGCGCATGAAGCGCGCCGCCGCGTCGGTCGGCTGATTCAGCGCGCGGCTGGCGATGCGCACCGCGACCGGGTCGAAGCAAGCCGACTCGAGCAGGATGCGCGTCGTCTGATCGGTGATGCCGGAATCGGTGCAGCCGATCACGCCGGCGATGCCGAGGATCTTCGACTCGTCGGCGATCACCATCGTCCCTTCCGGGATCTCGATGGGCTCCGGCGTGAACAGCAGCCACGCGCGTTCGCCTTTGCGCGAGAGGCGCACGATGATCGGCCCGTCGATCGTGCCGGCGTCGAATGCGTGCGTCGGCTGCCCGAGCTCGAGGTTCGTGAGATTCGACGCGTCGACCGGAGCGAGCGTCGAGTGCATGTCCGCCGCGAGCATCGGCGCGAGAGGCAATGGAGGGCGGACGTCCCGTCCGCCAACGGTGGCGGACGAGACGTCCGCCCTCCTTTCCAGCTCCGTCACCGTGTACACGAGACACAGCGGCGTATCGATGCGCACGCGATCCGCCGTCGCCGGCTGCGCGTCGAGGCGACGCACCTTCGGACGCCGCAGCGCGCCGCCCGTGCGCCCGCTCGCCTCGCGCGCGATGCCTTCGTAGCAGTAATGATCGCCGCGATTCGCGAGGAGCTCGACGTTGAAGACCGTGCCGAGATCCGTCGTCTCCGAGGTCTTGACCTCGATGCCGGCGTCGTCGAGCAGCTCGCGCGCATCGTGCGTGCGCTCGGGCAGATCGATGAATGTGCGCAGATGTTCGAGGAGGATCTTCACATCCCACCTCGGTGAATCGAGCGGTGGACGCGCAGATCCTGTTCGTACAGCGGCTTCATCGCGGTCATGCCCGCGTACTGCGCGGCGATGCGGCTGATGCCGATGCCGAAGGCGATGCCGCTGAGCTTCGTGTGGTCGTAGCCGAACTCGATGAAGACTTTCGGATGGACCATGCCCGCGCCGAGGATCGTGATCCAGCCCGCGCCGCGGCAGGCGGGGCAGTCGTCGTCCTTGCCCATGCAGACCACGCACTGCAGATCCATCCCGACCGAGGGCTCGGTGTACGGGTAGTACTTCGGCTTGAAGCGGAACGCGTGATCCGCGCCGTACACCGACTTCGCGACCTCGAGCAGCGTGCCTTTCAGATCGCCGAAGGTAAGTCCCTCTTCGACCCAGATGCCTTCGAACTGATGAAACATCGCGAGGTGCGTCGCGTCGACGGCCTCGTTGCGATACGTGCGGCCGGGCGAGACGACTTTGATCGGAAGGGGAGGCTTCGACTCGAGCACGCGCGCCTGGACCGTGGTCGTGTGCGAGCGGAGGAGCAGGTTGTTCGGTAGCCAGAACGTGTCCTGCATGTCGCGCGCGGGATGGTTCTCGGGGATGTTGAGCGCGTCGAAGTTGTAGTACGGCGACTCGACCTCCGGCCCCTCGGCGAGCACGAATCCGAGGCGGCGCATGACGGCCATCGCGCGGTTCTGCACGTGCGTGAGCGGGTGAATCGAGCCGCGTTCCTGCGCGATGCCGGGCAGCGTGAGGTCCTGCCACTCGGCTTCGATCTGCTTTGCGACCGCGACTTCCGCGATCCGCGTCTCCGCCGCGGCGAGCTCGCGTTCAACCGCCTGCTGCGCGTCGTTCAGCTCCTTCGCGAGGCGCGGGCGGTCCTCCGCCGAAACGCCTCCGAGGGATTTCAGCGCGGTCTTGAGATACGACTTCTTGCCGAGATAGCGGGTGCGGAGATCATGGATCTGGTCCGGGGTCGCCGCCTGCGCGAGCTCGGCGCGGAAAGTGTCGAGAGTCTGGTTCAGTTCGGTGGTGGGCATGTCGAAAAGGACGGCATTATACGTTTGCGATGATGAAGCGAGCGGCGGCGATTGCGATTCTGATCGTGGCGTTGAACATTGTCGCGGCATTCGTAGGCCGCGGCTCGTTTCTTCACGTGATGATCGCGCTGATGCTGCTGATGTACGTCGTAGTCCCCGCGACGGTGCTCGCGCTTCTTGCGATGGTGGTCGCGCGCTGGAGGCCTGCATTGCATGCGGTGGCGAGATGGTTGTTCGTCGTTGCGCTCGTTGCAGGCAGCTTTCTGCTGTCCGTGCCGCCGGGAATCCTGCTACTGCGGCGGGACATCGCCGCTGCGAAGTCTTATTGCGATGCGCTGGTGCCACGCCTCGAAGAGCACCGGCGCATGCACGGCGCTTATCCGGAGAAGATCGGCGCGGTGAGCAACGCGGCGGATCGTCCGCGGCTGCTCGTGCGCGATACGTTCTATATGTCGAACGGCGTTGAGTTTCTCTTCTCGTTCGACAATCCGGGCGGGATGTTCAACGGGTTCTCGTTCGCCAGCACGGACGGCAGGTGGGAGGAGTGGGACTGATCGCCCCCCACCCTAGCCCTCTCCCCGCTCGCGGGGAGAGGGGACTGACTCGGTTTCCTGCTCCTCGTCGGTGGCGGATTTCATCAGCGGGAACCAGACCACGTCGCGCAGGTTCGGGGCGTCGGTGAGCAGCGCGACGAAGCGGTCGATGCCCATGCCCCAGCCGGAGATCGGCGGCATGCCGAACTCCATCGCCGTCAGGTAGTCCTCGTCCGGCGGCATCGCTTCCTCGTCGCCCTTTTTGCGCAGCTCGGCCTGCTCTTCGAAGCGGCGGCGCTGATCGAGCGGATCGACGAGCTCCGAGTAGGCGTTGATCACTTCCCACGTATCGACGACGAGCTGGAAGCGGTCGACGGCGTCGGGGTTGTCGTCGTTGCGGCGCGCGAGCGGGGAGAGATCGACGGGATGTCCGACGATGAACGCCGGCTGGATCAGCTTCGGCCGCGCGGTGCGCTTGTAGAGCTGATCGATGAGGCTCCCGCGGCCGGCATCGGGATTGTCGAGCTCTACGCGCTTGTCGATGATCGCCTTGCGCATCGACGCCGCGTCGCGATGCTCGTCGATGTCGATGCCGCTGTTCTCCCGGATCACGTCGCGCAGGCGCAGCCGCGGCCACGGCTGATCGAAGTCGATGACCCGCCCGCCGCGCTCGATCTGCAGCGTTCCCACCGCCTCGCGAATGGCGTGCTTGAGCAGCGCCTCGGTGAAGGTCATGTTGTCTTCGTAGTTCCAGTACGCCGCGTAGTACTCGAGCATCGTGAATTCCTGCAGATGCGAGGCGGCGAGGCCCTCGTTGCGGAAGCAGCGCGCGAACTCGTAGACGCGGTCGTAGCCGCCGACGATGAGCCGCTTCAGATACGTCTCCGGCGCGATGCGCAGGACGACGTCCATGTCGAGCGCGTTGTGATGCGAGAAGAATGGCCGCGCCAGCGCGCCCGACTGCTGCGTGTTGAGAATCGGCGTCTCGACTTCGACGAAGCCGTCTTTGTCGAGATAGTCGCGGATCGCGCTCACCGCCTTCACGCGGATGCGGAAGCGCTGGCGGGTTTCTTCGTTCGACACGAGATCGAGGTAGCGCTTGCGCCAGTTCGTCTCGACGTCCTTCACGCCCTGGTACTTGTTCGGCGGCGGCTGCAGCGTCTTGCCGAGGAAGACCCACTGCTTCACGCGGATGGTGAGCTCGCCCTTGTCGGTGTGGTACATCTCGCCGTCGACGCCGAGGAAGTCCCAGCGGTCGACGGCCTTGCCGAAGAGCTCGTAGCGCTCGCTCTCATCGCGAAGGAGCGCGAGCTGGATGTGCCCGTCGAGATCCTGCAGCGTGGCGAACGTGAGCTTGCCGAACTTGCGCAACTGCCCGACGCGCCCCGCGGTGCGCACCTTCGTTCCGGGCGCGAGCTTCATCGTCTCCGCGAGCGTGTGCGTGCGCTCGAAGCGGTCGGGATGGACGGCGATGCCCTCTCGTTCGAGGAGCTCGCGTTTCTGGATGCGCACGTCGCGCAGGGACTGTTCTGCCATAGTTGGAGCGGGAGAATACATGAACGTCGCTGAAATTCGCTCGCACTTCCCCGCGCTCGAACGCATCCACAACGGCTCCCCGGTCGCCTACTTCGACGGACCCGGCGGAACGCAGGTGCCGCGCGCCGTGGCGGAGGCGATGAACGACTATCTCTTCTTCCACAACGCGAACACGCACTGGATGTATCCGTCGAGCGAGGAGACCGACGCGATCATCCTTTCCGCGCGCGAGGCGATGGCGGATTTTCTGAATGCGGACGCGTCGGAGATCGCCTTCGGCGCGAACATGACCACGCTCACCTTCCACCTCGCCCGCACCCTCGGACGGATGTGGTCTCCCGGCGACGAGGTGATCGTCACCGAGCTCGATCATCACGCGAACGTCGCGCCGTGGCGCGCGCTGGAGATCGATCGCGGGATCGTCGTCCGGAGCGTGCGCCTGCTTTGCGACACGGGGCATATCGACTACGAGCACCTCGCGCAACTCGTCACGCCGAACACGAAGCTGATCGCGGTGGGCGGCGCGTCGAATGCGATCGGGACGATCAACGACCTCGAACGCGTCGCGAAGATCGCGCGCGAGGCGAATGCGTACTTCTTCGTCGACGCCGTGCATCTCGCGCCGCACGAGCTCATCGACGTGCGCGCCATCGGCTGCGATTTTCTGGCCTGCTCGTCGTACAAGTTCTACGGACCGCACGCCGGGATCCTGTGGGGGCGCTACGAGCTGCTGGACACGCTGCCGTTCCCGAAGCTGCTGCCCGCGCCCGATCGCGCGCCGGAGCGCGTGGAGACGGGAACGCAGAATCAGGAAGGAATCGACGGCATCCGCGCCACCGTCGACTTTCTCGCGTCCCTCGGCGAAGGCGCGACGCGGCGCGCGCGGCTCGCGCATTTCTTCGCGCGGGCGCATGCGGAAAGCGCGCGTCTCACGCGCATCCTTTGGGATGGGTTGTCGTCGATTCCGCGCGTGCGCTTGTACGGTCCGGCGCCGGGAACGCCGCGAACGCCGACGGTCTCGTTCACCGTCGACGGGATGCATGCCGACGACGTCTCCCGCGCGCTCGCGCGGGGCGGCGTGTTCGCGTCGAGCGGCGACTTCTACGCGGCGACCGTGTGCGAACGGTACGAAGTCGAGGCGTTTCTTCGCGCGGGTTGCGCGTGCTACACGACGGAGGAGGAAGTGCGGCGGCTGCTGGAAGGCGTGTGGAGTGCGGCGACGCCAGTCGCCGCTTTCTAACGCCGTAAGACCGCGGCGACTGGCATCGCCGCACTCCACACGTGTGATGCGTGACACTCGCTCGCGTGCCCTCCCGGCCGTACAACGAATGGCATGAGGAAAGACACCCGAATCACCGCCCTCGTCGCCATCGGAACCTTCACCGCGCTCTCGCTCATCAGCGCCTTCGTCTGGGCGATGAACAAGCCGCCCACCACGTTCGAGCGTGTCTCGATCGATGACATCAGGTCGCGCATCGACGACGTCGTCTTCATCGACGTCCGCGCGTCGGAGGCCTACGTCGCCTCGCACGTCAAAGGCGCGCTGCACATCCCGCTCACGCATCTGCAGGGCGAGCTTCAGTATCTGCCGAAAGGGAAAACCTTCGTCACGTACTGCTCGTGCCCGGCCGAGGAGTCGAGCGGCGAGGCGGCGCTGGTGCTGCAAAAGTTCGGCCTCGAAGCGGTCGCGCTTCTCGGCGGATATGACGCCTGGCTGCAGGCGGGGCTTCCGACAGCGGCGGGTGTGAAGTAGGATCGCGCCCGCATGGCCAAGCGACGACACGAAGAACCACCTCCCGGATCCTCACGCAACGCTCTTCTCATTCTCGGCGCCGGCGGCATCATCATCGCCGGATTGCTGGTGTGGGCGCTCACTCGCACCGTCGAGCCGGCAGTGCCTGTTGCCGACACGTCCACGCCGCCGGCCGCCACCGCGCCGCTCACGACGGACTTCACAAGCACCGCGGCTCCGCCGGCGCAGCCGGACCCGGCGACGGTCGAAGTGCCGCGCATCGCTGCCGAGGATCTGCGCGGGAAAGTGAATCGCAACGAAGTCACGGTGGTCGACGTGCGCGACGCCGCGGCGTTCGCGCAGGGACACATCCCCGGCGCGATTCTCATCCCGTTCGCGAGCGTGCAGTCGCAGATGGACGCGATTCCGAAAGGAAAACCGGTCGTCACGTACTGTACGTGACCCGCCGAAGAATCGAGCGCCGGTGCGGCTCTCGTCCTGAACCGCGGCGGCTTCTCCGACGTGAAGGCACTCTCCGGCGGTCTCGATGCCTGGAAGGGAGTGGGCGGAGCGGTCGAGACCGGCGCGACGCAGTAGCGGTTGCCGGTTTCCCGGTGAGTGAATTGGGCCTACCGGGCAACCGGGCAACTGGGCAACCGGGCAACAACATGTACGAGCTCCTCCCCCACACCGCCGACATCCGCCTGCGCGTGACCGCGGAGTCGTTCGAAGAGCTCTTCGCCGACGCGATGCACGGCATGTACGCGGCGATGCGCGCGCATCCGGATGGCGGCGCCGTGCAGCGCGTCATCCGCGTCGATGACTCCGCCGACACCACCTCTCTGCTCGTCGATTTCCTCAACGAAGTGCTCGCGCGTGCGCACGTCGCGCGTGAGCTGTTCACCGCCGTGCGCTTCACGCGGCTCGAGGAGCGTTCGCTCGAGGCGGAATTGACGGGCGTCGCTCCTGCATCGTTCGACGAGGACGTGAAGGCGGTGACGTATCACGAGGCCGACGTGCGCCGCGACGGCGACCGTTGGACGACGACGCTGGTGTTTGATATCTGAGTTTTGGACTGCGGCGGCCGCAGCCGCCGCTTTCGATCGCCGCGGCAAAGCCGCGGCAGTAAAAGCGGCAGCTTTGCTGCCGCAGTCCATACGGGGACCATGATGGACAAATCACATCTCGAGAAGATCCACGACCACCTCTGGGAGATCCCGCGCAGCTACCGCGGCGACATGCGCGTTCCCGCGCGCGTGTATGCGAGCGAGGCGATGCTCGACTCGATTCTGCGCGATCGCTCGCTCGAACAACTGGTCAACGTCGCGACGCTGCCCGGGATCCGCAAGTACGCGATCGCGATGCCCGACGTGCATGAGGGCTACGGCTTTCCGATCGGCGGCGTCGCCGCGATCGACGCGCGCGACGGCGTGATCTCGCCCGGCGGCATCGGCTACGACATCAACTGCGGCGTGCGCCTGCTGCGTTCGAACAAGACCCATCGTGAGATCGAGTCGATCCTGCCGAAGCTCGCGCACTCCGTCGCGCGCGAAGTGCCGTCGGGCGTCGGCCGCGGCGGCAGCCTGAAACTGAACAACGAGGACCTCAATCGCGTGCTGCGCGACGGCGCGCGCCACGCGGTGGAGATGGGCTTCGGCGTCGCCGAGGATCTGCGCCACATCGAGTCGGGCGGCTGCCTCGATGGAGCCGATCCCGCGCTCATCTCATCGACTGCACGCGAGCGCGGCCGAGATCAGCTCGGAACTCTCGGCTCCGGCAATCACTTCGTGGAGATCGACCGCGTCGATGCGATCTTCGACGAGGAGGAAGCGGCGCGCTTCGGCCTCACGCTCGACAGCATCGTCATTCAGATCCACACCGGCTCCCGCGGCCTCGGACACCAGGTCGCCACCGACTCGCTGCGCGTGATGACGAAGTCGATGGCCGCGCATCACATCACCGTGCCCGATCGCGAGCTCGCGTGCGCGCCGCTGCGTTCGGCCGAGGGGAAGGACTACCTGCACGCGATGGCCGCGGCGGCGAACTTTGCGTTCGCGAATCGGCAGCTCATCACCGCCGGCATCCGGCGCGCGTGGTCGCACGAGGTTCCCGGCGACGCGATCGATCTCATCTACGACGTCGCGCACAACGTAGCGAAGGTCGAGCGCTATCCCGACGTCGGCGAGGTCGTCGTGCATCGCAAAGGCGCGACGCGCGCGTTTCCAGGGCAGCCGGTGCTGATTCCGGGGAGCATGGGCACCGCGTCGTATCTGCTCGTGGGAGCGGAGGCGGCGATGCAGCAGTCGTTCGGCTCGAGCTGCCACGGCGCGGGACGGGTGATGTCGCGCACGAAGGCGCGGCACGAGATCGGCGTCGACGAATTGCGCGGACGCCTGCGCGCGCTCGGCATCGTCGTCGAGGCCGGCTCGTCGAAGGGACTCGTGGAAGAGGCGCCGGAGGCGTACAAGGACATCGATGCCGTGATCGACATCGTGGCGAGCGCGGGCATCGCGAAAAAAGTCGCGCGCTTCCGCCCGCTTGCGGTCGTGAAGGGGTAAACGACTTGCAACGCCTCCTTGCGGAGGTTTGAGATGGAAAGCAGAGCGAAGCTCTTCGGGCATCCGATCCATCAGATGCTCATCGTCTTTCCGCTGGGCCTGCTCGCAACGTCACTTTTCTTCGACGTCATCGCACTCGCCACTGACAACAGCGGTCTGCTGCATGCGTCGTGGTACATGATCGCGGCGGGCGTTCTCAGCGGACTCGTCGCCGCCGTCTTCGGCGCAATCGATTACTTCGCGATTCCGCAGGGCACGCGCGCGAAGCGCATCGGCACGATGCACGGCGCGGGCAACGTGGTCGTGATTGTGTTGTTCGCCGCAAGCTGGCTGCTGCGCCGCCAGAGTCCGGCGGATCCGGGGATGTTCGCGATCGCGTTGTCGGCCCTCGGCGCGACGCTCGGCGGCGTGACCGGCTGGCTCGGCGGCGAGCTCGTGGATCGCCTCGGCGTGGGTGTCGATGACGGCGCGAATCTGGATGCGCCGAGCTCGTTGTCGGTCGAGAGTCCGGCGCGGGAACGTACGTAGCGCCCGGCTTCAGCCGGGCGTCCCCGGGGGCGGGCGGGCTGAAGCCCGCCCCTACGTCACATCGCGACGGAACGCCGACTTTCAGTCGGCCGGTCCGCCGATCTCCGATCGGCCGTTCCTCCCGCCGGCTGGAAGCCGGCGGACTGGCCGACAGAATGTCGGCGTTCCGCTGGAGTAGCGCGGACATCCTGTCCGCCGTCGCGCCGGCATCCTGCCGGCGCCCCATCGCCGGCTGGAAGCCGGCGATACGGCGGGCCGGAGGCCCGCGCTACTACGCAGCGGCCACGTGCCGCGAAGAGTGCGTTCCGCGCGCTCCATCACAGCGCGTGGTATCGCATCGCACGGTGGGTCGTGCCGCGCGGGCCAACAATCCCTCGCATGAGCATCGTGCAGGACGTCGTGCGTCCGTCCTTTGCCCGCCGCATCCATGTCCTCGGCACCGAGAACGCCTTCCGCGTCGGGCCGATGATCCGCGAGGTCGAGGCCTCCGGTGCGCGCGTGATCCGTTGCAACATCGGAGAGCCCGACTTTCCCTTGCCGGCGCACATCGCCGCCGAGGTGAAGCGGCAGATCGACCGCGGCGAAACGCATTACGTCGATCCGCAGGGCATCGAGCCGCTGCGCGTGGCGATCGCGAGAACCGCCGGTGAGCGCCGCGGCATCACGATCACGCCCGATCGCGTGGTCGTCTTTCCAGGCGCCAAGCCGCCCATCGGATTCGCGCAGCAGATCTATTGCGATCCCGGCGATCAGGTGATCTATCCGAGTCCCGGCTTTCCGATCTACGAGTCCTTCACGCGCTTCATGGACGCCGTCCCCATTCCGCTGCACCTGCGCGAAGAAAGCGGCTTCGCCTTTCGCGGACGCGATCTGGAGATGCTGCTCTCGCCGAGGACGAAGCTGATCTTCCTCAACTTCCCGTCGAATCCGACCGGCGGCGTGGCCACGCGCGATCAACTCGCCGAGATCGCCGCCGTGATCCGCCATGAGGCTCCTGACGACGTACGCGTCTACTCCGACGAAGTCTACGAAGACATCCTCTTCGACGGCGCGCGGCACGAGTCGATCGCATCGCTGCCGAGGATGGACGAGCGGACGATCATCGCCGGGGGCGTGTCGAAGTCGTACGCGTGGACCGGCGGGCGCGTCGGCTGGGCGATTCTTCCGACGGCCGAGGAGGCGGCGGTCTTCCGCACCTTCAACATCAACTACTTCTCCTGCGTGCCGGCGTACAACCAGTGGGGCGCGAAGGTCGCGCTCGAGTCGCCGGAGAGCGTGATCTCGATCGCGGCGATGAACGACGCCTTCGCCGCGCGGCGCGATCTCGTCGTGCGCGCGCTGAACGACATTCCCGGCATCACCTGCCAGAATCCGAAGGGCGCGTTCTACGTCTTCCCGAACATCGCCCGCGTCTGCCGCTCCATCGGCGCGATCGACGCGTGGGAGTCGATGCCCGCCGATGCGCGGCACCACAGCTCGCCCTCGACGCTCTTCCAGCTCTTCCTGCTCTATCGCTACCACGTGGCGACGCTCGATCGCCGCTCGTTCGGCGTGATCGGCAGCGAGGGGAAGCACTTCCTGCGGATCTCCATCGCCACGGCGATCGAGGATCTCGACGAGGCCATGCTGCTCATCCGCGCCGCCGCCGGCGATCGCGAAGGGTTCCACAAATTCGTGGAGGAAGCGAGGCTCACATGAGACGCGCGATCTCGATCGATCTGAGAACCGACGACGCCGCGCCGCTGCGGCCGGAGGAAGAGCGCGCGTTCGAGACGCTCGACACCGCGTATCGCGCGCTCTGCGCGATGCTCTACAACTACGCGCCGATGTCGGGCCACCCCGGCGGCTCGATCTCCTCGGGACGCTTCGTCGCGGCGCTGCTCTTCGACGCGATGGCGTACGACCTCGCCAATCCCGCCCGCGAGGACGCCGACGTGATCTCCTACGCCGCGGGGCACAAGGCCCTCGGCCTGTACTCGATGTGGGCGCTGCGCAACGAGATCGCGCGGATCGCGGCGCCGGAGCTGCTGCCGTCGTCCATCGACGATCAGCTGCGCCTCGAGGATCTCCTCGGCTTCCGCCGCAATCCGACGAACGACACTCCGCTGTTCCGCGATCTTCGATCGAAGGCGCTGGACGGCCATCCGACGCCGGCCACGCCGTTTGTCCGCCTCGCCACCGGCGCGTCGGGTGTCGGCATGGGCGCGTCGCTCGGACTCGCGCTCGCGCTCACCGACTGGTACGGCGACGCCGCGCCGCGCGTGCACATCGTGGAAGGAGAGGGCGGGCTCACGCCGGGCCGCGTCGCGGAAGCGCTCGCGTTCGCGTCGACTGCATCGCTGCGCAACGCGATCGTGCACGTCGACTGGAATCAGTCGTCGATCGATTCCGATCGCGTGACGCGCGAGAGCTCCCATCGCGGCGACTACGTGCAGTGGACGCCGGTCGAGCTCTTCGCGCTGCACGACTGGAACACGATCTTCGTGCCCGAGGGCACCGACCTGCAGCGCATCGTCCGCGCGCAGCGCCTCGCGCTCGAGATCGAAAACGGGCAGCCGACGGCGATCGTCTATCGCACGACGAAGGGCTGGCACTACGGGATCGAGGGCCGTGCATCGCATGGCGCGGGACACAAACTCTGCTCGCACGGCTTCTACGACGCAGTGGAGGGCGGACGTCCCGTCCGCCCCACGAAGGCGGACGGGACGTCCGCCCTCCTCCTTCCTCGCTGTGGAATCGACACGCTCTGCGCGAACGGAACGAAGAGCACGACGGTCGAGCATTGCTACTGGGATGCGCTGACCGGGCTTTCGCGCTGGCTCGAGTCGGAGAAGGAAGACGTCACGCATCTCGCGTCGCGACTCGTCGCGTCGAAGTCACGCCTCGATGATCTCGCGCGCACGCGCCGCGAGGCCGTGCCGTCGATCGACGATGTGTACACGCTCGCGGGCGTCGCCGCGCTGCCGCGCGAGCTGGAGCTCGCGCCGGGAACCGAGACCACGTTGCGCGGACAGCTCGGGAAGTCGATCGGATTTCTCAATCGCTTCAGCGGCGGGACGTTCTTCATCGCCGCGGCGGATCTGCTCGGATCGACGAGCATCGCCGAGGCGGGGAGGGAGTTCGCGGAAGGATTCTTTCATGCGACCGAGAATCGCGACTCGCGGCTGCTCTCCGTCGGCGGCATCTGCGAAGACGCGATGAGCGCCGTGCTCGCGGGCATCAGCTCGTTCGGCCATCACATCGGAGTCGGCGCGTCCTACGGCGCCTTTCTCGCGCCCCTCGGCCACATCGCCGCGCGGTTGCATGCGATCGGCGATCAGGCCGCCGGCGCGCATCATCCGATGATCCTCGTCTGCGGCCACGCCGGGCTGAAGACGGGCGAGGACGGACCGACGCACGCCGATCCGCAGCCGCTGCAGTTGCTGCAGGAGAACTTTCCGCCCGGCGCGATGATCACGCTCACGCCGTGGGACCCGAACGAGATATGGGTTCTGCTCGCCGCCGCCCTCCGCGAGCGTCCCTCGGTGATCGCGCCGTTCGTGACGCGTCCGGCCGAGAAGGTGATCGACCGCCATGCGCTTGGACTCGCACCGCCGTCCGATGCCGCGCAGGGTGTTTACCGGCTGCGCAAGGCGCGTTCGTGCGACGGCGCGATCGTGCTGCAGGAGTCGGGCGTCGCGTACGCGTTCGTCACCGAGACGCTGCCGCTGCTCGAGCGCGTGGGAATCGATCTCGACGTGTTCTACGTCGCGAGCGCGGAGCTCTTCGATCAGCTCCGCGAGGAAGAGCGCGAGTGGATTTATCCGGAGAGCGTCGCGCGCCGCGCGATGGGCATCACCGGCTTCACGCTTCCGACGATGTACCGCTGGATCCGCAGCGATGCCGGCCGCGCGATGACGATGCATCCGTACATGCATCGCCACTACCTCGGCAGCGGCACGGGACGGGCGGTGATCCACGAGGCGGGCCTCGACGGCGAGGCGCAGTTCAAGCGGATCGTCGACTACGTCGAAACGCGCGTCGTTACGTAGAGGCGGGCTTCAGCCCGCCTTCGACCGGCTGAAGCCGGTCGCTACGCCGTGATCTTCGCGTGCTCGTCGCGGATCATCTGCACGAAGTCGTTCCACTTCGCGCCCATCTTGCCGCCCTCGAGCAACAGCTGCGGACAGTTCTTCTTCGTCCAGGTGAAATGCGGAACGATCCGCTCGAAATCGGCCGCATCGGCATCGGTGTCGAACAACAGCAGGGCGACGAGCTGCGCGGCGCGGCGGAACGCGGCGTTCTGGTCGATGCCTTTGTTCATGCAGACTTCGATGCCGATGCTCGACGCGTTGCCGCTCGGGCCCGCATGCAGCGCGCGCTCGTGGACCGGCAGGTGCTGCACGACGCGCTTGTCATCCACGGTGAAGTGCCACGACACCCAGTTTTTCTTTCCCGACGCGAGGATGTAGTGGCCGGTGTTCTTCACGAATTTCGCGTGCGCAAGCGCATCGGCGCCTTTGCTCGTGTTGCTCGTGTTGTGAATGGTCAGATGCGTCGGCTGGATCGCGGTTCCGGGCCTGTTCTGGCGCCCGGCGGGGATGAAATCCTGGCTGAGATTCAGGGCGAGCTGCAGTTCGTCGCGGGTCATCATGGTGCTCTCCTGTCGAGGAGAGGATCGAAACGCGGAAATCCCTACCCCCGAAGTACGATCCGCGCGTGAATCTGCTCCACCTCTTCGACCTCTCGCTCCTCGGGCGGCGCGACGAGCCCGCGCTGGAGTGGATGGGGACGACCTACACGTTCGGCGAGATCGACGCGCGCAGCAATCGCGTCGCGCATGCGCTGCTCGCGCGCGGCTTCACGAAGGGCGACCGCCTCGCGGTGCAGCTCGCGAACTCGATCGAGCTGATCGATGTGTTTCTCGCCTGCGTGAAGAGCGGCGTGATCTTCGTGCCGGTGAATGTGCTGTATCGCGAGCGGGAGATTGCGCACATCCTCTCCGACGCCGAGCCGCGCGAGCTCTGGAGTGCGGCGACTGGCGTCGCCGTGTTGGAAAGCGGCGACTTGCGTCGCCGCACTCCAGACATGATCGACGGCGACACGCCCGCGGCGATCATCTACACATCGGGCACGACCGGGGCGTCGAAGGGCGCGGTGCTCACGCACGACAACTTCGCCGCGAACGCGGCGACTCTCGCCGCCTGCTGGCAGATCACCGAACGCGATCGCTTCCTGCTCGCGCTCCCGCTCTTCCACATCCACGCCCTCGGCAACGGCCTCTGCACCTGGCTCGTGAGCGGATGCCGGATGCGTCTCGTCGAGCGCTTCGATCACCGCAGCGCGACGGCGGAGTTTCTCGACTTCCAGCCGTCGCTCTTCTTCGGCGTGCCGGCGGTCTACGTGCGCCTCCTCGATACGCCGCCCGACGCCGCCCGCGCGATCGGCGCGCGCATGCGCCTCTTCGTCTCCGGCTCCGCACCGCTGCCGGCGCATGTGCTCGAGCAGTTCCGCGCCCTCTTCGGCCACACGATTCTCGAGCGCTACGGGATGACCGAGACGTTCATGACCATCAGCAATCCGTATGTCGGCGAGCGGCGCGCGGGAACCGTGGGGCTTCCGCTGCCCGGCGTCTCCGTGCGCATCGAAGACGGCGAGTTGCTCGTGCGCGGACCGAACGTCTTCGCCGGGTACTGGCGCAAGCCGGATCCCTTCGAGCCCGGCGGCTTTTTCCGCACGGGCGATCTAGCATCCGTTTCGCCCGACGGCTACTACACGCTCCTCGGCCGCAGAAGCGATCTGATCATTTCCGGCGGCTTCAACATCTATCCGCGCGAGATCGAGGAGCTGCTGCTCGAACTGCCGGGCGTGCGCGAGGCGGCTGTCGCGGGAGTGAGCGATGAAGTGCGCGGCGAAGTGCCGGTCGCATACATCGTGGGCGACTTCGACGCGGCGGAGCTCGAGCGCGTCTGCCGCGAGCAGCTCGCGTCGTTCAAGGTGCCGCGACGATTCGTGCGCGTCGATTCGATTCCGCGCACCGCGCTGGGGAAGGTGCAGAAGCACCTGCTCCCACGTTAGCGAAGACGAGCGCGCCGCGAGCCGCGTGAGTACGGTCATGTGACGACGCGCACAACACGCGGTGATGAGCGATCCTCCTGAGCCGGTCTGGTTAGGTTGCAGTAAGGAGAGTGAAACGATTCGTCAACCGCCCCGCGTCGTATGGCGTCGCCGTCCGGCTGTTGATCGCGGCGGCAATCGTGCCCTTTGCGTCGGACGCGATCGCGGAGCTGGGCGCGTCGGCGGGCCTTTATCCGGCGGCGTGGACGCGCATCGTGCACGCGGCCCTGGTGGCCCTCCTGCTGCTGCTGGTCACGATCGAGCAGATGTTCACCCTGCGCCGCATCGACCGCGTGCGCCAGGTTGCGCTGGAAGACGTGCGGCGCAGCGAAGAGCGCATGCGCATGCAGATCGACCGCATGCCCGTCGCCTGCATCACGACCACGCCCGACTTCCGGATCGCCTCGTGGAACCCGGCGGCGCAGCGCATCTTCGGCTGGACCGCAGAGGAGATTGTCGGGAATTCGGCGGCGATGCTCCTTCCGCAGCCGATGACCATCGAGCTGCGCGTGCTGTGGCAGCGCCTCCTCGCCGGCGATGCCCCTGCCAGCGGCGCGAACGAGAACGTGACGAAGGACGGCCGGCGGATTCTATGTCGCTGGGCGAACACTCCGCTGATCGACGACTACGGCCGCGTCACCGCGGTGTTGTCGATGGCCGAAGACGTGACCGAAGAGAATCGCGCGCAGGTCGCGCTGCGGCAGGCCGAGCGGCGCCATCGCGAGCTGGTCGATCAGTTGCCGCACTACATCTTCAGCGTCGACGCGGACGACCGCTACATCGCCGTGAATGCCGCGGCGTGCCAGACGTTCGGCCGCCCGCCGCACGAGGTGATCGGGAAGACGGCGATCGAGCTCGGCGTGCCTGCCGAGGTTGCACGCGTGTGGACGGACATGAACGCGAAGACGCGCGCGCGCGGAACGATCGAGACCGTCGACATGGAGGCGTCCATCGGCGGCTCGACGCGCATCTTCCGCGCGATCACCAGTCCGCTGCGCGACGAGAACGGCGCCGTCATCGGCATCACCGGCGTCAGTCTCGACATCACCGAGCAGCGCGCGAACGAAACGGCCGTCCACCGGCTGATGCGCGCCGTCGAGCAGCTCGACGAAGTCATGTTCACGGCCGATCTCGACGGGACGATCACGTACGTGAATCCGGCCTTCGTGCGGGTCTACGGGTACACGCGCGAGGAAGCGATCGGCTGCACGCCGCGCATTCTCAAGAGCGGCGAGTCCTCGCAGGAGTTCTACGCGCAGTTCTGGGGCGAGCTGCTCGCGGGCCGGAGCGTGCGCATCGAGTATCGCAACCGCGCGAAGGACGGGACGCTCGTCGACGTCATCGGTTCCGCGAGTCCGCTGATCGCCGAGGACGGAAAGATCAACGGGTTCGTGGCGGTGCAGCAGGACGTGACCGCGCAGAAGCGCGCGGCCGAGGAGCGCCGGCGATTCGAAGAGAGCGTGGCGCACTTCGGCAAGCTCGAGTCCCTCGGCACGCTCGCCGGCGGCATCGCGCACGACGTGAACAACATCCTCAGCATCATCCTCACGCACGCGTCGCTGCTCGAGCGGCACGCGGACGAGGCGCGCATCGCGCAAGTCGTCGCGACGATCAAACGCGCCGTGCAGCGCGGCGCAACTCTCTCCCAGCAGATCCTCACCTTCGCGCGGCGCGCCGAGATCAAAGCGGAGTGCGTCGAGGTCTCGAAGCTGATCATGGAGCTCGGCTCGATGATCTCGGAGACTTTCCCGCGCACGATCCAGGTCACGTTCGACTTCGATCCCGAGCTGCCGTCGCTCACCGCCGATTCGGGAAAGCTGCATCAGGCGCTGCTCAATCTCTGCGTCAATGCCCGCGATGCAATGCCGGACGGAGGAGAGCTCACCATCGGCGCATGCGCCGTTCCGGGCGAGTCGATCGCGCATCTGATCCCCAACCCGAAACAGCGCAACTACGTGTGCCTCGTGGTGAGAGACACCGGCACCGGGATGAGCGACGAGACGCGCCGGCGCATCTTCGAGCCGTTTTACACGACCAAGGAAAAGGGGCGTGGAACGGGGCTCGGTCTGGCGCTCGTGTACGGCGTGGTGCAGAGTCACGGCGGGGCGATCGACGTCGAGTCACGGCTGGGGTACGGAACGACGTTCCGTCTGTACATCCCGATCGAGACGCCCGTGGCGTCATTGCGATCGCAGGCGCGTCCCGCCGGGACGGTGAATGGAACGGAGTCCTTGCTGGTGATCGAGGACGAGACGCCGCTGCTCGACGCCGTGAAGACTCAGCTGCGAGCCTGCGGGTATCGCGTCCTCACGGCGAACAACGGCCCCGAGGCGATCGAGCTGCTGGGATCGTCCGCCGCCGGCGTGGACGCGGTGCTCATGGACCTCGGCATGCCGAAGATGCCCGCAGTCGATCTCGTGCGAGCCCTGCGCGCGGCCGCACCGCGGCTGCCGATCGTGGCCATGACGGGCTACGTCGACCCCGAGGTGCACGCGAGCGTGGTCGCCGCCGGCGTCGCGTGCGTGGTGCAGAAACCGTTCGAGGTGGCGGAGCTTCTTCGCTGCCTGCGCGAGGTGCTGGAAGCGTCCGCGGCCTAGCCGGCACGGCGGGCTTGGCGAATCCTCTCCCGCGTGGCATGGAGGGCGGACGTCTCGTCCGCCTCCCGTCCGCTGGGCGGACGAGACGTCCGCCCTCCACGATCGCTTCCTGCCGCGCAGACTCCTGGGGAACCTCTGCTCAAGTGTCATTAGAAGCCGCGAAGACGGCGAGGAATCCCCCGAATCAGGGGATTCCTCGCTCCGCTCGGAATGACACTTTGACCTTGTGCAGAGCTTCCCTGGAACGCCTCGCGGGCCTGCTTTCGGTTCTCCTTCTCCTCTTCGGTGAGATAGGCGAGCTTGCACTGGCTTCCGCTGATCGACATGTGTGTGCCCCCCCAGCTTTCTCATCGCGGCACCGTGCGGAACTTTTGTGCTAGTGTCCGTCTATATGTCGGAGCGTAACTAGTTCCTGTCCTGGCGTGGCTAAGTTGAAGTAAAAGAAGGTAGATACGGCGCAATCGGGGTTGCTTTTTCTGAGCCGCCTCGTTAGAATCGTTGTGGCTAAACAACTGATTTTAAACGAGATAGATCTCAGAAAGAGG
>DATLFB010000122.1:0-23008 GCA_035525285.1 Thermoanaerobaculia bacterium
CGGAAAGGAGCAGTCGCTCTTCTACCAGGAAGAAGCCAACTTCGGCGGCGGCGGCTACATCCGCCCCGAGCCGATGCGCTTCGCGGGCCACGAACGCGACTTCCTCGGCTCCTGGAACACCGACAACGACGACCAGCTCGACTACATGCACGCGCGCTACTACAACCCCAACCAGGGGCGATTCTTATCCGTCGATCCGGTGCTCGACGTGAAGCGACACTTGCGGAACCCGCAGGGGTGGAATCGATACGCATACGTTGAGAACAATCCGATCAATCACACGGATCCGACTGGTCAGTGCATGTTGTGTGTGGCGAACTCTGATTGCATCGACTGTCGCGATGAAATCGCGGCGGCCGTGAAAGCACGCTCAAATACGATCGAGATGCAGCAAATGGCAGACGCTGGCGACCCGGTATCGCAGTCGATCGTCGGCCAGGGGCGTGCTGAGGGTTTGGGATTAGGAGGACCAATCGATGCTTTGGCATTCGGTGTAGGTCTGAGGCTCGCCCGGGCAGCGGCAGCGCCGGCGTTCGCGTCGGCACCGGCGTTACAAAGTCACTTTGTCAAACACGGCGCGGAGTTTGGCGTCAAGAGTGCGGGTCAATACCTGCAAGCGGCGAGGGGATTCGTCAGTAGCGCAGGGCAAAAAGGGGTACAGTCGTTTGCTAGGGCGAACGGTGATCGTGTAATTTATCGAGCGGCCACGAACGAATTTGCCGTTGTCACTCGTAATAACGTGATTCGAACCTATTTCAAACCTAAGGGCGGAACCGAATATTACGTTCGGCAACTATTCGAAGCGGTCGAGCAAAAGCTCGCTACAGCTCCGAAATAGATTCTTTCATGCGGCGTTGGACAGAAGAAGAGAAACTTGCGATCGCCGCCGCTCTGGCGGATGTTGACCAACAATCCCAGCACAGTACGCCGGAATCGCTCGAAGGATTAGCTGAGCTGTGGAAGAGCTTTGTGCGGGAAGTCGAGCAGGGTTATTCAATGTCGATCTATGACTACACGAACGACCTTTCGATCCGCGACATTTTGGACGATGTTCTGACCCGGGTACCTCTTGGGGTACAGCAAGAGTTGAAAGCGGAGCTCGAGTCTTGGGATGATCGTTACCGGCTGGCGACAAAACCGGCAGTTGTACCGATCCTTCCTGGTCCTGACGTAGTGCAGAATCCGCGATGGTGGCGCATCCCTAGGGTTCTCACGGGCGAACTTCGCGATGACTTCGTGAGCGAAGGGATCATCGCCGACACGCTGTAACGTCGTAGAGATCCCCCCTCCACCCACCCGACCCCGCGGCCGGGCGTGCATCGCTCCGTGGTGCCGCCCAAGATGCGGCTGTGGCAGACGTGGCCCGCTGCTTCGTGGCTCCGCGCGCTTCCGCGCGCTCGAGCAGCGCGAGCTCGCGCGTGCAGGGCTGCGAATCGCGTGTAAGCGGGCCACGCAGCCAAGCCGAATCTTGGGCCGACACGGTTCATCGCGGCAGCATGTCTGCCGCCCTGCGCTGTCGCGCGCCGCCGGGCGCTGCACGGTTCGCCGTGGACGTCGAAGTCATTGAAGTGAGCGGCACGCTCCACCCCCCGCCGAGCGGCCGGCGTCCCCCCGCCGGCCGCTCGGCTCCACGCCCGAGGAGGACGTCGATCGTCCCGTTGACCGTCGATGGGAGAAAACCGCGTTGCAGTTGACGCAGTGCCGGGCGGCTGCCGAACGCTTATCGACGTCATCGCAATGAGCGGCATGCTCCCTCGCCCGGCATTGACTCGGGTCTACGTCGTGAACACGCGTGTCCATCGGTTCTACGACGACGTAAGTACGCATGATGAGTCTTGCGCGAACCGCACTGCCGAGCTTGTCTTCAGCATTGACGCACGACCGACAATGTGACACTCTGCCAATCGGGTCCGCTTATCCAGAATGAGTTTTTACCATCAGGGGGTTCTGATGTTTCTGCGCATCTTGTCCGTGGCCATGATTGTGGCCATGCCGCTCGTGGAAGTCCGCGCGCAATCCGTGGCGCCTGTCCCGCCGCCCGAGAATCTGATGGAGCCCGCAGCCATCGCGGACCAACCAGCCCGCGTTCCATTGCGGCCTGCGGCGAACGCCGGGGCCGAAGTCGTGCCGAACGTAGTCGATTCCGGCACCAATGGCGACATATTCATGACCTCCCCCGCGCCTTTCACGCTCACGGGTGTACTGCTCCAGGCCAAGGCGAGCTGGCCCTTTGTGGTGGCCAGGACGGGAACATCCGACTTCCAGTCGGGATTCACCGTGGCCAATTCCGCGGCCGGCGAATTGATGCGCGTGCAGGGTGATGGAAAGGTGGGCATCGGCACGACAACTCCCGCGTCGAGATTGACTCTGTTCTCGAACACCTTGCATCACCTGACGCTCCAGAGCAACAATCCGAGTGTCTGGCACCTTACGAATTTCAACTCCGGCTACTTCGGAATCGTCAAAGATGGCGGCACGCCGTCGCTGAGCATCCTCAATGACGGAAAAGTCGGAATCAACACGACCGCGCCCGGCGCACCTTTCACCGTTTACTCGAACACGGCAAATCAACTTCGTCTCTCGAGCAACAACACGACGGCCTGGGAGCTGGTGAATTCGAATTCGGGATACTTCGGGATCACCGCCGCAGGTGCGGCCACTCCGGCTTTGGCGATCCTGAACAACGGAAATATCGGCATCGGCACCAGCACGCCGACCGCGCGGCTGCACGTGAGCGGAAATCTCTCCGTCACCGGCGACATCACCGGTGCACGAGTGCTGAACGCCATCTATCAGGATGTCGCGGAGTGGGTGACATCGGCGGAGAGCCTCGAGGACGGCACCGTGGTGATCATCGCTCCCGGCAGGGTCGACGAGGTGGTTGCTTCGACTGAGGCGTATGACACCCGCGTGGCGGGCGTGGTTTCGCGGCAGCCCGGAGTTCTGCTGGGAGTGCCGGGCGAAGCCAAGCTGAAAATCGCGACGACCGGCCGCGTCAAGGTGAAGGTCGACGCGACCGCGTCCCCGATCCTTGCAGGCGACCTTCTGGTGAGCAGCAGCAAACCGGGAACGGCCATGAGATCCGAGCCGGCCGATGTGGCGGGCATTCGCATGCATCGACCTGGAACGCTCGTCGGCAAGGCGCTGGAGCCATTGGAGACAGGAACGGGCGAGATTCTCGTCCTGCTCTCGCTTCAGTAGGGCTTCGTCCCCGAGTACTCGCTGAAAATCCCCAGCGAGACGTTCCGCTTCGCGTCCACGAACCCCGCGTTGCTCAGCGCGTCGAGGATCACCTCCGGCCGCACGCAGTCGCGTGTCGTTTCCCAGTAATAGCGGAACAGTTCCGCCGCGCGCGCGCTGCGCGTGCGGAGGCGGATGCCCGCCGGGACGAGGTGGCCCATGTAGACGCCGAGGAGGGCGCGGGCGGGGCGGGAGGTGGGGGCGGTGATCTCCAGGATCAGAATGCGGCCGTTGGGGCGGAGGACGCGGTGGCATTCGGTGAAGACGGTGCTCAGATCGGCGAAGTGGCGGAGGGCGAAGCCGATCGTGATCGCGTCGAAGGAGTTTGCGCGCACCGGAATCGCTTCCGCGGTGCCCTGCACTCTCGCGGCGGGGTTCTCGCCGGAGACGAGCATGCCGTGGCTCGGGTCGATGCCGACGATCGACGGTGTGATCTCCGCCGCGGCGCGGGCGACGACGCCGGTGCCGGTGGCGAGGTCGAGCAACTTCATCTCTTTCGTGATGCCTGCGCGCTTGAGCGCTTCGCGGCGGTACCAGTGGCCGGAGCCGAACGACATGAAGCGGACGGTCCAGTCGTACCACGGCGCAGTCTCGTCGAAGATCTCGCGCACGAACTCCTCGCGATGCGCGGCGTCGCCGTAGTAACGCGTGAGGGGAGGGTGGGGCGGGAGGGGACTCAAGGGGCCGGCTCCTGATCGGGCCGCAGAAGGCAGAAGGCAGAAGGCAGAAGGCAGAAGGCAGAAGGCAGAAGGAAGAAGGCAGAACGAAGAAGGACGCTGGCGCGAGCGCCGCTTCGCACTTCTGCCTTCTGCCTTCTGCCTTCTGCCTTCATCTCACCCACTTCGTTGGCTCCCTCCGCCACCTCTGCGCGATCGGCATGTCTCGTCCGCTGCCGAATGCTTTCTCCGATACGCGGATCGTCGGCGCGGCCTGGCGGCGTTTGAACTCGGCGGTGTCCACCATTTTCAGGATGCGCTCGACGAGCGTGCGGTCGAAGCCGGCGGCGGCGATCTCGCTGACTTCCTTCCACTCCTCGATGTACAGCTTCAGGATTCCGTCGAGCACTTCGTACGGCGGGAGCGTGTCCTGATCGGTTTGATTCGGACGGAGCTCGGCCGAGGGAGGCTTGGTCATCGTCGATTGCGGAATCACTTCGCGCTCGCGATTGAGCCAGTGCGCGACGCGATAGACCATCGTCTTGTAGACGTCGCCGAGGAGGGCGAGGCCGCCGGCCATGTCGCCGTAGAGCGTGCAGTAGCCGACGGCGAGCTCCGACTTGTTGCCGGTCGACACGACCATCGCCCCGGTGCGGTTCGACCACGCCATCAGGATGTTCCCGCGGATGCGCGCCTGCACGTTCTCGTTGGTCGTGTCGAACTTGTGCTCGCCGAACAGCTCGTCGAGCGCGCGCTCGTACGGCGCGTAGACGTCCGCGATCGGCGTGATGTGAAAGGCGATGCCGAGGTTCTGCGCGAGCGAGCGGGCGTCGTCGATCGAATGCTGCGAGGAGAACTGCGACGGCATGGCGATGCCGGTCACGTGCTGCGCGCCGAGCGCCTCGACGGCGAGCGCCGCGGTGACCGCGGAGTCGATGCCGCCGGAGAGGCCGATCACGACGTCGGTGAAGCCGCACTTGCGGATGTAGTCGCGCAGTCCGAGGATCAGGCCGCGCCCGATCTCCTCTTCCTCGCTCAGCGTGAGCACCGACTCGCACGGAGAGCCCTGCAGATGGACGAGCGAGCCGTACTCCTCGAACGCCGGCGCGCAGAAGATCGTGCGTCCGCTCGCATCAAAAACGATCGACGAGCCGTCGAACAGCAGCTCGTCGTTTCCCCCCACCTGATTCACGTAGACCAGCGGCACGCGGTACTGCGCGGCGATGCGCGAGAAGATCTCGTAGCGCGATCGCCGCTTTCCCGCGTTGAACGGCGAGGCGGAGATGTTGAGCAGCACCTCCGCGCCCTGGCGCACCAGCTCGTCCACCGGATTGCGGCAGTAGAGCTTGAGGCCCGCGCGCTCGTCGTCGAACCAGAAGTCCTCGCAGATCGTGACGCCCACGCGCCGTCCCGCGATCTCGACCACGCTCACGTCACGCGCCGGCTCGAAGTAGCGCAGCTCGTCGAACACGTCGTAGGTGGGCAGGAGATTCTTGTGCTGCTCGAGGAGTACCTTCCCGTTGCGCGCGACGATGGCCGCGTTGCGCAGCGGCTTGCCGCACCAGTTGTTGTTGCGAACGATGCAGCCGAAGATGAGCGTGGTCTCGCCGGTCATCTCGACGAGCGCGTTTTTTACGGCGAGCGCGGCATCGACGAAGTGCTCGCGGTCGAGCAGGTCGCGCGGTGGGTAGCCGGTCACGCAGAGCTCGGGTACCATCACCACGTCCGCGCCGGCGCGGACGCCGTCCTCGTACGCGCGCCGGATCAATCCGGCGTTCGTGGAGAGCGCGCCGATCGTGGAATTGATCTGGCCGACGTAGACCTTCATATCCGTTTTTGGGCCGTTCACCGTTTGTTTCGTCCGCGGGGCTAACTTTGGGATGGACGATTCGTCTGTAGCGATTGAAGCCACAACCTATCTCAACACTGCTCGAGAGGAAAAGATGCACCGAAAACTCACCCTCGCGGCAACCATCCTGCTGATTCTCGCCCCAATCGCTTCCGCACAGGACACAAAGTCGAGGCCGTCGTATCAGGCCGTGCGTGCCTCGAAGGCTCCCATCATCGACGGAGACCTCGGCGATCCCGCATGGGAGAGCGCGCCGGAGATCACCGGATTCACGCAGCGCGACCCCGACGAGGGGAAGCCGGCCACGCAGCAGACGCGCATCAAAGTCGTCTACGACGACGACGCGATCTACTTCGGCGCGGTGATGGAAGACGACAGCAAGGTCACGCCGCTGCTCGCGCGCCGCGACACGGATCTCAACAACGGCGACTACATCCGCATCAGCATCGACTCGCAGCAGGACCGTCTGAACGGCGCGGCGTTCGTGATCAACGCCTCGAACGTGCAGATGGACATGATCCTCTACAACGACATCTACGACGACATCAGCTGGGACGCGGTGTGGGACTCGGCGGTGAAGATCGGCGAGAAGGGATGGGTCGCGGAAGTGCGCATCCCGTATTCGCAGCTCCGCTTTCCCGACAAGCCGGTGCACGCGTGGGGCGTCAACATCAGCCGGTGGCAGGCGCGGCTCCGCGAGAGCTCCCGTCTCGTCCACACGCCGAAGAGCGAGAGCGGATTCGTGTCGCGTTTCGCCGATCTGAACGGCATCGAGGGCATCCGGCCGAAGCGCCGCTTCGAGATCGTGCCGTACGCCGTCGCGCGTAATGACTTCCATTCGAAGTACGACAATCCCTTCATCGCCGGCTCCGCGCAGAAGATGGATGCGGGCGTCGATGTGAAGTACGGGCTCACGTCGTCGCTCACGCTCACCGGCACGATCAATCCCGATTTCGGGCAGGTGGAAGTCGATCCGGCGGTGCTGAATCTCAGCCAGTTCGAGACGTTCTTCCCGGAGAAGCGGCCGTTCTTCACCGAGGGAGCGGACGTGTTCCGCTTCGGCAACGGCCCGGCGAACAGCCGCTGGGGCTTCAACATGTGGTTTCCCACGTTCTTCTACTCGCGCCGCATCGGCCGTCAGCCGCAGGGCTTCGTCGATCCGACGTACGTGCAGGCCGAGGAGGCGATCTCCAGCATCGACTTCACGAACGCTCCCGGCGAGACCACGATCCTCGGCGCCGCCAAGATCAGCGGCAAGATCGGCAGGAAGTGGACGGTCGGCCTGCTCGACGCCGTCACCGATGAAGAGCGCGCCTTCTTCCGCGCCGGCAACTTCGTCGGACAGCAGACCGTCGAGCCGATGACGAACTACCTCGTCGCGCGCGCGATGCGCGAGTACGGCAAGGACTCGCGCGTCGGCTTCATGTTCACCTCGACGAATCGCAAGCTCACGGACAACCTCGAGCCGGCGATGCGCGAGGATGCGTACTTCGCGGGCGTCGACGGGCACACGCTGTTCAGGGACAAGACCTGGATCCTCGAGTGGCTCGGCGGCTCGTCGCTGATCAACGGTTCGGAGTCGTCGATCCTGTCGGCGCAGCGCAATCCCGCGCGCTACTACCAGCGTCCCGATGCGGGCCACGTCGAGCTCGATTCCGCGCGCACGTCGCTCGACGGCTGGATGGGCCGGGTGATGTTCGCGAAGCAGAAAGGGAAGTGGCGTCCGAACATTCAGGTGCAGGCGCTCTCGCCGGGATTCGAGCTCAACGACGTCGGCTTCCTGCCGCGCGTCGACGCGATCTCGACGCACGCCGTGCTGCACTACCTCAACACCGATCAGACGAAGTTCACGCGCGAGATCAGCATGTGGGGCGGCAAGTTCCAGAACTGGAACTTCGACGGCGACATGACCGCGAACGGCGTGTCGTCGAATGCCTTCATCCAGTTCAGGAACTACTGGTACGTCGCGTCGTGGATGGGCGCGCGCGTCGACGCGATCGACGATCAGAAGACCCGCGGCGGACCGCTCGCGATCTCGGCGGGCAACTACTTCACGGGCGCGGAAGCCGGCACGGACAGCCGCAAGAAGCTGTCGTTCTACACGTGGGGTGAGCGCGTCGACACGGACGAAGGCGGCGGCGGAAACTGGCTCGGCGCGGGTGTGACGTATCGCCCCTCGCCGGCGATCCGCCTCTCGCTCAATCCGTCGTACGGCCGCTCGCGCACGGTCACGCAGTACGTCACGCGCATCATCGACGGCACGTACGCGCCGACGTTCGGCGATCGCTACGTGTTCGCGACCATCGAGCAGCGCACGTTCGAGATGGGAATCCGCACGGAGTGGACGATGAGCTCGCGGCTCTCGCTGCAGTTGTATCTGCAGCCGTTCGTCGCGAGCGGCGACTATCACGACTTCAAGCAGCTCGCGCGCGCGCGCGACGACGAGTACACGCCGGTTGCCGCGCCGTTCGATCCCGACTTCAACTTCCGCAGCGTGCGCGGCAGCGCGGTGATGCGCTGGGAGTTCCGTCCGGGCTCGGCGCTGTACGTGGTGTGGAACGAGAACCGCGAGGACTTCGAGCAGGTCGGCGACTTCCGCCCGCGCCGCGACTTCTCGGCGCTCCGGGACGCGCAGTCGAAGGATGTGTTTCTCGTGAAGTTCTCGTACTGGCTGCCGGTGTGAGGCGGTTGCCCGGTTGCCCGGCTGCCCGGTTGCCCGGTTGCCCGGTTGCCCGGTTGCGCCGTGCGGGTGCCGGCGCCAGTTTGTTGCACGAACGACGTGCGGCTCGGGCCCCCGAGCCGCGCCGGGAAACTGGGAAACCGGGCAACCTCATTGCTACTATCCCCTCGCGATGTCCGACTTCGAGACCATGAACCTCAAGCGTGGCGGGCGGGAGCTCGAGATTCTGCGGGCGCACTACCGCCGCCATCGCGTGAAGCTCGACGAGCTGATCGCGGATGCGCCGACCGAAGTGCTGGCGGGGGAGTACCGGGCGCTCATTCAGGAGATCGACAACGCGCTTTTCAAGCTCGACGAGATCGAGTCGTCGCCGCGTCTCAGGACCGAGCCGGGACTGCATCCGCTGGTCACCTCCGCTCCACCGCAGTTCGAAGAAGCCGACACCGACGCGCGCTCGCGTCTCGTGCTGATTGCCGTCGCGGCCGTGGTAGCGCTCGCCGTCATCGGCTGGTTCATCTGGCGGGCGAGCTCCGATCGGCGCGAGCCTCCCGCGATCGTCGATTCAACGACCGCCGCTCCGGCCACGATCGCCGAGGAGCCGCCGGTCACGCCCGCGCCTCCGGCGTCGAACGTCCTGTCCGTGTCGCCGGCGTCCGCTAGCTACGGCGCGATTCGCAAGGGCACGCGCGCGACGCGGCAGTTCGAGGTGACGAACAACAGCGACGAGCCGGTGTCGATCGCGCTCGCGCGCTCGGCGTGCCGCTGTCTTTATTACGAATACAACGAGCTCGTGCCGCCAAAAGGGAAGGAGTCGGTGACAGTGACCGTCGACGGTGCGAAGGCGAGTGCGGGGGAGCTGCGCGAGACGTTGAAAATCACGTCGAAACGCGATCCGTCAATCGTCACATCGTTCGACGTAACCGCAACGATCCGTTAACAGCGCGGGGACATGGAAAACCGAACGGTCGTGTTCTAATGCCTCGCCGTGAAGCAACCCCTGCTTCTCCTTTTTCCGCTGGTCGTCTCTCCATTGTTGTTCGCGCAGGATGCCCCGCTCACCATCGAACGAGCCGTGCAGCTTGCCGTCGAACGCAATGAGCGGGCGGCGATCGCCGACACGACGGTCGAGGCTGCCGAGGCGCGGGTGCGGAGAGGGCGTTCGGCGTTCTTCCCGCGCATCGACGTGAACGGCACGTGGCGCGCGGACTACGAGGACGGCACCGATCGCACGCTCTCCTCCTCGGCGCTGCTCACGCAGCCGCTCTTCGACGCGCGCATTTTCCCGCTCTACCGCCAGCTGCGCTTCGAGCGCGACGCCACGAGGCTCAGCGCCGGCGAGACGCGCCGGCTGCTGGCGTTCGATGCGGCGGCGGCGTTTCTCACCACATTGAGTTTCGAGAGCGTCTGGCGCGCGGCGGAGAACCGGCGCCAGTTCGCACAGACGAACCTCGATGACGTGCGCGCGCGCTTCGAGGCGGGACTGGTGAGCTCGAACGACGTCACGCGCGCTGAACTCGAGCTCGCGGTCGCGGTGCGCGGCGTCGCGGAGGCCGCGGGCGACGTGCAGACGTCGGTGATCGATCTCGAGACGCTGCTGAAGACCGACATCGACGGATCGCTCGTCATGCCCACCGCGTTGCTCGATGCGGCGGATGAGCCGCCGGCGGTCACCGAGCCGCAGATCGCGGCCGCACAGCAGCGCCGCAGCGACATCGGCGCGCGCCGCGCGCGCGTGGAGGCGCTGCGCGCGTTCTCCGAGGAGCCTTCGGCGCGGTTCTTCCCGTCGGTGCTCCTCAACGCGCAGACGCGCAACATCAATGATGGTGCGATCTCGAATCGCAACAACGAGGGATTCGTCGGCGTGACGCTGAACTGGCCGCTGCTCGACGCCGGCGTGCGCCGCGCGGAGACCGCCGAGCGGCGCGCGCTGACCCGCGGCGCGGAGCTCGAGCTCGGCGCCGCGCTGCGCGACGTCGAGCGTGGCATGCGCAGCGCCGCCGTGCAGCTCGCGACCGAACAGGCCTCGCTGCGCGAAGCCGCGGCCGCCCTGCGCGCCGCCCGCAAGAATGCCGACGAAACGAGCGCGTTGTATCGCGAAGGACTGGCCAGCGCATTGGAGCTCGCCGATGCGAATCAGCGGTTGTTCGAGAGCGAAGTGGCGGAAGTGACGGCGAGATATCGGATGGCGCTGGCGTACATTTCGTTGAGAGAGGCGAGTGGCGTGAGTGCCCTGGGAGCAGGCGAATGAAGGCAGAAGGCAGAAGGCAGAAGGCAGAAGTAAGAAATGGGCGAATGAAGGCAGAAGGCAGAGGGCAGAAGGCAGAAGTAAGAAATGGGCGAATGAAGGCAGAAGGCAGAAGGCAGAAGGCAGAAGTAAGAAACGATCATCGCGATGCGAAGTGCCGGAGCGCCGTTCGTGTGCTCATTCTCACTTCTGCCTTCTGCCTTCTGCCTTCTGCCTTCATCCTTTCCTGCGGCAAGGGCGACGCCTCCGCCGACTCTAAAAAGTCCGCCCGCGACGCCATGGCTTTCCCGGTCGAGGTTCGCCAGGTCGAGTCGCGCCGCGTCGAGTACTCCATCAATGCGGTCGGCTCGCTCGATGCCTTCGAGCGCGTGGCGGTCACGGCGCGCGTGACGGGCGCGATCGAGCGCGTGCTCTTCGCCGAGGGGCAGATCGTGACGAAGGGGCAGGCGCTGGTCGAGATCGAGCCGGAGCGGTACCGCCTCGCGGTCGAGGCGGCCGAGGCCACGTTGCAGAAGCAGCTCGCGAGCAAGGCCGAGGCGGAGGCGGGATTCGCGCGGCGGCAGTCGGCGAGCGCGAAGAATCCGGGACTCATTCGCGGCGAGGAAATCGAGACCTGGCGCACGCGCGTGCAGACTGCGGCCGCCGAAGTCTCGCAGGCGCAGGCCGCGCTCGCGCAGGCGAAGCTCAATCTGCGCGACGCCTTCGTGCGCGCGCCCGTCGCCGGCATCATCCAGACGCGCACGGTCGAGACCGGACAGTATGCACAGGCCGGCGCCGTGCTCGCGACGCTGCAGCGCCGCGATCCGCTGCTGCTGCGCTTCCAGGTGCCGGAGCAGGACGCGATGCCGGTGCGTCCCGGCATCATCGCGCGCTTCAGCGTCGCCGAGGATGCGGCGCAGCACCAGGCGCGCATCGTCCACGTCGCTGCCGCGGCGAGCCAGGTCTCGCGCATGGTCGACATCACCGCGCACGTGTTGAACGCGAATCGTCCCGAGCTGCGCCCCGGCGCATTCGCGCGCGTCACGATTCCCATCGGCTCGCCGCGCGAGGCGCCCGTGATCCCGCAAACCGCGATCCGCCCCAGCGAGCGCGGCTTCCTCGCATTCGTCGTCGATGATGGCGCCGCACGCCAGCGAGTCCTTACATTGGGGATGCGCACCGCCGACGGCCAGGTGGAAGTGCGGTCGGGATTGCGCGTGGGGGAGACGCTGGTGGTGAGAGGGGCGGAGGCGCTGAGGGAGGGGGCGAAGGTGAGGGTCACGGAATGAGGGCGAAGGCGGAAGGCGGAAGGCGCTGGTGATGAGGGGGGCGGAGGCGCTGAGGGATGGGGCGAAGGTGAGGGTGACCGAATGAAGGCAGAAGGCAGAAGGCAGAAGGCAGAAGGAAGAAGCAGAGCGCGTGACCGGCGGGATGAGAATTTCTCACTTCTGCCTTCTGCCTTCTGCCTTCTGCCTTCATACGCATCATGAAAATCACCGAAGCCTGCATCAAAAACCCTGTCTTCGCATGGATGCTCATGGCGGCCACTGTCGTCTTCGGCGGTGTCGCGGCCTCGCGCATCGGCATCTCGCAGTTTCCGGACGTCGACTTTCCCACGATCAGCGTGAGCACGACGTGGGAGGGGGCGGCGCCGGAAGTGATGGAGCATGACGTCGTCGAGCCGATCGAAGAGGCGGTCATGCAGGTCGAGGGCGTGCGCAACGTCACCTCGACCTCGCGGCAGGGCTCGGGCAATGTCACCGTGGAGCTCGACCTCGCGCGCAACGTCGATCTCGCGCTCCAGGACGTGCAGACGCGCGTGGCCCAGGTGCAGCGCCGCCTGCCTCGCGACATCGAGCCGCCGGTCGTGTCGAAGAGCAATCCGGAAGACCAGCCGATCATGTGGATCGGTCTCTCCGGCCCCTACTCGCCGCAGCTGCTCGCCGACGTCGCGCGCTATCGCGTGAAGGAGAAGCTGCAGACCGTCCCGGGCGTCGGCGAGATCCAGGTCGGCACGGTGGACCGCAACGTGCGCGTCTGGATCGACTCGGACAAGCTCGACGAGCGGCAGGTCACCGCGAGCGAGGTGCTTGCCGCGATCCGCCGCCAGCACGTGGAGCTGCCGGCGGGCCGCCTCGAGACTTCCGGGCGCGAAGTGAACGTGCGCGTCCTCGGCGAGGCCTTCGATCTGAACGAGTTCCGCCGCCTCGTGGTGAAGGACGCGCAGGGCTCGCCGGTCTATCTCAGCGACGTCGCGCTGGTCGAGGACGGATTCGAAGACGTGCGCCGCATCTCGCGCGTGAACGGCGAGCCGGCGCAGGGCATGGGCATCCGCAAGCAGCGCGGCTCGAACGCGGTCGCTGTCGCGCGCGGAGTGCGCGAGACCATCACGGAGATCCAGAAGACGCTGCCGAAGGGGATGGAGCTTGGCGTCAACTTCGACTCCACGAGGTTCATCGAGGAGTCGGTGCACGAGATCGAGTTCGAGCTGCTGCTCTCGGTGCTGCTCACGGCGTTCATCTGCTGGCTGTTCCTCGGCTCGTTCGGTGCGACGCTGAACGTCATCCTCGCCATTCCGATGTCGCTCCTCGGCACGGTCGCGACGATCTACTTCCTCGGATTCACGCTCAACACCTTCACCCTCCTCGGGCTCGCGCTCGCCGTCGGCATCGTCGTCGACGACGCGATCATGGTCCTCGAGAACATCTTCCGCCACGGCGAGATGGGGAAGGACCGAGTGCGCGCGGCGCGCGAGGGCACGCAGGAGATCAGTTTCGCCGCGCTCGCGGCGACGCTCGCCGTCTGCGCGATCTTCCTGCCGGTCGTGTTCATGAAGGGCGTGGTCGGGAAGTTCTTTCTGCAGTTCGGCGTGACGCTCTGCGTGGCCGTGCTGCTCTCGTACGTCGAGGCGATCACGCTCGCGCCGGCGCGCTCGGCGCAGATGCTCAACGCGGGCGCGCAGCGGCAGACGAAGCTCGGCCACTTCGTCGATGGCGTGTTCGACAGGCTCGCGCACGGCTACGGCAAAGTGCTGGCGATGGGGCTGCGGCGGCCATTGTCGGTCCTGGCGATGGCGGCGCTCGTGTTCGTCGGCGCGATTTTCGTCTTCCGCAAACTGCCGCGCGAGTTCGTGCCGTCGCAGGACCAGAGCCGCATCATGATCCGCCTGCAGACCGCGGTCGGTTCGAATCTCGCGGAGACCGACCGCGTGTTTCAGCGCGCGGAGCAGTTCCTGCTGAAGCAGCCGGAGATTCGCCGCGTGTTCGGATTCGTCGGCGGCTTCGGCGGCGGACAGGTGAACTCGGGCGTTCTCTTCGTGACGATGGTTCCGCCGGATGAGCGGAAGGAGTCGCAGCAGGAGATCGCAACGCGGGTGCGCAAGGAGCTCAACTCCTATCCCGGCGCGCGCGCGGTCGTGCAGGACCTCTCCCAGCAGGGCTTCACCGCGCAGCGCGGGTTCCCGATCGAGTTCTCGGTGCGCGGTCCGGAGTGGGAGAAGCTGATCGAGATCTCGACGGACATGCGCGAGAAGCTCGCGTCGAGCGGATTCGCGACGGACGTCGACACGGACTATCAGGTCGGCATGCCGGAACTGCGCATCGTCCCCGACCGCGACCGCTGCGCCGACCTCGGCGTGCCGGTCGAAGAAGTGGCGACGACGATCAACGCGCTCGTCGGCGGCATCCGCTCGGGCAAGTACTCGACGGGTGGGCGGCGCATCGACATCCGCACGCGGCTGCTCGCGTCACAGCGGACGCGCCCCGAGGATCTGGCGAGCCTGCGGATTCGCACGGCGTCGGGAGAGCTCGTGCCGCTGTCGTCGCTGGTGAAGGAAGACGAGCGGCCGGCGCTGCAGTCGGTGACGCGCCGCGAGCGCGAGCGCGCGATCTCGATCTACGGCAACGTCGCGCCGGACAAGGACCAGGGGCGGGCGCTCGAGTACGTCGAACAGATCGGCAAAGACCTGCCGCCCGGATACCGCGCGGTGCTGGGCGGATCGTCGGTGGCGTTCCGGGAGTCGACCGGGCAGCTGTACTTCGCGCTCGTCCTCGGCATCATCGTCGCGTACATGGTGCTCGCCTCGCAGTTCAACTCGTTCCTCCATCCGGTGACCGTGCTGTCGATCCTGCCGCTCTCCGTCGCCGGCGCCGCGTTCGCGCTGCTGATCACCGGCAAGTCGCTGAACATCTTCTCGATGATCGGCCTCCTGCTGCTGATGGGCATCGCGAAGAAGAACTCGATCATCCTCGTCGACTACGCCGTGCAGAAGCAGCGCGAAGGAGCGAACGCGCTCGACGCGATGCTCAAGGCCGGCCCCGTTCGACTGCGCCCGATTCTGATGACCACGACCGCGACGATGTGCGCCGCGATCCCGCCCGCGCTCGCGCTGGGTCCGGGCGCCGAGTCGCGCGGCCCGATGGCGGTGGCCATCATCGGCGGCCTGGTGATCTCGACCGCGCTGTCGCTGCTGGTGGTGCCGGCGTTTTTTGTTGTCGCGGATCGGGCGAAGAACAAGCTGGCGGGGCTTTTTGGGAGGGGAGAGGAAGAGGAGCGGGCTGAGGAAGTGGTCGCGTGAGCGGATGAAGGCAGAAGGCAGAAGGCAGAATGCAGAACGAAGAAATTCTCACTTCTGCCTTCTGCCTTCTGCCCTCTGCCTTCTGCCTTCATCTCCTGCTCGCGTTTGCAGCGTTCGCCGAGACTCCACTCCAGCTCTTCCTCTCCGGCGCCAGGTCTCAAGTCGGCAAAACCCTCCACTACGACCCCTCCTACCGCAAACTCCCCTACCCCAACGGCGATGTCCCCATCGAGCGCGGTGTCTGCACCGACGTCGTCATCCGCGCATTCCGCCGCGCGGGCGTCGATCTGCAGGTCCTCGTGCACGAGGACATGAAGCGGAACTTTTCGAAGTATCCGCGCAACTGGGGACTGCGCGCGCCGGACCGGAACATCGATCATCGCCGCGTCCCGAACCTTGCCACGTTCTTCAAGCGCAAGGGACTCGCGGTGCGCGGGGACTACAAGCCGGGCGACATCGTGACATGGCGGCTCGCGTCGGGCGTGCCGCACATCGGCATCGTCTCCGACGTGCGTGCGGGCAATCGCTATCTGATGCTGCACAACATCGGCGCGGGCGCGCAGATCGAGGACGTGCTGTACGCGTACGAGGTGACGGGCCACTATCGGTGGTTTTGATTGGGTTGGTGGGTTGCTGGGTTGCTGGGTCAGCAACCTGGTGGACATTCAACATTGAAAGCGTAGGTACCAAGGCTTGTCATCCCGAGCGAGAGCGAGGGACCCGGGGGTAGGGTGGCACGAAGCCCGCGCGTCGCGCCGCCGCCCGCCCGGGTCCCTCGCTCACGCTCGGGATGACAGGCTGGCAACGCATGCTTTCAAGGTTGAAGTCTTCATCTCTACCGGCGCGTTCGCAGTGAGCATCTTCGGCAGCATCGAGTCAACGACGGGCTCCACGCCTTCGCGCCGCACCTTCTCGATCGTGTCGTAGCGGCCCTTGCGCGCCTCCTCGGTGTCGGGCGTCTCGCGCGTGTCGATGAGAATCAGTCCGCGCATGCGATGAGGCGCGATACGCGCGAGCGCGAACGCGATGTAGCCGCCCATCGAGAAGCCTGCGATCACCGCGCGATCGATGCCGCGCTGATCGAGCACGTCGAGCATCGCGCGCGCGTAGTCGTCCATCGATGGAGGGCGGACGTCCCGTCCGCCATCGTCTGGGTGGACGAGACGTCCGCCCTCCAGGGGCGAGAGCCCGAATCCCGGAAGGTCCGGCATCAGATGGCGTGCGCCGCCGATGGCGAGCTGGCGCTCGAAGATCGACGACGCGAGCGGGAAGCCGTGGATCCAGAGGATGGGCGTGCCGGAGCCGGTGTCGGTTACATTCAGCATGCGCGAAGCCTATGCACGTCTTCGACCTGGCGATCGTCCTCAGCTACCTCGGCGCGGTGATCGCCTCCGGGCTCTTCTTTGCGCGACGCCAGAAAACGACGGCGCGCTACTTCACGGCGGGACATCAGGTGCCATGGTGGGCGATCGCGGCCTCGATCGTCGCGACGGAGACGTCGACGATCACGTTCATCTCCGTGCCCGGCATCGCCTGGGCGAACGGCGGCGATTTTCGCTTTCTGCAGATCGTCTTCGGATACCTCATCGCCCGCGTGATCATCGCGAGCGTGTTCATGCCGTGGTATTTCCGAGGAGAGCTGGTCACGGTCTACGAGCTGCTGCAGACGCGCTTCGGCGCGGGCGTGAAGGCGCTTGCGGCATCGCTGTTCGTGATCATGCGAACGATCGCTGACGGCGTGCGGCTGCTCCTCACCGCGTTCGTGCTCGCGGCGGTCTTCAAGAGTCTCGGCGTCGCCGCGTGCGTGATCGGCCTCGGCATGGTGATGATCGTCTTCACGCTCATCGGCGGCATCGAGGCGGTGGTGTGGATCGAGGTCGTGCAGTTCGCGATCTACCTCGGCGGCGCCCTCGCGGTCGTGGCTGTGCTGCTCGGCGAGGTCGGCTTCGCGGAAGCGGTCTCGCTCGGCGCGGCGCATCAGAAGTTCCGCGTCTTCGATTTCTCGTTCGATCTCTCGAAGACGTTCAACTTCTGGTCGGGCGTGATCGGCGGAACGTTTCTCACGCTTTCCACGCACGGCACCGATCAATATCTGGTGCAGCGATATCTGTGCACCGACCGCCCGCGTAGCGCGGCAAAGGCGCTGCTCGCCTCGGGTGTCGTGGTCCTCGTGCAGTTCGCGCTGTTTCTCTTCATCGGCGTGCTGCTCTTCGCGTTCTACCGCGGCGGCGCGCCGGTCAGCGCGCCCGATCAGGTCTTCCCGCACTTCATCGCGAATCATCTGCCGGTCGGACTGTCGGGACTGGTGATCGCTGCGATTCTCGCGGCGGCGATGTCGTCGTCGTTGAACGCGATCGCCGCGACGGTGGTCGATCTTGTCATCCCGAGCGTGAGCGAGGGACCTTGGGGCGGGGCGGCGCGATCTTCGAGCCACCCGTCCCCCGGGTCCCTCGCTCACGCTCGGGATGACAAGCGCGCAATGCGCCTCTCGCGCATCATCACCGTGCTCGCCGGGCTCGCGCAGATCGGCGTTGGCGTGGCGATGCAGCACGAGGCGCGTTCCGCGCTCAACACCGTGCTCGCGGTGGCGGGCCTCATCAACGGCCCGATCCTCGGCGTCTTCTTCCTCGGCGCGACGAAGCGCGCGAGCTCGCCCGCCGCGTTCATCGGCATGACGGCGGGCCTCATCGTGGTGATGCTCGTCGCCTTCGCCACGCCCGTCGCGTGGCCGTGGTACACGTTGGTGGGCTCGGTGACGACGTGGAGCGTCGGTATGATCGTGGCGTGGATCTGGCGCGGAAGATCGGAAAGCTCTTCGTCGTCCCCGCGCGCGGCGATGTGATCCGGCACGTGCGCGAGAATCATGTGGGCGGCGTGATCTGGTTCGAGTCGACGGCGGCGGAGGCGAAGGCGGTGAACGCGCATCTGCAGTCGATCTCCGAGACGCCGCTGCTCATCTCCGCCGATCTCGAGGCGGGCATGGGGATGCGCTTCACCGACACGACGTGGTGGCCGCCGGCGATGGCGCTCGCGGCGACGGGCGATCCTGCGCTGGCCGAGGAGGAGGCGCGGGCGACGGCGCGCGAGGCGCTGGAGATCGGCGTGAATCACATCCTCGCGCCGGTCGCGGACGTGAACGTCGACCCGCAGAATCCGGTGATCAACACGCGCAGCTTCGGCGAAGACCCGCATGACGTCGCGCGGTACGTCGCCGCGTTCGTGCGCGGCGTGCAGGAGGAGGGCTGCCTCGCGACGGCGAAGCACTTCCCCGGCCACGGCGACACGCGCGTCGACTCGCATCGCGCCCTGCCGGTGCTGGATGTCACGCGCGAGCGGCTCGACGCCGTCGAGCTCGTGCCCTTCCGCGCCGCGATCGACGCCGGCGTCGGCTCGATCATGACCGGCCATCTCGCCGTCCCCGCGCTCGACGACACGCCCGCGCCGGTGCGCGCGGAGTTCGAGAACGTCTACGGCACGTCGTCCGATGAAGTGACGCGCGGCGGCACGCTCCCCGCGACGGTCTCGAAAAAGATGATCGACTTCCTCCGCCGCGACCTCGCCTTCGACGGCCTGATCGTGACCGACTCCTTCGACATGGGCGGCCTCGCCGCGCACTTCGATCCCGGCGAAGCCGCCGTCCGCGCGATCGAAGCCGGTAACGACCAGATCCTCTACTCCGCCGACACGGATGCTGCCATCGCGGCCGTCAAGTACGCAGTGCTAACCGGCCGCCTGCCGGAATCACGCATCAATGAGTCCCTGGAGAGAATCGCAGCCGCCGCCGAACGTAGCGCCCGGCTTCAGCCGGGCGAGGGCGGGCTGAAGCCCGCCCCTACGTTGTTCATCGCGCAGAGGGCGATCACGCTCGTGCGGGATGCGAGCAGTCTCCTCCCTCTGCGCCAAACGAACTTCACCACCGTCGTCGTGAGCGACTTCCCCGAGCCCAACCCCGTCCCCGACGCCGTTCGCATGCTTGGCGGCGACGCACTCTTCCTCGACGCAAACTCGAGCGAGCCCCAAACGAACGAGCTCGTGGTCATGCTCCTCGCCCTCCGTCCCAAATCCGGCGCAGGCCGCATCGCCGTCCCCGCCGCCGCGCGCCGGCTCGCCGAGCGGCACGCGCGAACGACCATCGCGGTCTCGTTCGGAAGTCCGTATGTGTTGCGCGAGATTCAGGACGTGAGTACCTACATCTGCGCGTACGGCATTCAACCCGTCATGCAGATCGCGGCGATCCGCGCACTTCGAGGAGAGGCGGACATGCCCGGCCGCCTGCCGGTGACGCTATGAAGCGCTTGCTCGCACTGCTGCTCCTCACCGCGTGCGCATCGCTGCAGTCGCCGAAGCCCGCCGTCGACGCCGCGATCGAGCAGGCCATCGCGGAGAAGCGCATCCCCGGCGGCGTGCTCTGGATCGAGCACGAGGGCTCCGTCTACCAGCGCGCGTACGGCAATCGCGCGCTCGTTCCGGCAGTCGAGGCGATGACGGACGACACGATTTTCGACGCCGCCTCGATCACGAAAGTCGTCGCCACCGCACCCACGGTCTGGCTGCTCATCGAGCGCGGAAAGATCGCGCTCGACGAGCCGGTGCGTACCTATCTCCCCGAGTACAGCGACGAGCGCGTCACCGTGCGCCATCTGCTCACGCACACGTCGGGGCTCCATCCCGGGCTCGATCTGCACGGCGACTGGCGCGGCTACGATGCCGCGATCCGCCGCGCGCTGGCCGAGCGTCCGCGCAACACTCCCGGCGCGATCTTCCGCTACAGCGACGTGAACTACATCCTCCTCGGCGAGCTCGTGCGCCGCGTGTCGGGCGAGCGCCTCGACGTCTTCGCCCATCGCAACATCTTCGAGCCCCTCGGCATGCGCGACACCGGCTTCGGTCCCGTGAAGTCGCCGCGCGTTGCGCCGACTGAGGAGACGGGCGGCGGGATGCTGCGCGGCGTGGTGCACGATCCCACCGCGCGGCGCATGGACGGCATCGCCGGACACGCGGGACTTTTCACGACCGCGAAGGACCTCGCGCGATTCGCGCGCGCGGTGCTGCGCTCAGTCCCCTCTCCCCCGCCCGGCGGGGGAGAGGGCCAGGGTGAGGGGGAGGCTCCTCGCGCCGGCGCCCCTCACCCTAACCCTCTCCCCGCACGCGGGGAGAGGGGACTGAGCAACGCGCTGCGATCGATGACACGCATCGCTTCGCCGCCAAACGTCGCCGTCCGGCGCATGGGCGGCTTCGACGTCGACTCCGCGTACAGCCGCCCGCGCGGCGAGCATTTTCCGCTCGGCAAGTCGTTCGGGCACACCGGATGGACCGGCGGCTTCCTCTGGATCGATCCGACCTCGCGCACGTTCTACATCTTTCTCTCGAATCGCGTGCATCCCGACGGCCGCGGCAGCGTGATCGCGCTGCAGAAGCGCCTCGGCACGCTCATCGCCGAGTCGCTGCGCAACGTGCCGCTTTGTGGAGGACAGACAATCCTGTCTGTCCGGACAGGCAGGATTGCCTGTCCTCCACAGCGCGTCGGCTCCGTGCTCGGCGGCGCGGACGCGCAGAACGGCATCGACGTCCTCTACGCCCTCGACTACAAACCGTTGCGCGGCTACCGCATCGGTCTGATCGCAAACCGCTCCTCGATCGACCGCGCCGGCAATCCGACGATCGATCTGCTGCGCAGCGCGCCCGGCGTCACGCTCGTGTCGCTCTTCACTCCCGAGCACGGCATCAACGCCACCGCCGACGAGAAGGTGCCCGATGCGCCGGGCATCTACAGTCTCTACGGCGAGCGGCGGAAGCCCACGCGCGAACAGCTCGCGGGACTCGACGCGCTCGTCTTCGACATTCAGGACATCGGCACGCGCTTCTACACCTACATCTCGACGATGGGACTGGCGATGGAAGCGGCGGCGGACGCGAAGATCCCGTTCATCGTGCTCGACCGCGTGAATCCGATCGGCGGCGAAGTGTTCGAAGGTCCGCTGCTCGAGGGAGAGACGAACTTCACCGGATGGCATTCGCTGCCGGTGCGGCACGGCATGACGGTGGGCGAGCTCGCGAAGATGTTCCGCGCGGAGCGGAAGATCGACGTCGAGCTGCGCGTGATCGAAGTGCGCGGCTGGAAACGCGAGCAGTGGCAGGATGAAGCGGGGCTGCCGTGGATCGACACGTCGCCGAACATGCGCTCGCTCGCCGCCGCGGCGCTGTATCCCGGCCTCGGGCTCCTCGAGCGCGCGCTTTCCGTCGGCCGCGGCACGGACACGCCGTTCGAGATCCTCGGCGCGCCGTACATCGACGGCGAGCGCCTCGCACAGGAGTTGCGCGATGTGCCCGGCGTCGCGTTTACGCCAGTGCGCTTCACGCCCACGGCGAGCGTGCATCGCGGCGAGGAGTGCGGCGGCATGCGCATCGCGATCACGGATCGGAAGGCGCTGCGCTCCGTGTCGATGGGCGTCGCAATCGCGGCAGCGCTCGCGCGGCTGTATCCATCGCGTTTTCCCGTCGACGAGCTCCAGCCGCTGCTACGCCATCGCGAGACGCTCGAAGCGATTCGCGCGGGAAAAACGATCGAATGGAATCTCGACGACTTCGCGCGGCGGCGAACGCAGTATCTTCTCTACCGATGAAACGCTCTCTCCTGCTCGTCGTCCTTCTTTTCGCGTGCCGCGAGACCGATCCGATTGCCGGCGCCGTCGACAAGGTCGTCGACGCCGCGGAGGATCGCGACGCGTCCGCGGTGATGGAGCAAGTTTCATCGACCTACGAGGGCCGTGCGGACATCGAGCAGACGCTGCGCCAGTACTTCTTCGCCTACCGCGCGATCGAGGTCTCGATCACCGACCTGCAGACGCGCAGCGATGAGAAGGAAGGATGGGCCAGCTTCCGCGTGAACTTCACCGGCGTGCCGAAAGAGATCGGCGGCATCGCCGAAATGGTGCCGCGCGCCGCGAAATACCAGTTCCAGGTCTGGCTGGTGCAGGAAGGCGGCGAGTGGAAGATCGCGGACGCGCGATGGGAGCAGGTTCCGGCGCCGTGATCGACACGATCAACGCCTGGATGACGAGCCCGCGCGCGGGCAACACGTACCTGGCCCTCGTTGCGGCGGGCGTCGTGCTGTACGGGACGGCGAAGTTTCTCCTGCGGTCGGACGCGCAGTCGTGGGCGGGCCGCGTGATCGAGACTCTCGCGCTCAGCGCGTTTGGGATAGCGCTGTTTCTGTCGCTGGCTGCACAGTCGTTCAACGAGTAGCGCGGATTCTGCCTGATTGCTCTACCTCGCCTCAATTAATTATTAACGCGGTGGAGGCATCGTGTCGTCTCTTGCTGAAGAGACGCGGCGCTCATGTCGCACATTTGCAATGCCCACAAGCAGAAACACGACTGCGAAAAATGCGATCGCAAGGCGCGTACGGAATGTGAGATCGAGGAAGAGACTCGCGATCAGAAGGACGACAGCGACTACGACAACTCCGCGGCCAAACCCCGGCGTCCGAATTCCTCCCGCTTTGACGAAAAACGGATGCGAGCCGCGACTGACCCAGTGCCACGTCTCATAGCGATGCTCCTGCACGTCGCGCCACTCGCGCTGCCATTCAGGATCCGGCGACTCGCGGTTTTCTTCCTCGTCCATGGGGATCTATGAGGATCCACTCCTGTCCAAATTAGCTTCCTGAGAATCGCGCTTCCGGGGTGACGCAAAATCGCCGGGGCCTGTAAAGTTGATCTTGCGAAAGAAAACGTACAGGAGGCTCCCCGGCGATGAATCGAGTATGCAGCGTTTTCCGGCA
>DATLFB010000134.1:0-45121 GCA_035525285.1 Thermoanaerobaculia bacterium
CCCCCCGCGCCCTGCTGGCCCCCCCCCCGGCCCTCCCCCGCCCGTTGGGGGGTGGGCGCCCCCCCCTGCCCCGTTTTTCCCTCGCGTCTACCCACCGGGGGGTCGGGCCGCCCCCGCACTCCACACATTAGCTGCGGTAATCCGCGTTCAAACTCACGTAGTCGTGCCCGAGGTCGCTCGAGAGCACCACCGCCCGCCCGTTTCCGCCGCCGAGGTCCACGCGTAGCGGGACGCGCTCGCGGGCAAAGACGCGCGCGGCGTCCTTCTCGCGATACGGCGCGGGCTGGCCGTCGCGCACGAGCGTGACTGGTCCCGCGGAGAGAGAGACGCGTTTGACGGAGAAGCGCGCGCCGCTGCGGCCGACGGCGGCGAGGATGCGGCCCCAGTTCGGATCGCCGCCGTGCAGCGCGGTCTTCACGAGCGGAGACGTCGCGATCGCGTGCGCGGCGAGCTTCGCGTCCCGCTCCGTGCGCGCGCCGAGAACTTCGAGCTCCATCACGCGCGTCGCGCCCTCGCCGTCGCGCACGATGCGCCATGCGAGCTCGCGGCAGATCGCATCGAGCGCGCGCTGGAAATCGGCGAGATCGGCGCGGGACTCGTTGCCGAGCTTTCCCGACGCCATCAGCAGCACGCAGTCGTTCGTCGATGTGTCGCCGTCGACCGAGATCGCGTTGAAGCTCCCATCGACAGCGATCCGCAGCGTGCGCTGCAGCGCGGAGGCGGAGATGTTCGCGTCGGTCATCACGAACGCGAGCATCGTGGCCATGTTCGGATGAATCATCCCCGCGCCCTTGGCGACGCCGACGAGCCGGCCGCGCTTGCCGCCGATCGTGAACGTCGCCTGCGCGACTTTCGGACCGACGTCGGTGGTGAGGATCGCGTGCGAGAGCGCGTCGATGCCGCCGGGGGAGAGGCGAGTGATGGCATCCGGCAGCGACTCGCGCACTTTCTTGTCGGGCAGCACGACGCCGATCACGCCGGTCGACGCGAGAAAGATCTCGTTCTCGTCGCAGCGCAGCAGCTCCGCCGTGCGCGTGCGAACGCGTTTCGCCGCATCGAGGCCTTCCTTGCCGGTGACCGCGTTCGCGCAGCCGGCGTTGACGACGACCGCCTTCACGCGTCCGCCGCTCTTCTTCAGCGCGGACTTCGAGAGCACGACCGGCGCGGCCTGAAATTTGTTCTTCGTGAACACGGCCGCCGCCTCGGCGCCGCCGTCCGCGACGATCAGACCGAGGTCGGGACGCTTCTTCCGAATGCCGGCGCGGACGCCGGACGCGAGAAAGCCCTTCGGCAGTTTCAACCGAGTGCCTCCAGCGCCGCCAGCGCCGCCTCGCGCACGCGCGTGGGAGAAGTGCCGCCGAACGCCTTCTTTTTCGCGACGACGAGGTCGACGTTCGCGGAGTGGTGTCCCTCGCGCGACACGATCTCGTGTGCCTCGCGAAACGGAATGCCCTTCGCCGCCAGCTCGTCGGCGGCATCGGTGGCGAGCAGCATGGGATTCCCGGCGGCGTCGCGCATGCGGCCGCGGTCGAGCTCGAGCGACGAGATGAGAGCCGTGAGCGCGGGCAACAGCACGGCGAGGACCGTGCGCGCGCGGAAGAGCGGCTCTTTGTCGAGCTGCAGGTCTTTGTTGTACGCGAGCGGCAGTCCTTTCAGCAGCGCGAGAAATCCGGTGAGCTCGCCGATCGCGCGCGCGGCGTGGCCGCGCGTCAGCTCGAGCACGTCCGGATTTTTCTTCTGCGGCATGCGCGAGGAGCCGGTCGCGAGCGCGTCGGACAGCTCCGCGTAGTTCGCCTCGTCACTCGTGAAGAAGATGAGGTCCTCGGCCAGCCTCGACAGGTGCGAGAGGAGCATCGACGTGCAGAAGAGATACTCGGCCGCGAAGTCGCGGTCGGAGACGGCGTCGAGCGAGTTCGCGGTCGGACGCGCGAAGCCGAGGGACTTCGCGAGGCGCGCGCGATCGATGGGCAGCGGCGTGCCCGCGAGGGCCGCGGAGCCGAGCGGACACTCGTCGCCGCGCGCCTTCGCATCGCGAATGCGCGACAGGTCGCGCTGCAGCATCTCCACGTACGCAAGGCACCAGTGTCCGAACGTGACGGGCTCGGCCTGTTTCAGATGCGTGTAGCCGGGCATCGGCGTCGCCGCTTCGTCGAGCGCGCGCAGCGCGAGCGCTCTCGCGAGCGAGGTCGCGAGCGCGTCGAAGTCGTCGCACGCTTTCTTCAGCCAGAGCTTCAGATCGGTCGCGACCTGATCGTTGCGCGAGCGGCCGGTGTGCAGTTTTCCGGCGAGCGCGCCGATGCGCTCGCGAAGCTTCGCCTCGACGAACGAGTGCACGTCCTCGTACTCGGATTGGAGGGCGGACGTCCCGTCCGCCATCGCCGAAGGCGGAGGAGACGTCCGCCCTCCTTCCTCGAGCGTCAACGCGCGCAGCGCATCGACGAGCGTGGTCACCTCATCGGAAGTGAGCACGCCCGCGTGGCCCAGCTCCTGCGCCCACGCGATCGAGCCTTGCACGTCCTCCGCGAACAGCTCGCGGTCGAAGGCGAACGAGTCGTTGAGCGCGCGCAGGAGTGCGGACGGCGCTTCGGTGAACCGCCCGCCCCACATGCTCGAAGGCACGTGCGTGCCGGTCACTTGACCCAACCTCCCGCCGCGTGGAGGACAGGCGATCCCGCCTGTCCGGACAGGCAGGATTGCCTGTCCTCCACTCCGAATGGCGCGATGCGCTTCCGCCCGCGCAGCGGCAGGCCGAAGAGCTTGATGAAGCCTGCCGAGTCGGTCACGTCGTAGCCGGTCATGTCGAACGAGGCGAGGTTCTGCTGGTAGAGCGACTGCGGCGACGTCCGTCCGATCACGCTCGCGTTGCCCTTGTACAGCTTCAGCGTCACCGTGCCGGTGACGTTCTCGGCGAGCACGTTCACGAATGCATCGCAGGCCTCTCGCAACGGCGAGAACCACTGGCCGTTGTAGACGAGCTCCGCGTAACGCGTGGCCATGCGCTCCTTCTCGTGCGCGCTGTCGCGGTCGAGGGTGATCGACTCCAGCGCCTTGAGCGCGGTCACGAGCAGCGTGCCGCCCGGCGTCTCGTACACGCCGCGCGACTTGATGCCGATGAGACGGTTCTCGACGAGATCGCAGCGGCCGGCGCCGTGCTTCCCGCCGATCTCGTTCAGCGTCTGCACGAGCGTCGCCGGCGAGAGGCTGACGCCGTTCACCGCGACGGGGACGCCTTCCTCGAACGCGATGGTCACTCTCTCCGGCGTGTCCGGCGCGTCCATCGGATCGACGGTCAGCTTGAACATCGAGGCTTCCGGCTCGAACGCCGGATCCTCGAGCGGGCCGCCTTCATGCGAAAGGTGCCAGAGGTTGCGGTCGCGCGAGTACGGATCTTTCTTCGTCACGGGAACGGGAATCCCGCGCGCGGCGGCGTAGTCGATCGCGTCTTCCCGCGAGACGATGTCCCACTCGCGCCACGGCGCGACGATCTTCAGCTCCGGCGCGAGCGCCGAATAGGCGAGCTCGAAGCGCACCTGGTCGTTGCCCTTGCCCGTACAGCCGTGCGCGAGCGCGTCGCAGCCGGTGGCCAGCGCCACTTCGACCTGCTTGCGCGCGATGAGCGGACGCGCGGTCGACGTGCCGAGGAGGTAGTCGCGCTCGTAAATCGCGCCCGCCTTCAGCACGGGAAAGAGATAGTCCGCCGCGAACTCTTCCTTCGCGTCGACGAGATGGAAGTCGCACGCGCCGGTGCTGTACGCCTTCTGCGCGAGCCCCGCGGTCTCTTCCGCCTGTCCGACGTCGACCGCCACGGCCACGACGTCGCAGCCGTAGTTTTCCTTCAGCCAGCTGATGATGATGGAGGTGTCGAGACCTCCCGAATATGCCAGTGCGACTTTCTTCACGCTGCTTTCTCCTTGGTCTTTGGAGGGCGGACGTCCCGTCCGCCTTCGGCTGGGCGGACGAGACGTCCGCCCTCCAGTGCTTCGCTGAGCGCCTCCACGAACTCTCCGAGTGCCTTCTTCGGCACGATGTACGGCGGCAGCAGCCGCAGCACTTTCTCTCGTGCGGTACCGACGACGAATCCTGCCGCGAGCAACTGCTTCGCGACCGGCGCGGCGGGGCGATCGAGCTCGATGCCCCACATCAGTCCCGAGCCTCGCACTTCGACCACGCCGTTCGTCACGTGCTTCATCGCCGAGGCGAACCACTGCCCGAGCGCGTTGATGCGCGGGAGTAGTTTCTCCGTCTCTTCGAGCACGACGCTGCCGAGGCGGCACGCGATCGGGTTGCCGCCGAACGTCGTGCCGTGATGTCCCGGCTTCACCGCTCCTTCGAGCGCCTCGCCGGTGAGCACGGCGCCGAGCGGCAGTCCGCCGCCGAGGGGCTTCGCGAGCGTGACGATGTCGGGCGTGATGCCGCTCCTCTGAAATGCGAAGAGCCGTCCCGTGCGTCCGAGACCGCACTGGATCTCATCGAGCACGAGGAGCGCGCCGTGAAGATCGGCGATGCGCCGCGCGGCGATGAGGTAGTCGTCGCTGAGCGGGATGATGCCGGCTTCACCCATCACCGGCTCGAGGAAGATTGCCGCGGTGTTCGCGTCGACGGCCGCTTCGAGCGCGGCGATGTCGTTCGGCGCGACGAACGTCACGCCCGGCACGAGCGGCGCGAACGGCGTGCGGTACGCGTCGTGCCCGGTGAGCGAGAGCGCGCCGAGGGTGCGGCCGTGGAAGCTCTCCTGCAGCGCGACGAGCCCCGTCTTCCTCGTCGCGAGTCGCGCGAATTTCAGCGCCGCCTCGTTCGCCTCCGTGCCGCTGTTGCAGAAGAACGCGCGCACCATCCCCGACGCGCGCACCAGCTTCTCGCCGAGAATGCCCTGCGCGGGGTGGTAGTAGAGATTCGAGACGTGCAGCAGCGACGCCGACGCCTCCTTCAGCGTCTTCTGCAGTCGCGGATGCCTGTGTCCGAGGACGTTCACGGCGATGCCGCCGAGCAGATCCCAGTACGCGCGGCCGTCCGCGTCGTACAAACGCGCGCCTTTGCCGTCGCGTGGATGAAACGGCGTGCGTGCGTACGTCTTCAGAAGAAACGCGTCTTCGCGTGCTTCGACGGCGGCGGGCGATTCGTCATGCAGCAACAAGGTTCGTACCTCCGTTCTCTCCGATTTCGATCGCGCCCACGCCCGCTTTGAGCGCGCTGAGCGCGGCCTGCAGTTTCGGTTTCATGCCGCCGCTGACCCGCGCGATGTACGCCTCCGCGTCGCCGGCGTGCAGCTTCGGCACGACCTGGCCGTTCGCGTCGAGCAGCCCCGCGACGTCGGTGATGAAGCGCAGCGCCTTCGCGCGCAGCCCCACCGCGAGCGCGGCGGCGGCGCTGTCGGCGTTCACGTTCAGCAGCGCGCCTTCGGTCGACATCGCGATCGACGAGACGACCGGCAGGATTCCGTAGTTGAGCATCGACCGCAGCAGCGTCGAGCTCGAGCCTGTGACGCGGCCGACGTGTCCGAGGTCCACGCCGTCGATCGGAGGATGCTGTTCCGCGATCAGCGTTCCGCCGTCGCAGCCGGAGATCCCCGCCGCGCGCACGCCGAGCTTCGTCAGCTCCGCGACGAGCCCTTTGTTGACAGTTCCGCCGAGAACCGACACGACGACGTCGAGCGTCACGTCGTCCGTCACGCGCAGGCCCGCGTGCGTCCGCTTCGCGATGCCGAGCTTCGCCAGCGCCGCGTCGATGTGCTTGCCGCCGCCGTGCACGAGCACGAGCGACTCGCCGGCGTTCCAGCGCGCGACGATGTCCCGCAGCGCGGCGTCGCGGCGCGTCGCATCTTCGAGAAGGGAGCCGCCGAGTTTGATGACGGTCACGTTCATGACTGTTGCTTTGACGCTCACGCCAAGCCCTCCCGCTCGTCCCACCCGAACATCCGATTGAAGTTCTGCACCGCCTGCGAGGCGGCGCCCTTCAGGAGGTTGTCGATGACCGAGACGATCACCGCGCGCTTGCCGCCCTGCAGCAGCGTGAAGCCGATCTCCGCGTACGGCGTGTTCACGACGCTTTTCAGCTCCGGGATCTGTCCGTGCGGCAGGACGCGCACGAACGGCGCGTTGCCGTACGTTTCCGCGTAGAGCGCGCTCAGCTCTTCGGCGGACACGCTCTCGGTGAAGCCGACGTGCATCGTCGAGTAGATGCCGCGCACGGTGGGCAGCAGGTGCGGGACGAAGACGAGCGTGGTCCGCTCGCCGAGGTGCAGTCCCTGGCGGATCTCCGGCTCGTGCTTGTGATGGCCGACGTTGTAGGCCTTGAAGTTTCCGAAAAGCTCCGTGAACGAGTACGAGAGGTCGGATTTCTTCCCGGCGCCGGAGACGCCGCTCTTCGAGTCGATGATCACCGGCTGCGAGCGGTCGATGAGATAGGTGAGCGGCCGCAGCGCGAGGAGGATCGACGTCGGGTAGCAGCCGGGATTCGCGACGAGCCGCGCCTTCGAGAGCTCGCCGTTGCAGAGCTCCGTCAGGCCGTACACCGCTTCGCCGAGAAGCTGCGGGCGCGGATGCGCGAAGCCGTACCACGACGGATAGAGCGCCGGCTCGCCGAGGCGGAAGGCGCCGGAGAGATCGATCACGCGGATGCCGAGGTCGAGGAGCTGCGGCGCGACTTCGGCGGAGACTTCGTTCGGCGTGGCGAGGAACGCCACGTCGGGCTTCGACTCGACGAGCGCGTCGATCGAGAACGACTCGCTCGAGAACGTGGCGGTGATGTGCGCGTGCGGGTGGCGCTCGAGGAGCCTCACGAGCTCCGCGCCGGAGTAGCCGGTGGCTCCGGCCACGGCGACGTGAGTGGAGGACAGGCAATCCTGCCTGTCCGGACAGGCAGGATTGCCTGTCCTCCACGGTACACGAACACTACTTGCGGGTTGATTCATGGTTGCGCTCTCCGGAAAAACCGTTCGCGCTATGCGCGGCTACGGCGGCGACTCGGTGTAAGACCCGAGATCTGGTGAACTCGCCGCGCGAAATTCGCGGCGGCGGCGGGAGTGCGGAAGGCGACGAAGATGGTGTCGTCGCCGCCGATGGTGCCGAGGACGTCCTCGATCGGTGCGGCGTCGATGGCGCTCGCGAGCGGCTGGGCCGCCGCGGGCGGTGTCTTGATCACGACCATGTTCACAGCCGCCTCGGCGAACATCACCGAGTCGGCGATGAGCTGCTCGAGCCGGTGCTCGCGCGACTCGCGGGGGACGAACGTGGCGACAGGCGCAATGGTCTCTGGCGTGACGTAGCCGTTCGGCGTCTTCACGAGGCCGAGCTCTTTCAGATCGCGCGAGAGCGTCGGCTGCGTGACGCGCAGTCCGTGGCGGCGCAGCTCGGCGATCAGCTCGTCCTGCGAATGGACGGGTGTCTGCCGGACGATGCGGAGGATTTCCTCTCGTCTCCGTAGGGCGTCGCCGTGTGAATAAACATTCATCGTCATGAATCTTTATTCACTAACCCGCCGATGTCAACCCCTATTTCAGCCGGGGCTCGGGATTTGCAGCGGGCGCGTTCGCAAGGAGACCTTCCCCATGTCCCGAGTCGAACGCACCGAGACCCCCAGCGAACGCCGCGGCAGCGAGCAGTTGCGCGAAGCGCAACGCAACCACCGCACCGATTCCCCCGGCCGCACGCCCGGCAAAGCGGAGGGCGACGAGAAGGATGTAGAACAAGCGCTGGAGCGGGAGCAGGAGTAGCGCGGGCTTCCAGCCCGCCGTCGCGCGGGCGTCCCGCGCCCGCGCTCCTCGCCGGCTGGAAGCCGGCGAGACGGCGGGCAGGATGCCCGCGCTACACATCAATGCCGACCGACCGCATCAACGCAAGAGCGTTGGATTTCGTGACGACGCCGTCCCGCATCCGATAGTCGAACACCACCCGCCCATCCTCGATGTGATCCTCGAAGTGAACGTTGGCCGCTCGCGGGGCGAGGTCGTTGCCGATGTCCGCGAGGGCGAGATCGTGCGTCGAGACGAGCCCGACCGCCCCTCGGTCCACGAGCGAACGGACGATCGCCTCGGCGCCGATGCGCCGGTCGTGCGAGTTCGTGCCGGCCAGCATCTCGTCGAGGAGGAAGAGCAGCGGGCCATAATGTGACATTTCCAGCACCTGCCGGATGCGCAGGATTTCCGCATAGAAGCGGGAGGCGTTCTCCTGCAGCGAGTCGTGGATACGGATCGAGGCGCCGACGGCCATCGGGGCGATGCGCAGCGAGCGCGCGCAAACCGGCGCTCCCGCCTGCGCCAGCACCGCGGCGATCCCCGCGCTTCGGAGCATCGTGCTCTTGCCCGACATGTTCGAGCCGCTGACGATGAGGAGGCGCAGATCGCCGTCGAGCCGGAGATCGTTCGTCACGCGCCGGTCTTCGGGGATCAGCGGATGCCCGAGCTCGCGCGCATCGAAGAGCGGCGGCGGCGCGACGATCTCCGGCGTCGCAAAGCTCGGATGCTCGAAGGCGAACGAGGCGAGGGAGGAGAGCGCCTCGAACGTGCCGACGGCCTCGATCGTTTCGACGATCAGCGCGCCGTGCCGCGCGCGCCATCGCTCGATGGCGAACGCGAGATTCGACGTCCACATCAGCAGGCCGCCGATCGGGATGAAGAACTGGTTCCGCCGCGCATCGAGGAGCGTGACCAGACGGCGCAGCCGCTCGATCTCCACGTGCGAGCCGTGAACGCGTTTCGCCAGCTGCACGAGCTTTTCCGTGCGAAAGCTCTCGCGCTCGAGACGTGTGAGGATGCCGCCGAGGAGTGCGAGGGCGGGCTCGGCGCGCTCGACGCCGGCGGTGATGATCTCGACGCGTGGGCGGAGCATGCGCGAGTAGATGCCGATCGCGACAAAGGCGAGGAGCATCGGCAGAAGCGACCAGCGATCCGCGAAGTTCGGAAATGCCCTGAGCGTCAGCGCGAGCAGAATCACGCCGATCGCCGGAAGCACGATCGCCGCGATGCGCTCGGTCTTCGAGAACGTGACCGCGGGCATCGACGCCCACTCGTCGATCTTTGCGGCTTCGACGTCGTGAGCGATCTCCGCCGCATCGATGGCGATGTCCTCGCGCAGGGCGATGTTGTCGCGCAACTCGGCCACGGCCTGCTGCCGCGCGATGATCTCGGGGCGGACGGGACGTCCGCCCTCCTTCAGCAGAGACGCGAGGCGGATTCGCCCGGCCCGCGTCACCGCCAGCGAGATCAGCTCGAAGAGCGACCCGCGGCCGAACAGATCGAAGTCGCTCGCGTACGGATGATGATCGTCCGCGAAGTCGCTGCCGGCATCGCCGCCGCCCGCCCACGTGCCGTCGATGCGCGCGAGCCCGCGCTCGTAGAACGCCGCGCTGTGCTCGACGTGCCGCCGCGCGCGAATGACCCGGTCGTGCCAGATCACGAGCGCGACGAAGGCGGCCAGCGGCACGAGCGCGAGGGCGACGCTGAAGAACGCGATCACGATCGCGGCGGCGATCGCGATCAAGCGGGCCAGCGAGATCGCCCGCTCGCGGCGCAGCCGTTCCGACGCCTCCCGCTGCCGCGCCGCCAGTTTTTCGGAGTAGAGTTCGCGTACCGCCATCGCGAACATTCAATCACGGCCCACGGAGGACGCATGCAGGACATCCAGACGCTCTTCGCCGAGTACGCCTCCTTTCACCGCACCAGCGGCAACAAGTTCTTCCACCGCCTCGGCATCCCGATGATCATGCTCACGCTCATCGGCATGCTCGCGAGCGTCCCGCTCTTCGACGGCGGCGGCGTGCGCGTCGACGTGGCGATGCTGCTCATCGCGGCGACGACGATCTACTACTTCGTGATCGAGTGGCGTCTCGCGCTGGCGATGCTCGCCGTGTCCATCGCGATGTACTTCCTCGGCCGCGCCATGCCGATGTGGCTCAACGCCGCGTTGTTCGTTCTCGGCTGGATCTTCCAGTTCATCGGGCACCGGGTGTACGAGAAGAAGAATCCGGCCTTCTTCCGCAATTTTCTCCACCTTCTGATCGGCCCGCTGTGGATCCTGAATGACGTCGTTCCGGTGGTGAAGCAAGCGCCGCAGACGCGGGGTTGATTCCTGCTGCAAAGTGGAGGGCGGACGTCCCGTCCGCCTTCGGGCTGGCGGACGGGACGTCCGCCCTCCTTTATGATCTGACTCATGCAGGCCTACGGCGGTGACCGTGTCCGCGTTGTCGGAGAACGGATCATCCTGCTGTCACCGATCACGAAGGGCTGGACCGCGCGCGTGCCGAAGCAGGCGACGCACCCCGAGCATCCGGGGACCGCGGTGCTGTGGGAGGAGCAGTACTTCGAAGTCGTGTCGGCCGAGGCGGCCGCGGGGGGAGTGCGATACGTGCTGATGGCGTGGCGCGACGAGCACACCTTCCGGGTGTTCGACGCGTACGACGAGGCGACCGAGGCGCGGCGGGTTGCGGAGCACAAGGCCGTGGAGAAACAGCGGAAGGGCAGCGTCCTCGCCTCGCTCTCCAGCATGTTCCTCGGACATCTTCCCGCGCAGGTGCAGGAGCGGCTCGGGAACGAGTACGGGATCACGCCCGCGCGGATGACGATCGCCTCCGCGTTTCCCGCCCTCGTGCTGCTCGGCGTCTGCGTCTGGCTGTACGCCGACGCGCGTCTGAGGCAGGCTGCATCGCCGGTGCCGATCTGGCTGTGGATCGTCGCGGTGGGATTGATCGGCGACGCCGGAGTGCGCTTCCAGGTCGCCATGAGTCAGAACCGGGGCATGGGCTCACTGCCGGGCGCGATTCTCTACACGCTTTTCTGGTATCTCATGCCGAACCGCGCGCGATTCGTCTCGCCGTTTGCGACCGAGAAAGGCGCGTCGACGAGCTTCACGATCGATCCGGAGGAGGAGATCGCACTGCGCGACGCGTTGCACTTGCGCGCGCCGCTGTTCACCCTCCTCAGCGTGCCCGAGCAGCAGCGCCTCGCCGATCGTTTCGGATTCGAATATCGCAGCCACGCGTACATGCCCGCGATCGTCATCCTCGTCTGCTCGGCGCTCGGCGCGATCACTTCGTTCGACACGCTGACGTCGAAGGGCGGCCTCGGCTCGCTGCTCTCGCTCGTGATCTCCGGCGGACTGGCTCTCGAGCAGATTCTCCGCCTCCGCGCGCTCGGCCGCGGTCCCGCGGGGAGCGTGCTGGCATTCATCGTCCGCCCGTTCGTGCGAGGGTTTCTTCGCTGATGCGGCACGCGGTTCGCACCGACCGGCCTCGAGTGGAGTTGGACGGCAGACGACGGGTGATCATCGAAGCGGTATCGCCGGAGGTGGACGGAGGCGCATTTCCGGCCCGGCGCGTCGCCGGCGACGTCGTGGCGGCCGAGGCGGACATCTTCGCGGACGGACACGACCTCATCTCCGCGATCGTGCTGCATCGTCACGACAGTGAGAAGAAATGGCGCGAGGTGCGAATGCGGCCGCTGCCCAACGACCGCTGGCGCGCCGAGCTCACCGTCGACTCACTCGGCTTCCATCGATTCACCGTCGAAGCGTGGATCGACCACTTCCTCACCTGGCATCGCGATCTGAAGAAACGCGTCGACGGCGGCGCGTCGGACGAAGACCTGCGCGTGCAGCTGCTCATCGGTCTCGAACAGATCCGCGCCGCCGCCGCGCGTGCGAGTGCGCGCGACCGCCGCAAGCTCGAGTCGTTCATCGCCACGATCGAAGGCGACGAGCCGATTGCCGACAAGATCGAAGACCTGCAGAGCGAAGACCTCCTCGCGCTCATGTGGCGCAACGCGGAGCGGAAGTTCGCCGCGCGCTGCCCGCGCGAAGTCGTGATCGAGGTCGATCGCCCGCGCGCCGCGTTCAGCGCGTGGTACGAGATGTTCCCGCGCTCCGCCGGCACGCTGCGCGACGTCGAAGCCGAGCTGCCGCGCATCGCGAAGATGGGTTTCGACATCCTCTACTTTCCGCCGATTCATCCGATCGGCGTGACCTTTCGAAAGGGAAAAAACAACAAGGTCGCGGACGAGCCGGGCGACGTCGGGAGTCCGTGGGCGATCGGCGGCACCGAGGGGGGACACAAGTCGCTCCATCCGGACCTCGGCACGATCGAGGACTTCGAGCGCATCGTGGCGAAGGCGAAGGAGCACGGGATGGAAGTGGCGATGGACATCGCCTTCCAGGCCTCGGCCGATCATCCGTACGTAAAGGAGCATCCCGAGTGGTTTCTCGCGCGGCCGGACGGCACGATCCAGTACGCGGAGAATCCGCCGAAGAAGTACCAGGACATCTACCCGTTCCACTTCGAGAGCGACTCATGGCGCGAGCTGTGGGACGAGCTCCGCGACGTCTTCGCGTTCTGGGCCGGCAAAGGCGTGCGCGCGTTCCGCGTCGACAATCCGCACACGAAGCCGCTGCCCTTCTGGGAGTGGCTCATCCGCGAGCTCAAGCGCGAGTGGCCCGATCTGATCTTTCTTGCCGAGGCGTTCACGCGGCCGAAGATCATGTACCGCCTCGCGAAGGGCGGCTTCACGCAGTCGTATACGTACTTCGCGTGGCGGCACACGAAGGACGAGCTGCGCGAGTACTTCGAGGAGATCGCGAAGCCGCCGGTGAGCGACTTCTTCCGGCCGAACGCGTGGCCGAACACGCCCGACATCCTCACCGAGTTCCTGCAGTTCGGCGGGCGTCCCGCGTTCACGATGCGCCTGATTCTCGCGGCGACGCTTTCCGCGAACTACGGCATCTACGGCCCCGCGTTCGAGCGATTCGTCCACCTCGCGCGCGAGCAGGGGAGCGAGGAGTACCTCGACTCGGAAAAATACGAGGTGCGGCCGTGGCCGCCGATGGACGACGACCTCTCACCGCTGATCGAAGTGGTCAACCGCATCCGCCGCGAGAACATCGCGCTGCAGCAGAACACGACGCTGACGTTCCACGACACGACGAACGAGCAGATGCTCTGCTACAGCAAGACCGCGGGCCAGAACGCGATCGTCTGCGTCGTGAACCTCGACCCGCACAACACGCAGTCGACGGAGGTCGATCTGAACTACGACGCGCTGCAACTCGAAGCCGGAAAGCCGTTTCAGGTCCACGACCTGTTGAGCGGCGCGCGTTTCACATGGCATTCGGGAAAGAACGCGCTCACGTTGAATCCGCACGTGATTCCTGCGCACATCTTCCGCATTCGCCGCCGCGTGCGCACGGAGAGGGACTTTGAGTACTTTCTGTGAGTGTGGAGTGCGGCGTTGCCGCACTCCACACAGTTGATGAGCCATGGACGACCTTTGGTACAAAGACGGCATCATCTACCAGACCCACGTCCGTGCGTTTTTCGACAGCAGCGACGACGGGATCGGCGATTTTCAAGGTTTGTCGCGCCGCCTCGACTACCTGCAGGACCTCGGCGTCAACATCCTCTGGCTTCTTCCTTTCTATCCTTCGCCGCTGCGCGATGACGGGTACGACATCGCGAACTACACGGCCATCCATCCGAGCTACGGCACGCTCGCGGACTTCAAAAGCTTTCTGAAGGAAGCGCATCGCCGCGGGATTCGGGTCATCACGGAGCTCGTCGTCAACCACACCAGCGACCAGCATCCGTGGTTTCAGAAATCGCGGCATGCGAAGCCGGGGAGTCCGGCGCGCGACTTCTACGTCTGGAGCGACTCGCCGAAGAAGTACGCGGATGCGCGCATCATCTTCAAAGACTTCGAGACGTCGAACTGGCAGTGGGATCCGGTCGCGAAGGCGTACTACTGGCATCGCTTCTTCTCGCATCAGCCCGATCTCAACTTCGAAAACCCGGCCGTGCACGACGCCCTCATCAAGGCCCTCGAGTTCTGGATGGACCTCGGCGTCGACGCCTTCCGTCTCGACGCGATTCCGTATCTCTTCGAGCGTGAGGGAACGACGTGCGAGAACCTTCCGGAGACGCACGCCTATCTGAAAGAGATTCGCGCGCACATGGATGCGAAGTATCCGGGACGCATGCTGCTGGCCGAGGCGAATCAGTGGCCCGAGGACTCGCTGCCGTACTTCGGGGAGGGCGATGAATGCCACATGGCCTTCCACTTTCCCGTCATGCCGCGCATGTACATGTCCCTCGCGATGGAAGACCGCTTCCCCATCATCGACATCATGAGCCAGACCCCGCCCATTCCGTCGAACTGCCAGTGGGCGATGTTCCTGCGCAACCACGACGAGCTCACGCTGGAGATGGTCACGGACGAAGACCGCGACTACATGTGGCGCACCTACGCAAAAGACATCCAGGCGCGCATCAATCTCGGCATCCGCCGCCGTCTCGCGCCGCTGCTGGACAACCACCGCGGCCGCATCCATCTGATGAACGGCCTGCTCTTCTCCTTCCCCGGCACGCCGATCATCTACTACGGCGACGAGATCGGGATGGGCGACAACATCTACCTCGGCGACCGCAACGGCGTGCGCACGCCCATGCAGTGGAGCGCCGACCGCAACGCCGGCTTCTCGCGCGCGAACCCGCAGCGGCTGTTCCTCCCGGTGATCATCGACCCGCAGTTTCACTACGAGCAGGTGAACGTCGAGTCCCAGCAGTCGAACCAGTACTCGCTGCTCTGGTGGATGAAGCGCCTCATCGCGATGCGCAAGCGTTACCGCGCCTTCGGCCGCGGCACGATGGAGTTTCTGCACAGCGAGAACCGCAAGATCCTCGCCTTCGTGCGGCGCTACGAAGACGAAACGATCCTCGTCGTCGCAAACCTCTCGCGCCTCGTGCAGTGCTTCGAGCTCGATCTCTCGCAATACCGCGGCATGGTGCCGGTCGAGCTCTCCGGCGGGACGAAGTTCCCTGTCGTCGGCGAGCGCCCGTACTTCCTCAACCTCAGTCCGTTCGGCTTCTACTGGTTCGCGCTGGAGCGCGCGGTTGCGGCGGAGATGACGACCGCCGACGCGCCGCTCATCGCCGCGCGCACGTGGGAGGAGATCTTCGCCGCGCGACATCGCGATGCGCTCGATCGCGCGCTGCGCTCGTATCTGGCGACGCGGCGCTGGTTCGGCGGGAAGGCGCGCTTGATCACGTCGCTCTCGATCCGGGACAACGTCGAGCTCCCGAGCCAGGGGCGCCTGCTGCTGCTCGACCTCGAGTTCGCGGAAGGGGAGGCGCAGACGTATCTGCTGCCGGTCTGCGTCGCGAATGTGCGCCGCGAACAGGATCAGGCCCGCAACGTGCCGGTGATCGCGCGTCTGCGAGACGGTGCGATTCTGTACGAGCCCGTGCAGGAGGAGTCATTCGCGACCGGACTGCTCGACACCATCGCGCGCAAACGCTCGATGAAGGGGCGCTACGGCAGCATCACGGGAATCGCGACGCGTGCGCTGAAGGAGCTGAGGAGGGCGGACGTCCCGTCCGCCGCTGCCGAGGGCGGACGAGACGTCCGCCCTCCGATCCACGTCCTCGCGGCCGAGCAGAGCAACACCGCGATCGTCTACGGCCAGCGTCTCTTTCTCAAACTCTTCCGCCGCCTCGAGGCGGGCATCAACACCGACTTCGAGCTCATGCGCTTCCTCAACGAGGAGACATCATTCAGGAACGTCCCGCGCGTCGCGGGCATGCTCGAGTACCGCCGCAACGCGAGCGGCGATCCGATGACCGTCGCGATCCTGCAGGGTTTCACGCCCAACTCCGGCGACGCGTGGGCGTTCACGCTCGACGCGATCGGCCGCTACTTCGACCGCCTGCTCAGCGACGGCGCGAGCGGAGAGCGCATCGCGAAGGCGCTGCCGCACGAGAACGTCTTCGATCTCTCGCGCGAGCCGGCCGCCGACATCGCCCGCGACTTCATCGGCCCCTATCTCGCCGACGCCGAGCTCCTCGGCGTGCGCACGGCGCAGATGCATCTCGCGCTCGCCTCGCGCGACGACATCCCCGCCTTCGCGCCCGAGCCGTTCACGCCGCACTACCAGCGCTCGATCTATCAGTCGATGCGCACGCAGATCGTGCAGACCTACCAGCTCCTGCGCCGGCTGGAGGGCGGACGTCTCGTCCGCCCGGATGCGCAGGCGGACGAGACGTCCGCCCTCCTTGCGCGCGAGGATGCGCTGCATCAGCGCGTGCGCGCCGTGCTCGACGGCAGGATCGACGCGCAGCGCATCCGCATCCACGGCGACTATCACCTCGGCCAGGTGCTCTACACGGGCAACGACTTCGTGGTCATCGACTTCGAAGGCGAGCCGGCGCGCCCGCTCAGCGAGCGGCGCATCAAACGAAGCGCGCTGCGCGACGTCGCGGGCATGATGCGCTCATTTCACTACGCGCCGTACGCGGTCGTGTTCGGGACCGCGCCCGGATCGTACGTGCGCACCGAAGACCTCGGCGCGCTCGAGAGCGGCGCGCAGTTCTGGTATCGCTGGGTTGCGGCGGCGTTCCTTCGCGCGTATCTTGCCGAGGCGTCGAAGGGGCGATTCCTGCCGTCGCGCGCCGAGCATGTCGATGTTTTGTTGGGCGCCTATTTGATCGAGAAAGCGCTCTATGAGATCGTCTACGAGTTGAACAACCGACCCGACTGGGTGCGGATCCCCGTCCGAGGCCTGCTCGACCTTCTGGCGTGAGCTTGTCCGGGCCCGAGTATTGCGAGGAAGTAAGAGAAGCCCCGCTCGAACGCGGGGCAGAAGGATGGAAAGGCATGGCTTCGAAGGTATTCGTCGGCAACCTGGACTTCAACACCACGCGTGCTGAAGTGCAGGCGCTCTTTTCCCAGGTGGGCGAGATCAAGGATGTGTTCCTGCCCACCGATCGGGAGAGCGGCCGGCCTCGCGGTTTTGGTTTCGTGGAGTACGCGTCCGATGAGGATGCGGCCAAAGCGATCGAGAAATTCAACGGCTACGAGCTGAGCGGGCGTGCGCTGCGTGTGAACGCGGCCGAAGATCGCCCGCGCGGCGGCGGCGGTTCTCGCGGCGGCTACGGCGGTGGTGGTTACGGCGGCGGCGGTTACGGCGGCGGCGGTGGCGACTACAGCGGTGGCGGCGGCGGCGACTACGGCGGCGGTGGCGGTTACGGTGGCGGCGGCGGCAAGCCGAAGGGAAGCCGCCGGAACATTCGCGGCAAGAAGCGAAGCCTCTAGCCCCACCAGGTTGCCCGGTTTCCCGGTAGCCCGGTTTCCCGGTAGTTCATCACCGGGCAACCGGGTCACTGGGCAACCGGGCAACCTCGAAAGGACCCCCCATGCAACAAGCCCAGCGCGGCGACACGGTGCACGTGCATTATCGCGGGACGCTGAATGACGGAACCGTCTTCGATTCCTCCGACGGCGGCGAGCCGATCGTCTTCACCATCGGCGCCGGAGAAGTGATTCCCGGATTCGAGACCGCCATCGAAGGGATGAGCGCGGGCGAGAAGAAGACGCAGACCATTCCCGCGGACGACGCGTACGGCGAGCATCGCGAAGAGCTCGTCTTCACCGTCGACCGCGGCCAGATGCCGCCCGACAGCGAGATCGAGATCGGCGACATGCTGCGCATCGGATTCCCCGACGGCAGCACCGCCGCCGTGCAGGTCGCATCGCTCGACGACGCGTCGGTGACGCTCGATGCGAATCATCCGCTCGCCGGAAAAGATCTGATCTTCGAACTGGAGTTGGTGTCGATCGAATCAGCCCTCGAGCATCGCGACGGCACAACCTACGGCGCCTGATTGCGATCTTGTCCCCTCTCCCCGCCGCGCGGGGAGAGGGTTCGGGTGAGGGGATCTCCGGGTGGCGGACGGAACACCCCCTCACCCTGACCCTCTCCCCCGTGTCCGGGGGAGAGGGGACTCACATCACTGCATGCGAAGACTCGGGTTGCTTAACCTTAACTGAAGACCATTGGGGCCAGGCCTCACGTTGCGCCGCGGATCACGTCGCGGTACACGAGCGCGCTTCGCTTCAACGTTCTCTTCTGCGTCGCGAAGTCGACGTGCACGATCCCGAAGCGCTTCGTGTAGCCGTGCGTCCACTCCAGGTTGTCGAGCAGCGACCATGCGAAGTAACCGTGGACATTCGCTCCCAGCGCGAGAGCGTTCTCGAGCGCGCGCAGGTGCTCGACGAGATAGTGGACGCGCAGCGGATCTTCGACCGGATCGGACACCGCGATGGGTGGGTCGTAGAACGCCGAGCCGTTTTCGGTGATGTAGACGGGCGTTTCTCCGTAGCGCTCGCGGAACCACAGCAGAACCCTCGTGAGCGCCTCGGCATGAACTTCCCAATCCGTCGCCGTGTAGATCGCGCGCGGCTGCCGGACGCGCGTTGCGCGCTCCACGATCGTGCCCGGGTCGTGCTTCATCACGCCGCGCAGGTAGTAGTTGATGCCGATGAAGTCCACCGGCGCGGTGATGTCCTTGAAGTCGTCCGCCGGAAACGCGGGCCACGCCTCGCCCCACATCCCGGGGAACTCCTCCGGATACCTGCCGAAGAACACCGGATCGAGATAGTGGCGATTCATGTACGCGTCGGCGCGCCGCGTCGCCGCGAGATCGTCTTCGCTTTCCGACGCGGAGTATTTCGGCTCCAGATTCACCACCAGTCCGATCGCGTGCCGGCCGGTCGCACGGTACGCCTGGACCGCACGGCCGTGCGCGCGCAGGAGGTTGTGCGTCACGATCGGGGCCTCGAAGAGGTTGCTGTGTCCCGGCGCGAGCGCACCGTGAAGATAGCCGCCGTCGGTCACCACCCACGGCTCGTTGACCGTTGCCCACCATTCGACGCGATCGTCGAGCGCACGGTACAGGACATTCGCGTACTCCGCGAACCATTCCGCGCAGTCGCGATTCAGCCAGCCGCCGCGATCGTCGAGCGCAGCCGGAAGATCCCAGTGATACAGCGTCGCCATCGGGCGGATCCCGGCCTCGCGTAACGCATCGACGAGCCGGCGGTAGAAATCGAGCCCTTTCTCGTTGACTCGCCCAACGCCTTCCGGCAGCACGCGGCTCCACGAGATGCTGAAGCGATACGCGTTCAGACCGATCTCGCGCATCAGCCCGATGTCTTCGCGATAGCGGCGATAATGATCGCAGGCGACGTCGCCCGTGTCGCCGTTGGTCATCTTTCCGGGAGTGTGGCTGAAGCGATCCCAGATGCTCTGACCGGCGCCGTCGGCGAGCGGCGAGCCTTCGATCTGGTAGGCGGCGGTGGCCGCTCCCCAGACGAACTCAGGAGGGAACCGCATTGACAGAATCGACATCGGTGGCGTAGCGTACCGCAAAAATGTAACCGTTTACATGATGCGAGCCAGCAGGCCGGCAAGGCGGATGGTCCGATCCCGCGGCGGCGCGGCGGCAGTGACGATTCGTGAGGTCGCTGCGCGGGCCGGAGTCTCCGTCGCCACCGTCTCGCGCGTGCTCAACGCAAAGGATGTCGTGCGGGAAGAAACGACGGCACAGGTTCTCGAGGCAGCGCGCGCGCTCCGCTACGTTCCGAACGTCGCCGCGCGCTCGCTCAGCATTCGCCGCACGCACACGATCGGCATCGTGCTGCCGGAGATGCACGGCGAGTTCTTCTCCGAAGTCATCCGCGGGATCGATGTGGCGGCGCGCCGCAGCGGGTATCACATCCTCGTCTCCGGCGCGCACAGCGACATGCAGGAGATGATCGACGTCGTCGATGCCATGCGCGGGCGCGTCGATGGATTGCTGATCATGGCGCCGGACGTCGCCATCGATTCGCTTCGCGACGACGTGCCGCTGGTGCTGCTGAACGCGACCGACTCGGGCCACGACGCGATCACCGTCGACAACTACGGCGGCGCGCGCGAGATGATGCGGCACCTGGCGGGGCTCGGTCACACGCACATCGCCTTCATCACCGGCCCGCCGCAGAACGCCGATGCGCGCGAGCGCCTGCGCGGCTACCGGCAGTCGATGCGCGGCATGCGCGCGCGGGCGCTGGAAGTCCCCGGCGACTTCACCGAGGCGGCGGGATTCGCGGCGGCGCGCGAGATCGCGGCGATGAGCCCGCGGCCGACGGCCATCTTCGCCGCGAACGACTCGATGGCCATCGGCGCGCTTGGCGCGCTGTCCGGTGCGAAGCTGCGCGTGCCGGGCGACATGACCGTCGCCGGCTTCGACGACATCCCCATCGCCCGCTACGTCACGCCGCAGCTCACCACGATCGGCATCGACATCGCGGAGCTTGGCCGCCGCGCCTTCACGGTGTTGTCGACCATCATCGGAAACCCGCGTGCCCGCCAGCCGCGCCGCGAACGCATTGCGACCACGCTCGTCGTACGGAAGTCGTGCGGGCCGCCTGAACGAAAACAGAAGAGCCGGACAAAAGGAGAAGAGTCATGAGACGGAACTTCACAATGGTATTGCTCGCCCTGCTCGTCGGGGGCATTGCAGCATCCGCGCACGCGCAATCGACGACCGCAACCATCCGCGGCAAAGTGACGAACCAGAGCGGTGCCGGGGTGGCAGACGCGGAGATCAGCGCGGTCGGCGTTACCACGGGATTCGTGCGGACGGTGAAAACGGGCCCGGACGGCTCCTTCACCCTCGCCGGCATCTCGCCGGGCGAGATCAATCTCGTCGTCGCCGCGCCGGGATTCGATCCGATCAGTCAGATCGTGACGGTGCTGGTCGGGCAGTCGCTGGAGGTCAATCCGCAGCTCTCCCCAACGAGCACGCTGCGCGAGAGCATCACCGTCGTCGGAACGCAGGCCGTCGAGACGGAGACGAGCGAGATCGCCACGAACGTCACGACGCACCAGATCGAGAATCTTCCGCAGGATGACAGGAACTTTCTCAATTTCGCCGCGCTGGCGCCGGGCATCCGCCTCTCCAAAGACCCGCTCCGCAAAACGTTCGCCGGCGACGCTCAGGATCCGGAGCAGACGAACATCTACATCGACGGCGTGAGTACGAAGAACGACATTCTGCAGGGCGGCACGAGCGGCCAGGACTCGAGCCGTGGCAATCCGTTTCCTCAAAGCGCCGTGCAGGAGTTCCGCGTCATCACCCAGAACTACGGCGCGCAGTATGGCCAGGCGTCGAGCGCGATCATCACCGCGGTGACGAAATCGGGCGGGAACGACTTCAAGGGACAGGCGTTCGTCTACTACCAGCCGAACTCGTGGGTCGAGGAGACGGAGAAGAACTTCCAGTTCTCCACGCTGACGACGAACAGCGAGTATCGCCGTCTGCAGCCCGGGATCAGCCTCGGCGGCCCGATCATCAAAGACCGGCTGCACTTCTTCGTGACCTATGAGGGAGACGACGAGGATGCGCAAAAGCCGGTGGTCATCACTATCCCCCAGTTCGCGAGCCAATTCAGTCAGTACACCGGAACGTTCGACGCTCCGTTCCGTTCGCATCTGTTCTTCGGGAAGATGAGCTGGCAGATCTCGCCGGCGCAGATCGCCGAGTTCAGCTCGAGCTACCGCGACGAGTCCGAAACGCGCGACTTCGGCGATCAGAACAGCTTCGAGTCCGCCACCGACTACAAGAACTACGTCTACGGCGCAACGGCGCGTCATCAGTGGATCAACGGCTCCGCGCTCAACGAGGCGACGGTGAGCCTGCAGCGATTCGGATGGAATCCGTCGCCGCGCAATCCCGACCTGGTCGGCCGCCGGTACTTCGCGCCGGGATTCGCCACGGTCATCCGCATCGGCGGCGGCAGCACCACCCAGGAGTTCGATCAGCGCCGGCTGGAGCTGCGGGACAACTATCACCTCGCGCCGATGAAGATGTACGGCACGCACAACCTCCAGGTGGGCGGCAACATCGATTTCATGAAGTACAAGGTCAACAAGAGCCTCAATGGCAACCCGGAGTTCAAGTTCCTGCCGAACGAGAACGGCGTCTACGGCGACATCCCGTTCGAGGCGGACTTCGGGATCGGCGATCCGCGGCTGTCGCTCGACAACCGCGAATACGGCATCTACGCGCAGGACAAGTGGCTCGTCAACGACAAGCTCTCGCTCGACCTCGGCCTGCGCTGGGACTATGAGTCGAAGATGCTGGACGACGAGTACGTCACGCCGGCGAACATCGTGGCGGCGCTGAAAGGGAAAACGTTCAGCTTCGACGGCCGCACCATCAGCATCCCCGATGAGTATTTCTCCACCGGAAATGAGCGCGAGCCCTACAAGAACATGTGGCAGCCGCGCTTCGGATTCACCTACGACCTCCGCGGCGACAGCAAGTCGGTCGTGTTCGGCGGCTGGGGCAAGTATTACGACCGGCTCTTCCTCAACTCCACGCTGGACGAGCGTTTCCGTCTGCAATTCCCCGTCTACCGCTTCCGCTTCTCGCCCGACGGCTCCGGCGGCACGGTCGCGTGGAACCCGTCGTACTTTACGAAAGCCGGCCTGCAGGCCCTGATCGCCTCCGGCGCGGCGCGTCCGGAGATCTACCTGCTCAGCAACGAAACGAAACCGCCCTATTCGACACAGTACAACGTCGGATTTCGCCAGAGCTTCGGCTCGTGGCTCGGATCGATCAGCTACAACGCCGTCCGGGCCAAACGCGGCATCACGTACGTTGCGGCATCAGGGACGTGCTGCGGTGCGTTCGCGCCGGGATTCGGCAACGTGATCCTCAACGATCCGATCGGCAAGGAATTCTGGTACGACGGCATCAGCCTGACCCTCGACCGGCCCTATACGGGCTCGAATCGCTGGGGCGCTCGCTTCACCTACACGCACGCGACTGCGGAACAGACAGGAAACGATCTGTTCAGCCTCGATCTCCCGGCCGCGAATCTCTATGCCAGACATCCGCGCGCCGGCTCGGAGCCGAACCGCTTCAACGCCACGGCCATCGTCGGCCTGCCGTGGGACATCCGGTTCAGCGCGAACATCGTCATCAGCACGGGCGAAGCGACGCCGGTCTTCGACTTCTCGAAGGGATTCTCCCTGGCGGGCCGCCTCGAGACCGGCGTGATCAATGACGCTGTCTACCCGGACGGTGGCTACCGCACCGCCGACTTCCGTCTGGCCAAGGACTTCCCGGCATTCGCGGGAACGACCATCGGCCTGGTCGCGGAAGTGTTCAATGCCTTCAATGAGACGAACTTCGGATGCCTGTCCAGCTTCGTCCCGCCCGAGGGCAATCCGAACCTGGGCACTCCCGGCTGCGTCGTCTCGCTCGGACGGCGCGAGCAGATCGGCCTGAAAGTGAGCTTCTGACAGTTTGCACATGATCCGGCGTCTGGTCGCGCTCGTTCTGCTGTTGCCCCTCGCGTGCGCGACGAATGCCCCCCGATCCTCGGACGATGCGCTGCTGGACAACGCCGATGAGGCGTTACTCAACAACGTCCAGCAGCGCACCTTCCGGTACTTCTGGGATCTCGCCGATCCGGATACGAAGCTGATTCCCGACCGCGCGCCGACGCCGTCGTTCTCGAGTATCGCCGCGGTCGGATTCGGCCTCACCGCCTACGGAATCGGCGCACACCGCGGATACGTGACGCGTCCGCAGGCCGCCGAGCGCACGCTGGCGACATTGCGCTCGATGCTGGCGATGAAGCAGGGCCCGGAGGCGCGCGGCGTTTCCGGATACAAGGGTTTCTTCTATCACTTCCTCGACATGAAGACCGGCGAGCGGTTCGGGACCGTCGAGCTCTCCACGGTCGATACTGCACTGCTCCTGGCGGGTGCCCTGTTCGCGCAGTCGTATTTCGATCGCGACGACGACACCGAGCGCGCGATCCGCGGGGCGGTCGACGAACTGTATGCGCGCATCGACTGGAGATGGGCGCAAACGCGTCCGCCCGCGATCAGCATGGGCTGGACGCCGGAAAACCAGTTTCTCGGCTGGGATTGGCGCGGCTACAACGAGGCCATGATCGTGATCGTTCTCGCCCTCGGCTCGCCGGCGCATCCAGTCGACGCGAACGCGTGGGCGGAGTACACGAAGACGTACAAGTGGGGCACGTTCCACGGCCAGGATCATCTCCTCTTCGGTCCGCTCTTCGGCCATCAGTATTCGCACGTCTGGATCGATTTCCGCGGCATTCGCGACTCTTACATGCGCGAGCGGGGCATCGACTATTTCGAGAACTCGCGCCGCGCGTCGATCGCGCAGCACGAGTACGCGGTCGACAATCCTCAGGAGTTTCGCGATTACGGCGACGCCATCTGGGGCCTGACCGCCTGCGACGGCCCGATGGACGGGACGATCGCCATCGACGGGCGCCCGCGGACCTTCCACTCCTATCACGCACGCGGCGCGACGAAAGACGACATCCGCGACGACGGCACGATCGCGCCGACGGCCGCCGTGTCGTCGATCGTCTTCACGCCGGAGCTTTCGATGAAGGCGATGCGCGCGATGAGCACGCGCTACGGCGCGAATCTCTATTCGCAATACGGCTTCGTCGACGCCTTCAATCCGACGCTGCGCGCCGCGCCGGATCTGAAGCACGGCCGCATCGACCCCCAGCTCGGCTGGTTCGACATCGACTACCTCGGCATCGACCAGGGACCGATCATTGCGATGATCGAGAATCATCGGAGCGGATTGGTGTGGGAAACGATGAAGAAGAATGAGCACGTGCGACGAGGATTGAAGCGGGCGGGATTCAGCGGTGGGTGGTTGGAATGAAGGCAGAAGGCAGAAGGCAGAAGGCAGAAGTCAGAAGGCAGAGGGCAGAAGTCAGAAGAATCGCTGTTGTTCTGCTTTCTGCCTTCTGCCTTCTGCCTTCTGCCTTCATCCGCTGCGGCGCGCGTCACGACACCAGCGAGCCCCTCGAGTTCTGGGGCCTCGGCCGCGAGGGCGAAGTCGTCGCCGAAATGCTCCCCGAGTTCTACCGTCGTCATCCGGACATCAAAGTCAACGTCCAGCAGATCCCCTGGAGTGCGGCGCACGAAAAGCTGCTGACCGCGTATGTCGGCGACGCCACCCCCGACGTCGCGCAGATGGGCAACACGTGGGTGCCCGAGTTCGCGGCGGTGCGCGCGCTCGATGATCTCACCCGGTTTGCGGCGCAATCGCGTGTCATCGAGCAGGCCGACTACTTTCCCGGAATCTGGGCCACGAACGTCGTCGGCGGTGCTCTGTACGGCCTGCCGTGGTACGTCGACACGCGCGTGCTCTTCTATCGCAGCGACATTCTCGCCAGCGTCGGCTACCCGAACGCGCCACGCACGTGGGCGGAGTGGACCGACGCGATGGAGAAGATCAAATCGCAGAAGCGCAGCCGCTTCGCGATCGTCCTGCCCACCAACGAATACGAGCAGCCGGTCGTGCTCGCGCTCTCGAACGGCTCGACCATCCTCACGCCGGACGGCACGCGTGGAGCGTTCCGCCAGCCGCAGTTCGCCGAGGCGTTCGCGTTCTACGTCGGCATGTTCGAGCGCGGCTACGCACCGAAATCGAGCAACCAGCAGATCGCGAATCTCTATCACCAGTTCGCCCAGGGCGAGTTTGCGATGCTCATCACTGGACCGTGGAACGTCTGGGAGTTCCGCCGGCGTCTGCCGCCCGAGATGCAGGACAAGTGGGCCACGGCGCCTCTTCCCGGGCGCGATGCGAGTCGCCGCAGTGTGTCGATGGCCGGCGGCGCGAGTCTGGTGATCTTTCGCGCATCGAAGCGCAAAGAGGCGGCGCGCAAGCTCCTCGAGTTTCTCTCCGAGCCGGCGCAGCAGGTGCGCTTCTTCGAGCTGACCGGCGATCTGCCCTCGCGGCGCTCGGCCTGGCGGTCTCCGGCAGTTACCGCCGAGCCGCGGTTCCCCGCCTTCCGCGAGCAGCTGGAGTCGGTGCGCCCCCTGCCGCAGGTTCCGGAGTGGGAACAGATCGCGACCGCGATCTACGACCGCGGCGAAGCGGCCGCGCGCGGCACGACCACGGTGAGCGCGGCCGTCGCCGATCTCGACAAACGCGCCGACGAGCTCCTCGAGAAGCGGCGCTGGATGCTCTCGCGCCGTGTCATCCCGAGCGTAGCGAGGGATCTCCAACCGCCGGGCGCTCACCCATGAGATCCGAAGCGCGCGCCGCACTCCTCTTTGTCTCGCCGGCACTGATCCTGATCACGATCTTCTTCGTTGCCCCGGTCATTGCCGGATTCGCGCTCAGCCTCACCGACTTCGATCTCTACACCATCGGCGACCCGCACAACATCCGCATCGTCGGCTTGCGCAACTACCGCGATCTCCTCGGCAGCAGCATCTTCTGGACGGCATTCGCGAACACGATGTACTTCGCCCTCGTCGGCGGCCCGCTCACGGTGGCCGCGTCGCTCGCCGCGGCGCTGCTGGTGAATGCGAAAGTGACGCGATTCAAGGCCCTGTTCCGCACCGTCTACTTCGCGCCCGTGGTGACCACGCTCGTGGCCGTGGCCATCGTCTTCAAATACATCTACCACCCGCGCTTCGGCATGCTGAATCGCTTTCTCGACACGCTCGGCCTGCCGCAGCCGGACTGGCTCGGCAATCCGAAGCTGGCGATGCTGGCGATCATCCTCCTCGCGGTGTGGAAGGGCTTCGGCTACACGATGCTGATCTTCATCGCCGGCCTGCAGCAGATCCCCGAGGAGCTGTACGAGGCAGCGCGTCTGGACGGAGCGGGGGCGTGGCGGCAGTTCCGGCACGTGACGCTGCCGATGCTCGCCCCGACCTTTCTCTTCGTCGGAATCGTGGTGGCGATCGGGCAACTGCAGATCTTCGCCGAGCCGTACGTGATGACCCGAGGAGGTCCGCTGAACAAGACCCTGACCGTGGTCATGCTCATGTACGAGCAGGGCTTCAAGTTCTGGGAGATGGGATACGCGGCCGCGGTGGCGTTCGTGCTGTTCCTCGTCATCGGCTCCGCGACGCTGCTGCAGATGAAGTTGCAGGACAACCGATGAACCGCCGGCTCGAGACCATGCTCCTGCATGCCCTGCTCATCGCCGGCGGCGTGATCACGCTCTTTCCTCTGTTCTGGATGGTCTCGGCCTCGATCATGTCGACCGGGGAGGCGGCGTCGTTTCCTCCGCCCCTCGTGCCGCGCCGGCCCACGCTCGATCAGTATCGCGAGCTCTTCGTCCGTCTGAACATCGGCCGCGCGTTTCTGAACAGCGCCATCATCGCGAGCGCGGTGACGTTCTTCTCCGTTCTCTTCGGCTCGATGGCCGGATACGCGTTCGCGAGACTGCGCTTCGGCGGCCGCGACCGTTTCTTCGGCCTGCTGCTCGTCGCGCTCGTCATCCCGCCGCAGGTCGGCATGCTGCCGCTCTTCCTGCTGATGAAGACCCTCGGCCTCGTCAACAGCTACTGGGGCGCGATCATCCCTTCGATGGCCACCGTCTTCGGGATCTTTCTCATCCGGCAGTTCATGCTCTCCGTTCCGCAGGAGCTGCTCGAGGCCGCGCGCATCGACGGCGCGAGTGAGTGGCGGATCTACTGGACCGTCGTGCTGCCCGTGGCACGGCCGATTCTGGCGACGCTGGCCACGTTCATGTTCATGTCGACGTGGAACGACTTCATGTGGCCGCTGATCATCCTCTCCGATCAGCAGCACTACACGTTGCCGGTGGCGCTCGCGAATCTCTCCGGCGAGCACGTGCAGGACATCGAGCTGATGATGGCCGGCTCCGTCGTCACGGTGCTGCCGGTGCTGGCCGTGTTCCTGTTCCTGCAGCGGTACTACATCGCGGGGATCATGCAGGGGAGCGTGAAGGGGTGATCGGGTGAAGGCAGAAGGCAGAGGGCAGAAGGAAGAGATGAAGGCAGAAGGCAGAAGGCAGAAGGCAGAAGGAAGAAGGAAGCAAGGCTGGGTCCTTTGCCTCGTTCTCACTTCTGCCTTCTGCCTTCTGCCTTCTGCCTTCGCGGCGTCCGCGTGGACGCCGCATCCCTCCGACGGCGTCACGATGTCGATTTATGGCGACGATGGCGCCATTCGCGTTGATTTCGACTTTCACGGCCACGGCGGCTACGCGATCGCGCGCAAGAGCGTCGATCTCGATCTTCCGCCGAATTACCAGTTCGTGTTCGAGCTGCGAGGCGAGACCGCGCCGCAGAATCTCGAATTTCAAATTGATCGACGCGAGCGGCGAGAACGTCTGGTGGCTGAACCGCCGTGACTTCGACTTCCCGCGCGACTGGACGACGATCCGCACGAAGAAGCGGCAGATCGAGTTTGCCTGGGGTCCCCTCGGCGGCGGCGAGTTGAAGCACGTCGCCGCGATCGAGATCGTCGTGACCGCCGGCAGCGGCGGCAAGGGCTCGATCTGGTTCACCGATCCAGTTCTCGAGCCGCTGCCTCCCACACCAACCGAGCCGCTGCGGTTCACGACGCCGGACATCTCCTTCGAAGAGAAACGCGAGCTCGGTGGACTGACCATCGACTGGAAGACGCAGCCGGAGGAGCTCACGGTCTACCTCGACGGCGTGCCGCGGAAGCTGGCCTCGACGCGCTTCGTGTGGCTGCCCGATTCGGAAGCGAAGTCGATTCGCATCGAGGGCGGCGAGGTCGCGGCGGTGACGGTGCAGCCGCCGGCGTGGGCGAAAACGGCGAACGATTTCGCGTCGATCGTCGCGCGGGACGCGCCGCGTGGCGCGTATCCGCGCTATCTCATCGGTGAACAGGCGTACTGGACGATCGTGGGCGCCGATGGCGCCGAGGAAGAGGCGCTCGTCGGGGAAGACGGCAACGTCGAGCCGTTCATCGCCGGCGAGTCGATCGAGCCGTTCCTGCACGTGGACGGCAAACGCCTCACCTGGGCCGATGTGAAGATCACGCAGGCGCTCATGGACGGCGATCTGCCGATTCCGTCGGTGACGTGGACGTGGGGCGACGCGTCGATGACCGTCACGGCGGCCGTGAGCAGTTCCTCGATGCTGCAACTGCACTATCGCGTTCGCGGCAACGCGGAGCTCGAGCTCCAGGTGCGGCCGTTTCAGGTGAATCCCTCGACGCAGTTCCTGAATGTTGAAGGCGGCGTTGCGCGCGAGCAGCGCGAAGAAATGCGTAATCTGCCGTGCACGCGAGACCCCTCACCCCCAGCCCCTCTCCCCACTCGGTGGGGAGAGGGTGGCCGAAGGCCGGGTGAGGGGCGCTGCAGACGCGAAGTTCGCGTCGACATTCCGCTGCGGCCCGGCGCGAAGCGCGAGCCGCTCGCGGAGATCGCGCGGCACTGGCGCGAGAAGCTCGACCGCGTCGCCATCGAGATTGCCGGCGCGCCGCAGATCGCGAAGACGATCCGGACGAACATCGCGTATACGCTGATCGCGCGCGACGGCCCGTCGCTCGAGCCGGGCACGCGCTCCTACGATCGCGCCTGGATTCGCGACGGCGCGCTCATTTCATCGCTGCTTCTGCGCCTCGGGCACGCGGACGCCGCGAAGCAGTTCGCCGAATGGTTCGCATCCTTCCAGTATGACGATGGGAAAGTGCCGTGCTGCGTGGACCGCCGCGGCTCCGATCCCGTGCCCGAGAACGACAGCCACGGCCAGCTGATCTTCCTCATCGCCGAGATCCATCGCTACACGAACGATCTCGAGCTCGTGCGCAAACTCTGGCCGCACGTGGACAAGGCGGCGCGCTACATCGAGAAGCTGCGCTCGGAGAATCACGGCCGCTTCGAAGGCCTGGTCACGGAGTCGATCAGCCACGAGGGATACTCCGCGAAGGCGGTCCACTCGTACTGGGACGATGTCTTCGCCTTGAAGGGGATGGAGGACGCGGTCTATCTCGCGAACGTTCTCGGCCTTCACGAGCGGCGCAACGAGCTTGAAGCGCAGGCTGCCGATTTTCGCGCCGATCTTGCCGCGTCGATCCGGCGAACGATCGAGGAGAACGAGCTCGATTACGTTCCCGCATCGGTCGAGCTCGCGGACTACGATCCGACGTCGACGTCGATCGGCATCTCGCCGCTCGGCCTCGCATCGCTGCTGCCGCCGCGCGAGCTGCAGCGGACGTACGAGCGCTACTTCACGAACATCGCGGCGCCGCGCGACGCGTACACGCCCTACGAAATGCGCAACATCGGCGCGCTCATCCGCCTCGGCGAGCGGAACCGCGCACTGCAGCTCGTCGATCGCTTCCTCCTCGATCGCCGGCCGCTCGCGTGGAATCACTGGGCCGAGGTGGTGGGAACGGAGTACCGGAAACCGCGATTCATCGGAGACATGCCGCACGTGTGGGTCGCCTCCGACTTCACACGCTCGATTCTCGACGCGATCGCGTATGACCGCGAAGACGGCGCGCTCGTGATCGGAGCAGGGGTGCCGGAGCGATGGCTGCCCATCCATGTCGGGCCGCTGCGGACGTACCACGGAACGATCGACATTCGCATCGATCGCGGCGGCGTGACCCTGTCCGGCGACGCGAAGCCGCCGAACGGAATCATCGCCGGCGGCCGGCGCGTCGATCAGTTGCCGGCGCGCATCCCGCTCGCTTCGTCGAAAAGGTGAACGCGCTCGGGGTCGACATGCAGCGCCACGGTCTCGCCGATGCGCGGCGTCTCGTGCGGCTCGAAGATCGCCACGATCTTCTCGTCGCCAGCGCTCGCATAGACGATGGTCTCGTGGCCGATCGGCTCGACGACGTCGACCGTCGCGTGAATCGCGCCGCCGTGGCCGAGGTGCTCGGGGCGGATGCCGAGGACGATGCGCCTGCCGTTTTCGAGAGGGACGGGAATCGAGAAGGATGAGGTGCGCGCGGCGCCGTTCTCGACGATTGCGGGCACGAGGTTCATCGGCGGCGTGCCGATGAACTGCGCGACGAAGACGTTCGCGGGATGCTCGTACACCTCCCGCGGCGTGCCGACCTGCTGGATCTTTCCGTCGCGCATGACCGTGATGCGATGGCCCATCGTCATCGCCTCGATCTGGTCGTGGGTCACGTAGACGGACGTCGTTCCCAACGACTGCTGCAGTCGCGTGATCTCGCCCCGCGTCTGGACGCGGAGTTTCGCATCGAGATTCGATAGCGGCTCGTCGAAAAGGAACACCGCGGGCTGCCGGACGATCGCGCGGCCGACGGCGACCCGCTGGCGCTGTCCGCCGGAGAGATCCTTCGGTTTTCGCTCGAGCAGATGGCCGATGTCGAGAATCCCGGCGGCACCGTTCACGCGCCTGTTCGATTCCTCGCGCGCGATGCCGCGCATGCGCAGGCCGAACTCGAGGTTCTCGCGGACGCTCATGTGCGGATAGAGCGCGTAGCTCTGGAAGACCATCGCGATGTCGCGATCCTTCGGCGCGAGGTTGTTCACCGGCCGGCCGCCGATGGAAATCGTACCGGCGCTGACGTCCTCGAGTCCGGCGATCATCCGCAGCGCGGTCGATTTCCCGCAGCCGGAGGGACCGACCAGGACCATCAATTCGCCGTCGTCGATGTGAAGGTCGAGATGCTCGATGACCGAGACGTCGCCGTAGCGTTTTGCCACGTCATCGAAGGTCACGGCAGCCATTGGGGCATTGTAGACCGGCTGGCGATTTGTCATTCCGAGCGTGAGCGAGGAACCCGGGCGGGTGGGCGGCGCGAGGCGTGAGCTTCGTGCCACCCAGCCCCCCGGGTCCCTCGCTCACGCTCGGGATGACAAACGATGCAACTTGTGCAGTGCAGACGTTCCCTGGCGCTACAATCCGGGATCACCCGATGCGCGACTTCCTCCTCGTCCATGTCAATGGTGTCCCGTACCGGATCGGCGCGCCGCAGGCGTTCGAGACGCTCTCGCGATTCCTGCGCAACGACCGGCGCGCCACCGGCACGAAGATCGTGTGCGAGGAAGGCGACTGCGGCGCGTGCACGGTGCTCGTCGGACGTGTGGAGGACAGGCAATCCTGCCTGTCCGGACAGGCGGGATCGCCTGTCCTCCACTATCGCCCGATCAACTCCTGCATCCAGTTCCTCTTCCAGCTCGACTGTACGCACATCGTCACGGTCGAGGGACTGACGAACGGCGGCGAGCTCACGCCGGTGCAGGATGCGATGGTCCGCTGCCACGGCGCGCAGTGCGGCTACTGCACGCCGGGCTTCATCATGGCCATGGCGGGGCTGTACGAATGCACGTCGCATCCGAATGCCGCCGATGTCCGCGCCGCGCTCACCGGAAACCTCTGCCGCTGCACCGGCTACGAGCCGATCATCAGGGCCGCGCTCAAGGCCACGTCGCAGCCGAAGATCGAGCAGCTCTATCCGAGCGCGCCGATCGTTCGCGCGATCGAGGAGTACGAGCGCGAGGCGGTTCGCATCGGCGAGTTCTACAAGCCCACCGAGTTGCGCGACGCGATTGCGTTCAAGGCCGAGCATCCGAAGTGCGTGATCGTGCAGGGCGCGACCGACTTCGGCGTCTGGTGCAACAAGCGCGGCTTCGTTCCCGACGCGCTGCTCTCGCTCGACGCCATCGAAGGCCTCGGCGACATCAGGAGGGCGGACGTCCCGTCCGCCCAGGGTGGCGGACGGGACGTCCGCCCTCCTCTGATCGTCGGGGGACGCGCGACGCTCGCCGACTTCGAGCGCGCCGCGCGCGAGGTCGTGCCCGAGCTCGCGCCGATCATGGACCGCTTCGGCTCGCCGCAGATCAGGAACGCCGGCACGCTCGCCGGCAACATCGCGAACGCCTCGCCGATCGCGGACACGCTGCCGTTCCTCTTCGTCACGAACGCGACGCTCGAGCTGACCGGCCTCTCCGGCACGCGCACCGTCTCGATCCGCGATTTCTACCTCGGCTACAAGAAGCTCGATCTGAAAACCGACGAGATCATCACCCGCATCGTCATTCCGCTCCCGTCGCGGAGCGAGACGCTGCGGCTCTACAAGGTTTCGAAGCGCAGTCATCTCGATATCTCCTCGTTCACGGCGGCGATGCTCATGCAACGCACGGATGGCCGTGTCGACTCGATCCGCATCGCCTACGGCGGCGTCGCGCCGGTCGTCCTGCGCCTGCCGAAGACCGAGGAGTTCCTCGCGGGGAAATCGATCTCGCGTGAGACGTTCGCCGCCGCGGGAGAGATCGCTCGCGGAGAAGTCGCGCCGATCTCCGACGTGCGCGGCTCGAAGGAGTTCCGCCTGCAGCTCGCGGAGAACGTGCTGCAGCGGTTTTATTACGATTGCAGAGGCACGCCATGACGCAGCGCCGCTCAGTCCCCTCTCCCCGCTTGCGGGGAGAGGGTCAGGGTGAGGGGCGTCCCCTCACCCGGCGCTGCGCGCCACCCTCTCCCCGCTGCGGCGGGGCGAGGGGACTGGAGGGCGACGCATGCGCCCCAGCGACGCCGCAGGCGGAGCGTCCATGAAGTACGTAGGAAACGACGTCCCGCACGACTCCGCCCGCGGTCATGTGACCGGCGAGTCGATGTACGTCGACGACATCGCGCCGCAGCACGGCGAGCTGCTCGTCGACTTCGTCTGGTCGCCCCTCGCGCATGCGCGCATTCTCTCGATCGACGTCGATGACGCGGCGAAGGTGCGGGGAGTCGCGGGTGTCTATACGCATCGCGATCTCCACCACAACAAGCTCGGACCGATCTTCGCCGACGAGCCGCTCCTCGCCGAGGACCTCTGCACGTTCCGCGGCCAGCCGATCGTCGTCATCGCAGCCGAGTCGCGCGCGGCGATGAATGCCGCAAAGGCCGCGGTGAAGATCGACTACGAAGAGCTGACGCCCATCCTCACGATCGACGACGCCATCGCGGCGCGCAGCTTCATCGGCGACACGCGCGTCATCCGCCGCGGAGATCCCGAGGCCGCGCTGGCGGCTTCCGAGCACGTGCTCGAAGGCGTGTTCATCAACGCGGGGCAGGACCACTTCTATCTCGAGTCGCAGGCCGCCCTGGCGTGGCCGGGCGAGCATCGCGCGGTGAGCGTGCTCTCGTCGACGCAACATCCGACCGAGGTGCAGGACGTGATCGCGCACCTCCTCGGCCTCGACATGAGCCAGGTCGTCGTCAGCACGAAACGCATGGGCGGCGCGTTCGGCGGCAAGGAAGCGCAGGCCACGCATCCCGCGGTGATGGCGGCGCTCGTCGCGCAGCGCACGAAGCGTCCGGCGCGCATCGTCTACGACAAAGACAGCGACATGCACGTGACGGGGAAGCGCCACCCGTTCCAGAACCGCTACCGCGCCGGCTTCACGCGCACCGGCGAGATCACCGGAATGATCGTCGAACTGCATTCCGACGGCGGCGCGTACGCGGATCTCTCGCCCGCGGTGATGGCGCGCGCGATGACGCACGCCGAGAACGCGTACTACATCCCGCACGTCGAGATCCGCGGCACGGTCTGCCGCACGAACATGCCGCCGAACACCGCCTTCCGCGGATTCGGCGGACCGCAGGGCGTGGCGACGATGGAGAACATCCTCGAAGAGATCGCCGCGATGCTGAAGAAGGACCCGCTCGACGTGCGCCGCGCGAACTGCTACGGCGTCGAGACGCGCAACACGACGCCGTACGGACAGGTCCTCGAGCGCAACACGCTCCCGCGGCTCTTTTCCGAGGTCGAAGAGAGATGCGACTACCGCGCGCGGCGCGAGGCGGTGCGCGCGTTCAACGCATCGTCGCCGACGCACCTCAAAGGGCTCGCGCTCACGGCGGTGAAGTTCGGGATCTCATTCAACACGAAGTTTCTCAATCAGGCCAACGCGCTGGTGAACGTCTACCTCGACGGCAGCGTGCAGGTCTCGACCGGCGCGACGGAGATGGGGCAGGGCGTGAACACGAAGATCCGCCAGCTGGTGGCGGACGAGCTGCGCGTGCCGTTGGGGCGCGTGCAGGTGATGATCACGTCGACGGAGAAGAACAACAACACCTCCGCGACCGCCGCATCGAGCGGCGCGGATCTCAACGGCGGCGCGGCGCTCGACGCCTGCCGCCGCATCCGCGCGCGTCTCGACGAAGTGGCCTCACGCCTCGGCGGCGATCTGCCGTGGGAGAAGCTCGTGAAGGCCGCGTACCACGAGCGCGTCCCCCTCGGCGAGCGCGGGTTCTACGCGACGCCGCGCATCGACTGGGACTGGACCAGCGGCAGCGGCCATCCGTTCCTCTACTTCACGATGGGCTGTGCCTGCGCGGAAGTGCTCATCGATCGCTTCACGGGCGAGATGAAGGTGCTGCGCGCGGACGTGCTGATGGACATCGGCAAGCCGATCAACCCCGGCATCGACCGCGGCCAGCTCGTCGGTGGTTTCATTCAGGGCCTGGGCTGGGTGACGACCGAGGAGCTGCGCTACGACGCTGCAGGGGTCTTGCTCGCGCACTCACCCACAACGTACAAGATCCCGAACATCAACGATCTCCCCGAGCACTTCACGATGGATTGGATCGACGTCGAGAATCCCGTGAACGTGGCGCGGAGCAAGGCCGTCGGCGAGCCGCCGCTGTTGACGGCGATTTCCGTCTGGTGTGCGGCGAAGAACGCATTGCAGTACGTTGCGAACGGAGAGGTAGCGCGGCTGCGGTTGCCGGCGACGGGGGAAGAGATCCTTTCCCGGTTGACGGCGTATTCTCGGCGAGAGGCGGAGGCGATCGGATGAAGGCAGAAGGCAGAAGGCAGAAGGCAGAAGTTAGAAATGCTCGTGTTTCGAGTCCATCAGCTCACTTCTGCCTTCTGCCTTCTGCGCTCTGCCTTCTGCCTTCATTCGTAGAAGTTAGAAATGCTCGTGTTTCGAGTCCATCAGCTCACTTCTGCCTTCTGCCTTCTGCCTTCTGCCTTCTGCCTTCATTCGTATGAGCTACACAGTCCAGGAATGGCTCAACCTCCTCCTCCGCTGGATCCACGTCTTCGCCGGCATCATGTGGGTCGGCGCGACGTACTACTTCACGTGGCTGGACCGCCGCTTCCACACGTCTGATCCCGATCAGGTGTGGATGGTTCACAGCGGCGGCTTCTACGTCGTGAACAAGACGAACAAGCCGTCGCCCGACCACACGCTGCACTGGTTCAAATGGGAGGCGGCAATCACCTGGATCAGCGGATTGCTGCTGCTGATCGTTGTCTACTACTTCGGCGGGCTGCTGGTCTCCGAGCAGAACTTCAAAGTCGCGGCGGCGATCGGGATCGCTGTGATCTTTGTCGGATGGAAGGTCTACGACCTGCTGTGGCTCTCGCCGCTGCCCGAGCCGTTGCTGATTGTGATCTCGTACGCCGGGATCGTGGGGCTGGCGTGGTGGCTGCCGCACGTGATGAGTCCGCGCGCCGCGTACATGCATGCCGGCGCATTGATGGGAACGATGATGGCCGCGAACGTCTGGGAGCGCATCATCCCCGCGCAGAAGAAAATGGTTGCCGCCGTGCGTGAAGGCCGCGAGCCCGACCAGCGCCTCGCCGATCGCGCGAAGTTCCGTTCCAAACACAATACGTACATCGTGTGGCCCGTCGTCTTCATCATGATCAGCAGCCACTTCCCCGTCGCCACGCGCGGCTATGACTGGAAGGTACTGGCGGCGCTGACGCTGGGGGGGTGGGGGGCGGCGCATTTGATCAGGAAGCATTAGTTTCCCGGTTTCCCGGTTTCCCGGTTTCCCAGTTTCCCAGTGAGGGGAACGCCGGGCAACCGGGCAACCGGGAAACCAATGACGACGACACTGAAAGAATCCGAGCTCGACCAACTCTCAAAACCGCTGCAACAGGCGCTGCAACCGTTCCAAAACCGCTTCCCCGGCAGCGCCGGCGAGCGCCAGCCGGTCCACACCGTGTACGGCGGCGCGCAGCTCTTCAAGTCCGACACGACGCGCAAGCTCGGCGAAAAGGCGATGAGCGTGCTCGATGAGCACGGCCGCGATCCGTTCACGTTTGCGCGCGCGATTTCTGTCGACGATATCCACGCGGAGATGATCTGGCAGCGCGTGGTCGAGAAGCTCGCCCGCGAGCCGGTCGAAGACTTTCGCATCGACTTCGAAGACGGCTACGGCAATCGTCCCGACGACGAGGAAGACCGTGACGCCGAACGCTGCGCGCGCGAAGTCGCGATCGGAATGCGCAACGGAACGCTTCCGCCGTTCATCGGCATCCGCATCAAGCCGTTCTCGCAGGAGCTGATGCGCCGCGGGATCCGCACCCTCGACATCGTCCTCACCACGCTCCTCGGCGAGACCGGCGGCGCCCTTCCTTCCGGTTTTGTGGTCACACTGCCGAAGATCCAGCTCCCCGAGCAGGTCACGCTGCTAGCCGACGTCTACGACGTGCTCGAGCCGCGCCTCGGACTCGCATCAGGAACGCTGCGGCTCGAGTTCATGATCGAGACCACGCAGTCGATTCTCAGCGAGCGCGGCGAGTCGAATCTCCCGCGCTTCCTCGACGCCGCGCGCGGCCGCGCCGTTGCCGCGCATTTCGGCACGTACGACTACACCGCGAGCTGCAACATCACCGCGGCCGAGCAGCGGATGGATCACCCCTCGTGCGACTTCGCGCGGCACATGATGCAGATCGCGTATGCCGGCACCGGTCTCTGGCTCTCCGACGGCGCGACGAACATCCTTCCCATCGGCGACCGCGACACGATCCACCGCGCGTGGCGCCTGCACGTCGATCACATCCGGCACTCGCTGGTGCACGCGTACTACCAGGGCTGGGATCTCCATCCCGCGCAACTGCCGACGCGCTACGCCGCGGTGTACTCGTTCTTCCTCGAAGGACTCGCGCCGGCCACCGAGCGCCTGCGCAACTTCATGCAGAAGGCGGGACAGGCAACGCTGGTCGGCGACGTCTTCGACGACGCCGCGACGGGGCAGGGCCTGCTCAACTACTTCATCCGCGGCATGAACAGCGGCGCGCTGACGGAAGAGGAGGCGCTCGCGACCGGCCTCACCCTCGACGAGCTGCGCTCGCGTTCGTTCGTGAAGATCCTGCAGGGCCGCCGCGCCAGGTAGCGCGGGCTTCCAGCCCGCCGTATCGCGGGCGTCCCGCGCCCGCGCCTCACCGCCGGCTGGAAGCCGGCGATACGGCGGGCAGGATGCCCGCGCCACTCGGGGCATAATGGCGACCTCTCCATGTCGGACATCACTCCCGGAACGCGCCTCGGGCCGTACGAAGTCGTCTCGCGCATCGGCGCGGGCGGGATGGGTGAGGTGTACAAAGCGCGCGACACGCGGCTCGATCGCAGCGTCGCGATCAAAGTCCTGCCCTCGGACTTCGCGCGCAACGCGGAACTGAAGATCCGCTTCGAGCGCGAGGCGAAGGCGATCTCGCAGCTCAACCATCCGCACATCTGCACGCTCTACGACGTCGGCGACGACTACCTCGTCATGGAGCTGCTCGAAGGCGAGACGCTCGCGGAGCGCATCGCGAAAGGGCCGCTGCCGCTCGGGGACATGCTGAAGTTCGGCGCGCAGATCGCTGACGCGCTCGACCGCGCTCATCGCGCCGGCATCGTCCACCGCGATCTGAAGCCGGGCAACGTCATGCTCACGAAGGCGGGCGCGAAGCTGCTCGACTTCGGATTGGCGAAGACCGGAGTGCAGCAGATCGACCCGAACAGCGCGACGCTCCATCACGACCAGCCGCTCACGACGGAAGGGACGATCCTCGGCACGTTCCAGTACATGGCGCCGGAACAGCTCGAAGCCGAGGAAGCCGACGCGCGCACGGACATCTTCGCCCTCGGCGCCGTGCTGTACGAGATGGCGACGGGCAGGCGCGCGTTTCAGGGCAAAACCAAAACGTCATTGATCGCCGCGATCGTCGGAACGCAGCCGCAGCCGGTCTCGCAGCTCATGCCGCTCTCTCCGCCCGCGCTCGATCACGTGATCCAGAAATGCCTCGAGAAAGAACGCGAAGACCGCTGGCAGAGCGCGCACGACGTCGCCGAGGAGTTGAAGTGGATCGGCGCGACCCCGATCGGAGAGAAGATGCGCACCGCGCGCAGCGCGAAGATCGCGACCGCCGCCGCGGTCCTCCTCGCGCTCGCGCTCGCCGCCATGACCACGATGTACGTGCGCGCGCGCAACACGCCGAAGCCGCGCATGTCGTTCGCGATTCTGCCGCCGAAGGGATACGCCTTCGACGTGAGCCGCCTCTCGCCCGACGGAACGATGATCGCGTTCAATGCGAGCAACCCGAAGAACGACGGAGGCATCTGGATTCGCCACCGGGACGAGGTCGAGGCGAAGCGTGTCTCACCACGCATGCCGAGGATCGTCTGGTCGCCTGGTCGCCCGACTCGAAGTGGATCGCGTACCTTGCGCGCGGACAGAACGATCAGGAGCTCCGCAGGATCGCGGCGAGCGGCGGGACTTCCGAGCTGATTTCCCGGCACGTCACCCGGATGCACTCGATGTCGTGGGGGGCCGGCGGAACGATCGTGTACAACCCATTCTTCGGCGACGGGATCTTTGTTCTTCGCCCCGACGGCTCCGAGCCGGTCGCTGTGACGACGCTCGACCCGAAGCGGCGCGAGTCGTTCCATGTCTATCCGAAACTCCTCTCCGACGGCAAACGCTTTCTCTACGTGATTCATACCGTCGCCTCGCAGCCGAACGAGATCTGGGCAGGATCGGTCGATGGAACGCTGAGGCAGCGGGTCCTTCGTGCCGACGCCCTCGTGGGCATCGCGCGCGGTGACGTCTATTTCATGCGCGATGGCGCGGTCTACGCGCAGCGGCTCGACGAAGACGACCTTCGCGTCGAAGGCGAACCGCGCCGCGTGGCGCAGCGCGTCGGTTTCTTCGAGCCCGATGCGGCGCCGGGGGCGTCGATGGCGGATGACGGTGCCTTGCTCTACAGCGTGCCCACGGATGACACCATCGAATGGGCCTGGTACGACCGCAGCGGAAGACGCATCGAGAAGATTTACGAGGACGCGGGGGTCGTGCCGCGGAGTCTGTCGCGCGACGGAAAGAAAGTCGCGGCCGTGAAGTTCGAGGCCTCGAAAGGCGCGAACGACATCTACATCGTCGATCTCGAGCGCGGTCTCCGCACGCGCCTGACGTCGGGCCTGTCGTTTCACCAGTCGCCCGTCTGGAGTCCGGCCGGCGATCGTGTGTACTTCGGATCCGACCGCGACGGCCCGTACGACATCTACGCGCAGGCGGAAGACGGAACGACGCCTGCCGTGCCGGTGTGGAAGAGCGCTCTCGACAAAGACGTCAGAGACATCACGCCGGCCGGCGATGCGCTGATCTGTCTCGAGTCCACGCGCGAGACACGCAACGATATCTGGTTCGTGCCGATCGAGGCGCCGGAAAAGCGCAGACCGCTCATCGCCACGGAAGCAGACGAGATCGGTGCCTTGCTCTCGCCCGACGGACAGTGGATCGCCTTCCGGTCGGACCGTTCGGGACGCTACGAGGCGTACGTCCGCCGGCTCGAGGGCGGCCGCACGACGCAGGCGTCGACGAACGGAAGCACCGGTTTCCTATGGAGCGCGGACGGTTCGGAGCTCATCATGCGGACTTACGACGGCGACCGCGTTGCCGTCCCGCTCACGTTCAGCGGCAACGAAGCGACTCCCGGGAAACCGCTGCTGCTCTTCACGCCTCCGCGAGGCTTCTCCATTCATGCGGCGACGGCGAAGGGATTGCTGGCGTCGACCCTGCCCGATCCGACCGACTTCGTCGTTCCGCTCTACTACGACTCCGCGCCGCTGCGGTGATCGCAACGCCGGCGACCATCAAATGGATCGAGGCGACCATCAATGTCGATCCAGGTGACCATCAAATGGATCGAGGTGACCATCAAATGGATCGAGGCGACCATCAAATGGATCGAGGCGACCATCAATTTGATACTCGGTTGCATGAAAGGGAAGACTCCCTGGGATCAAATTGATCCCACCGGGTCTTAAAGAGAAGACTTGCCGGGATCAAATTGATCCCACGGCCTATTCACGTGAATAGGCGCGACCGTCAACTTGATCACTCACGACGTTCAACTTGATACAACCGGCCTTCAATTTGAAGGTCGCCTGCATCAAATTGATCGTCGTGTCCCTTAAAGAGGCCGGCCGTCCGCTCGAAAATCAACTTCCGCGGTACGTCGCGTACCGGAACGGACTCAAAAGCAGCGGCACGTGATCGTGCTGATGCGGATTTTCCACGCGAAAGACGATCGTCGCTTCGGGGTAGAAGCCCTCCGGGGTTGTAGCCTGGAGCACCCGCGAGGCGGTTGCCGTCGGCTGCGGCCAGTTATGCGACCCTGGGATTACGCGCGCCCGCCATGTTCAACGCTTCGACTGCGAGCGTTCTTGAACATCTGGTGCCGCGCACGATCAAAGTGAATTGCGGTCGGATGGTGAACGTTCGTTGCAGCACCTAAACGATGCCGTGAGAGATCAACTTCGATAGCAGATCTCGTGGCCGCACCCCCTCGACAGACGCCGAGAAGACATCAAGCTCCTCGACCTGTTCCTGTGTCGGCCGCGCGCCGAAGCCGACGATCCGCGTACCCTGAAGGTAGAGTCGCGGAGCCAGTGAGATCTCGCGATCGCCCGAGCGAAAGCGGACTTCATCATCGCCGATGTGGATCTCGATCTTCGGGCCGAACCGCCGCGCGAGCCACTCGCCATCGGGTCTTGAGAAGAATCCCATCACGCTGGTCGCATAACATCAGCCGGCGCTCTTCTCAGGAAGCGTCTGCTGATGATTGTTTTGAAGGCGCAAAGTCGAAGCACTTCGGATTCTTGAGTATCCCCTGAATGTCGAGCACGTCGTCGTACTCGTACAACTTGACGCGATCAAAAGCCTGTTCAGCTTTCTGCATGAGGAACGGAAGATCTTTGCGTTTTTTGACAAAGTAGACACTCCGCTTGCCAAGCGCAAGCGCGATCCCGGCCTCAAACAGAATGCTTGATGCTACTTTCTTGGGATACAACATGACAAAGTACTTACTTTCCTGTATGGCATCGAGATCGTCCAGGGCCGCCGCATCTTGCGGGTCAAAGTCATCACGGGTTGCTATCTGTTCGCCAGCATAGTAGATGAGTTTCATATTGCACTGCTTCTTTAGACACTCGATAATTTCCAGCGCTGCGCTACGGTATGTCTCGTAGAGTGTGTCGCCGACCGCCGCCATCGGAACCGAGAGAAAGACATCGTATTTGTACGTTTTCTGCTTCTCGTCGGCGACCAACTCAAATTCGCGTTTCGCCTGCGAGCGGTACTGAAGCCATGCGACAGCTAAGACGAGTAGAAAGGTCAGCGCCAACGTAGACGACAGCAGGATCGTGAAGTCCGTGCCCGCTGCGCGCTTGGTGATGCTGAGCAGAATCGCTTGAGCCACGAGCAGTGCCAGCGTGAAGAAGCTCAGGGGCGTCCTGACCGCCCGAATCAGGGTGGCCCATCCAGCACGAGAATGTATCGCGTCCGCCATATGTGACCTCCTGGGGCATAGCGCCTCTGCTTTAGGAGTGACGCCAAGGTACATTTCCCTACCGATCGATGCTCGGAATCTGCGGCGGGTGCGCGAGACCTGCGCGCGAACGAACAACTCGCGCCGGACACCGCCTCTGACATCGGGAGCCGCCGCCGTGCACGAGGTCTTCGTCCGGCTAACGTCTTATCGCCTAAGCTGCGCGGCCAGGGCCCACGTGCCGAAGCCTGAGCGGCGCGGCGGTTGCCGGCGAGAAGTTGCATGTAACGCCTGCCGAACTGCAACCGCCGTGACGCCGTCACGCTGGCGAGCAAGCAGCCGGCTCGGCCGACGGCTCGGCCGGCAGACCGAAGCCGGCCGCACGGCGGAGTTAGCGTTAGCCAGCCTTGGGGCGGCGGCGCCTCACCAATCGTGCTTGAATACGATCTGTGGCTTCCGGCTCGATGTCGGGTACCTTTGCGAGGACAGAGGCGAACTTACGGCGTGAACCTCGCTTCGCCCGCGCACCGAGATACTCTTCGGTCATGAGAGCCGACATTTTTTCTGCTACGGCCGAGTTGATCAGCTGGTTTATCGAAATGCCCTCACGCTCCGCGACCTCCGCAAGTTTGCGGTGAAGAGACTCTGGTAAACGGACACTAAGTGCGCTCATTTTGAACTCCGCAGTTCATTCAGAAACTCGCCGGGACTCATTACACGCACGCCAAAGCGATCTGCTCCGACGAAATCGCGAACGTTGTGTGTGATCACGGCATTGCAGTTTGCGGCGACGGCAAGTTCGAGCACCAAATCATCGCCGGGACCACCCGCGATACCATTCCGCAACACGCGCGTGGTCGTGGTCATTTTATCGCACTCTCCGAGCCGTAGGCCGAGCTGGGGTTGTCGGGCGCGGTCCTTTTGGTCTGGCTAACGTCTCACACTGAGCTGCGGCGGGCGTCACGCGCGTGGAGCAATGCGGCGCGGCGGCTGCCGCGCCACGAACGTTTTTGACGGCGGCGCGATGAGCAGCCGGCGTGCCGCCGTCCAGCTACGATGTCCCAGAGCCGGCTCGGCCGGCGGGCCGGGCAGCCAGCCCGCTGTCAGCTCCTGTATGGAGATAGGCAGGGTTGCGAATATGTCGATTCGGACATATGTTGAGGGCCATGACGAGCAAGCCGCTCGTATGGCTCCATGGCGAGATCAAGACGCCGCCCTTCTCCGCCCAGGCGCGCGTGGAGGCTGGATACCTGCTTCGCTCGCTCCAGGAAGGCGAACGGCTTTCTCTGCCGGAGTCGCGACCGATGCCGGCTGTTGGCGCGAACTGCCACGAGCTGAGGATCATGGATGAAGACGTTACCTGGCGGATTCTCTACGGATTGAGCGCCGACGCCGTCGTGATTCTCGAGGTGTTCGGCAAGAAAACCCGGACGACCCCAAGCGCGTGCTCGATGTTGCGAGGCGCCGCTGGAGGCAGTACCTGCCGGATGCTGTGGAGGAATGATGCGAGCCGAGAAACAAAAGCGTTTGGAGAGTGCGGGATGGCGCGTAGGCGACGCCAAAGAGTTCCTCGGACTGAGCGAGGCGGAGGCTCAGTTCGTCGAGATCAAGCTCGCCCTCGCGCGATTGCTGAGGGCAACGCGAACTCGGCGACGACTCACGCAGCTCGAACTTGCGGAGAGGATAGGTTCGAGCCAATCGAGGGTTGCGAAGATTGAAGCCGGCGATCCGAGTGTGAGTGTTGACCTGCTCGTTCGGTCATTGCTGGCTGCTGGTGCGAAGCGCGAAGACCTCGCGAGAGCGGTTTCCGCAAAGCGACGTTAGGTTTGCTCCATCTTCGACATCCTCCCTCGGAAATCCGGCGGATGGCAAAGGGTTCCACGTCGGGTGCAGAGTCGTTCGAATGGCATCGCTCAGCGGAGAACGTGCCGGCGAGCAGTCACCCGCGCCTGTGTGGAGTTAGGCGGTCGAGGGATCACCGGCAACATACCGCTTTGAAAAGTACGTAAAATCGCGATTCTTGCTGCGCAACTGCTGCCACTGCGAGACGACGTCGTCCATGATATGAACGCCAGTTTGCTTGCCATCTGCAAACCGAGCGATTGCGATGCCTACGCTGCGCGATACCGGAAGTGGCGGAACATGCGATCTCTCACGCACAGAATTGAGAACGCATATATGCGCCTCGACTTCCGGATCAATCGTGGCGCGAACGAATTCATGCACGCGGCACAGGCATTCTACGTATGATCGAAGAAGCGGCGTAAGATTCTGTTCGGAACTAGATGCGGCCAGCTCCGACACGACTGACTGTTTGATATTCTTATTCGTCTGAAGGCGTTTTATGTTCAGTGTTGGGACGACAGAAAATCTAACTCGTTCCACATTCGATCCGGACGGCTCAAAGTCAATCGGCTATGTGATCTCTTGTATGGGCAATCCCTGGTGCTGGACGTGATTGCGGAGCTGCTCACAGAATCGATATGCGAGAACATTGTCGAACTGAGCATTTGTGGCCAACTCGAAGTCCGCGAGCTCGCGTGAACCTGGCGAGAACATCGCATTAAGCTCGTGTCTAACGTGATCGAGGTAGAGTCGTGCGGCCGACAGAAGGTTGACTATCCGGCGGTTGACGATTTGACTTTTCGCGCGACGCGACGCCCATTCACCTTGGAAATCGAGCATGTAGGTCAAAGCGAGCTGAAGCAGTTCCCCCTCGTACTCCGCAAAGTTTGCGAGAACAAGATCAAGCTTCTCCTCGATGCCTAGCGCTGCCTCTAATTGCTCGACGGCTTTGCGTACTTGCTCGAAACCTGCTTCGTCAATTTCGAGTGTACGGGATTCACCGTAGAGATCCCATATCACTACTGTCCGGTCAAAAGTTGAATAGATTCAGTTGGTTGAGTGGATCGTGTTCATTTGGATCGGGGTGAGACGACGTAAGTGCCTGAATCAACTCAGTTTTCTCGAAAAGGGTGACGGAGAGGATCTGTAAAAGAGA
>DATLFB010000137.1:0-1040 GCA_035525285.1 Thermoanaerobaculia bacterium
TTCGATCTGCTCCGGCGACATGTACGGCAGCGTGCCGACGATCGTTCCCTCCGCCGTCAGCGGATTCATGTTGGTCACCGTTTCCGCGTCGTGCGACAGCTCGCGCTCGGGCACCGCCAGCTTCGCCAGTCCGAAGTCGAGAAGCTTCGCGCCACTCGCGGTGAGCATCACGTTGCCCGGCTTGAGATTGCGATGGGTGATCCCGCGGCGATGCGCGTGATGCAGCGCCTGCGCGATGTCCGCGCCGAGACGCAGCACCTGGCTCGGCGGAAGCGGGCCGCGGGCGAGCTTGTCCGCGAGCGACTCGCCTTCGAGGTACTCCATCACCAGGTAGTCGATGCCGTCCTGGTGGCCGACGTCGTAGAGCGCGCAGATGTTCGCGTGCGTCAGTCCCGAGATCGCGCGCGCCTCACGATCGAAGCGCGCGCGCAGCGCGGGATTCGACGCGAGCGTCGTCGGGAGGATCTTGATCGCGACGGAGCGGTCGAGGCGCGTGTCGCGCGCGCGGTAGACCTCCCCCATCCCTCCCGCGCCGATGGGAGCGACGATCTCGTACGGACCGAGGTTGGACCCGTTGGAAAGTGGCACGTGTGCGGACGATGATACGGGAACCGGTGGGCTTCCCGGCTGCCCAGCTACCCGGCTGCCCGGCATCTTTGGCCGGATACGCCTGGCGGCGGCTGGAGCAGTGCCGGGAGAAGCTGCTGACGGAGATGTAGAGGAGGGCGGACGTCCCGTCCGCCACCCCGTGGGCGGACGGGACGTCCGCCCTCCTCTTACTCTTCGAGGGTTTCGAGCGTCGAGAGGATGTGCTCGATGCGATCGCGGATCTCGCCTCGCTCTTTGCGGAAGCGGTCGACGTCCTCGTCGCGAGCCTCGAGCTCTTCGACGCGCGCGCGCAGCTTGTCGCGCTCGCGGCGGAGCTCCTGAATCATCTGGACGGCCTTTTCGACGCGCTCGCCGAGGCGGCCGAGGATCTCGGCTTCTTCGGTGCCGGCGAGTGCGAGCTGATCGTTGTCGCGGTTCTTTTTCATGCGGCG
>DATLFB010000083.1:0-5414 GCA_035525285.1 Thermoanaerobaculia bacterium
GCCTTTGGTGTTGTGGGTGTTGGTGGGTTGTGGGGGGCCGCAGGGCGGGGTTTTGCCGGGACTGGGGTGTGGGGCGTCGCGGCACTCCACACATTCACTTCGCCACGATCTTCGCCCGCGTGAACCCCGCCGTACTCGCCACCTGATCGAGCACTCCCACCGACAACAGGTTCTCGCCCGGCCGCACCGTCAGCGTCGCCGTGAAGTGCAGCGGCTCATGGCGCAGCGTGGCTTCCTCGTTCGGCGCAATCGTGATGCCCTGCGGCTGGCGGAACATCGACGACAGCCCGCCCTCGGCCGTCCCCACCGCGACGTACACGATGTAGCCGCCCGCGAGCGTGTTTGCCTGCGGGAGCAGCGTGAGCGTGGACGGGATGATGATGTCGATCGGCACGGTGAACTTGTCGTCGCCCGTCCGCTGAGGCTTTCCGGTCTCGACACGCACCGCCCACTCGCTCGCGCGCGACGGCGCGAAGATGTTCGCGATGACGCGGTCGTTCATCTGCTCGTCGGAAGACTTCGAGACATACGACTGCCGCGCCCGGATGCGATACGCGCGATTCTTCGGTCGCACCGCGAGGGCACGATCCGGCTTCGGCTCACTGGATGGGCGGTAGCCGATCGAATAGTACGAGCCGAGGTCGCGTGCGATGGCGGAAAGCGTCGCGTCCATCTTCGAAATGTGTCCCGAGAGCCCGCCGGTGAGCGTCGCGAGCGTCTCGAACGCGGCTTCCGTATTCTGGCGCTGCAGCGAGTCGCCGCCCGCGACGTCGATCGGCACCGCATGGCTCATCGCATCCACCGCCGCCGGCGCCGCGAGCGCATACAACGTCACGCCGTACGCGTTCGCGCTGCGTCCGACTCTCTCGATGAGCTCGCGCTGCGCGCGCTCTTCCTCGTGGGGACGCGCGATCGGCTTGTCGAATCCGACCAGGTATGGCGCGAAGAGCTCGTTCGCCCAGAGATACAAATCGAGTCCCGGCTTCTGCGGAAGATTCGCTCCGGCCAGCACGAGCACTTTCTTTGCCTCCACTTCGCCCAGCGTGGCCAGAGCGACGTTGACACCGCCGAGGAGCTGGCGGGAGAGCATGGTCGTCCGCGCCGCTTCTTCGCGAGCCATCCCGATGCAGTGTTCGTAACCGTTGTGCGCAGGCATCCGGCCGGTGCGCACCATCTGGATCAGGCTCGCGCACTCCCTCTGCACGCGTGCGAAATCGCTCCTGATCGACGTCGCCGAGCCCTGCGTCGCGACCTCGGCGATCGCGGCGCGAATGGCCTGTTTGTCCGTGGTGAGAGGTGCGACGATCTTCAGACCGCGATTCCATGCGACGACGGACGCGAGATCGATCGGCCGGAGCTGGTCGTCCACAAACTTCTCGAGCGTTCCGAGAATCTGCTTCCTCGCAATGGGATGAAGGGAGTGGACGTCGACGAAAAGGAGGAAATGCCGCGCCGGCGCCTCGGCTGGCTCCGGGGCAGCAGGGCCGCTCTCGTTCGTCCGCATCTCCGCGCCGCGCACTTCGTAGAAGTTCGTGATCGGCTGCGGCTTGCGGTCCTCGAGGATCTCGAAGTCGTCCTTCGTCAGTCCTGCGACCGGCTTGCCGCCTTTGTCGAGCACGATCACCTCGACGTTCACGACGCGCACTTCGAGCGTCTCGACGAGTTTCTGCTGCTGCGCGGCGGCGGAGAGCGCGAGAGCCGCGAGGGCGAGGGCGAGCAGGTTGTGGCGCATCGAGTCAGGCTAACAGCGGGCGCGCGGGCACTCAACGCACGAATCGGTGAACGGCGCCTTTTCGGGACAGCAGGCCATTTGGACGCCAGTCATTACGTCAGCTACGCCTGCCGTAAGTCATTGCAGTACTTATTCTTATCCTTGCGCACGGCGCGCTTCGGTCCTACACTCGGCCGGTCCTAATCCAAAAAGAAAGCGAGTCCCACCGATGAATTTCGACTGGGCGACCATCCAATACCCGGACGGCCGGATCGCGAAAGTCACGCCTTCAGAGTTCTATGCCATTCCCCTCGGGGAGCGCATCGAGCTCCTGACCGCGCGCCGATTGAAGTTCGAGAAAGACCAGCAGCAGATCTCGGCGCTGGACGCGCTGAAAAAACAATGAGCCGGCGATCGATTCTTCGAGTGGTGCTGATTGCGGCTGGCCTGCTATGGGCGGCCACGATCGGCGCGGCGTACCACGCGGTGCGCCTGTTCGAGACGACGCCGGGTGCGGCGGCGCGCGCGCCGGAGTGGTGGCCGTCCGCGAGCACGATCTCGCGCGGAAGCGAGGAATGGACGCTGGTCATGCTCGTCCACCCGCATTGTTCGTGCAGCCGCGCGAGCGTGTCGGAGCTGCAGGCGATCGTCGAGAAGTCTCCGTCGCTGCGGCCGCACATCCTCGTCTATCGCCCGAGCGACTTCAGGAAAGGGTGGGAGCGGACGGATGTCACGGCGTCGGCTTCGCGGATACGCCGCGCCAGCGTGAAGATCGACGTCGACGGCCGCGAGGCGCGCCTCTTCGGCGGTTTCACGTCCGGACAAACGCTCGTCTACGACCGCAACGGGAAGCTGCGCTTCTCGGGCGGCATCACCTCGTTGCGCGGCCACGCCGGCATCAATCGCGGCCGCATCGACGTCATTCAGATCGTTCAATCCGGACTTGGGACCGGCGCGCACCCCGTATTCGGCTGCGCGATCGCGACCGCAACGGAAAAGGAGCAGAGATGAGCACGATGGATACGGGAGCGCGCGCCGCGGAGATTCATGCAGCACAACTTCACACGCGGCGCGCGAAAGTCGATCGCATGTTCGCGCTGCTTCTCGCGATCCAGTACGTCGCGGGCATCTTCGCCGCGTTCGTGGTCTCGCCGTACGCGTGGGAGGGAAAGGAGCGCGTGCTGCATCTGCACGTGTGGGTCGCGGTGATCGCCGGCGCGGGCATCGCGCTGCTGCCGATTCTCCTGGCGATGTTCCGCCCCGGCACGCCGCTCACGCGCCACGTGATCGCGGCATCGCAGATGCTGTCATCGGCGCTGCTCATTCATCTGACCGGCGGACGCATCGAGACGCACTTCCACGTCTTCGGCTCGCTCGCCTTCCTCGCGTTCTATCTCGACTGGAAAGTGATCCTGACGGCGACCACCGTGATCGCCGCCGATCACTTCGCACGCGGCATCTTCTGGCCGGAGTCGGTGTATGGCGTGGCCAATCCGGAGTGGTGGCGCTTCCTCGAGCACGCGGGCTGGGTCGTGTTCGAAGACATCTTCCTGATCTGGGCCTGTCTGTTCGGCATCCGAGAGGCGCAGTCCGCGGCAACGGCGCAGGCCGAGGTCGAACATCTGTCGGAGCAGGAACAGCTCAAGAGCGCGGCGCTGGAGATGGCCATGGCGGAGATGCGCACCGCGACGGCGTGAGGTTCAGCGAAGCCGCCAGAAGTCGCTGCTGAGCCCGAGGCTCGCGAACAGCTCTTCCGTCTCGTCGACGGTCCGGCGTCGCCATTCGGGATCTCTCCGGTCTTCGCCGTACCACGCGCGTGCGAGGCGCCATCCCGTTTCGAGTGACAACACGGCGCCGCGCTCCATGCGCCATGACATGCACCAGCGATCGATGTGTTCTTCCGACCGGAAGAAGAGCATCGTTTTTCAATTGAAGACGATGTCTTTCCACCAGAGTCGCGCCGGAATCGCGAAGTGCATGAGGCCTTTGCCTTCGGCGCGGTCGCCGCGCACGCGGACCTGCATGGCCGCGCCGCAGTCGCCGCAGCTTGTGTCGATGTCCGCGTCGCGATGCAGCATCGCGGCGATGCCCAGCGCATCCCAGATGCAGTTGCCGTAGGTCTTCAGTCCGTTCGTCGTGACGAGGAACGGCGTCGGGACGGCGGAGAACGGATTCGCCATCAGCACTTCGCCGCTGTCGGCCTGCACGACGAGCATGCGGCGCTCGCCGAGACTCGCGAATGCGCCGAGGACTTCGCGCGGCGTCACCTGCAACGCATCGGCGACGCGCGCGGCGAGCGGCGGCACGCCATCGCGCATCGTGAGGTCGTACACCTGCGCGCGAACCTGTTTCTCGAATGCCGATTCAGGATCCATGCGCCGAATGATCTCACTCCGCGCGCAATGCTTCCACTGGCTCCATGCGCGCAGCCTGACGCGCAGGCAGCACGCCCGCCGCGAGGCCGACGCTCACCGCCATTCCCTCCGCGAGCAGCGCGAACCACCACGGCGTGCTGACCGGAAGGGCGGGGAAGAAGAAGGCGAGCAGTTGCGCGATGCTCACGCCGAGGGCGAGGCCTGCCGCTCCGCCGGCGGCGGCGACGAGCGCGGCTTCGCCGAGAAAGAGGCGCAGGATCTGATCGCGATCGCCGCCGAGCGCGCGCAGGAGGCCGATCTCCGAGGTGCGCTCGCTCACGGCGATGGTCATGATCGTGAGAATGCCGACGCCGCCGACGAGCAGCGAGATGCTGCCGAGCGCACCGACCGCGAACGTCAGCACGCCGAGCACGGAGCCCAGCACTTCCTGCATCTGCTCCTGCGTGATGACCGTGACGTCGTCGCGTCCATGCCGTGCCGCGATGGTCCGCCGGATTCCTTCCACGACCCGCTCCACCGGCGCCTCGGGGTCGTACGTGACGTGAAATCCGGTGAGCCCGTCGCGATTGAACATCTCCATGCCGCGCGCGACGGGGATGAACACCGTGTCATCGAGATCCATCCCCAGCATCTGCCCCTTCGACTCGGCGATGCCGATGACGCGGAAACGATATCCACCGATGTCGATGCGCTCGCCGAGCGCATTCCGGTCGCCGAAGAGCTCTTCCTTCGCCTTCGACCCGAGCACCGCAAGCGCGCGGGGGGTGTGCACGTCTTCGTCCTTGAAGAAGGTGCCGCTCCTAATCGCGACATGGAAAACGTCCGGCCACTCCGGCCCAACCCCGTACAACGTCACGCGCCGCCGCCGCCCGCCCGCGCTGATCTCGACGTTTCCGTCGATGACCGGGTTCGTCGCGAGCACGTACGGAATCCTGCGCACCGCAACCGCATCGTCGATCGTGATCGGCCGCACGGACCCGAATACGCCGATCGACATTCCTGCCGTTGTGACGTTGCCCGGCGTGACGATGATGAGGTTGGTGCCGAATTGGCTGAACTCGGAGAGCACGAAGACGCGCAAGCCTTCGCCGATGGAGGTCAATAGGATCACTGACGCAATCCCCACGGCGATGGCCAATGACGCGAGACACGTTCGTAGTGGCTGCGCTTTGAGCGCGCCGAGGGTCAGTCGTGCGAAGTCGGTCGCGATCATGTGTGGAGTGCGGCGACGCCAGTCGCCGCTATCCTACGCCGCAGCAAGGCTGCGGCGCGCGGCAGCTTGCGCTGCCGCGTTGGAAAGCGGCGACTGGCGTCGCCGCACTCCACAC
>DATLFB010000104.1:0-6583 GCA_035525285.1 Thermoanaerobaculia bacterium
TTTCACCCCGCGGAAGCGCCGAGTACCGTTCGCTTGAACCTCACCATCATTCGGGTCGGAATTGACGCCCTCTGGCGGCACTTCCATATCGCCTGCCTCAATGCGCACGGGCGATTTCGGGCATTTTAGGACAGGAACTAGGTAGCGAAAACGTAGGGGCGGGCTTCAGCCCGCCCTTCGCCCGGCTGAAGCCGGGCGCTACGTTCGCGCCGGGCGCTACGTTTCGCAGCGTGTCGCGCTACATCAAGTCCTTCATGATCTTGTCCAACGCCTCCCGCGATGGGCGCGTTTTCTCCAGCGGCAGCGTGTTCAGCGGCTGGTCGGTCACGTTGAGCATCTGCATGAAGTTCTTTTTCTCGGGGCGGAGATGCACGATGCCGGTGAGCATCTGGCCGGCGGCGGTCGCGCGGTGGAGGCGCTGGAGCGCCATCACCGCATCGGCCGGATCGTAGTCCTCCTCGAGCTTCTTCAGGACGATGCGCGAGCCGTCGTGAAGCTCGACCACGCGCGCGGTTCCCGGCTCGTAGTCGATCTCGATCTGCTCGTACTCGGGGACGAACCCGATCTGATGCAGCAGCTCGTCGTGCTCCTTCGAATACGCGTAGCTCTTCGTCGACGAGTCGTGATTGTTGAACGTCACGCACGGCGAGATCACGTCGATGACCGACAGCCCGTCGTGCGCGATCGCGGCCTTGAGGATATTCACCATCTGCTTCGGATCGCCGGCGTAGCCGCGGGCGACGAAGCCGCAGCCCAGCTCGACGGCCAGCGCGCAGAGATCCATCGGCGGCAGATCGTTGATCACGCCGGTCTTCAGCTTCGAGCCTTCGTCCGCGGTCGCGGAAAACTGGCCCTTGGTCAGTCCGTACACGCCGTTGTTCTCGATGATGTAGATCATCGGGACGTTGCGGCGGACCATGTGCATGAACTGGCCGAGACCGATCGAGGCCGTGTCGCCGTCGCCGGAGACGCCGATGCCGATCAGCGTGTGATTCGCGAGGATCGCGCCCGTCGCGACGGCGGGCATGCGTCCGTGCACGGCGTTGAAGCCGTGCGAACGCTGCAGAAAGTACGCGGGCGTCTTCGACGAGCAGCCGATGCCGGAGAACTTCGCCACCTTCTCCGCCTTCACGCTCATTTCGAAGAACGCGCGAATGATCTGATTCGAGATCGCGTCGTGGCCGCAGCCGGCGCAGAGCGTCGACTTGCCGCCGCCGTAGTCGGTCGCCTTCAGCCCGAGCTTGTTTTCCTTGATCGCTTCGCCGCTGCCGATTTTCAGTGTGCTTTCAGCCATTTCCTTAGTCCTCCGCCCCGATGGCGGGCCGTGGTGGCACGCCTGGAACCATCGGAAGCGCCGCGCTCGTGAGGCGCGCCTCGGCGCGCACGAACAGCAGCGGCTCCGGCAGTTCCACGGTCGACTCCATCTGCAGCACCGCGTCGGCGATCGTCCGCGCGTCGCACGGCAGACCGGTGTAGTGCAGGATCTTGCGAACCTTGCGCTGCTCCTCGCCGAGCTCCAGCCGCATGATGTCGGCCATCTGCCCGTCGCGGTTCTGCTCGACGATGTACACGCGCTCGTGCGCCGCGACGAATTCCTTCAACTCGTCCGTCAGCGGCAGCGCGCGGAGGCGGAAGTAGCTCGTCTCGACGCCCTTCTCGCTTCGCAGCTGGTCGCGCGACTCTTCCAACGCCCAGTGCGTGGTGCCGTAGGCGATGAAACCGATCTTCGCGCCGTCGCGATAGTCGATCACCGGCTTCGGCACGAAGAGCTTCGCCGTCTCATATTTCTTCGCCAGGCGATCGACGGTCGCCTTGTAGTCCTCGGGACGCTCGGAGTAGCGCGCCTGTGCGTCGTGGCCCGATCCCCGCGTGAAGTACGACGCGAACGGATGATCGGTCCCGGGCAGCGTGCGCCACGGAACGCCGTCCCCGTCGACATCGACATAGCGGCCCCACTTGCCGTTCAGCTCCGTGAGCTGCTGGGCGTTGAGCACCTTGCCGCGCTGAATCGGCTTCGTCGGATACTCGAACGGATCCGACATCCAGTTGTTCATGCCGAGGTCGAGATCGCTGAGGACGAAGACCGGAGTCTGGAACTGCTCGGCGAGATCGAGCGCCGCGCCGCCGAACTCGTAGCACTCGCCGACGCTGTGCGGGATCAGCATGATGTGCTGCGTGTCGCCGTGCGACAGAAACGCCACCTGGTTCACATCGCCCTGCGCGGTGCGCGTGGGCAGGCCGGTCGACGGACCGACGCGCTGGATGTCCCAGATCACGCCCGGAATCTCCGCGAAGTATCCGAGGCCGATGAACTCGGCCATCAGCGAGATGCCGGGGCCGGCGGTCGAAGTCATCGAGCGCGCGCCCGCCCATCCCGCGCCGAGGACCATGCCGATCGCCGCCAGCTCATCCTCGGCCTGCACGATCGCGAACGTCGCCTTCCCGTCCTCGTCGATCCGGTACTGCTTCATGTAGTCGATCAGCGACTCGCAGAGCGACGACGAGGGCGTGATCGGATACCAGGTCACGACCGTCACCCCGTTGAACATCGCGCCGATCGCGGCCGCGGCGTTGCCGTCGATGATGATCTTCCCTGCCGTCGCGTTCATCCGCTCCACGCGCCACTTGTTCTGGCGCGGGAGGTTCTCTTTCGCCCAGGCGATGCCCGCGTCGATCGCGGCGACGTTCGGCTCGATGGCCTTCTGCTTTCCCTTGAACTGCTTGGTGATCGCGTTGACGATCTCCGCGCGATCGATCCCGATCAGCTCCGCGACGATGCCAACGTAGATCATGTTCGTCAGCAGCTTGCGCAGCTTCGAATCGGCGGCGAGGCCGGAGGCCAGCTTCGCGAACGGCACCTCGAAGAAGTGCACGTCGTCGCGCATCGACTTGCAGGCGAGCGGCGCGTCGTAGACGCAGAGCGCGCCCGGCGGCAGCCCCTCGACGTCCTCGCGCGCGGTCTGCGCATTCATGCAGACCATCAGATCGACTTCCTTCTTGCGGCCGGTCCAGCCGTCCTTGTTCGCGCGGATGGTGAACCACGTCGGAAGGCCGGCGATGTTCGAGGGGAACATGTTCTTCCCGCTCACCGGCACGCCCATCTGGAAGATGGAGCGCATCAACACGTTGTTCGACGACTGCGACCCCGAGCCGTTCACCGTCGCGACATGGATGGTCAGGTCGTTGACGGCCGGCGCGGAGTCCGTCCCCACTTCTTCGGCGAGGTCCGCCGTCATGGTTTCGGACACAGCGATCTCCTTGAGTTGCATAGGTGGGACACGGAACGGGCGAAGGGAAATTCCATCGTGGACGAGCGCGACATTGTAGCAGGCGGCTTCTTGCCAACGCGGGCCGGAGAGCGTAAAAGCGTGCAGTCAGCAATCTGTCCGCCTCAGCAGGAACGACTTGAGAACAATCGAACGTACCCTCGCGATCGCCACGATCGTCGCGGCAGCGATCACCGCGCCGGTCTTCGCCCAGAGTGCCGACATCAGCGTCGTCAAGACCGGACCGGCGAGCGCGGTGGCGGGCGCGGACGTGTCGTACGACATCACCGTGACCAACAACGGTCCGGACGCCGCGGTCGACGTCACGCTCGGAGACGACATCCCCAGCGGAATGACGTTCGTCTCCGGCGGGCAGAACAGCGGAACGCCATTCTCCTGTTCGACTCCGCCGGCCGGCTCGGGCGGCTCGATCAGCTGCACGGCAGTTCTGGTTCCGCCGGGAACGGCCACCTTCACGTTCGTCTTCAGGATTCCGCCGGAGACGCCGAACGGCACGTTCACCAATATCGCGACCATCGGCTCGACGACGGCCGATCCGGCACCGGGCGACCACTCATCGAGCGTTGACACATTGGTTCACGGGTTCACCGACCTCTCCGTTTCGAAATCGGGACCTGCAGAAGCACTCGCGGACACCGACGTTTCATACAGCGTCGTCGTCTTCAACCTCGGACCGAACGATGCATCCTCGGTGCTCCTCAAAGACTTCGTGCCCGTGGGCATGGACTTCGTCTCCACGTCACAGGTCAGCGGGCCGCCGTTCTCGTGCGCCGCCGCGCCCGTTCTCGGCGTGCTCGAGTGTACGGGAGCGTCACTCCCCGCCGGAGAGTCGGCCGAGATCACGTTCGTCTTCCACATCCCCGCGGGAACGCCCGACGGAACGGTGTTCACGAACGTCGCGACCGCGTCGGCGACCAATCCCGAGGCGAATGAAGAAAACGACTCGGGAAGCGCGACCACGCAGACGCCGCCTCCGCCGCAGAGCGACATGTCGATCACGAAAACGGGACCGGCCTCGGCCGCACCGGATACCGACGTGACGTATACGATCGTCGTCACCAACAACGGTCCCGACGACGCGACCGGCGTCACGATGACCGATCAGCTGGCGGCGTTCCCCGAGGTTGTGACGTTCGTGTCCTTGATGCAGAGCGGCGAGCCGATGTCGTGCACTACGCCCGCTCCCGGCTCGGGTGGAACGATCACGTGTACCGCCGCGACCTATCCGGCCGGCGCGTCGACCACCTTCACGCTCACCGCGCACATTCCTGCTTCCGCCGAGGTGGGCGACCAGCTCACGAACACGGCGAACGTGACGGCGACGTCGAACGATCCGAACGAAGAGAACGACGGCGCCGTGGCGACGACGATCGTTTCCGCGGTCGACATCGAGGTTCTGAAGACCGGATCGACTACGGCGGACGCGGGCACCAACCTCACGTACACGATCACCGTCACCAATCACGGCCCCGATCCCGCGATGAACGTCGTCCTCGAGGACATCCTGCCGCCCGGGACGACGTTCGTCTCGTTCTCGCAGACCAACCCCGCGGCGGTGTGCTCGGCGCCACCTCCCGGTGCCAACGGCACGTTCGCCTGCAGCCTCGGCACGCTAGGCTTCGGCGCGTCGATGCAGTTCATGCTGACGATCGAGATCGGGAACACGCTTTCGGTCACCAACACCGCGCGCGCGCAGACCGACAGCTTTGACACGGATGCGAGCAACAACGAGTCGACCGTCATCACGACCGTGACGCCCGTCGCCGACGTGATCGTCCTCAAGAGCGGTCCCGCGACTCTCACCGCGGGAGACGACTTCGTCTACACCATCACCGTCACGAACGACGGGCCGTCCGATGCGAGCACGGTCTCGCTCGACGACACGCTGCCGGCGAACGTGACCGTCGTCTCGGCGTCGCAAACGAGCGGACCGGCATTCACGTGCACCTTCCCCGCGCCGGGAACGACCGGCGCGATCGACTGCGACATCGCCACCCTCGCACCCGGCGCGACGGCGACCTTCACACTCACGGTCCATCTTGCCGCATCAGCGGCGAGCGGCAGCATGGTGTCGAACACCGCGAACGTGACGCTCGCGACGAACGATCCCGACGGCGGCGACCACACGTCGACATCGATGGCGAACGTGGTGACCAGTGCGGACGTCGCCGTCACCAAGATCGGCCCCGCGACCGCGGCCGCCGCATCCAGTTTCACCTACACGATCACGCTCACGAACAACGGTCCCTCGGATGCGAGCACGGTCTCGCTCGACGACACGCTGCCGGCGAACGTCACCGTCGTCTCCGCGTCGCAGACGAGCGGTCCCGTTTTCACGTGCACCTTCCCCGCGCCGGGAACGACCGGCGCGATCGACTGCGACATCGCCACGCTCGCCGCGGACGCAACGGCAACGTTCTCCGTTACGGTGATGCTCTCTCCGTCCGCACCGGACGGCAGCACCGTCTCGAACACCGCGAATGTCACCACGGCAACGCCGGATCCGAATGGAACGAACAACACGTCGACGACCATGGCAACGGTCGGAGCGGACGCCGATGTCAGCGTCACGAAGACCGGTCCGGCGTCGGTGCTCGCGGGAAACAACATTTCGTACACCGTGACCGTCGGGAATGCGGGTCCCGCGGATGCCGTGAGCGTTACGCTCACGGATGTCCTGCCGCCGAGCACGGTGTTCGTCTCCGCGACGCAGGACAGCGGGCCTGTCTTCTCGTGCGCGACACCGGCGGCGTTCGGCACCGGCACGATCACCTGCACGATCGCGTCGATGCCCGCGGACACCTCGGCGGTGTTCACGTTCGTCTTCCGCGTCACGGGCGGCGGACCGATCGAGAACACGGCAACGGTGAGCTCGCCGACGGACTCCACGCCCGGCAACGGTTCGTCGACTGCGTCGGCGGCGGTGAGTCACGGAGAAGCGGTGCCGGCGTTGTCGCAGCTCGCGCTGATCGCGATGGCGCTCAGTCTCGCGGTGATCGTGATGATGCGGTTGCGGTAGGAAGCCGTGAACCTTCAACATTGAAAGCATGCGTTGCCAGCCTTGTCATCGAAAGCATGCGTGGTCAGCCTTGTCATCCCGAGCGTGAGCGAGGGACCCGGGCGGGCGGGTGGCACGGTACTCGCGCCTCCCGCCCCCCGGGTCCCTCGCTCACGCTTCCAAGAAACTCAATTTTCTCGAATCCGCAAACCACACGTGATCAGTACTTTGCAAACTTCTATGAGTCCTGCACACTCAAGAAGTTTCTTCCTCTCAGGCGCGGCGCTGCGCGCCGTCC
>DATLFB010000120.1:0-181843 GCA_035525285.1 Thermoanaerobaculia bacterium
TGTGGGCCGCCCCTCACCCTGGCCCTCTCCCCGCAAGCGGGGAGAGGGGACTGTCGCTTCGCGAACGAAGCCGAGGATCAATCCTCTTCTTCGCGGATCTGCTGGGCGAGGTAGTTCTGCACGCCCACCTGCTCGAGCAGCGCGAGCTGCGCTTCGAGCCAGTCGACGTGCTCCTCCTCGTCTTCCAGGATTTCTTCGAGCAGATGGCGGCTGTTGTTGTCGCCGAGCTCGCGGCAGGTCTCGATGCCTTTGTTCAGGCGCGGCAGCGCATCCATCTCCAGCGCGAGATCGACTCTCATCATCTCGGGGACGTTCTCGCCGATGGCGATCTTGCCGAGCCGCTGCACGTTCGGCACACCGTCGAGGAACAGCACGCGCTCGATCAGCTCCTCGGCGTGCTTCATCTCGCCGATGGAGTGTTTGCGGATCACGTCGTGCAGGCGATCGTAGCCCCAGTTGTCGCACATCTCGGCGTGCACGAAGTACTGGTTGATCGCGGTCAGTTCCGACGTCAGGACGTCGTTGAGGATCTCGATGACGCGCTTGTCGCCCTTCATGAAACGCCTCCGCAGTGGAGGGCGGACGTCTCGTCCGCCGCTATCAATGGCGGACGAGACGTCCGCCCTCCTTGCGAGGTTATCACGCCATCGCGGCGACGGCGGCGGGCTCAGCGCTGCAGGCGGGGCACGGCTGTGCTTCCGAGGCCGCGGCCGTGCGCGCGAGCATCGCGCGGAGCGAGTTGTGGCAGGAGCCGCACTGATCGCCGATGCCGCAGCGCTGCAGATCGCGGAGCGTGGAGGCTCCGTTGTCGATGGCCTTTTCGACCTGCTTGTCCGAGACTCCGCGGCAGATACAGACGATCACGTTTGGTTCGTTCCTTTTGGTTTCGATCTTGAGACTGAGTCTCAATACACGCATCATGCCTTCAGGATTCCCGAACGTCAATAGGCAGCGATCACGGCTGTGCGTGATGGCGGTCACTCATGGAATCTCGCTTGCAGTACGAACCAGCGTGAAACGTCTCATTCTCCTGATACTTACAGCCTTCCTCCTGCTGGTCTGGAATCCGCCGTGGAAGCCGCCCGACTCGAAGTGGGCCGCGGCCGAGGGAGTCGTCGTCGTGCGTGCCGAGTCTTCCGGCGCAGGACGACTACGGTCGTGTACCTGTCGAAGCCGGTGCAGCTGGTGATTGCCAAATGACGTAGCGACCGGCTTCAGCCGGTCGGCCGGGGGGCGGGCTGAAGACCGCCCGTACGTTCCAGATCGAAGATCGCGACGTAGCGGATCAGATTCGGATACGGAGGATCCGGCCGCAGCCGCGTGTACGGCAGACCCAACTCCGCCGCGAGCAGCTCCGCGTCTTCGCGCAGGTGCGTAATCTCGATGCCCTCGCCGTTCGCGCGGCGCAGCTCGCGCGCGGCGGTCGCGGCATCGCCCGCGAACCACGCCTCGCGCGCGCGAATCAGCGCGGCGAGCGCCGGCTCGCTCTCGGGCGACGGCGCGGGAAGCGCCTTCCACAACTCCGATCCGAGGCGGAGCGCGAGGAGACGCAACACGCCCTGCGCGGCGTGGTCATCGACGAAGATCGTCGAGGCCGCGCGCAGCTTCTCATCGCGCTCTTCGAAGTCGCCCGCGCGATGCGCGGCGTATGCGCCGAGTGCGAGCGTCTGCCATTGCCGCCAGGTGAGATTGAACTCCTTCGCGCGATGACTCGCGCGCGCGAGATATCGCTGCGCGCCGGCCCAGTCGCCGAGGCGGATCGCGGCGACGCCGGCGAGCTCGCGCGCCTCGACTTCGAGCTGCGGATTGTGGTCCGCCGCTTCATCCGCCGCGCGCAGCCACATCTGCTGCGCGACGCGCGTGCTTCCGCGGCTCCACGCGATGCGTCCCTCGGTGTAGTGCAACAGCGCGGGCTGCTGCACGAGGCGGCTGCGGCGCAGATCGCGCGCGGCGCCGTCGATGTCGCCGAGGGACGCGCGGTCGGAGAGCACGAGCATCAGGCGGCGATCGTCGGGCTGCTCGACGTCGATGCGCCGCAGCTCCCGCAGCGCCGCATCGTTCTCGCGCTGCTGCAGATGAAGGTGCGCCACGGCGAGGCGCAACCGCCACGCATCGGGGCGCAGCTCGAGCGCGGAGCGCGCCAGCGCGAGATCGCGCGGGCGGTCGCCGGTCACGACCAGATAGCGCGCGAGCAACGACTCGTACGGCGGCGCGCCGCGAAGGCGAGACAGCGCCTCCTTCTCCCACTTTTTCGCCAGCGCCGTGTTGCCCGCCGCATCGCTGAAGCTCGAGAGAAACGCGGCCGGGAACGCGGTCCGCAGCCCGCGCCGCGATGCCTCCTCGAGCAGTTCCTGCGCCTTCGGCCGGTTTCCCTGCGCATCGGCGCGCAATGCCAGAGTCATGAGCCGGCGCGTTTCCGCGTCGCCGCGGATGTCCGACACGCGTAGGTCGTAGCCGTGATCGAGCTGGCGATTGCGCGCGGAGAGCGTGATGAACGCGGTGATCGCGATGACGAGGCCGATCACGGCGACGGCGACGAGCCGCCACGGAAACGTGCTCTTCACGCGTATCCGCTCGCCGCCGAGCACCGCGCGAATCGCGGCCGCGAGCGCGCCCGCATCGGCGAACCGATCGGCGGGATCTTTCGCGAGACAGCGCTGCACGAGCGCATCGACGTCGCGCAGCATCGCTTCGCCCGTGAGCTGCAGCCGCGGCGCGGGGTCGTGCATCAGCGCGACCATCGCATGCGCCGACGACGGACGATCGAAGGGCACGTGTCCCGAGACCATCTCGAAGAGGATGCATCCGAGGGCGAAGACGTCGCTCGCAGGCGTCGGCGTGTGCGCCGCGAGCTGTTCGGGAGAGAGGTAGCCGATCGTGCCCATCACCACGCCCGGCTGCGTCGGCATGATCTCCGTGTCTCCGAACGCCAGGCGCGCATCGACGACCGCGCTCGCGCCGCGCGCGAGGCCGAAGTCGAGCACCTTCACGCGGCCCGTCGAGGTGATGAAGATGTTCTCCGGCTTCAGATCGCGATGCACGATCGTGCGCGCGTGGGCGGCGGCGACGCCGTCGGCAATCTCGAGCAGGAGCTGCAGCGCGTCCTGCGGCGAGAAGCTTCCACGTCCGAGGCGCGCGCGCAGCGTCTCTCCTTCGAGCAGCTCCGTGACCGCGTAGTGGATCCCTTTCTCGCTGCCGACGTCGAAGATGGCGAGGATGTTCGGATGCGAGAGCGCGGCGACCGCGCGCGCCTCGCGGCGGAATCGCTCGAGCGCGCGATCGTCGGCGAGCTCCGGAGGGAGCACCTTGATCGCGACTTCGCGGTTCAGCCGCGCGTCGTGCGCGCGGTAGACCTCGCCCATGCCGCCGATGCCGAGCAGATCGGCGATCGTGTACGGGCCGAGGGTGGTGCCGGGCGCGAGCACGCGGCGATAATACCCGCGTGCACTTTCGCCAGTTCTATCTCGGCTGCCTTGCTCATGCGTCGTACTTCATCGGATCCGAAGGCGAGGCGATCGTCGTCGATCCGCAGCGCGACGTGCAGCAGTATCTCGACGAGGCGGCCGCGCACTCGATGCGCATCCGCTCCATCGTCGAGACGCACCTGCATGCGGACTTCGTCAGCGGCCATCGCGAGCTCGCGGAGAAGACGGGAGCGGAGATCGTCTTCGGCGCGGCGGCACACGCGGAGTTCCCGCATCGCGCGGTGCGCGACGGCGACGAGCTGCGCATCGGACGCGTGATCCTGCGCGCGCTCGAGACGCCGGGGCACACGCCGGAGAGCATCTCCTGGCTCGTGATCGACACGGAGACAGGAGGGCGGACGTCCCGTCCGCCTGGGGCGGACGAGACGTCCGCCCTCCTTTTGCCCCAGAAAGTGCTGACCGGCGACACGCTGTTCATCGGCGACGTCGGACGCCCCGATCTCGCCGGAAGCCGCGGCTACACATCGGAGCAGATGGCGGGGATGCTTTACGACTCGCTGCACAACAAGCTGCTCTCGCTCGACGACGCGGTCGAGGTGTGGCCCGCGCACGGTGCGGGCTCGGCGTGCGGCAAGAACATCTCGAAGGACCGCTCGTCGACGATCGGGATGCAGCGGCGGATGAACTACGCGCTGCAGCCGATGGCGCGCGAGGCGTTCATCCGGATGATGACCAGCGACCTGCCGCCCGCGCCGCGCTACTTTCCGATGGATGCGGAGATCAACCGCCGCGGCGCGCGGCCGCTCGACGAGATCTCGGCGCCGCCGCTCTCGCCGCGCGAGGCACACGAGCGATTGCAGCAAGGTGCGATCGCGCTCGACGTGCGCGACTGCGCGGCCTTCGGCGCGGGACACATTCCCGGATCGCTCAACATCGGCCTGTCCGGACAGTACGCGTCGTGGGCGGGAACGCTCGTCGCGAGCAGCGACGCGTTGATCGTCGTCGCCGAGAGCCGCGAGCAGGTCGACGAGGCGGTGATGCGCCTGGCGCGCGTCGGACTCGAGAACATCGCCGGATTCGTCGAAGGCGGCATCGCCGCGTGGGCCGCGGCGGGACTCGATGTCGCGACGCTGGAACAGATCGATGTCGCGGAGCTGCGCTCGCGTCTCGATGACGTCGCAGTGCTCGACGTGCGCGGGCCGGGCGAGTACCGGTCGGGCCACGTGCCGCGTGCGATGAACGTTCCCCTCGCCGAGCTCGCGGAGCGGATCGACGCGCTCGATCGCTCGAAGCCGCTCGCCGTCATCTGCCAGAGCGGCTATCGCTCGTCCGCCGCGGCGAGCATCCTCCAGCGCTCGTCGTTCGCCGCGCTGTACAACGTGGTGGGCGGCACGAGCGCCTGGATCGCGTCAGGGTTCGAGACGCAATGACGCGGAGCGCTAAACCGCGTTCCGCCTGCGCACCTGCGCCAGACGGAACAGCAGCTGCGCCGAGTCGAGAGGTTTGATCAGGTAGTCGTCGGCGCCGAGGGCGAAGCCGAGCTCGCGGTTGTCGGCGCGGGAGATGATCACCACGGGAATGTCGCGCGTAGCCGGATCGCCCTTGAGCATCTTCAGCACTTCCCATCCGTCGATGTCGGGCAGCACGATGTCGAGGGTGATTGCCACCGGCCGCACCGTGCGCGCGAGGCGCAGCGCTTCTTCGCCGCGGCGCGCGCGGATGGGAATGAAGCCGGCCGACTCGAGCGCGTCCTTCGTCACGCAGTAGTCGGCCGCCTCGTCTTCGACGAGCAGCACGCGGTCGCCCTCAGGCCACTGATCGGCCGTTCGCTGCGCGGGCGACGCTCCCTGCCAGCGCACCGGCAGCACGACCATGAACGTGCTGCCGCGTCCCGTGCGGCTGCGCACCGAAATCTGGCCGCCCTGCATCTCCACGAACTTCTTCACCAGCGACAGACCGAGACCCGTTCCCTTCTCCTGCGCGGGCGCGCCGACCTGGCGGAACTCGTCGAACAACGAGCCGAGGTTCTCCTCGGCGATGCCGACGCCACGATCGATCACCGATAGCGAGATCGCCGCGTCGCACGCCGGCGTGCGGATCTGCCGCGCCACGACCATCACCGTCGAGCCCTGAGGCGAGAACTTCACCGCATTCGAGAGCAGGTTGTAGAGCACCTGTTTGAATTTCGCGGGATCGCTCTCCAGCAGCGGCAGATCGTCGGGAACGTCGATCTCGAATTGCGCCTTCTGCCGCGACACGCCGCGCATCACGTGGCAGACGCTCTCCACCGCATCGCGCACGCGGAACGGCTCGGGGAAGAACTGCATCTTCCCCGCCTCCACCTTCGATAGATCGAGGATGTCATTGATGATGTTCAGCAGATGCTCGCCCGCCGCGTGAATCATCTTCAGGAAGTTGAGATGCTTCGGGTCGGCGGTCTTCTCCAGCTTCTCGATGAGAATCGCCGAGAAGCCGATCACCGCATTCATCGGCGTGCGTAACTCATGACTCATGTTCGCGAGGAACATGCTCTTGGCCTCGGTGGCCTCGAGCGCCTCGCGATTCTTCGTCTGCAGCTCGCGCAGGATCACGGCCTTGGCGATGGCCAGGCTGGCGTGCTCGCGATAGCGCTTCAGCTTCTGCAGATCGGAGTCGCGGAAGGCGTCGCGGTTGCTGAAGTGGCTGAAGACGAGCAGCCCTTCGACGCGCCCGCTGAGCGTCGCCTCCATCGCCAGGAACGACTTCGGCGCGGGCAGCAGCCGCAGCTTCTCGTCGGACTCGGCGATCTTGTCGTAGTCGCGCACGAGGAAGAGACCTTCGCCGAGCTGGTCGGCGGTCTCGGAGTAGCGGCGCACGGTCTCGTCGAGGGCGAGATCGAAATGGCGGAACGCATCCGGCTCGAATCCAACCGTCGCCGCGATCTCGCTGCGTCCGGTCTGGTGATCGAAGATCACGAAGACGCCTTTCTCCGCCTGCGGGAAGAGACGCATCCCTTCCTCGAGCAGCGAGCGCAACACGCCGTCGAGCGTGAGCTCGCGGCTGACCGTGCGCACGATCTGATCGAGCGTCTGCAGCTCCTCGGTTTGCGCGCGGAGCTCGGCCGTCCGCGCATCGACGGTCTGCTGCAACTGCACGTTGTGCGCTTCGAGTCGTGCCATGCGCCAGCGGATCAGCAGCGCGATCAGAGCGAGGTACGCGAGCAGCGCCCACCAGCGAAACCACCATGCCGGTTTGATCGTGAACGAATACGCGGCCGGCTCGCTCGAAACGCCGTCGCGGCTGGTGGCCATGACTTCGAAGCGGTAGTTCTTCGGGAAAAGGTACGCGGGCAGGTTGGCGTAGTGCACTTCCGGTACGGGCGACAGCGCCGACCACTGCTCTTCGTAGCCGACGAGACGCGTGCGATAGAGGGCGTGCTGCTCGCTCGTGAAGCTGAGCGCCGCGAAGCGAATGTCCACGCGGTTGCCGCCGGTGTCATTCTGCTCGACGGAGATCGCGCGCAGCCGCAGCGGCGGCTGGAGACCCGAACGCAGATCGAGCCCAGGGCGATAGAGCGTCAGACCTTTCGCAGTGGCGACGAAAATCGTACCGCGATCGTCTGCCGCGACGGAGCCGTAACCCCATGCTTCGCCGTCGGCGAGTCCGTCGTGCTTCGTCACCACGCGCAGGAGGCGGCGCGTGGACGGATCGACCTCGGCGAGGCCGCTGTTCTGGCTCACCCATAACGTGCCGCTCGCCGGTGAGTGCGCGATGCCGGAGATCAACTGGCCACGGAGGCCGACGACGACGCCCGCGAGTTTGCCGGCGCGAAAAACGGCGAGACCGCGCGCGGTGCCGATCCACATCTCATCGCCGTTCGCGAGGAGATTGCGGATCGCGTTCGTCGGCGCACCCACGCTTTTGTTCCAGAGCGGCGCAAACACCGGCGCCGTCACCTGCACGGCGTTCGGCATCAGCGGCCGCGACGCGAGTTGCGCGAGCGTCGCGGGCGTCACCGGATGCGTCGAGCGCAACACGCCGCGATCGCTCGTGCCGATCCAGAGATGTCCGCGGCGATCGGCCTCGACGCTCGTCGCGCCGGTCGGCGAGAGGCCCGACTCGGTGTCGAAGAAATACCACCTCGCATTCGCGAGGCAGCGCAGACTGCCCGGACTCGCGAAGCAGAGCATGTCCGCGCCGATGCGGCGCGCGGCGTAGATCGGATTGTTGTCGAGCGGCAGCGTGCAGAGAAACATGCCGCGGCCGAAGAGCGTGACCGGCCGGATCATCGCATCGGGCGGCGCAAGCGCGGCGTCGGCGACGATCGCATGCAGGCCGCGCGAGGTGCCGACCCAGACGCGCTGCAGATCGTCGGTCGCGAGCGAGTAGATGGCGTCGCTGTAGAGGCCATCCGCGGTGGTGAAGGATGCCGTTTCGTCGCGGCCGCGAATCGCCGTCAGCCCGCCGGTCGTGCCGATCCAGAGAAGATCGCTTTCGTCGCGGCGCGGAAGAACGGAGAGAACGCTTTCATCCGCGAGCAGCCTGCGATACGCAAGAAACGCGGCATGATCGAAGCGCAGACGCGAGAGGCCTCCCTCCTGCGCGAACCAGAGATTGCCCTCGCGGTCTTCGAGAATGTCCCAGGCGATGTTGCCGGGCATGCCGCTGCTGCGCGAATAGGTCTCGCGCGTTGCGCCGTCGATGTGCATCACGCCCGCGCCGTGCGTGGCGATCCATACGTCGCCGCGCACGGTCTCCTGAATCGCGGTGATCTGCGCGTTTCCGCCGGCGACGACCTGCGTGCCGGAATCGATCCGCCACACCTCGCCTGTCATGCAGCCGAGCCAGAGCGACTTTCGTTCATGCAGCGTCGAGATCGTGCACGGCGGCTGGATCCAGCGCGCCGTCTCGCCGGAAACCACGATCGCCTTTCCGGTGTTCAGCGACACCCACACCGAGCCGTCGCGGCGCACTCCGATCGCGACGACCGGCGCGTTGCGGCCATCGCGGGTTTCGGCGGTGGCGATGCGGCGCGTTTCGAGACGGCCGTTCGAATCGAAGCGGTATCGATGAACGCCGTCGCCCTGCGTGCCGACCCAAATCCATCCGTCGCGATCGACGGCCATGCCGTTCTGGCGGATGCGCGTCTGCACGAGCCCGTGCGAGACGAAGCGCACGCGCTCGCCCGGCGCGTACGACGGCAGCGGGCGATCGGACACGGCGACGCCAGAGTCGGAGCCGATCCAGAGGCGGCCGTCGTGCGACTCGACGATCTCGCGCACGGTGAACTCCGGCACGCCGTCTTCAGGCGTGTACGACTCGAACGAGTGTCCGTCATAGCGCGCGAGGACAGAGCCGTAGAAGCCGAGCCAGAGATACCCGAGGCGGTCCTGATGGATGCGCTGCAGATTCGAGAGCGGCAGCGGCGTGGCGTGATGCTCGGTGGTGAAGTGCGTGAACGGCAGCTCTTGCGCCGATCCGGCCAGCGGGAGAAAAAGCGCCAGCAGCCATGCCGGCGCATGGACGCGGGAAGTGGGTCGCATGGGGGTTCGGGGAAACTATACGCCTCACAGCCGCAGCGTGGCGGCTTCGTCCGTGGCGGAGCGGATCAGCGATGCGTAGAGCTCGCGGTACTGGTCGGTCTCTCGGCGCGTTTCGGCGATCAACGCATCGAGCGCGTCGCCGCGGATCGATGCGAGCAGCACGTCGTTTTCGATCATGGTCGCGTTCGGGAATCCGTTCTGAGCGGCATCGCGCAGCCAGCGCAGCGCCTCATCCGCGTCGCCGAGGAGCGCGTGGACGCAGCCGACGTCGTACTGCGCGTGGTGATAGTGGCCGTACATCTTCTCGTGCTCGATCGTGCGCGCGACGTGCTCGAAGGCACGCGTGCGGTCGCCCGCTTTCGCCGCGAGCAACGCGCGCAGCGGAAAGTAGAACGCGCTCTCCGGAAAGCGAAGCGCGGCCAGGTCGGTGCACTCCACCGCTTCCGCGTCTCGGTCGAGCCGTAGCAGGGCGAGCGCTTTCGTGTAGCAGAGCCACGCGGTCGGCGCGCGCTCGATGCGCTCGTTCGCGAGATCGAGACAGACGCTCCATTCGCCCAGGATCAAACGGCACGAGGCGAAGTGCGAGTCGGACACGCGATCCATCGGATTGATCGCCACCGCCTGCCGCAGCTCATCTTCCGCCTCGGCCACGATGCCGACGTGCCAGAGCACGAGCCCCAGCCTGCCGTGCGCCTCGCCGAGGTTCGGATTCATCCGCACGGCGGCGGCGTATTCGCGGATCGCCGCGACATGATCGAAGTGCTCCGCGGGCGACCACTTCATCCGCCCGCGCACGTAATGCGCTTCGGGGAGATCGCTGTCGATGGACAGCGCGCGCTCCGCCGCGTCGACGCCCTTGCGATACCAGTCGCCGCTCGGATCCCAGTTGAACGCAAGCCGCACGTACGCGTCCGCGAGCCCCGCCCACGCGGGGGCGAACGATGGGTCGCTCGCCGTCGCGTGGAGGAACGCGTCGATCGCTTCCTTCGTCTTGTCGATCGTCTCGTAACAGAGCGCGAGCTTCCCCTTCATGTACGACTCGTTCGCGCTCGCGGCAGGCTGCTGCGCGGCGCGCGCCTGCGGGGCGATGTCGATCGACAGCGACTCCGCGATGCGGCGCGCGACTTCGTCCTGTATGGCGAAGAGATCGTCGAGCGAGGAGTCGATCTTCGTCGCCCACAGCGACCGCGCGCCTTCGGTGCTGACGAGCTGCACGGTGACGCGCAGGCGCGAGCCCGCGCGCTGGAAGGCGCCGTCGACGACAGCATCGACGCCGAGCTCGCGTCCGGCGGCGCTCGCGTCGACGTTGCGATCGCGATACGACACGATCGCGGCGGTGGGACGCACGACCAGCCTCCGGCTCGCGGCCAGCTCGGTGATGATCGCGTCGGCGAGGCCGAGGGCGATGTGCGCGTTGTCGTGCGCGGACGTGAGATCGCGGAACGGCAGAACCGCAATCGACAGCGGCGCGGGCTCGGACGCGCGCTCGATCAGACGCGCGAACCGGCGCAGATCGCTCGCCAGCTCCTTCGCTGATGCATAGCGGTCGGCGGGATGCTTGCGCAGGCAGCGGTCGATGATGCGCTGCATCGCGGCGAGCTCCGGCGAGGCGCCGGCGAGTCGTTGCGGGTCGTCGTACATCGTGCGATGCAGCGACTCGAGCGCCGTCGGCGCCGCGTACGGACGGCGGCGCGAGACGAGCTCGTAGAGGATGCAGCCCAGGGCGAAGACATCCGAGCGCGCATCGACCTCGTCGCCGCGGATCTGCTCCGGAGACATGTAGCAGATCGTGCCGACGATCACGCCGTCGGCGGTGACGGCGGAGTCGGCGACATCGCGCTTCGCCTCGATGAGCTTCGCCAGCCCGAAGTCGAGCACCTTCGCGAAGCCGTCGCCGGTGATCATGATGTTCTCCGGCTTCAGGTCGCGATGCACGATGCCCAGCGCATGCGCCTTCGCGAGCGCGTCGGCGATCTGCGCGACGAGGGTCGCGGCGGACGCGAGATCGAGCTCGCCGCGCTGCAGGCGCGCCCGCAGCGTCTCTCCTTCGACGAGCTCCATGGCGATGTACCACGTCGGCGTGCCGCCGACGTCGGCCCGGTCGGTGTCGTAGATCGTGACGATGTTCGGATGCGTGAGCGCGGACGCCGACTTCGCCTCGCGGACGAAACGGCGGACGCGCTCTTCGTCGCTGGTGAGATGCTGCGGCAGCAGTTTCAGTGCCGCGTTGCGGCCGAGCCGAAGGTCGAGCGCCTTGTACACCTCCCCCATTCCGCCCGCGCCGATTCGCTCGACGATGCGGTAATGAGCGATGCGGTCCCCCGCCGAGAGAGTCATGAAGCGTAGATTATCGCGCCGTCCGCCGGTACTGGCCCGCCATTCACCAATCCGCGCGAGACGCGCGCGACCTCGCACCGTATCTTGCGCGCGGAGGTTGCGATGCACGCCATGACCATCGAACAAACCCAACGGAAGCTTCCCATCGGGAAGCTGGCGTGGGGGCTGGTGCTCCTCGCCGGCGGCGCCCTCTTGTTTCTCGAGTTTGAGCAGACCATCGAGGAGAACGTCCGAAGTTATCGCGTGCCGCCGCTGCTGCTGCAGCCGCTGGTGGAAAATGCGGTCACGCACGGCGTCGGACAGCTGATCGAAGGAGGAACTGTGCAGATCGCGGCCGGACGGAACGGAGATCACGTCTGGATTCGCGTGGAGAACCGCTGCGATCCCGATCGCGCATCGAAGCCCGGCGAGGGGATCGGATTGACGAACACGCGCAAACGAGTCGCGACGTTTTATGGCGCCGCGGCGCGAATGAAGGTCGTCGAAGAGCCGGCGCGGTTCCGTGTCGAACTTGCACTGCCCAACGTGTCATCCTGAATGTTCCTGAACGTAGGCGACCGGCTTCAGCCGGTCGTTCCCGGCGGGCTGAAGCCCGCCGCTACGTTTTCGCAAACATGATCAACGTCGTGATCGTCGACGACGAGCCGAAGCCGAAGGTCGTCTTCGTCACGGCGTACGACGAGTACGCGATCCGCGCGTTCGAAGTGCACGCGATCGACTACCTGCTCAAGCCGTTCACGGCGTCGCGGTTCGCCGAGGTGCTCGCGCATGCGGAGGAGACGCTGAGCGTGCGGCAGCCGCTCGGCGAGATCACGAAAGACCTGACGAAAAAGCCGCTGCAGCGGATCGCCTTCCGCGACGGCGGCGCGATCGAGGTCGTTCCCGTGCAGCGCATCGACTACATCGAGGCGCAGGACGACTACGTGCGCGTGTTTTCCCGCGGCGTGAAGCACGTGAAGCAACAGACTCTTTCCGAGCTCGAAGCGCTGCTCGATCCGGCGCGGTTCGTGCGCGTGCACCGAAGCTACCTCGTGAACCTCGAGAGCCTCGCCCGCGTCGAGCCGTACGCGAAGGACAGCCGGGTCGCGGTCCTGAAGGACGGCAGCAGGATTCCCGTGAGCCGGGCGGGATATGAACGCCTCAAAGAGTTGCTCTAGAATTCGCGCACAGGAGAAAAACCGATGCGACTCAGAGCTACTGCTTTGGCGTTCGTGCTGTGTCTTTTCGCATTCACCGCCGTGGCGCGCGAAGACCTCTACATCAAATCGACGTTCAAGGGTCTGACCTACTACGGCACCTTCGAGAAAGGCGTGCCCATCGCCATCGGCAAGGTCGTCGACCGTCGCAGCGTCGCCGACCGCCGCTTCCTCGGCAAGGGACCGAACGGAATCTACGAGATCTTTTCGCAGGATCCGCCCGAGACTTACGTCAAGGCCGCGCTGCAGGATTCGCTCGAGTCCCTCGGACTCGCGGCGAGGGAAGGCGAGTCGCCTGCGCTGACGGTGAATGCCGAGATCTGGCGCGCGCATCTGTGGGTGCGCATGGGAGCACGCGCGCGGCTGCGCGGCGAGATTCACGTCCGCTTCCTGCTCGAGCGCGGCGGCGAGCCGGCCGGCACCGTGAGCGTGATCGGCAACTCGGAGATCAAGGGACAGGTGGTCACGAAGGCGCGATGGAACGCGCTCTTCGAGGCCACCGTGTACAACCTGATGGAGAAGTTCGCGGCGAGCGAGACGCTAACGAAGGCGCTGCCTGCGGAAGTGACCGCGTCGGTGAAGAAATCGGCGACGCCGAAGCCCGAGAAATACAACGCGGCCGAGATCGAGGCGATCTTCTACGGGCCGACGGAGCTCGTCGGCAAACTGCCGAAAGTCGATCTCACCGGCTACGACGTCGTCGAGATCCGCGATTTCAAGCTCACCGACACGAACTTCAAGGGCGACGTCACCGCGACGCAGAAGATGGTGCCCGGCGCGGTGATGGATCGCATCGGCGGACGCTATCCGACGCTCTTCCGCGGCGCGACGTTCGGCGATACGACAGTCGGCGATCCGTCGAAAGGGAAGAAGCTCGTCATCGAAGGCGATCTGCCGCAGGTCGCCGCCGGCAGCTTCATGAGGCGCTCGCTGATCGGATTCGGCGCGGGACGCGTGCAGTTGTCGATGAACGTGAAACTCGTCGACGGCGAGAGCGGCAAGGAGCTCGCGACGCTCGAGATGAAGAGCCTGAACTGGGGCGCCGGATGGCAGACCGATGAAGGAGAGCTCGAAGACATGGTCGACCGGATGGCGGCCGACCTCGCCTACTACCTCGTGAATCAACACAATCCGAAGTACAAGACCGAAGAAGAAGAAATCAGGTAGGAGGTACGGGAGGGGCGGACGAGGACGTCCGCCCTCCTGGCCGGCACGGCGGGCAGCATGGTGTAGTGGAGGACAGGCAATCCTGCCTGTCCGGCCTTCAAGGACAGGCAGGATTGCCTGTCCTCCACTGTTTTCTGCCGCGCAATCTCCTAGCGCGCGTTCATGATCCGCTGGACCGCGTCCTCGGGAAGCAATCCTGATTTCACCAGCCGCGGCGTGAGCGTTCGCCAGCTCGGCTCCATACGGAACACCTTCGCGAAGAGCGGCAGCGCTTCGTCGATGCGCTTCATGTTCACCAGCGAGACGGCGTGCCAGTAGATCATCTCCGCGTGGCGGCTCGGCGGAATCCCCGGCGTCGTGGACGCGATCTTCTCCGCCGCGGCGTACTCGCGCAGCGCGGATTCGTTGTCCTTGTGCTCGACCGCGAGATCGCCGGCGTTCATGTGGTTGTACGCGCGCTGCACGGCGACGAGGCGGCGCAGCTCGGCGAGCGGATCGGGCGCGTCGTCGACGCGCAGGTTGAAACGCTCGTCGTTCCAGCGCCGTCCCGACGCTTTCGCTTTCACGACGATCAACGCGGCGGACTGCTTTCCGCGAATGTCGCCGCCCGCCGCCTGTGCCGCATCGAGCGCGGCGAGCATCCGCTCCGCGAGATCGCCCGTCGTCTCGCGAAACGCTTTGTCCATCGCGGGCCAGACCGTGTCGTTCGCCATGAGGTTGGCCTGCACGGCGAAGTCTTTGCCGACCGTCAGCGCGCCTCCCGCGGAGCCGCACTTCACCTCGGACACCGTTGCACTGCCGCCGGCGATGCCGCCCGCTGCCTCGATGTCGCGCGCGCCGGTGAACGTCGCCACGCTGCCCGTCGCATCGATGATCGCCACCTGCCGCACTTCGCACGCGGCGTCGGTCATGAGCAGACCGCGCAGCGAATCGGGCGCGCTCTTGCCCGTGCGCAACAGCTCGATGCCGAGCTGCCCGTACGCGGGATCGACAAAGCTCTGCGTCGCGACGGCGCCAACCCCCGCCTCCGCCCACGGCACGATCTGCCCGACGCCGAACCAGTGCGACTGCACGGCCACGCCGATCTCGCCCGTCGCCGCGTCGCGCGCGACGATCGAGTAGGTGTTCACGGGGCGCAACTGCGCGACCGCGGCGTGAGAGAGGAGCAGCAAGAGGAACAATCCGCCGACCCATCCAGCGTACGACCTGGTTGCTTTGATCATCCAGTAGTGATTGTCTTACGAAACCGCAGCACAAGGTACGTGCTGAGCGCGGCGAATGCGGCGAGCACGGGACCGATGAGCCACCACCGCTTGTACGAGCTTCCGGCGCGCGCGGCACTCGCGCCGGCAGGCAGTCCGGACATCGGCGCAAACGACGACACCGTGTAATAGCGCGCCTCACGCACCGCTGCCTCGACGTACTCAGAAGGCGGCGCAGCAACGACGAGCCGACAGCGTTCGCAGGTCGCGGCATGCTCACGCCGTTCGGCGGAAAGATTCGCGTACGACTCGGCCTGCAGAATCTCGTAAGGCTGAATGCATTCCGTGCTGAGCTCCTGCCCGAATTCGATGAGCAGTTCGCGCACATCGTCTCGGAGTGGATGTTTCGCGCGAACGATCTCCAGAAACTTTGCGGCTGTTTCATCCGGTTCGTGGTGTGCGCTCATCGAAATCTCTCCAAATAGAAGACCGCCATGGACTTCGCGTTTCTTACCGGCGCGGACCCGCGTTTTCGTTGCCGACACTCCTTTGTCACTGAACACAATAGACCCGCAGGAGTGAAAAATCATTACCTCATAGGCCAAATTTCAGTCAAATCTCGTGCTCTCAACGATTTGTAAAGATCCTGAAAATGCGCTTGCGGAGGCGGTGGATGCGAACCGCAACCGTTCCCGGCGCGGTGTTGCTCTCGGTCGCAATCTCCCGGGCTGTCGCCCCGTCCGCCAGTTTTCGGACGAGCTCGGCGTCCGACGCCGACAGATGACTCGCGATCCAGTCGAGCGTCAAACGCAGCTCCGACTCCGCCGCCGGATCATTCGCCGCGGTCGCCTCGCCGGCTTCCGAGAGCGGATACTCCCTCCGGCGGTTCCGGCGATGCAACGCATCACGAGACGTGTTGATCGCAACGCGAGCCACATACGAACGAAAGATCCACTCGTCGCGATCCTCGAACTCCGCGAAATCACAGTAACGAGCGAGCCGAAGGAAGACATCCTGTGCTGCGTCCTGGGCGAGATCGGGATCGTGAACGCATCGGATCGCGATGGCGAGCACGAACGGCCAGAAGCGGCGGTAGAGCAAATCCCACGCGCCGGCGTCTTCGCGCGACGCGGCGAGGACCCGGAGGACGCCGGCGACGGCCGGCTGGTCAGTTTGCTCCATGCGCCCTCGCGACCTTCCGGACCGCCGTCGCCAGCGCGTCGCCGGGGTTCGCGCACATGTTCGACTCCGTGAAATCGCCCCAGTGGGCCGTCGCCACGAAAATGGCGGTCCAGTAAATCACATCGGAGATGGCCGCGTCGTCGATTTGTGCGTCGGAGAGTCCCGCAGCCCACAGGATATTCGCAGCGTATTCGCTCATTGTCACCGCTTCGCCGTCGATCGTGAACCACGACCAGCGGCTGCCGTGGAGGAACCGCGCAAGCAGGCGTGCCTGCCGGGAAAGCTGGGAATCGTGTGCCTCTTCGACCTTGTGGCACGCGTACACGAAGTCGATGTAATCGGCCGGATCGAGTCCCCAGAGAAATGGCATCCAGAGCATCCTCGCATGATCGCTTTTGAGAAACCACGCGTTGTGATCATGAGTCGGGAGATCGTGGTTGTGCAGAATCGGCTCGCTCGCGCAGACGCTGCTCTTGAACGGACACGGACCCCATGCATTCGAAACATCGTGAACGGTCAATGGCGGAGAACCGATCGACAGGAACCCGTACAGTCCCGACGTGCCGCATCGACCCGCAAAGAGCCGGAATCGGCCGGCAAAGCCGACCACGAAGTCGCGTGCCGAGTGCTCGTTGCGAATGCTCCGAAAAGGCTTCCAGCGCGCGGCCGCCCGCTGCCAGATCGCCATCCAGTCGAAGTCCCGCGGGAGAATGGATCCCACGAGAACGACGCGATCATGCCGCGTGGCCGGTGCCTTCTCCAGAAGTTTTCCGAAGAGGTAGGTGCCGAAGCTGTGCGCGATCACATGCCGCACCGGCGTGCCCGTCGCCGGAGCGCGATTCATCTCGAACGCCACCGTCCTGAGCGCGGCGCGCCGGCGCGCGATCTCCCAGATGCTCGCGACAACGCCTGCCACGGCGCACAGAACGAGTCCAATGAAGAGAATCCTCGGAAGCAATCCGGCGACCGGGAGAACGAGAAGCAGCAATATGCATGCAATCGCGAACGCAAATCCGCCGCCGAGGGTCGCGACTTTCCACTTGCCAAACGCGTCGTAATGGCCGTAACGGATCGGCGCACAGCGAAAAAACGGCTCCAGCCCCTGACTGACGATCGGATACCACGCACCACCGGAATCAACCCCATGCAGCAGATAAACGACGTCTCGCCTGTCTGTCATCAAGACCCTCCGCAAATTGGACCCACTTACGGAGTGACAGCCGCACGTCTCTCCCTACCCGACAGCGCGAATTGGAGTCCGCGATGACGTTCCTGTTACGTCTCGCCGCGCTCCACGGCGACCGTGAAAATCGCGCTCTCTGCCGCTGGTCTTCCTATCAACAGACCACGGTAGACCCGACCCGCAAAACGGCAGGCAGCTAAGGAGCGCTCCATGTCGGAACCCGAGAACCGTGAGTTCAATCTCGAAGAGGCGATTCAGAAACACCTTGCAGTGTGGGAGAGGGCAGCAGGCCACGAACGACCTTCCGAACCTGATGTACCGATCGACGAGGCCACCGATCACGCGCTGGCCGTGATTTTCAAGAAAGGGAAACTCCCTCCGAATGGAAATCCGCTACGCGTACTCCCATGCGTCGCCGCGGCGGTGATCTACCTGAGCCGACTGTCCACCAGGAAACGTTATGCAGCCATGGCACACCGCTGTTTTCAGACGACCCTGAACATCGGAGCGTCGAGCGACGACATCTGGTCCGATACGTATGGCGCCGTTCTCGGTCGGCTCGCCGATCCGAATCCAAAACTCGAGCCCGTGCGCGACTTGCTGCGGTTTAGTCTGGGCGCCGCGCAGAAGCTGTTTTACACGCTCATCGAGAGCGAAAAGGCCAGACTCCGCGCGCTCGCAACGCTCAGGCAGAAGCGCGAGCCGTCACCGCCGAACGCCTGGCTGCATCACCTGGAGATCAAAGACGAGCTGCTTCGCTTCATTCAGGAGAAGCGACGCAGGAGACCCGACAGTATGCCGCAGCTGAAGGCCTTCGCGCTCGCCGTCGTGCTCCTTCTCGACAATCCCACGTGGCGCCATTCGGACGCATTGCGCAAGGTTGCCGAGCGCGCGAACGGGCGTGACGTGATTCTCCCCTCACGCTCGACCTTCAGCCGCTGGCTCGACCGGTTGCGCCGGCAGATTCGTCGCGGCCATAGGAGCGCCATGTGAGTTTGGGAGAAAAACGTCCGTATCGCGTCTATAGAGCGTCTTCAGACCGACAGATGTGTCGATATTAACCGTTTGCGAGCAGGAAGGGGCTTCACCCGAAAGGACCGAACCATGTGTCCCGATGATTATCGAAGCGTAGAAGTCGAGAGGACAGTGAAGTGTCAGCTTTTCATGCAGATCAGCGCGGCAGGAACCACGGTTCCGTTCCAGCAACTCGACCGGGAGATGGACCAGCTCTTTCCGTTCATCTACGCGCTCATCGATGACAACGACAAGGCTCCAAAGGACGGGAACTGGCTGCAGCACATTGCTTCCGTGGCCATGGCCGTTTACCGCCTGTCGCGGCCAGCCATTCGCCAGAAATTCATTGTCGCCGTTCATCACGGCCTGTTTTCCGGAAACAACCTCAATCTCACCATGGAGGAGGAAGATCTATGGAGCATGAGTTTCGCCGCCGTCCTGAAGCGTGTCGCCGACCCGTCTCGCGATCCGATTGACGATCCGGAGAAGTTTCTCTTCAAAACGGCGCGGCATCTTTTTCAGTCCGAAATCCGGAGGGTGAATCACGAGCGAGTGATGGTGCGAGAGGCGGCGCGCCGCGCGGCGAATCGCATGCGGCGCGCAGTCTGGCTCCGCCACCGAGGGATCGAGAATCTCGCCGCGGACGTGGAAGAGGAGCTGCCGCGTTTCGTCGCTGACAAAGTCAGGCAGCAGGCACGCAGCAGACGGACACGGGCGATCGCCGAAGCGCGAGTCAAGGGATTCGCGATGGTGCTGCAGATGCTGCTGCAGCACCCCGAGCGGACCCTGGACGCTTGCCGAATCAGAGTGGAAAGGATCGTCGACCGAATCAACCGATCTTCGCCGTCCGCGATTGCCCTCGTCCCCAGCCGGTCGACGTTTTTCCGGTGGGCAAACGAGCTCGTGGGCCGAATTCGTGAGCGCGCCGATCGCCGCGTCGTGTTTCCGTACACGCAGGCGGCGGCGACCCTCTGATCCCGAGTCGACTGAAACGATCATGAAAGAGACGAACGATCATGAAGTCTGCGAAAAGACTCTCTCCTACGCGCCGGGCAGCGTCGTCGGCCCGAAAGAGTTCGACCACGCGCTTGAGTGTGATGACTGCTGGAAGGCGATGGTGCGTTGGATGGATGCGGAGGTGATCACGATTCCAGACATCGAGGAGCGTGCGAAACGGCTCGCGGGAGCCGCAGAGGTCATCGCGGCAATGATCGCTGATGATGCCGCGTCGGAGCACAGACGTCTCTCCTCGGTGTCCGTGAAGATCGCCGACCAAGAGATCTCGCTCGCCGACGTCCTCGGCGGAAACAACGAAGCCAGGCTGTTTCATGGGCCCTGGAAAGCCCCCCGGAAACGATCGCGGAAAGCGAAGGAGGAACCCGTATGCGAGAAGCCCGAATCCGAAAGCTCGCCGGCGCGGACCGGCGAATGCCCTGTCGAGCCGAGGAGCGCTCCGGACGATGCAACGGAGGACGAATGTCAGCGCCGTCGGCGGCTGGCGGGCGAATGGTCCCGGCGAGACAATGCCGCTGCTGTGGCGTCTGCACCTGCAGGCGGGGGGGGTGTGACTGACGAGCTCGCACTGCAGCACGTCTTCGACATTCCGCTGCAACGTGGCGCGTGCGCGCCCGAGAATGCCTGCGCCGGCGAGGGAACGTTCATGTACGACGGCAAACGCGCCTGCATGCAGTGCATCGAGATCTACGGTTCGTGCCCGTTGCTGCCTGCTCTTCTCAAGAAGATCTCGGTCGGCGCGATGATGATCGAACTCGACCTGGAAGAAGTCCCGGGCTCGATCTCTCACTGAGCGACGCGGCTGCCGGCCGAAGGGGCCGGCAGCCCCGCCTTCATAGCACGTATCGCGAAAGGTCTTCATCGCGCACGACGTCGGCCAGCACGCGCGCGACGTATGCGGCATCGATCACCACTTCCTGACCGCCCATCTCCGAGGCGTCGAAGGAGAGTTCGTCGAGCAGGCGCTCGAGAATCGTGTGCAGGCGGCGCGCGCCGATGTTCTCGGTTTTCTCGTTGACCATCGCCGCATAGCGCGCGATCTCGCGGATCGAGTCGTCGGTGAAGCTCAGCGTCACGCCCTCGGTTGCGAGGAGCGCGGTGTACTGCGTCGTCAGCGCGTTCTGCGGCTCGCGCAGGATCCGCTCGAAGTCGTTCTCGGTCAGCGACTCGAGCTCGACGCGGATCGGAAAGCGGCCCTGCAGCTCGGGAATCAGATCCGACGGCTTCGAGACGTGAAATGCGCCGGCGGCGATGAAGAGGATGTGATCCGTCTTCACCATCCCGTACTTCGTGTTCACGGTCGTTCCTTCGACGATCGGCAGCAGGTCTCGCTGCACGCCTTCGCGCGACACATCAGGTCCGCCCGATGCGCTCTGGCGGCCGGCGATCTTGTCGATCTCGTCGAGAAACACGATGCCGCTCTGCTCGACGCGCTCGACCGCCTCGCGGGCGACGTTCTGCTGATCGACGAGCTTCTCCGCCTCTTCCTGAATGAGAATCTCGCGCGCCTCGCCGATGCGCATCTTCTTCTGCTTCGAGCGACCGCCGAACAGGCCCGGCAGCATGTCCTTCACGTTCACGCCCATCTCTTCGACGCCCTGCGGCGTGAAGATCTCGAAGGAGGGAAACTGCTGCTCCTTCACCTCGACGTCGATTTCGCGCTCGTCGAGCTTTCCCTCGTCCAGCCAGCGCGCGAGCTTCTCGCGCGTCTCGGCCGATGTGTCCTCCGGCTCCGGAGCGGACACGAACGCGGGCCGCGCGCGCGGGGGACGCGAGTCGGGCAGGAGGATGTCGAGAATGCGCTCGCGCGCGTTGCGCTCCGCGTTCTCGCGCACGAGGCGGTTCTTCTCATCGCGCACGAGCTTCACGCCGATCTCGGTGAGATCGCGCACGATCGACTCCACGTCGCGGCCGACGTAGCCGACTTCCGTGAACTTCGATGCTTCGATCTTCATGAACGGCGAGCGCGTGAGGCGTGCGAGGCGGCGCGCGATCTCCGTTTTCCCGACGCCCGTCGGGCCGATCATGATGATGTTCTTCGGCGCGACTTCATCGCGCAGTTCGGCGGGCAGCTGCTGCCGCCGCCAGCGATTGCGCAACGCGATCGCCACGGCGCGCTTGGCCCCGTTCTGGCCGACGATGTACTTGTCGAGCTCGCGCACGATCTCCTTCGGCGTCAGGCGCTCGGACTGCAGCGTGGGATCTTCGAGCAGCGCGGGAAGGTGAATGACCATCAGAGTGTCTCGACCGTGATGTTGTCGTTCGTGTAGATGCAGATCGCCGAGGCGATGTGCATCGCTTCTTTGGCGATCTCGGCGGCGTTCATCGGCGTGTGCTTGATCAGTGCCCGCGCCGCGGCGAGAGCGAACGGGCCGCCCGAGCCGATCGCGAGAATGCCGTCGTCCGGCTGAATGAGATCGCCCGTGCCGGAGATCAGATACGCCCGCTCGTTGTTCGCGACGATGAGCATCGCCTGCAGCTGGCGGAGGTACTTGTCCATCCGCCAGTCCTTCGCCAGCTCCACGACCGCGCGTTCCATGTTGCCGCGGTACTCCTCGAGCTTCGCCTCGAAGCGCGAGAAGAGCGCGAAGGCATCTGCCGCCGATCCCGCGAAGCCGGCGAGGATCTTGTCGTGATACAGCCGCCGCACCTTCGCCGCGCCGTGTTTCATGACCGTGTTCCCGATCGTCACCTGCCCGTCGCCCGCCATCGCGACCTGCCCGTCGCGGCGGACACAGATGACGGTCGTGGCGTGAATCTGCGGTTGTTCCATCGCGGCGGATCGTATCAGCGTTCGCGATTGAGGATTGAGGAGGGCGGACGTCTCGTCCGCCGGGCGGACGGGACGTCCGCCCTCCTCTTCCTCAATCCGGAGCTGGAAAGTCTGCGGGTGGCTTCGCAACGAGGCTTCCCAGCTCCGCATGCTCGAGCTTCCATGCGTGCAGCATCGTCCGCGCCGACGGCATGCTCGAGCCGTAGCGGCGGTCGCCTACGACCGGTCGCTCGATCGACTTCATATGAATTCGGATCTGGTGCGTGCGGCCGGTGCGGATCTCGGCCTCGATCAGCGTCGTTTCGCCGTGGCGCTTCAAAGGACGCACGACCGTGTGCGCGTCCTTGCCGCCGATCGGCGACTCGATCGTCTCCTCGTGCTCGATCGTTCCTTCGATCACCGCGAGGTACGTCTTGCGCACCTCGCGCGACGCGAAGAGCTCGGACAGCCGCGCGGCCGCGACGCGCGTGCGCGCGAACACGACCACGCCGCTCGTCTGCGTGTCGATGCGATGCACGACGTAGATCTCGCGATAGCGCAGGCGGAGCAGCTCTTCGAGCGAGCACTGCTTCCGGTCGCGCATCGGCTGCGTCGCGATTCCCGCGGGCTTGTTCACCGCGACCCAGTCCGCGGTCTCGCGCAGGATCTCGAGCTCGGGAACGTCCTCGACGACGACGATGCGATCGCTCTCCTGCACCTCGCGCGAGGCGACGCGGACGGGACGATCGTTGACGAGGATGCGCTGCCGGGAGATGAGCTCTCGCGCCTTGCGGCGCGAGAGCTGGGGATAGCGTGCGGCAATTGCCTGATCGAGACGCATAGGGCGGGCTGAAGCCCGCCCCTACGTTACGTCATTTGCGGACCATTCGCTCCGGCTTCGCGGGCGTCGCGGGCTCGCCGCCTTCGATCACCGTCAGATCAGGACCGCCGATGCCGAGGAGCCGGCGGACCTTCGCCTCGATCTCGCCGGAGAGATCGGGGTTCTCCTTGATGAACAGCTTCGCGTTCTCGCGGCCCTGGCCGAGGCGCACGTCGCCATACGAGAACCAGGAGCCCGACTTCTCGATGAGCTTGTTCTCGATGCCGATGTCGAGCAGCTCGCCGGTCTTGGAGATGCCCTCGCCGTAGCCGACGTCGAACTCCGCGTGGCGGAACGGCGCCGCGACCTTGTTCTTGACGACCTTCACCTTCACGCGCGAGCCCACGACCTCTTCGCCTTCCTTGATCTGGCTGGTGCGGCGGATGTCGAGGCGGACCGACGAGTAGAACTTCAGGGCCCGGCCGCCGGTGGTGGTCTCCGGGTTGCCGAACATGACACCAATTTTTTCACGGATTTGGTTGATGAAAATGAGGCACGTTTTTGATTTCGAAACCACACCCGTTAATTTGCGCAGAGCCTGCGACATTAATCGTGCCTGTAAACCCATCTGGTGATCGCCCATCTCGCCCTCGAGCTCCGCCCGCGGCACCAGCGCCGCGACCGAGTCGATGACGATGACGTCGATCGCTGCCGAGCGCACCAGCACCTCGGCGATCTCCAGCGCCTGCTCGCCCGAGTCGGGCTGCGAGACCAGCAGGTTGTCGATGTCGACGCCCAGCTTCTTCGCGTACTCCGCGTCGAGCGCGTGCTCGGCGTCGATGAACGCGGCCAGCCCGCCCGTCTTCTGCGCCTCGGCGATGATGTGCAGCGAGAGCGTGGTCTTGCCCGACGACTCCGGTCCGAAGATCTCCACGATGCGGCCGCGGGGCACGCCGCCGATGCCGAGGGCGGCGTCGACGCCGATCGATCCGGTGGAGATCGTGCTCACGGGAGCGAACTCTTTCGCGCCGAGGCGCATGATCGAGCCTTTGCCGAACTGGCGCTCGATCTGTGTCAGCGCGGTCTCGGCGGCTTTCAGTTTGTCAGTAGGAATGAGCATTGGCCTTCTCCTTATAAAGTGATTTCCCGGGAAGTAGTCGCCGAGGAGAGGCGCGGGAAACGGTAGGTTCGACGGACATTCGTGTGGTGAAAGGAGTGTACGACGCGACTATCAGGCACGCAAGAAATCGCGCATTTCCGCACGAATTTTGCGCGCGGACTCTACAACATGGAGAATGCCGCGATGGTTTTCGGCATCCGGAGGGCGGACGTCCCGTCCGCCCCGAGGAAGGCGGACGGGACGTCCGCCCTCCTTCGAATGAGCATCCGCCGGACAGGAAACGAATGACGCGCGCGACGTGGAAGGTGGCGGGGCTGCTGTTTTTCTCCGGAGCCTGCGCGCTCATCTACCAGACGGTCTGGCTGCGGCAGTTCCGCCTGATCTTCGGCGCGTCGACCTACGCAACCGGCGCCGTCCTCGCGATCTTCATGGGCGGTCTCGGCCTCGGCAGCGCGCTCCTCGGCAAGAGGGCGGATGCGAAGGAACGCCCGCTCGCGTATTACGCGCAGCTCGAGCTGCTGATCGCCGCGGCGGCCGCGCTCTCGCCGCTGCTGCTGTGGGTCGCGGCGAAGGTGTACTTCAGCAGCGGCGGCTCGCCGCAACTCGGGATCGCCGGAGCGACGCTGCTGCGGATCGTGTTGTCGATCGTGATCCTCGGTCCGGCGACGCTGCTGATGGGCGGCACGCTGCCCGCCGCGGCGCGCGCGGTGGAGACCGATGAGGATTCCGGACGCCGCGCGGTGGCGCTGCTGTACGGCGTGAACACGCTGGGCGCGGTGGCGGGCACGCTGCTGTCCACGTTCGTGATGCTGGAGCGGCTCGGGAATCGGAAGACGCTGCTGATGGCGGTGGGGGTCAATGCCATCGTGGCGATCGCGGCGCGGGCGATGGCGAGGACCATGGAGGACAGGCAATCCAGCCTGTCCCCGAAAGCGCGAGAACAGGGACAGGCAGGATTGCCTGTCCTCCACCCTGGAGCGATTTACATCGCCTCCGCTGTCGTCGGGTTTGCGTTTTTGCTCATGGAGCTCGTCTGGTATCGGATGCTCGCGCCGATTCTGGGCGGGACGACGTACACGTTCGGGTTGATTCTCGCGATCGCGCTCGCGGGGATCGGTCTGGGCGGCGCGGCCTACGCGTTGTTTCTCCGGCGCGGCGCGAGCGCGGGGGCGTTCGCGATCACGTGCAGTCTGGAGGCGCTCGCGATCATCGTGCCGTACGCGCTCGGCGACCGGCTCGCGATCTTCGCGAACGTTCTTCGCAATCTCGGCGTGACCGGCTTCGCCGGTCACGTCATCGGATGGACGATGGTGACCGCGATCGTGGTCTTTCCGGCCGCGTTCATCGCCGGCATTCAGTTTCCGATGCTCATCGCGCTGCTCGGCCAGGGGCGCGAGCACGTCGGCCGCCAGATCGGCGCGGCGTACGCGTGGAACACGGCAGGCGCCATCGCCGGATCGCTCGCGGGCGGTTTCGGGTTGCTGCCGCTGCTCTCCGCGCCGGGAACGTGGCGTTTCGTGGCGATGCTGCTGATGGCGCTCGCGCTCGTCTTCGCACTCCGCTCGCGCCAGCGCGTGCATGCGGCGATCACGATCCTCGCCGCGGCCGCCGCGGGCACGGCGTTTTTTGCGCAAGGGCCAACCGCGGTGTGGCGGCATTCGGGAATCGGCGCGGCGCGCGCACAGCAGCCGCAGACGGCGAACGATCACGAGTCGTGGATCACGCGCGTGCGGCGGAGAGTCCTGTGGGAACGCGACGGACGCGAGAGCAGCGTCGCGCTCATCGCGGACGCCGACCTTTCGTTCATGGTCAACGGCAAAAGCGACGGCTCGGCGGTCGGCGACGCCGGAACGCAGATCATGCTCGGCATCGTCGGAGCGGCGCTGCACCCCCGGCCGCAATCGGCGCTCGTGGTCGGCCTCGGCACAGGCAGCACCGCCGGCTGGCTCGGCAGGATTCCCTCGATGCAGCGCGTGGACGTCGTGGAGCTCGAGCCGGTCGTGCTCGACGTCGCACGCGCATGCGACATCGTGAATGCGAACGCGATGTCGAATCCGAAGGTCCACATCACGATCGGCGACGCGCGCGAAGTCCTGCTCGCGACCAGGCGCCGCTACGACCTGATCGCGTCGGAGCCTTCGAACCCCTATCGCGCCGGGGTCGCCAGTCTCTTCACGCACGACTTCTACAAAGCGGCCGCGGACCGCCTCGAGCCGGGCGGCTTCTTCCTCCAGTGGGTGCAGATGTACGAGATCGGCGGCGAGACGCTGCAGACGATCTACGCCACGCTGACCGGCGTCTTTCCGCATGTGCAGACCTGGCGGACGACGTCCGGCGACCTGATGCTCCTCGCATCGAAGGAGCAGGTGGTCCTGGATGCGGGAACGTTGCGCCGCCGGTTGTCCGAGGAGCCGTACCGCTCGGCGATTCTCTACTCGTGGGGAATCGACTCGTTCGAAGGCTTCCTCGCGCGCCTGCTGGCGAATGAAAACTTCGCGCGCGCCGCGGCGGCCAACGCGCCGGCGACGAACACGGACGACCGCACGGTGATCGAGTTCGGATTCGCGCGCAGCGTCGGAACGCACGCCGCGATGCCGCAGCGCATCATGGCTTCCTCGCGGGACGCCGGAACGGACCGCCCGCTCGCATTGCGCGGCGCGGTGGACTGGGAGTCCGTCGCCGCGCATCGCAGCGAGTCGCTCACACCGCCGCGCAGCCCGCGCGCGCGTGCTCTCCTCGGCGCGAAGCTCGCCCGCGACGGAGACAAGCGCGCGATGGAGCTGGTCACATCGCTGCGCGAGCAATCGCCGGTCGACGCGTTCCTGATCGGTGGCGAAATGCTGTTCCGCCTGGACCGTCACGACGCGGCAACCGCCGCGTTCGTCCGCGCATTCACCCAGTATCGCGTTACGCCGTGGGCGCAGGAGGAAATCGTCGAGGAGGCGATGCGCACCGCGGTTGCCCTCGGCGAAACGAGTCCCGAGCGCGCGGCGTTGCTCCACACCGCCATGTCGGAACCGTTCGCGGCCATGCAGCGCGATAACTTCCGGCGGTTCGCGCTGATCGCGCTCGCGCGCCGTTTCGACGGCTGCGGCGCGAAGACGCTCGCGGCGCTGCAGGCCGTGGAGCCGAATCCCTACTGGACTTCCGAGAACCTCGCCATGCGCCCGGTGTGCTACGAGCGCGCGGGACTCGCCGACCTCGCGGAGCGCGCACGCCGCGATCTGCATCGATTCCAGGATCGCGAGCCGACGCCGGTCGTCCCGCCGCCATCGCGCCCAGCGCCGCCCTGATCTTCTTCAGGTCGCCGACGAAAGCGTAGGTACCAAAGCTTGTCATCCCGAGCGTGAGCGAGGGACCCGGGGGGAGGGTGGCACGAAGCCCGCGCATCGCACCGCCCGCCCGCCCAGGTCCCTCGCTCACGCTCGGGATGACAAGGCTGGCAACGCATGCTTTCAAAGGTTGAAGGTCCACTAGAATCGCCGGATGCTCGACCGGCGGGAGCTTCTGAAGCTGGCGGCTCTCGCCGCGGCCGGATGTGCGACCGCTCCGGCGCGCAACGATGAAGCGGCGTACGTCAACGACGTCCACTCGCAGATCAACAGCACGTACGTCTCGCGCATCCGAAGGCCGAGGTCGGTCGACGAGCTCCGGCGGTTGATGGGGAGCACCAGCGGCGACTTCTCCATCGCCGGCGGACGCCATGCGATGGGTGGCCAGCAGTTCGCCGAGCACACGACACTGCTCGATACCACGGCGATGACGCACGTCCTCGGCCTCGATGAGCACTCCGGCGTCGTCGACGTCGAGGCGGGAATCCAATGGCCGGAGCTGGTCGCACAGTCATCAAGCTCGACATGGGGCATTCGCCAGAAGCAGACCGGAGCGGATCGTCTCTCGCTCGGCGGCGCGCTCGCCGCGAACGTGCACGGCCGCGGACTGACGATGAAGCCGATCATCGGCGACGTCGAGTCGTTCGTGCTGCTCGATCCGGGCGGCGAAGCGATCGAATGCAGCCGCACGAAGAATCAGGAGCTCTTCGCGTACGTCATCGGCGGCTATGGGCTGTTCGGCGTCGTCGCCAGCGTGCGCCTTCGCCTCTCGCCGCGGCAGAAAGTACGGCGCGTCGTGGAGCTGGAGACGATCGAGAATCTCATGCGCCGCTTCGACGAGCGCATCGCCGCCGGCTTCCTCTACGGCGACTTTCAGTTCTCGATCAATCACTCCTCGGAGAACTTCCTGCGCAAGGGCGTCTTCTCCTGCTACGAACCCGTTCCCGGCGACACGCCGATTCATGCGCAGGCGGAGCTGAAGCCGGAAGACTGGATGCGCCTTCTCCAGCTCGCGCACGCGGACAAGGAACAGGCGTTCGAACGCTACGCCGGCTATTACCTGTCGACGAACGGACAGGTGTACCTGTCGGATCAGCATCAGCTCAGCTTCTATCCGGACGACTATCACCGGACGCTCGATCCGCTGCTGAGGAGGGCGGACGTCCCGTCCGCCTCCCGGGGGCGGACGAGACGTCCGCCCTCCAACAGCCGGGCAACGGAGATGATCACCGAGCTCTACGTGCCGCGGACGCGGCTCGCGGAGCTCATGCAGGCGGCGGCGGAGGAGCTGCGGCGGCGCCAGACGAACGTCGTCTACGGCACGGTGCGCCTCATCGAGCGCGACGACGAGAGCTTCCTGGCCTGGGCGAAACAGCCGTACGCCTGCGTGATCTTCAACCTGCACTTCGCGCACGATCCCGCGGGCATGGCCCGCGCGGCGGACGACTTCCGCGCGCTCATCGATCTCGCGCTGGCGCGCGAGGGGAGCTACTTCCTCACCTATCACCGCTGGGCGCGGCGCGAGCAGGTGGAACGCGCGTATCCGCAGTTCCACGCGTTCCTGAAAGCCAAGCAGCGCTTCGATCCGCGACAGCGGTTTCAAAGCGAGTGGTACCGCCATTACGCGAGGATGTTCGCGCTGTGAGCGTGCACGAGCCGATGACGCTGGCGACCGACTATCTGCTCTGCATCGTCGCGTCCGTGTTCGCGGCGCGTCTCTGGCGCCCGTTCCGCTTGTGGGCGCTGGCGTTTCTCTTCACGGCCGCGGCTTCGCTGCTGGGCGGCACGTATCACGGGTTCGTGCATGTGCTGACGCCCCTTGCGGCGTCGGCGCTCTGGAAAGCGACCGTGTACTCGGTCGGACTGGCGAGCTTCTTCCTGCTCGCCGGCAGCGGGCGCGCGCTGGCCGTCGTTGCCGCGATCAAGCTCGTCGTGTTTGCAACGTGGATGATCACGCACGATGAATTTCTGTGGGTGATCGCCGACTACGGCACGACGCTCATCCTCGTCGGCGCGGTGCAGCTCGTGGCGTGGATCAAGCGGCGCGCGCCAAGCGCGCGGTGGGTGCTGGGGAGCATTCTGGTCTCGGTGATCGGCGCCGTCGTGCAGCAGCAGGAACTGGCGCTGCACCGGCACTTCAATCACAACGATCTGTATCACGTCATCCAGATGGTCGCGCTCTGGCTGCTCTACCGCGGCGGAGCGCTCATGACGACGGCGACACGCCCACCGACGATCCGACCCATGTGAACTGCTTGTTGAAGTCGACGCCGAGCATCTTTCCGCGGGAGAGGCGGATGAGGTTCTGGGCCAGGACCGGCTTCGGCTCGTCGTCGGGGCGAAGGAACATCATGCGGATCTCGATCTTCACCCCGCCGCCGCCGGCGGCCTGAAGCGCGGGCTCGTACTCGATCTTTTCCTGCACGCACCACGCGTGGCGATCGCGCTCGGGGATCGCCTCGAGGTCCGCGCGCGTCGGCTCGACGTTCACGCCGCCGCCGGCGAACGAGAAGAGCGGCTTGAGCACGTAACGCGAGAGATCGTCGAAGGAGGGCGGACGTCCCGTCCGCCATTCGGGGGCGGACGGGACGTCCGCCCTCCAATCGAGATCGGAGACGAACGTCGCGCGCGGCACCGACTCGTGGCGGAGGAACGGGAGCGAGTACTTCGACCAGACCCAGTACCAGTTCGGATGCGGCACCCACTGCACGTCGAGCTCGTCGCGATAGTCGAACGGCAGCTGCGTCCCTTTCGCGATGAGCTCATCGAAGACGACGCGGTTGTAGATTCGCCGCACGCGTGTGTTTCCGCGAAAGAGCCGATTGCCGCGCTTCGTGAGCGAGGCCGGATCGACGGAGTCGACGCCGAAGAACAGCTTCGTCGCAACGAAGTCGGGATACGTCTTCTGCCGCGGCGGATCGAGATCCATGAGGATGACTTCCGCGGGATCGCAGTCGCCCACGATCGTGCGGCGGGCGAGATCGATGAACGCCTCGCGATCGAGGCCCGAGTACCAGCACGACCATTCGCGATCGAGCCCGTCGAGCTTCGCGAGCGCGTCGCGCCACGCATCGCGCTGGGAGATCTGCATGCCGGTGAGCGACGGGAATCCCTGCAGCTCGATCAGCTTCGGCACGAGCACGCCGTTCTCGCGGACGACCGCGAAGTCGACCTGCGTGAGGTTCGGCAGCGCGTCCATCCCCGGCGTGTTCCAGCGCTCGGGAATCGCGGCTTTCATCTTCGCGATGAGCGCGGGATCGGAGAGCTGCCCGACGATCGCCGTCGCGCTCTCGACCACGCGCCGCTTGAAGTCGTCCGGCAAAAAGACAGGCGACTCGGCGAGACGGAAGTCGAACGTGCAGTCGAGGCGCCGCGAGAGATCGGCTTTGTAGTCTTCGTAGAGCGCGGGGGTGTATTGCGCGTTGAAGAGTTTTCGGTAGTGCGGGTCCATGTTTGCGGGGAGCTTATACCGTGTTGCCCAGTCGCCCGGTTGCCCGGTCAGCCAGTTCGTTTCTGCCGGGCAACCGGGCAACCGGGTTACCGGGCAACCTCGGGTATCCTTCGCGCGCCATGCGAGTTCCAACGTGGAAAGCCGCGATCCTCCTCTTCTTCTCGGGCGCGTGCGCGCTCATCTACCAGACCGTCTGGCTTCGCGACTTCCGGCTGATCTTCGGCGCGTCGACGCTCGCGACGGGCGTGGTGCTGGCGATTTTTCTCGGCGGTCTCGGCTTCGGCAGCGCGCTGCTCGGACGCCGCGCGGATGCGCATCCGCATCCGCTCGCGTTTTACGGACAGCTCGAGATCCTCATCGCGACTTCTGCCGCGCTCAGTTCGATTCTTCTCATCGCCGTGCGCTGGATCTACATCGCGGCGGGCGGCTCGGCGACTCTCGGCGATGTCGTCGCAACGCTCGTGCGCATCCTGTTGTCGATTCTCGTGCTCGCGGTGCCGACGATCCTCATGGGCGGCACGCTCCCCGCGGCCTCGCGCGCAGTCGAGTCGAACGACGACGAGGGACGCCGCCGCCTTGCCCTGCTGTACGGCATCAACACGATCGGCGCGGTCGCGGGAACGCTCGTCTCGACGTTCATCATGCTCGAGCGCTTCGGCAATCGAATGACGCTGCTCATCGCCGCGGTGGTCAACCTGATCGTCGGCGCGGTCGCGTATGCGATCGGCAAGCGCGCCGCGCGCCAGTCGGATACGGCCGAGGAGCCGTTCCGGGAGGCGGCGATGCCGGCGAAGTTCGTGCTCGTGGCCGCGGCGCTGGCGGGCTTCGCATTTCTGCTGATGGAGCTGGTCTGGTATCGCGTGCTCTCGCCGATTCTCGGCGGCACGACGTTCATGTTCGGGCTGATCCTCGCCATCGCACTGGCAGGCATCGGCGCCGGCGGCGCGATCTACTCGTTCGGCCGCCGCGAGCGCACCGCGACCGCGTCGGCATTCGCGCTGACGTGCACGCTCGAGGCGCTGGCAATGATCGTGCCGTTCGCTCTCGGCGACCGCCTGGCCGTGCTGGCGAACTCGCTGCGCTCTTTGCGCGTGTTCGGCTTCAGCGGCTACGTGACGTCGTGGAGCATCGTGACGATCATCGTCGTCTTTCCCGCTGCCGTCATCGCCGGCTATCAGTTTCCGCTGCTGATCTCGCTCCTCGGACGCGGACGCGAGAGTGTCGGACGCGAGGTCGGTCTCACCTACGCCTGGAACACGGGCGGCGCGATCGCCGCGTCGCTCCTCGGCAGTTTCATTCTCATTCCGGCGCTCGGCACTTCGGGCTCGTGGAAGCTGGCAACGGGCCTGCTCGTCGCGCTCGGGTTCCTCACGTTGCTCATCGCGATGCGCGAGCGGCGGTTCGTTTTCAACGGACTCGCAGCCGCCGCCGCGATCGGATCAATCGCCTCGATGTTCGCCCTCGGCCCGACCGGCGCGTGGCGCCACTCTTCGATCGGGGCAGGCCGCGCACCGCAGCTGATCTCGCCGAATGCGCTCCGCGAGTGGATGCATGCCCTGCGGCACGGCGTGTTGTTCGAAGCCGACGGCCGCGAGAGCAGCATCGCCGTCCTTGCCCGCGAAGACCTCGGCCTCATCGTCAACGGCAAGAGCGACGGCTCCGCGCGCGGCGACGCGGGGACGCAGGTGATGTCCGGAATCATCGGCGCACTGATGCATCCCAATCCGAAGAAGGTCATGGTCGTCGGACTCGGCACGGGAACGACGTCCGGGTGGCTCGCCGCGGTGCCGGAGATCGAGCGCGTGGACGTCGTCGAGCTCGAGCCCGTCGTGCTCGACATCGCGTCGTACTACGCCGCGGTGAATCACGACGCGATGAACAACGAGAAGCATCTCGCGCGCAAAGGCGACGCGCGCGAAGTGCTGCTGACGACGCGCGAGCAGTACGACCTCATCTTCTCCGAGCCGTCGAATCCGTACCGCGCCGGCGTCGCGAGCCTCTACACGCGCGAGTTCTACGAAGCGGTCGCGAAGCGGCTGCGTCCCAACGGACTGTTTCTGAAATGGGTGCAGATGTACTCGACCGACAGCCGCACGATCCAGACGATCTACGCGACGCTGTCCTCGGTCTTTCCCAACGTCACCACATGGACGACGACGAGCGGCGACGTCGTCCTCGCGGCATCGCGCGAGAAGATCGTCATCGACGCGGATCTCATGCGCCGTCGCCTGCGCGCGGAGCCGTATCGCAAGGCGGCGCACGCAGCGTGGCGCGCGGAGAGCGTCGAGGGAGTGCTCTCGCGGTTCATCGGATCGGAGAAGCTGACGCGCGCGGCCGCAGAGCAGGCCCGCGAGCTCAACACCGATGACCGGCAGGTCGTGGAGTTCAGTTTCGCGCGGCTCATCTACTCCGAACAGCTCGGGATGGAGACGGAGATCATCGCCAGTGCACGACGCATCGGCGCGGACCGGCCGATCGAAGTGCGCGGCAACGTCGACTGGGCGCTCGTCGGGCAGGAAAAGTCCTCGCTCGACTGGCTGAGCACAGGCGACGCGAAGAACGACTTCGCGAAGAAGTACGCGCTGACCGATTACACCGGCGCGCTCGCGTCGTGGCGCTCGTCGCAGTGGCAGCCGACGAACACGTTCGATCAGGCGCGCCTCGCGCACGTCCTCGCGCTCGCGGGCGACGACGCGGCGCTGCCGTTCATCGAGGCGTTGCGGCCGTGGCAGCCGGCGGAAGCGGACGCGCTCACCGGAATCCTCCGGCTCCGCCAGCGCAATCCCGCGGAAGCCGTCGCCTCGCTGCGCAGCGCCCTCATTCGCTACCGCGAAGATCCGTGGCCGCTGCTGAAGATCATGGAAGCCGCGGTGCAGGCAACCGCGGAGATCGCGGCCGATCCCGCGCTCGCGCCGGTGGCGCTCGACGCACTCTCGCAGCCGTTCGCGGCGTATCTGCTGGAAGAACAACGCGACCGCGCGTTCCTCGCGGCGGCGTGGGCAGCGCAGAAGTGCAGTGTCACGACGATCACCGCGCTGCGCGACTACGAGCCGCACGTGCCGTGGAACGCATCTGTGCTGCAGATGCGAGCCGTCTGCTACACGGCGGCAAACCTCGGAGAGCTCGCGGAGCAGGCGAAGCGGGATCTGAAGACGTTCAGTGAAGGGGAAGCGGCGCGGCTGGTGCCGTAGGAGGGCGGACGTCTCGTCCGCCTTCGGGGGCGGACGGGACGTCCGCCCTCCTATTTCTTCTTCAGCTCCGTGAGCACCAGCTTCGCGACGGCCTTCAGCGTGTCGAACACGCCCGTGCCGCTCATCGCCACCGCTTCGTACGTCGGCTCGCCTTTGAAGTTCAGCTGGCGATACATCTCGTCGGCGGGAAGCGCGGTCGGGAGATCGCGTTTGTTGAACTGCAGCACGTACGGCACGGCCTTCAGCTCGTAGCCCTGCTCCTTGAGATTCTTGTCCAGGTTCTGCAGCGACTCGACGTTCGCCTCCATGCGCATCTCCTGCGAGTCGGCGACGAACACCACGCCGTCGACGCCCTTCAGGATCAGCTTGCGCGACGCGTCGTAGAACACCTGGCCGGGAACGGTGTAGAGATGAAAGCGCGTCTTGAATCCGCGCACGGTGCCGAGGTCGAGGGGGAGGAAGTCGAAGAAGAGCGTGCGGTCCGTCTCCGTGGCGAGCGAGATCAGTTTGCCCTTCGCCTGCGGATTGGTCTTGTCGTAGATCCACTGCAGGTTCGTCGTCTTCCCGCACAGGCCGGGACCGTAGTAGACGATTTTGCAGTTGATCTCACGGGCCGCGTAGTTGATGAACGTCATGGGCTATTCGCTGAAGAGGCTGTCGATGTCCTCGTCGGTGATCTCAGCGAACGGCGAGTCGAAGCGGTTCGCCCTCGATCCCAGCTCGGCCTCGGACTTCTTCAGCAACACTTCGAACGTGCGCTCGAGCTCCTGCGAAGCCTTCTTCACGCGGAGTCTCACCAGTCCGAGGGACGACTTTTCGTCGAAGATCACGACCAGGATCACGCGTTGAGCGACGAGGGAGATGTGGATGTTGTCGCGCTCTCCCTCGTGAAAGAGGATCGAGAATTCCTTCTCGCCGATCAGTTTCGCCAGCCCGTCGGTGGCGGCGACGTTGCCCGCGGTCAGCGACGCGAGCGAAGTCGCATCGACCCCGCGCATGTCACCGTGCGAGGCGATCTGCTGGCCGTTCTTGTCGACCAGAAAGACGATTTTTGAGTTGGAGTCGACCTGCAGACGATGAAGGATGTCCTTGATCTGCTGGTACTCCTCCTCGTACATCACGAGATCAGGAGCGGCCATTGTTCTTTCCGTGTAACCCCGACGATGGGACGGTCATGTATAGCACAACTAGATCTCTCTCCGCCCCTCGAGCGCCTTCGACATCGTCACCTGGTCCGCGTATTCGAGATCGCCGCCGACGGGAAGTCCGAACGCGAGCCGCGTCGTTCGCACGCCGCTCGGCCGCAACTGCTGCGCGATGTAGAGCGCGGTCGCCTCGCCCTCGACGTTCGGATTCGTGGCGATGATGACCTCGCGAACGTCGCCGCTTTGCACGCGCTCGAGCAGTCCTCCGACATCGATGTCCTGCGGCCCGATGCCCTTGAGCGGCGAGAGCGCGCCGAGCAGCACGTGGTAGACGCCTTTGAAATCGCGCGTCTGCTCGATCGTGGCGATGTTGAACGCTTCCTCGACGACGCAGATGACCGAAGGATCGCGCCGCGGATCGGCGCAGATCGCGCACGGCTCGACGTCGGTCATGTTGTTGCACACCGAGCAGCGAAAGATCTTCGCCTTCACCTCGAGAATCGCCGTCGCCAGCGCCTCCGCCTCCGCGGCGGGACGCTTGAGGATGTAGTACGCGAGGCGCGCGGCGGATTTGCCGCCGACGCCAGGGAGCCTGGTGAGCTCGTTGATCAGGTTGGCGAGTGGGGGTGCCGTCATGTGGTTGCCCGGTTTCCCGGTTTCCCGGTTTCCCGGTTTCCCGGTGTTGCCCTGGCCGGGCAACCGGGCAACTGGGCAACCGGGCAACCGCCTCAAAATCCCGGAATCTTCATCCCTCCGGTCATCGCGCCCATCGACGAGTTCATCTCCTCGTCCACCTTCCGCGCGGCCTCGTTCACCGCGGCCTTGACGAGGTCCTGCAGCATCTCGACGTCTTCGGGATCGACGGCTTCCTTGTCGATGGTGATCGCCAGGAGCTCTTTGTTGCCGGACATCTCCGCTTTCACCATGCCGCCGCCGGCGGTGCCTTCGACGCGGATCGAGGACATCTGGCGCTGCATCTGCTCCTGCATCTGCTGCGCTTGTTTCATGAGCTGTTTGATGTTCATCGTTTCTCCTTCACCAGCTCGCCGCCGAGGTGCTTCTGGAACGCGCGCACGACGGGATCCTCGCGCAGCGGCGACGGCTTGTCTTCGGCGCGGCGAGCCTGCGTTTCCGCTTCCTTGATTTTCACTTCGACGGTGACCGCCTCGCCGTAGAGCTCCTTCGCGATGTCTTCGATCGACTGCTTCGCGTCGGCGACGCTGTCGGCGGCGAAGGCGTCGTCGAAGAGGAAGGTGATGCGGTTGTCGGTTTTCTGGAGCGTGGCGGCTTCGAGGTAGCCGGCGATGAGGGGGCGCTTCGCTTTCACGCGCGCGACGAGGTCGCCTCCAATGTCATCCCGAGCGGAGCGAGGGACCTGGGTGGTGGGTGGTGCAGTGCTCCGCCCCGCCCGCCCAGGTCCCTCGCTGACGCTCGGGATGACACCGGAGCCGGCGATGACTTCTTCCACTGCTTTGAGTCGCGGGAAGGTTGCGGCCTTGAGCAGCGCGATCTCCACGGCGAGTCGCTGGTGCTCCGCGCGATTGACCGTTTCATCGTCGCGCAGCAGCAGGTTCGCGATGCGCAGCAGATCGGTGTACGAGAACTTCTTCGCGAGCGCGCGGATCGCCGGCAGGTCCTCGGGCGACGCGGCGAGCATCGACTCGTTCGCTCCTCCCGCGATCAGCATGAGGTTGCGTACGAAGTTGAGCAGATCGCGATAGAGCATCTTGAAATCGCGGCCGCTGTCCGACACTTCCTGCAGCGCCTCGAGGATTCCGCCGTGCTCCCCGTCCGCGATCAGCGTGAGGAGACGCGCGAAGAAGTTCGTGTCCGACAATCCAAGAACGGTCGCCACATCCTCCGCGCCGATCGTGCGGCCGGCGAAGGCGATGACCTGATCGAGCAGCGAGAGCGCGTCGCGCACGCTGCCTTCGCCGCGGCGGGCGATGATCTCCAGCGCCGCGCGATTGGCCTCGATGCCTTCCGACTTGCAGATCTGCCCGAGTTGCGCAATCAGATCCTCGAGCGTGATCTTGCGCAGCTGATGCTTCTGGACTCTCGAGATGATGGTTTGCGGCACCTTCTGCATCTCCGTCGTCGCGAACATGAAGATCACGTGCGGAGGCGGCTCTTCGATGATCTTCAGCAGCGCGTTCCAGGCGGGCATGCTGAGCATGTGCGCTTCATCGATGATGAAGATGCGGTAGCGGTCGCGCGCGGGCTGGAACTGCGTGACGTCGCGCAGCTCGCGGATGTTGTCGACGCCGGTGTACGTCGCGGCGTCGATCTCGCGCACGTCGAGATCGATCCCTTCGGTGATCTCGCGGCAGATCGAGCAGGTGTTGTCGGGCTCCGTGGTCGGGCCGTGCTCGCAGTTCAGCGCCTTGGCCAGGATGCGCGCCGCCGTCGTCTTGCCCACGCCGCGCACGCCGGAGAAGAGATACGCGTGATGGATGCGCCCGTCCTTGATCGCGTTCTGCAGCGTGCGGACGAGAGTCTCCTGCCCGATGATGTCTTTGAAGGATTGCGGACGGTACTTACGGGCGAGCGCCTGGTAGGACATGCGTCGTGCAATATACCGTGAGGCCCGCTCGGAAGAGCCCAGGCCGGACTGTGTCACGCAGGAGTAGCACCTTATCGCTGCTTCCTTCCGGACCTGACGAGGTTCGGTGCGCCTGCTGCACAGGACCCGGGCTCATCCCAGCGGGCCGTGGATTGATGAGAACACGAGTCGCGCGCGATCCCTTCCTGACGTGGAATGACGTTTCATTTTGCAAGCCTCTCGCGAGCGAAGGCTCTGTACCATGAACCGATGCAGTCAGAGGACGCTGGTGACCGGACCGCGTACCGTCCGCCGGAGGAAACGCCGACGCTCGCTGGCGAGGCCGTGGCTCCGCGGCCGCAGCAGCTTACGCCGGGAGTCATCCTCGGCGGCCGCTACCGGATCGTTTCGCTGATCGGACGTGGAGGAATGGGAGAGGTGTACCGCGCCGACGATCTCAAGCTCGGCGAACGGGTAGCGCTGAAGTTTCTTGCCGGACGCGGCGAGAGCGTTCGCCTGCACGAAGAGGTGCGGATCGCGCGGCAGGTTTCCCATCCGAATGTCTGCCGCGTCCACGACATCGTCGAGGTCGACGCGCGGCTTTTCATCACGATGGAGTTTGTCGACGGCGAGGATCTGGCGTCGCTGCTGCGGCGCGTCGGGCGGCTGCCGGTCGAGAAGGCGCTCGCGGTGGCGCGCGATCTCGCCGCGGGACTCGCGGCCGCGCACGACAAGGACGTCATTCATCGCGATCTCAAGCCGGGGAACGTGATGATCGACGGACGCGGACGCGCGCGCATCACCGATTTCGGCCTCGCGGTCGCGGAAGAAAGCCGAGGCGATGCAGATACGGCCGGCACGCCCGCGTACATGGCTCCCGAACAGCTCGACGGCGGCCCCGCGTCGAAGCGGAGCGACATCTACGCACTCGGCCTGATGCTGTACGAGATCTTCACGGGCCGGCGAACGTTCACCGCCGCCTCGCTTCCGGAGATGGTCGCCCGGCAACGCGCGCTCGATTTCTCACGGCCTTCATCGGTGGTGCGCGACATCGATCCCGCAGTCGAGCGACTGATCGTTCGCTGCCTCGATCCGGATCCGCAACAACGGCCCGCAAGCGGGATGGACATTCTCCGCGAGCTGCCGGGAGGCGATCCGCTGGCCGCTGCCATCGCCGCGGGAGAGACGCCGTCGCCGGCCATGGTCGCCGCCGCCATGGAACGAGGCGAGCTCTCGCCGCGTGCGGCGTGGAGTCTCCTCGCGGTCTGCGTCGCGCTCCTCGCCGTGTACGCCTCGCTGACGTCCTGGACGACGAACTACCGCCGCGTTCCGCAACTCAAGTCTTCCGACACACTGGCGGATCGCGTCGCGGAGATCCTCGCGGCGACGCCGCGACCGCCTGCCCGCGTAGACGCGGCGTTCTATTACTTCAATGACGCGGATCAGCCGAACTGGAAAGGGAGAAGCCCTTCGTTCGAGATCGCGCCGATTCAGTTCTTCTTCCGTCAGAGCCCACGACCCCTGAGCCCATTGAATTTCGAGCATCTGGTGAGACAGGACGATCCGCCGCTGACCGTTCCGGGAATGTCCGATGTGATCGTCGACGGATCGGGACGGCTCATGGAGCTGGTGATCGTGCCTCCTCAATTCGATCCGTCGCCGCGGCACGCGACTTCGGTGGACTGGACTCCGTTTCTCCGATTCGCCGGCGTGCCCGCCTCGATTTCCCCGGCCCCGTCGCTCTGGGCAGCGCCCGTCGACTCCGATGAAAAGCGGGCCTGGACCATCGGAACGGACGGCACGCGCATCGAAGCGGCCTCCTATCGCGGCCAGCCGGTCTGGTTCGCGCTGATTCCGCCATGGCGGCGGCCGCTCGAGAAGGGCGGACGCACGGTGCAGGGCTTCATGAACTTCACCGTCGTCTCCGGCACGTTGAGCATCGCTCTCTTCGCGGCATTCGGCATCGGGGCCACGCTGCTGGCGCTTCGCAATCTGCGCCGCGCGCAGGGCGACCGTCGCGGAGCGATGAAGATCGCGCTGTTCTTTTTCGCGACGACGTTCATCACGTATGCGATCCGCGCGCACTATCCACCCGACGCGGTCGCGGCATTGGGCAGTCTGGCGGAATGCGCATCGCTGGCGACCTTGCTGGCGGCAGCAGTCTGGCTCGGCTACATCGCCATCGAGCCGCTCGTGCGCCGCCGCTGGCCGCGCTGGCTGATTTCCTGGAGCCGTCTTCTCGGAGGGCAGTTTCGCGATCCGATGGTCGGCCGCGATGTGCTGATCGGCATCGCCGTGAGCATGCTCGCGGCCGTAGGCCGGCAGCTGACCGTGTTCGCCCCGGGCGCCGCGCCGTTGCCCGCTCTCTCGACACTCGCCGAGCTGCGGCATCTCGGCTATTTCCTCGGCTTCGCCATCATCATCGGCGTACTCGGAGGCTTGATGGGCGTGACGGTGCTGCTCACGCTGCAACTCACGACGCGCAACTTCCGGCTGTCGCTCTTTCTCTACGGGCTTGCGTCGACCGCGATTCTGATGGGCGATCCGAGCGGCCCGCTCTGGTCGCGCGCCGCGTGGGCATCCGTCGCCACCGTCGCCGCACTGGCTGTGTTCGTCCGGTTCGGTCTGCTCGCGGGCATCTTCGTCACCATCCCGATGCTGTTTCTTCGAGCCGCGCCGGTGACTCTCGACACGAATGCCTGGTACTTCGGCCGGTCGGCGTTCGCGCTGCTGCTCGTCGCCGCATGCGCGTTCTACGCGTTCAAAGTGTCTCTCGGCGACAAACGCTGGCTGCCGGAATTCGCGATGGAAGAGTGAGGGCGAAAGGATGGCGGAGAGAGTGGGATTCGAACCCACGGTACGCTGTTAACGTACACACGCTTTCCAAGCGTGCGCCTTAAGCCACTCGGCCATCTCTCCCCGTTGCTGCGCAACGGAATTGAAAATGAAAAATTGAAAATTGAAAACGATTAGCGTGCAGACTTACCGTCCACTTTTCAATTTTCAATTTTTCATTTTCAATTCCGCGCCGCGCCAGCGGCGCGATCATGGCGGAGAGGGGGGGATTCGAACCCCCGATACCCGTGAAGGTATAACGGTTTTCGAGACCGCCGCGTTCAACCGCTCTGCCACCTCTCCGTTCGATCACGCCCCTCGCAGTTTCCGGAAGAAATCCTGGAGCAGCTCCCGCGCGCGCTCTTCCATCAGGCCCGTCTCGACGACGAGGCGATGGTTGAGACGCGGGTCCTGCACCAGATTGCCGAGCGAGCCGCAGAAGCCCGCCTTCGGATCGTGCGCGGCGAAGATCAGTTTCTCCACGCGCGCGTTCACGAGGGCACCCGCGCACATCGCGCACGGCTCGAGGGTCACGACCATCGTCGTTCCTTCGAGCCGCCAGCCGCCGATGGCGCGCGCGGCCTCCGCAATCGCGAAGAGCTCGGCATGTCCCAGCGGATCGCCCGACTCGCGGCGATTGCGTCCGCGGCCGATGATCGTGCCGTCGCGGTCGACGACGACCGCGCCGACGGGGATCTCACCTTCCGCGGCTGCCTGCCCGGCAAGCGCAAGGGCTTCTTCCATCCACTGCGCCTGACTCATCTGTCAAAGAATACGACGGCGGGCTTCAGGCGCCCGCCGCGAGGTCTGATTGCTTTGATTGGTGCACCCAGCAAGACTCGAACTTGCAACCTTCTGATCCGTAGTCAGATGCTCTATCCAATTAAGCTATGGGTGCAGGCTGGAAAAGTAACCGCCCGGCGTCAGGCTTCATTCCGGCGCGGCCCGGCATTTTAGTCGCGGTGCGGCAGGCCGATCAACTGGATTGCGGCACACGACTTGCCCGCTGTATCCTTGTGGCTCCTGAGAGCTACGCTTTCACGGCCTCTACGGTTGGCTACTGCCTGACCCACCCTTCCCCAGCCAACCGTGGAGGCGTGATTTTTTCATGCGGAAAGAAGATTTCTACGCACGCACGATGCACACGCCCGACGATCCCGCGCGCGCGGAGCTGCGGGCGGGTTTGCGAGAGATGTCGAAGCAGCTGATGCCGCTGCATCGCGCGCTGATCGAGGCCGCGCGCATCGAGTACACCTCCGGCGTCGCCATCGTGACCGGGCCGGGACACCTGCTGCAGCTGCTCAACGACGATCCCTTCTTCGCCTGGCTCAAGCCGCTCACGTCGCTCATCGTCGACATCGACGAAATGACGCGCACGGACTTCGAGCCCAACGACGCGCTGGCCATCGCCGCGCGCGTGGAGCGCCTCTTCGGCGCGAACGCCGACGCGGCCTTCGCGGCGCACTACGTTCCGGTGCTGCAGCGGGACGTCGACGTCGCCATCGCGCACGCCGCGGTCCGGCTGGCGCTCGGCCGGCTGAAGCCGGCCGCTACGTAATGCCGGAATTGCGGTAAGATCATCGCTACGCCCAAATGGATTTCTTTCCGTTCGACGACGACTACGTGCGCCGTCTGCGCGAGGGAGACCGCGACACGGAGGCGCATTTCACCGCCTACTTCCGCGATCTCCTGCTCCTGCAGCTGCGCAACCGGCTCGCTTCGATGCAGGCCATCGACGACGTGCGGCAGGAAGTCTTCGCGCGCGTGCTCTCGAAGCTGCACGAGCTCGAGGACGGCCGCAAGCTCGGCGCGTACGTCAGCTCGGTGTGCAATCTCGTGCTGATGGAGTGGTACCGCAAGAACTCGCGCTCGAGCGCGGAACTCCCCGCCGTAACCGCGGATCCGGCGAAGGATGCCGAGACGGTGCTCGTCAGCGAAGAGCAGGATGCGCGCGTCCGCCGCGTCCTTGGACGCATCCCCGGGCGCGATGCCGAGTTGCTGCGCGCGGTGTTCTTCGACGAGTCGGCGAAGGAAGAAGTCTGCCGCCGCTTCGGCGTGCGCCGCTCGTACCTGCGCGTGCTGCTGCATCGCGCGAAGGAGCGTTTCCGCAGCGAGTTTCGCCGCAGGAGCAGCGCGCTGCGGATCAGCGTCCGGCTGTTGAGCCGGACGCTGAGAAACTGAGTGGACGGCGGACGTCTCGTCCGCCTTCGAGTGGGGCGGACGAGACGTCCGCCCTCCTTTACCGCCGCAGTCTCAGATACAGACCGAAGCGCCGCGCGTCGAAGTCGCCGAACGCGGACGTCTCGTCGTACTGGTCCTTCGCAAGCTCCCCGACGATTCCCATCTTCTCGGTGAAGTCGTATCCGGCACGGACGCGGTAGCGATTCACGGTGAAGGGGAACGAGCCCTCGTTGTCGAAGCGCGCGACGCTCGCGTCGACGTTCACCTTCGTGAGCACGAGACCGATGCCGCCTTCGTACGACTCGCCCTCTTCCGTGTAAGTCGAGGGAACGAGCACGAACGTCTCGGGCCGCCGCACCGTGACGACGCTGTCGGCGCGGAACTGCGCGTACGAGCCGTGGAAGCGAACCGCGGCGACGGGCGCGATCTCGAAGTCTGTGATGAGCTGGCGATTGCCGGCGTCGAAATTCACGCCATCGCGATCGTTGCTCTGATTTCCCTCTTCCGCCGTCAGTCCGATGCGGAACGCGTTGCCGGGCGTCCGGAACGTCGCGCGCACGCGCAGACGATCGCGCTCGAGGAAGTCGGTGCGCATCACCGGATCATCGGCATCGTCGATTCGCCAGCTGGCGCCGATCGAGAAGAGGCGCTTCGTGAACGTCGCCGACGCGTCGACCGTGCGCACGCTGCGCGAAAACGTGCCGTCCTGGTTGCCCGGAACGACGATCTCGGAGAGATCGGGAGCGATCTCGAGATCCTGATTGGCGACGCTGTAGCCGGCGCGGAACGAGAACGGTCCGACAGAGCGCGCGGAAACGGTGGCGCTGAGGATGTCCTCATCGCGATTCAGCACGCTCGTCGACTGCAGCACTTCCTCGACGCTCCGCGGATCGAGTCCGCCGAACGTGAGCGTGTCGCGATAGAGCGAGTTGATCAGCCCCGCACCTTCGAGCTCGCGATGCTCGCTGCGATAGCCGGCCTGGAACGTGATCGTGTCGGTGATCACCACCTCGGCGCGCACACCGCCGCGCCACGTGTTGTTCTCCGCGCGCGACGCCGTGATCTCGGACAACCCGTTGAAGAAGCGGCCGATGCCGAAGGAGACGAATGAACCGGAAGACGACTCGTTTTCGAAGCCCGTCGACTCCGCGGAGAAGCGAACGTAGTCGCCGATCACTCGCACACGCGGCAGGATGTCGCCCATCACGTAGAGATTCGTGAACGGCGCATCGACGTCGGTCCGGCTCACGCGATCGATTGCGTCGGCGCTGATCGGCCTGCCGAGAATCGCGCCGGCGTTGTTGCCCGCGCCCGCACCTTCGAAAAGCGCGAATCGCTCGTCGCTCTTCAGGCTGCGCCAGCCCTGCGTCACCTGTCCCGAGAATTTCCCGAGCGTGAACGCGGAGCCGACGCGGATCTCGCGGTCGGATTCGTCGAGATCGGAGCGCAGCGCGAACTCGTCGGCGCCGAGCACGTAGGTCATCGCGCCGGGGCCGCGATTGCGCGACCAGGAGTAGCCGACGAACGGCGTGAATCTGCTGAACGTCAGCAGCTCGAGGTCGGCGTCGAACATCGTGCGCTTCCGGTCGAAGGCATGCTGCGCGAACGCCGGTGTGGCGTTGAATGAATCGAACGAGCGATAGCCGAGACGCAGACGGTACGCGCCGTTTCTCGCGCTCATCACGCGCAGGGAACTGGTCGGGCTCGTGCCGAGATCGGTGGCGTCCACGCGGAACTCATCGCTCGGTCCGAGACCGCTCGTGAAGAAGGTGAACGAGCGGAGCACGAATCCTTCGCGCTCGTTGATCTGCGTGCGATAGAGGCTCTCGTTGCCTTTGATGTCGGCGAAGCGATAGCCGACCTCGAGCTCGATCGGAATCGAAGACTGCGCGATGGCCGCTGATGCGATGAACAGCAGCGGAAGGAAAAGCCATTTTGCGAGTGATCGTGTTCTCATCGGCATTCTCCTTCGCACATCACTTCAACAGCTGCGGCGAGCGGTGTGACCCGTGGATCGCCACGTGACAGGTGGTGCAGTTCTGATAGCGCGCCGTCGTCACGTTGTGGAACGACGGCGGCTGCGAGCCGAGGGTGTGGGTCGCGGTCGGGGAGTGGCATTCGAGACACAACTGGGCGACATTCGCCCGCTTCAACTGACGCTGATTCGACGAGCCGTGCGCTTCGTGGCAGTTCGTGCACTCGCCCACGGCCGCTCCGCCGTGCGCGAACACGTACGGGCCGCGCTTGTCGGTGTGACAGCCGACGCACACGACTTCACCGGCCGCGGTGGCCTTGAGATTCTCCTTGCCCGGCCGCCCGTGCGGCTCGTGGCAGGTGGAGCACGTCATGCCGGCGCGTCCCATCTTGTGCGTGTAGGGACGATTGCGGAACGACGCGGCCTGGGTGTGACAGGTCGAGCAGAGCGCGAGCTGATTCTTCGCCAGCAGCGGCTCCTGTTCGGACTTGTGAACGGAGTGGCAGGAGAGGCAGTTCACCGCGTCGGAGCTCGCGTGGAATCCCATCTTGTGCGAGCGCTTGTCGCTGGTGAGGTCGTGGCACATCGCGCAGGTCTCGTCGGCGCCCTTGCGTCCGCGCGGCACGGAGATCTTCTCCTTGTCGCCGGTCTGCATGTGCTCCGTCGCATCGCCGTGGCAGCTCTCGCAGACGGCGTTCTCGACGTCGCCTTTGACGACCTGTCCCCGCGCGTGCGGATTGTGCGCGAATGCCTTCGCCTGATCGTGGCAGTCGCCGCAGCGCGCGGTTGCCTCTTCCTGCGCCCATGCGGCCGCGCCGAGGAGCAGGAGAAGCGCCGCTACTGCAATCGTCAGATGTTTTGTCGACATGGGCAGTCCCCTTCCGGACGCGTGGGAGCGCTTCGCGCCCCCACGCGCGTTCCATCGGCTTATCGGGCGTGAACCTTGTCGACACCCCATTCGTGGCCCGTGCCGTGGCACGTGCCGCAAGCCTCGGCGGTCGTCGTTCCGCCGAAGTTGGTGGTGTTGAGATAGGCGTGCGCGGCGGCGTCCTGGTTGTCGTGGCAGCCGAGACATGCCGCGGTGCCCGGGCCCTGCGGCGAGAAGTAGTCGCGGAGCGTGATCACCGGAGCAGCGCCTTTCGCCGGCGGCACTGCGTATGCGGCCGTGTTGACGTGGCACTTCAGGCAGTTGCGGCGATCGCCGGGGAAGGTCACTTCGTTGTAGTTGTGCTCGCTCTTACCGAAACCGTAGACCGTGAAGTCCTGATCCAGCTCGAGGCCGCTGTGGATGCGGTGAATCAAACGCTGGAAGGAGATCGACTCCGGCGCGCCGCGATCCGCAGGGCGCTGAGCCTTGTCGTCCATCGTCGGGTTGTGGCAGATCACGCACTCTTCGGTCGTCAGACGCTGACCGCCGTGGAGCGCGAGCTTGTCGTGACAGGAGTTGCACTGCGCAATGGCAACGCTCATCCGGCGCGGGGTCGCCTTGCCGCCGTCGAGTGCGACGTACTTGATCGGATTCATCGCCGCGTCGCGAACGTTGGTGATGTCCGGCTTGCCATCGGCACGCTTCAGAGTGTTCGTCTTGTACACGTCCGCACTCACGACCCATGTGCCGCTCGCGCTCGTCGGCGTTTTCGCGGTGAACGTGTAGGTGGTCGTGCCGGTGGCGGCATCGAAGACGCCCTTCCCGACGGCATTCTCACGGTAGTAGTTCGTATAGCTGGTGGTCGGACCCGCGAAGATCGGAGAGAACGTGCTGAGCTTCGAGCCGTCGACGGCGTTGCCTTTCCCGTCGGTGATCTTGTAGGTGATGGTCGGGCTGAGGCCCGCCGCCATGTCCTTCACGTTCACGATGGCAGCTTTCAATCCGGCGAGCTGTTTCGATTTCGTAGGAATCGTGTGCGCGCCCTTGATCGACGCGTCGAACTCTTCGCCGCTGTCGGGCACGTGGCAGGTTGCGCATGCGACGTCATTCGGCTGCGGGCCGGCGGGGTGATTCGCACCGGTCGTCCAGTTGATGTCCTCATGGCAGGAGCCGCACGCGTTGCGCGTCGGGTTCTCGAGGAAGGCCGTCGCCTGCGCCGGCTTCTGCGCCGGAACGGTTCCCTCATGGCAGTTGTCGCAGTTGCGGACATCCTGCGGGTAGGTGACTTCCGAGTAGTCGTGGATGGAGGAGTTGAAGCCCCAGATCACGAACGGCTTCGTGAGCTCGCCCGGCGCGTGGATCTTGTGGATCATCGACTTCAGGTCGACGCTGTTGCCGGTGTCGGGGTCGATCGTCTGCGACTGATGGCACAGCGCGCAGAGCTTCACGTCGCGGCGCGCGCTGCTGCCGTGGAACCCGAAGGTCTCCTTGTCGTGGCAGTTCAGACAGCTGGTCGCATCGTTGATCTTCGCCCACGTCTCGGTGACTTTCTGCCCGTCCGGACGGAAGTCGTATTCGAGATTCGCGATGTAGTTCTTCCCGATCTCGACCGTCAGGTTGCGAACGGCCTGCACGCCGAGGGTGTGGGTCTTCGACTGATCGAAGCCTTCGGGCAGCGCGTTGCCGAAGGTGTACTTCGCGTGGCCCATCTCGAGGTCGACCCACTTGCCGCCGGAGTCGCTGGTGGCCTGATTGACCTTCACGCCGGGGTTCGGACTGTTTGCCGCGCCGGTCGCGCTGCGCGTGATGTACGACTTGTACTCGCGCGTCGCCGGGTTGTACCAGGCGAGGATGAAGCTCGGGTTGATCACGCCGGGCGTCACTTTGCCGAGGCGATCGAGCGGCTGATCGAAGTTGTCGGTCAGATTCAGATCGACGACCGGCTTGCGATCCGCGCCGATCGTGATCGAGTTCAACTTGATCTTCAGGCCCGGACGGATGTAGGCGATGCCGTCGTCGTTGAGGTAGTACTCCAGCTGGCTGACCGCGAACTGCGGCTTCGCCGGCGTAGTCGGAGCACCGACCGCACGTCTTCGAGCGGAACCGTTTTGTTGAACCGGATTGCTCTGGTCTGGTGGCTGGGTGGGGAATGAGATCGTGCCGGCCGTGGCCAGAATCACGATCGCTCGAAGAATGCCTGACATTTGAAACCCTCCTTCTGAGGCAGTCGTCCTGCGACAAACTCGTTCAGAAGGGGGCTTTCAGGCTGTGACAGCTGCTACCCTTGTCGTGTGATCGGCGCGGGCCGACAAGGTGCGGCGCGAGGCGCGGCGCGAGGCGCGGCGCGAGGCGCGGCGCTAATTGAAAATTGAAAATTGAAAATTGAAAACCAGGCACCCTGCTCCTTTTTTCAATTTTCAATTTTTCATTTTCAATTCCGCGGCCGCAAGGCCGCGGCCAGCGGTTGGCGTCCCCGGCAGGATTCGAACCTGCGACCCACAGCTTGGAAGGCTGTTGCTCCTCGATCCGACTGGGTTACGGGGACGGGCGCGCGGCTGAGCTCCTCGCGAATCGGGCATGGAGTCGAGAATTGAGAAATGGGCCGCGCGCCATTCTCAATTCTCAACCGCGACCATGTCCGTCACACCAGCGCGGGTTTCACCAGCTGTATCCGAGGGTCAGGAAGCCGACGTTCGCGCTGTAGCTCGGCCCGAGGTAGCCGACGAGGCGCGGAAGGCGGTTGCCCCAGCGGTTATCGCGCGTGGAGTCGCGCACGAAGTTGTTGCTGACCACATCCACCCATTCGCCCTGCGGTTCCTGCATCCAGTCCTTGACGTCGTAGTCGTCGAACAGATATCGCAACCCGAGCACGAAGCCGCGCGGCAGGCGGTACTCGATCGCGAGGTTGGCGATGCGCTGCACGTGCTCGACGGTCTCAGGGCTGCGGAAGGCGTAGTAGATCGTGTCGAGCGGCTGGTCGCTGCCGAAGCCGGAATAGCCGATGTCGACCGTGCCGTTCGAGCGCGAATAATCTGCCGTCAGCGTCAGCCGGTCGGGGATGATCGAGTAGTTCAAGCCGACGCCGAATGTCGTGGTCTCATCCTCGTTGCCGGCTCGCCAGAGATTGGCCGGATCGACCCATGACTGGCCGGGCGTCCCGATGCGTGGCGTCTGAGCCGTGGTGCGCAAATCTTCGCTGAACTCCGTGCCGCGCTGATCGAGATCGATCGACTCGAGACTGACGAAGGCAGTCGCACCCCAGCGGTCATTCGGGTTCCAGTTTGCGTCGAAGGAGAAGCGCGACGTGTCCTGCGACAGAAGTCCGAGCTGAATGCCGAGCGTCGTCTCGTTGGCGGCGCCGAAGCTCGTACCCGCGAGCGGCTGGACAGGTGTGACGTCGGAGTCGAAATCGTTCTCGCGCCGGCTCCATGTTGCCGAGAAGCTCAGCGTCGGACTCGCTGTCGCGCTCGCGGTCAGATCGAGCTCGCTTCGCTCCCGGTCGGAGACGTCGAAGCGGCGCATGTCGGGATGATTTGTGAACGAGAAAGCGGGGTTGTTGGTCCCGGTGCCGTTCTCCGCGGATGTGTACCAGTAGCTGGACAATTCGGAACGGAAGTCGTAGCCGTCAGCATCGCGCTGACCGAACGCAGCGCGGCCTCGCAAAGAGAGCCACTGCAGCGGGCGATAGCTCGCGCGTGCGCGGATGATCGTCTCTTCCGTGTCTGCCTCGCGGTGACCACGGTCGATCGCTTCCTGCTCGATCGTCAATCCAAGCGTGAGCGATTTCTTTTGCCACGTGCCCTCGACGCCGAGATTCCGGCGGTCGGAGTCATAGGCCCGGTTGATCCGCTTGTTCATGAACGTCGCGCTGCCGGTGGTGTTGCTCGCGGCATCCTGCGTGACGTACCACCACTGGTCCTCGGGCGTGTCGTTGTCGAGATTGTAGGAACGGAAGAATGGCCTCACGCGAAGGCCGCGCAACGGCGCGAACGTGTATTGAAGATCCAGGAGGAACGTATCGATGGCCGCTTCGGCTGATAGCCGGGGCAGCTTTCCCGTCGAATTCCAGTCTTTCGTGAGCGTGCTGTAGCTGTACGGAAGGAGCGTTTCGTCCTGGCGGAGACGCCCCATCGCGGCGGTCGCCGTAAAGCGGCCGTTGAGTGCGGTGTTCGCGCCGAACGTCAGCGTCGTATTGGTGAAGCGATTGTCCGGCGGAAGGGCACGCTGACCGAACGTCGAAACGGCACGCCGTACGATCGCGTTGCCGGCCAGGATGATGTCGTTGTTGTAATCGGCCGCGCCGTCGGCGTCGGGTCCGAAGTAGATGCTTTGCCAGCGCATGGAGTCGATGTCGTTGCTGAACTCGGGCGCGAAGATCTCGAGATTGAGATCGAAGAAGCGATTCGCGTAGCCGAGGTCGAACTGGAGTGTGGTCTCCGAATGGTCGATCGGCTCCGGGAGCTCGACGTTCATCGTGCGCGGCGGACGATCGCCGAGAGGGCCGTAGGTGATCTTTTCGCCTTCGCGTGTCCTGCGCGATGCGGTGAGACGAGCATCGATCGCCGCCACCGGCGAGTATGTCAGTTGCAGCGACATCCGGTTGTTGTCAGTACCGATCTGCGGAAGGGCGTGAAGATTCTGATTGAGGTATGCAGCGATCCGGCTGTCGTTCTCGAGCATGTCGGAGGCGCGGAAATTCACGTTGTCCGCGGTCGTCGTCAGGATCCCGACCACACCCGGAACGGTGAACAAGCCGTCGCCTGCATCGGTGTATGGACTGAATGCATCATTCGTCAGGCGATGCGGCAGCGAATCGATCTCGAGCGCCGCTGACCATGTGCCGTATCGGCCCGCCCGAGCTTTGAAGGATTGATCATCGAGACCGAGATTCGTTCCGACGGCTTCGATGAAGCGCCCCGAATCCGGCGTGTAGCCGCGGTAGCGGAGTCCGAACAGGCGCAATCCATTGTCGAGGTCTCGGTACTCATTGAACTTCGACGATCCCTCGTCTGCGCCCAATGTCCCTCCGGTCATGACCTCGGCGATCGTGCCGTTGTCGCTTTCAGTCGCTTCGGGTGTGGCAGGCTGCTCCGGCTGCTGCGCAAGCAGACTGAAGGGAGCGCTGAGAATCGTGATGAGAAGAATTCTGATCCACATGATTGCCCCCTTACCTCGTCAGCTTCGCGCCCGACGGATGGTTCGATCCGTGCGGTGTCACGTGGCAGTTGACGCAGCCTTGCTGCGTCGGTGCGCTCGTGCGGTTGTACCGCGGCACGTTGATATGTCCACCGTAGGAGTGGCACTGGAGGCAGAGGAACTGCGCCTTGTTGACGAGCATGCTGCGGTTGTTGGATCCGTGGGCGTTATGGCACGTCGCGCAGTTGTCACGTGCGGGCGGGTGTTCCCACACGAAGGGCCCGCGTTTGTCCTGATGGCAGGACTGGCAGGTCTCGGTGACGGTCGCCCGCCGCAACATCGTCGGGCCGGTTGAGCCGTGGGGGTTGTGGCAGTTGGAGCAAGTCATCTTTCCTTCGCGCACCGGATGGTGAGAGCTCTTCTGCATCTGCGCGCGAACGTCGGCGTGACAGTCGTAACAAAGCGATTCCTGTTCCTTCGTCTTCAAAAGCGCGAGATCGCTGCGCCGCTCCATCACCATGTGACATGAGTCGCACGACACGGCACCGCCGCTATGCGCGCTGGCCTGCCAGTGCATCTGATTCTTACCGGCGCGGTGGCACTGGAGGCAGATCTGCGATCGTCCGTCCGGCGAGATGCGGTCGAGCGAGAGGTCGCTTGTCGGCTCTTCGATGTGCTTGCTCCTCGGTCCGTGGCACGCCTCGCAGCCGAGCTTGTCGAGCTCCGTACGCGCAGCCGCCTTGAACGTCCGCGCGTGGGTCGTGTGCTCGTACTTTTTCATCGCGTCTTCGTGGCAACCGAGGCAAGTGCTCGTGTCCTTCACGAAGGTGGCATCTTTGAAGGCCGGGTTTAATGCCACCCAGTCCACTTCCCGCGGCGCTCGCGCGGCTCCCGTGAGGAACAGGAACAACGCGATGAGGGCGAGAGTCTTCACCAGAGATCGCATCAAAAGACTGTTGCGAAACACATCAACCTCCTGCTAGCCGGCACGGCCGGCTGCGCTGGTTGGCCCAGCCTCCTTGTCCGGTCGCCGCACGTTGGATCGCTTTCTACCGCGCAGACTCCTGGTGCCGAAACAAAATCTTTCTCTTGGGGTGCGCGAGGCTGTGACAGCCGCCACCGTTGTCGTGTGACAGGGAGAGGGGATTTTGGCCGATGGGACGCGAACTGTTCAAGGAGGCTGGGCCAACCAGCGCTCCGGGCCGTGCCCGGTGGCGTCCCCGGCAGGATTCGAACCTGCGACCCACAGCTTAGAAGGCTGTTGCTCTATCCGACTGAGCTACGGGGACCGAGCGCGCCGCTGCGCGGCGCTAAATTGAAAATGAAAAATTGAAAATTGAAAAACAGGCGCGAGACCGACGATCCGCCGGCTCCGTTTTCAATTTTCAATTTTTCATTTTCAATTCCGCGGCCGCAAGGCCGCGTTCATGGTCGGGGCGAGAGGATTCGAACCTCCGACCCCCTGCTCCCAAAGCAGGTGCGCTACCAGGCTGCGCCACACCCCGACAAACACGAGCGGCCGGTTCGGCGCAACAGGCCTCTCCGGCGAGCCATTCCGAACGGCGGCGCTCAGACGGCGCGGGCCGTCGAACGTTCGCCCATGCCGCGCGGCGGAATCACTTCCATCCACTTCGCGCAGTCGTTCTTGTCCATCACGAACTCGAACGCCGCGCCGTGACAGCGGAGGCGCATCACGCGCCAGGGCTCGTCGAGCGTTCTTCCCGTCGCCAGCTCATCGCCGTACTCGACCTCATCGATGCGGCCCAGCTCGAACGACGCTTCGAGATCGGGATTCTCGTAATAGAACGTGTCATCGCTGAGCGAGATCGCGACCGGAATCCTCTCCATCCCCTCGACGTAGTCGGCGCGGCTGACGAGTTTCGATGTCGCCTTTCGCTTCTGCATGAACTCCGTGACAAGGTCCTTCCGACGGAGCCTGAGGAAGACCACCACCATGACCACCAACACGATGAGCCCTGCAATGGTCGCCAGCTCGGTCATGCTCATGCACCTACCTCCTCGTGCGATTCGAATGTGCGCGTCTGCATCGAGAATGTACGCCTTTTGCCGCAAAACAACCAGCCTCGCGTTTCGGCAAAGCGATCACTGCCGTGCTGCGCGCCGCGATCCCTTAGAATGTTCCCAGCGATGGCCCCTCCGAGACCGAAAACGCGCAACGAGCATTCGTCGGGCGGCGCCGTCATCGCGGTGCGCAACGGGACTCCGCACGTCGCGCTGATCGCCACGCGCGGAAAAACGCGATGGGGTCTGCCCAAGGGCGCCGTCGGCGCGGACGAGACTTCCGAGGATGCCGCGCTGCGCGAGGTGCTGGAGGAAACCGGCATCGAAGCGCGCATCGTCAAGCCGCTCGACACCATCGAATACTTCTTCCGCGCCGGCGACACGCTCATCCAGAAACGCGTCGACTTCTATCTGATGGAGTACGTCGCGGGCGAGCTGCAGCCGCAGCTCAGCGAGGTCGACGACGTGGAGTGGGTCGAGCTCGGCGCGGCGCTGCGGCGGGCGAGCTTCGACTCCGAGCGGAAGCTTCTGGAGATGGCGCTGCAGGACGTCGGGGTTTCTTCTTCGCAGCAGACGTCGCCTTCTTCTTCGCCGGCGTAGCCTGGAAGGCGGACGTCCCGTCCGCCTTCCGAGTGGCGGACGGGACGTCCGCCCTCCTCGTCGGCGCCTTGCGCGAAGCAGCCGCGCGATTGCTGATCCATACATTTCCCGATCACTCCGGATCAGGCATGAGACTCCTCGTAATGCCACAATTGGTCCTCCGCTTGCGGGCGTTTGCAGGGCTCGTTCCACGAAGGGCAGCGTGTAAGTCTTTTCTTATTAGCTTTTTACATCGAAGTCGGCGCTGATCTTGCAAACGGAGCCCGTCTGGCAGAAGCAATGTCCTCCTCAATCAGACGGATGCTCTGGGGAAGCTTCGCAGGGCTGACCCTCCTCGTTGCCGCCGGCGTGGCGCTCACCATCGCCGTGCTGCGGATGGAGCAGCGCGTGGAATACGCGATCGTGCAGCAATCGCGGCCGCTCGTCGACGCCGTACGCACGATGGACGCGTCGCTGGCGACGATGGTCTCGGCCGCGCGCGGCTATCAGATCAGTCGTCAGACCGCCTTCGAGCAGCAGTATGCGGATGCCGCGCGTGAGTTCGACAAGGCGAAGAATCTCGCGTTCGACAACGTCATCGATCCGCGCGACCGGCAGCTTCTGAACGAGTTCAATCAACACTTCCTGGAAATCAAACGGCGGCTCGACCGCCAGCTCGAGCTATTCGCGAACGAGCGCGATGCGACCAACCAGATGACGGCCATCGCGAATCTGCGACGCGACGCGCCCGACTACGCGGGCCTCATCACCGAACGCGTTCGCGCCGAACAGGTCGCGGGAGTCGATCGCATCGCCAGCACGCGCCAGTGGGTGATGATGGCCATCGTCTTCTTCGGCATCGGCATCATCGCCGCGTCGGCGATCGCGACGTGGCGCGTGGAGCAGTTGCTGCGCGAGACGATCAGCCGCCAGGGCCGGCGCACCGAGGCGATCATCGGCGGGATGTCCGACGGCGTGATGCTCGTCGACGGCGAGGGGCGCACGGTCTTCGTCAATCCGGCCGGACAAAAGCTCCTCGGCAAGTCCGACATCGACGTGCCGATCTATCGCCACTCCGAGGTGTACCGGTTGCGCGATGCACAGGGACGCCTGCTCGATCCCGGCGAGCTTCCCGCGGCGCAGGCGCTCTCCACCGGGCGCACCGTGCAGGACGTCACGGTCATCATCGCGCGCGACCAGGGACGCGTGGCCGTTTCCATGAGCGCCACGCCGCTGCACGAAGACAATCGCATCAGCGGCGTCATCGTGATATTCCGCGACATCACCGAGCGCCGCGCGCTCGAAGAGCAGATGCAGCTGCAGGGCGAGCGCGCGCAGATCCTCGCCGACGCCGGCGCGTTCTTCTCCAGCAACATCGATCCGACCTGGGTCACGCAGGCCATCGCCGAGCGCGTCGCGGAGATTCTCGGCGACTGGTCCGCGGTCATTCTCCGCAACAGCCCCGACGCGAAAGATCTCCGCGTTGCCGCGATCTATCACCGCGACATCGCCTCCCTCGGACTGGCCTGGTCCTACATCTATCGCCAGCCGCTGGCCGTCGGCGACGGTCTGATCGGGCAGGTCGTCTCGACCGGATATCCCTCGCTCACGACCAACGTCGGACCGGCGATCGCCGCGCCGAGCGCCGGCGGGATGTATCACAGCGCGCCGATGAAGATGGCCTCGCTGCTCGTCCTGCCGCTGCGCACGCGCCGCGAGATGATCGGCGCGATCGTGATCGCCGCGAATGATCCCGAGCGCGCGATGACCGACGACAAACTGCCGCTCGCCGAGCTTCTCACCGAGCGCGCCGCGCTCGCCATCGAGAACGCGAAGCTCTACACCGAACAGGTCGAAGCGCGGCGCAAGGTGGAAGACCTCTCGCGCCTGAAGGACGAGTTCCTCTCCATCGCCTCGCACGAGCTGCGCACGCCCGTCACGTCGATCAAGGGCTACACCCAGCTCGCGAAGATGCTCATTCGCGAAGGCGACCTCGGGACGTCGGAGGAGTATCTCGACATCGCGCTCGACCAGATCGATCGCATGTCGCGGCTCATCCTCGAGCTGCTCGACGTGTCACGCATCGAGACCGGGCGTCTGGAGATGCGCCGCGATCACATTCCGTGGGCGCACTTCGTGCGCGAAGTCGTGCATCACCATCACACCGCGGTCAGCGACCGGCGCTTCCACGTCAGCGTGCCGTCGGACGGAAGGGTCGTCACCGGCGACCGCGACCGCCTCGAACAGGTTCTCGGCAATCTGCTCGAGAACGCGGTGAAGTATTCGCCCGACGGCAGCGACGTGACGGTCTCCGTCGAAGACCGCGGCGATTCGCTGCTCACCGCGGTGTGCGATCGCGGCATCGGCATTCCGGCCGACGAGCTCGGCCAGGTCTTCGAACGGTTCCACCGCGGACGCCAGGTCTCGTCGACGAACTACGGCGGCCTCGGCCTCGGCCTCTACATCGCCAAGCAGATCATCGAGCGCCACAGCGGCTCGATCTGGGTGGAGAGCAAGGAAGGACAAGGCACGACGTTCTACTTCGCGCTTCCCGTCGCCGAACAGATGACGCACATGTCGCAGCCCCCAGCGCAAGCCGTCGCACATTCGTAATTCAATTTCATGCGCCCTCTCCTGATCGCGGCCCTCACGCTCGCCGCCGTCCCCGCAACCGCCGAACTTCGCCTGGAGCTCGTGCGCGAATCGCTGACGGGGATGCATTGCAGGTATCGCGAGTATGTGGATGGGATTCCGAGTGATGAGTATGTGGAGGACAGGCAATCCTGCCTGTCCTGGAAAACACAGGGACAGGCAGGATTGCCTGTCCTCCACTTGTTGCGCATCCGGGGTCGTCTCGCAATCCGCGAAATCACGCACGAAAACAGCCTTCCCTTCGCCGAGGATCGCGATCTCGAAACCGGCACGCTCATCCGCCGCGTGCCCCTCTTCTTCAACGCGAAGCCGGCGCGCGTCTTCGACCCCAATCCCGTCGCCGCCCTCAACGACACAACGCTGCAGGACAACAACGACGCCGCCAGCGCCGTCCCCGGCTCCGCATACAAACTCGTGGAGCTCGACAACGTCGCGGACAGCGGCCCGCTGCGCGGTCCGCACATCGCGCTGGTCGACCGGCAGGCGCCGGCGATCGCGCCGCCTGATGCATCCGCGTCGCTGTTCTTCAACCGCAACGACGACGGCTTCGAAGACGTGAACGCGTACTTTCACGTAGATCGCACGCAGCGCCATCTGCAATCCCTCGGCTACACCGGCTCGCGCGCGATCGCCCCGTACGCGGTCGAGACCGACGCGCACGCGGGCAATCTCGATAACTCGCTCTTCCTCCCTTCGCCGACGGCCAACGGCATCGGCTCGCTCTACTTCGGCACCGGCGGAACGGACGATGCGGAAGACGCCGATCTCGTCGTGCACGAGTACGGTCACGCGCTGCTCGAGTGGATCGCGCCCGGCACGTTCAGCGGCACGTTCAACAGCCAGGCGCGCGCGTTCAGCGAAGGCTTCTGCGACTACCTCGCCTTCTCCGCACACTACGCGCAGCGCGCCGCGTCGGGGCGCGATCCGTATTGCTTCGCCGACTGGGACGCCCGCTGCTGGACCGACGCGCCGTCGGAGTTGTGCGCCTACCGGCCGGACAGCGACTGCCTCCGCCGCCTCGACAGCACGCGCACGATGGCGGACTACGAGAACAGCGAGAGCGCGGGCGCCGAGCATCGCAACGGCACGATCTGGTCGTCGGCGATGCGCGAGATCTTCCATGCGCTCGGACGCGACGTCACCGACACGATTCTCATCGAGTCGACTTTCGGCGCGCCGCCGCTGCCGTCGTACGCGATCATGGCGCGGCGCCTCATCGAAGCCGATCGTCTGATTTACGGCGGCGCGCACGCGAGCGCGATCTGCGCCGCGATGACGAGCCGCGGCATCGTTACCGCGGAGACATGCTCGATCGCGCCGCGCGGCGAATGGACGCACTTCCAGAGCGTCGCCGGCGCGATCGCGATTCCCGACGCGGATCCGGCGGGCATCGTCTCGACGCTCACGATCGGCGACACGCGCACGATCGAGAACGTGTTCGTGCGCGTCGACATCGCCCATCCGTCGCGGGGCGATCTGCGCATCGAGCTCGTCGCGCCCGACGGCACGAAGGTGTTGCTGCAGCAGGTGTCGTTCGAGCGCACGCGCGACGTGCGCGTGACGTTCGGCGTCGACGCGAATCCGGTGCAGCCGCTCAGCGTGCTGCACGGCCGCGGCGCGAACGGCGTGTGGCAGCTGCGAGTCAGCGACCAGCGCCGGCGCGACCTCGGCACGCTGCTCTCGTGGGGCCTCGCGTTCCAGTTCGCCGGCGACGCGCCGCTCACGGAGCGCCCGCGGGCCTCGGACAGGCAGACGATTCCCGTGGTCGCGCGGCGACACGGCGCGTACGACACGTTCTTCGCGAGCGATCTGCGGATCACCAACCCGCTTTCGCAGCGCACGATTGCGACGCTGATCTTCACACCGAGCGGGGCCGATGGGCGGACGACGTTCTCCGCCGTGAACCTCACGCTCGAAGGGGGGCAGACCGCGGGCTACGACGACGTCCTCGCGTCGCTCTTCAACACCACCGGCAGCGGCTCGCTCGAAATCCTCGGGCGTGTAGTCGTCATGAGCCGCACGTATACGCGGCGCGGCGGCGGCACGGTCGGGCAGCAGGTGCCGCCGAGCACCGCCGCGACCCGGCGCGGCGGCGACGGTCTGATCGTCGGCGGATTCGCCGAGGAGGGGCAGCGCTACAACCTCGGCCTCACGGAAGTCGCCGGTCACGAGGTAGTGGTCCGCGCCGGTCCCTACTCGGCCGTTGTCGCGCCGTACAGCCACGTACAGTTTCCCGTCTCGTCGGAGCCGCTGCTGATCGAAGTCGTAGCCGGCGAGGGATCCGTCAGCGCATACCTTTCACAGGTCGACAACACAAATCGCGACGCGATGTTCCTCGAGGCGGAGAGCACCGGCCGCATCTGCTGCGTCCCGGGCATGGCACCAGCCGTCGACGCGACGGGCGTGAGCGGCGCGCGGTGGCGCAGCGACTTCTGGATCGCGGCAGCGGAGCCGAACGGCGTTGAGAAGCTCGACTTCGTCGACGCGGTAACCGGCGAGGCGACGAGAACGACGATGATTGTTCCGACGGCGGTCACCGGCATCCTCGAGGCACTCGTTGCGCGAACGCCCGCGTTCGGCGTGCTCCGCACGAGCCTTTTCACCGGCACCTTTCACGGCACGAGGATCGTCTCCGGCAACACATCGCAGTTCGTACCATTCGTCGTGGGCGGCAACGTCGCCGACCAGCACCTCGTCTTTATCGAGAGCTCACCCGCGTACCGTACGAACATCGGTATCGTCGACGACAGACCCGTGTACGCCGATGTGACCGTGTACGACAGCGCCGGACGCAGCATCCAGCACGACGTGCTGCTCGGCGATCACGGCTTTGCGCAGGTTGCGGTGCGCGTGCCGGTGACGAACGGACACGCCGTCGTGCGGTGGCGCGGCAATGCCGGATACGCCTACGCGTCAATGATCGACAACGCAACGGGCGACGCGACCTACATCCCGGGCCGCCAGTGATATTCTTCGCCGCCACTATGTCCGAACCCTTGCCACGGCAGGCGCTGCCGGAAGCGCAGACGCTGGCGCAGCTCCCGTTCAGGATCCTCGAGGAAGTGATCCGGCAAATGCGCTCGACGCGCAACGACATCATTCGTTTCGGCGTCTGGAACCTCCGCAACCTCACCGACGAAGACTTCAACAAGACCGACGACCGCAAGCTCCTCGGCTACTTCCGGCAGGACCTGCTGGAGACGCGGTTTCTCTCGAAGGGCCGCCGCATCGATCTGATCCAGCTCTGGAAGTGGTACGACGATCAGATGAGCGGCGTCGAGCCGCTGCTCGTCGACGGCGAAGAGCTCTTTCTCAACATCCAGGACAAGGACCTCGAGAAAGTGCGCAAGCGCATCGCCGAGATCCAGTCGTTCTTCGCCACCCTGCGCGGCGACGACCTCGACGCCTTCCGCCGCGTGAAGTACAAGCTCCGCCGCACGGTCCTGCGCCTCACCTACGACCTCCATCATCTGTTCAAGCGGCTGGAGAAGTACCGCAAGAATCTGATGATGGCCAGCGGCGCCCCGCCGCACATCGAGCGCGACCGCGTGCCGCTCGAAGCCGTGGCCGAGATTCCGGATCCGGTCGAAGAACACGACGAAGAATAGGAGGGCGGACGTCCCGTCCGCCCCCCCCCGTGGCGGACGAGACGTCCGCCCTCCTACATCTCCACGTCCACCGTCTGCCCTTCCCCGACCATGATCTGCTTCGACTCGACCACGGCGTCGTTCGGGCCGAGTCGCTGCAGCGTGTAGCTGCCGGCGGCGACGTCGTCGACCGGCGTCGTGCCGGGACTCGGATTCATCGTGATGAACGGCGGGCGGTAGCTCTGGCGCGGATAGACCACGCCGCTCGCGTCGAGGAGCCGCACGCGCTCGCGCGTGGAGTGCTTCGAGCGCAGCAGGATCGTCGCGCCGCGCGACAGGATCACGGTCTCGCTCGACGGCGCGCGCACGTTCAGGTGACGCGTTCCATAGCCGGGCGCGGCAACCGTCACGTGATACATCCCCGGCGCGAGGTACATCCGTACTTCCGTGTCTCCGCCGCCGAAGATCCCGCGGCTCTCGTGCGCCACGCGGCCCTGCGCATCGAACGCGCTCACGTACGCCCCGATCTGCCGGCCGTCGCGCGCGTCGATGACCTTCAGCGTGAGCGCCTCGCCGCGTGCGATCCGCAGCTCGAGATTCTCGAGCGGGCGATCGCCGACCGTCACGTTCTGCGCGTCGTTGCCGAATCCTTCCTTGTTTGCGGTCACGACGTACGCACCGGGCGGCACGACATCGAACGTGAACATTCCCGCGGCGTCGGTGCGGATGGCCTGCTCGCCGCGCGGCCCCTGCGCGCTGCCGGCGCGCATCAGCACCGTCGCGTTCTCGAGCGGATCGCCGGTCGATGAATCCGTGACGCGGCCGCGCACACTCGTCGCCGTGTATTCGATGTCGAACGTCGACGCGCCGCGCACCTCGTACGTCGTCGTGTACGTCGAGAAGCGCTGCATGTCGGTGACGTAGACGTTGTACTGCCCGTCCTCGAGTCCGCTCGCGCTGTACGAGCCGCTTTCGTCGGTCAACGCGCTCGCATTCGTCTGTGCGCCGCCCGGCCTCGGCGAGAACGACACCTGCGCGCCGGACACCGGCCGCCCGTTCCGCACCACCCGGCCGCTGATGACCGTGTCGCTGCGGAACTCGAGATCGACCTGCTGCGACGCGCCGGCCGCAACCTGCACCGTCTGCGCGGGCGAGGTCTTGCGTCCGGTGAAATTGCGCGGCTGCACGACGGCCATCACGCGCACGGTTCCCGCCGGCGCGCCTTCGAGCCGGTACGCGCCGGATGCATCGACGGCCGCGTCGCTCATCACGCCGGTGCCGTACGCCTGCACCGTCGCCGACGCGAGCTCCTCCGCGGTCAGTCCGCGCACGAAGCCGAAGATCGTGCCGCCGCTCGAAAGCACGATGCGCACCGGCGTTCCCGCCGCCGCGTCGACGTCCTTCACCGTCCCGTCGGTGAATCCGGCTTTGGATGCGACGAACGTGTACCGCGCCGGCGAGAGCGAGTCGAGCTCGAAGCTGCCCGACCCATCCGTCTTCGCCGCGCGCGGCATTCCTCCAGTCATGCCGCGCGCCTGAACCTCGGCTTCGGCAACCGGCGCTCCGCTCTCCGTCACGACGACACCGCTCACGCGATGTCCCGCCTCGAGCTGCACGTCGAGACGCGTCTCGCGTCCCTTCAGCTCCACGGTCTTCCGCGACATCAGGTACTTCGCATGCGAGATCTCGATCGTCTCCTCGCCTGCTTCGAGCGCGTCGAGCTCGTACTCGCCGCTCGCGTTCGTCGCCGTCCGCTTGTCCGTCCCGCGAATCACGTTGCCGCCCATCGGCGAAATGCGCACTGTCGCGTCGGAGAGCGCGGTGCCGTCCGGACCGGTCACCTTGCCCACCAGCTTCACGCCGGTATCGAGCGCGACTTCGAGATCGTCGACCGGCTTCCCTTCCTCGACGTGAAGGTTCACGCGCGCGCTCGAGTATCCCGGCGCCTCGGCCACCAGGTTCATCGCGCCCGGGGGCACATGCTCGAGCGTGAACGAGCCGTCGTCGCTGGTGACGCTGCGCAACAGCGGCGGCGCCATCATCACCATCCCGCCGCCGCCGCCGCGCGACTGCGACATGCCGACCTGGAACGACGTCAGCGGCTTGCGCGTGTTCCTGTCGATCACGCGTCCGCTGACGCGCGTGCCGACCGGCAACTCGATGACGACGTCGCGTCCCGGCGCGGTGATCGTGCGCATCTCGCCGACCATCTCGTCTTCCTTGCGCAGATTGACTCGCACCGGACCGGGCGAAAGGCCGGAGAGCACGAACGAGCCGTCGGGCCCGGAGACCGCGCTCGCCGGATCGCCTTCGAGAAAGCCCATGATGGAGATGCCTTCGACGCCGCTGCTGCCGCGCGTCACGCGTCCGCTGATCTCCACGCTCGGCTCGAGCGACGCCTCGATCGTGTTCGTTCCCGCGGCCGTGATGCTCTTGCCGCGCACGTTCTTCGACGAGAAGCCTTCCCGGCGCAACTGGAAGTCATACGTTCCCTCGATCACGCGCAGCGAGAACGTCCCGTCGCTCGCGGTGCGCACCGACTCGTCCTCGGGATTCGCGAACGCTCCGATCATGAAGCGCTGCATGCCGCGCCGGCCTGTCTCCGCGGGTCGCGCCAGGACGGCGACGCCCGAAAGCGGATTGCCGTCGCGGTCGGTCACCTTGCCCGTCACCGCGATCCCGCTCGGAATCGAAATGACGACGCCCGATTTGCGATCGCCCGACGCGACCTTGATCGACTCGCTCGACGCCGCCGGCAGGCCGCGCTTCGCCGCGCGCAGCTTGAAGTCGGAGTCGCCGCTCACGCGCATGCTGAAGCGGCCGTCCGGGCCCGAGACCGCGCGCGAATCGCGCGGACCGGTGCCGCGCATCACCATCTCCATGCGATCGCGACTCTCCTGCACCGTCACGGTCGCGACAGCAACCGGCTTTCGCTCCTCGTCGACGACCACTCCGCTCACGCGCGCGAGCTGCGTGAACGTCAGCTCCTTCGTTACCGACTGGCCGGCCGTCACGCTCACGTCGGTCGCACGTCCTTCGTACGCGGGATGCGACGGGAAGATCATGTACGCCCCCGCGGGCACGCTCAGCGTGAAGTTGCCCTTCGCGTCGGTGAGCGCCGACCAGCGGTCGAAGCCGAACGGACGCCGCTCACCCACGCGCACATACGCACCCGCGATCGGAACCTTCGTCTTCGCATCCGTGATCCGCCCCCCGACCGTCGCCCCCTTCTCGACCTTGATGACGTAGGGGCGGGCTTCAGCCCGCCCATCGCGCGTCCGCGCGCCAAAAAAACTTCCCGACTGCGCCATCAACGCGCTCCACTTCGCCGGCGCGTGCGCGACCTTGAACGTCCCGTCCTCACCGCTCTCCGCCACCGGCCAGCGATCGATGAAGATCGTCGCCTTCGCGACGGGGGTCTGCCCGTCGGCGCCGACGACCTTTCCTTCCACGCTCGTTCCCGCGCTCAGCACGCGATTCAGATTCGCGACGCGATTCGGAAGAAACGGAGTGTCGTCTTCGACGATCGCGAGCTCGGGATGCAGCACGAGAATGCGCGCGTTCTTCGGCTCCGCCGTTTCGTAACGCCCTTCCGCATCGGTCTTCGTCACGTGCGCCGCCGCGCCGAACGAAACGACGACCGTCGCGCCGGCCACCGGCTTGCCGCCCGCCTTCACGCTGCCGCTCTTCCACTCCGCTCTCGCCAGCACGATCGCGCCCGCGTCTTCATCGCGCTCGATCGTCCGCAGCAGCGGCGTGTAGCCGCGCGCCACGATCTGCAGGATCGCCAGCGGATCCTTCGGCGACTCGAACGTGAAGCGTCCTTTCGAGTCGCTTTGCGTCTTCGCGAGCGCAACGCGCTCGGGCGAGTCGGACACGAGACGCGCGACGCGCACCTGACTCGTTTCGATCGCGTGGATCGACACCGCCGCGCCGGCGACCGGCTGTCCGTCGTCGGTCATCAGCGTCCCGGTGACTGCGGCGAACGCCGAAACGGCACACCACAGCAAAGCGAGCAGAAGAATCGGACGTTTCATGGCATGAGTATGACGCCGGATGTGCGGAAGAGTTCCCGCGAAACGGGTGTTGCCTCAGGTTGTGAAAACTGCTGCGTTTCTCCTGCTGGCCACCACCTGTGCGACGATGTCCGCCGGACCCGTGGACATCCGCACGATCACCACCGGCGCGTACGCGTTCGGCAAGCCCACCGCGACCGCGGCGCACGCCGCGCAGGACGACGTCACGTATCGCCGCCTCTGGACGAGTCTCGTCGGCGGCGGCAGCGAAGCGCCCGCGATCGATTTCGCGAGCGAGTCGGTCGTCTTCCTCATCGCCGGACAGAAAAATACCGGCGGCTGGTCCGTCGTGCCGCGCGGCGCGAAGGTCGAAGACGACACGCTCGTCATCGACGCCGAGATCAAAGGCCCCGGCCCGGATGACATCGTGACGATGGCGTTCACCTCGCCATATGCCGTCATCGCGGTGAAAGCGAAGGGCTACAAGAACGTCCGCTGGGATCGATGAGACGGCGCAAGCCGGTCTCGCCCGAGCTCCTGAAGGCACGCCTCGACACGCTCGTCACGACGTTCGACGTCTCGACGATCGAGCCCGACCCGCTGCAGCTCGTGCTGCGCTTCCGCGATCCGCTCGATCAGGAAGTGGCTGGACTGATCGCCGCCGCATTCGCGTACGGCCGCGCGGACATCATCGTCGCGAACATCGGCGCGGTGCTCGCGAAGATGACGCCGTCGCCGTATCGCTATCTCGCATCGTTCGATCGTCGCGAAGCGAGTCGCCGCTTCGCGAGCTTCGCGCATCGCTTCCACAAGACTCCCGAGCTCGTCGCGTTGTTCGCCGCGCTCGCGAACGCGATCCGCGAGCACGGCTCGCTCGGCGCGCTGTTCGAAACGTGCTACGACGCGAGTGATGACGACATCGGACCTTCGCTCGCACGATTCGTCGAGTCAGTGGCGGGCGGACGTCCCGTCCGCCATCGTGGGGCGGACGGGACGTCCGCCCTCCTTACTTCCCCCAACGACGGCTCCGCCTGCAAGCGCATGAACCTCTTCCTCCGCTGGATGGTGCGCCGCACGCCGCCCGACGTCGGCCTCTGGACCTTCGTCGATCCTGCGAAGCTCGTGATGCCGCTCGACACGCACATCCACCGCATCGCGACCTTCCTCGGCCTCAACGACCGCGCGACCGCCGACTGGAAAGCCGCCCGCGCGATCACCGACCGGCTCGCCCGCTTCGACGCCGCCGATCCCGTTCGCTACGACTTCGCCCTCTGCCGCCTCGGCATCCTCGATCTCTGCAGCCGCAAGCGGCGCAGGGAGAACTGCGACGTGTGTTTGTTGCGCGATGCGTGCAGGTTTCCGATGACCTGAGGAGGGCGGACGTCCTCGTCCGCCCCGCACGAGAGGCGGACGAGACGTCCGCCCTCCAATTTTCTGACTGACAAATCCAAGGCACCGTAGCCAAGGCGAATCCCTTCGGAAATCCGTTGCCCGGTTCAACGTTATGGATCAACGGGTTAGCAGCCCGATACCCGCGGCACCCGCATTGAAAGCGGTCCTTCCCTCACGCCATGCGCAGATCGGTCATTACGAACGCGTTGATTGCCGCCCTCACCGTCGGGGTGGTCCTCGGTGCGTTCGTTTCCTTCCAGCGCAAGCGTTCCTCCTTCGAGCGCATCGACTTCTCCTTCATCCGCCAGAACGGGATGATCATCGTCAAGAGCGTCGATCCCGGCAGCGGCGCGGAAGCGTCGGGACTGCGCGCGGGTGACGCGATCTGGCTCATCGCCGGAACGCCGACCACGGAAGTCGAAGGCGTGCAGAAAACGCTGCGGCGCATCGGCGAAGAAGTGCCGATGCTCATCGCGCGCAACGGACAGACGCTCACCATCAACTATCGAGCGCCCGAGCTGAAGATCGATCAGGCGTATCTGATTCTGAGCTTCATCGGATTCCTCTACCTCGCGATCGGACTCTTTACGCTTTTCCGAGGAGAGACGAACGAGAGCAAGCTGTTCTATTTCGTCACGCTGCTCTCGTTCATCGTCTACGTCTACACGCCCGCCGGCGACATCGACTGGAGCTACAAAGTCCTGCAGATGACGGAGGAGCTGGCGTACATCTTCCTCCCGCCGCTCGCGCTCAACTTCTTCCTCCTGTTCCCGCGCCCGCTGATTCGCGAGAAGCGCTGGATCGCGTGGATGTACGTGCCGCCGGTCCTGCTCGCGCTCTGGAGTGTCGACCTCCTCGTCTTCAACAACGCGGTCAACGTCGCCGCGCCGCGCCGCGCGCTGGAGCTGATTCAGAAGTGGGAGCTCGTCGACTTCGGCCTCTACTTCACGCTGGCCGTGATCGCGCTCGCGTTCACCTATCAGCGGGCGGCCGCCGTCGGGAAGAAGCAGATCAAGTGGATCTACCTCGGCCTGGCCCTCGGCTTCCTGCCGTTCCTTCTGATCTACATCATCCCGTGGCTCGTGTCGGGATCGGTCAAGCCGATCTACACCACGCTCTCGATTCTCCCGCTCGCGCTGATTCCGCTCGCCTTCGCCGTCTCGATCCTCAAGTACAAGCTGTGGGACGTCGAGGTGGTGATCAAGGAGGTCCTCGCCTACTCGGTCACCTTCGTGTTCGGCATGATCGCCTTCTCGACGGTGAACCTGATCCTCTCGCGCGTGATCGAGGAGCGCTCGGCCATGGAGCGCAACTTCCTCGCCTTCACCTCGGGGCTGCTGATCGCGGGCGTGCTGATTCCCGTCAAAGGCAAGATCGAGTCGGTGATCGAGATGATCCTCTACCGCGAGAGCTACCGGCATCGCCGCACGATGTCGGACTTCGCGCAGGAGCTGGCGACCTTCAACGACGTGCACGAGCTGATCGCGATGATGCGCGAGCGCCTGCGCGCCACGCTGCACATCGACCGGATGAACCTCTTCACGCGTGAAGGCTCGCTGCTGCTGATCTACGAGCCGGAATCGGGCGTACCGCGCCGCGCGGCCGAGGAAGACTTCGGACCGATTCCGAAGGAAGGGCCGGTGATTCTCACCGCGCCGCGGCTGCCGGACCGCACGGAAGTGCCGTGGCAACTCCTCTCGGCGGGCTATCGTTATCTCTTCCCGCTGCGCAATCGCGGCGAGCTGCAGGGACTCCTCCTCGTCGGCACGCGCCGCGGCGACGAGCCGCTCTCGCGCGACGACCTTCATCTCATCGGCTCGCTCACCGCGCCGGTCGCGCTGGCCATCGAGAACTCGCGCCTCTACGGAAAACTGCGCCGCCAGCTCGAAGAGATCCGCGCGCTGAAGGAGTACAACGAGAACATCATCGAGTCGTCGCTCTCCGCGATCGCGGTCGTCGCCAGCGACGGCACCGTGCTCACGGCGAATCACGCGTTCTGGGACCTCGTCGGCACCGATCACTCCAACGACTCGATCCACGACCTCTTCCCGCCATACGACGAGCTGCGCCAGACGCGCGCGCACACGCTCTCGACGCACTTCATCAACAAGCACGGCGTGGAGAAGGAAGTGACGGTGACTTCGAGCCCGCTCGACGCGTCGCCGGTCGGCGTCGACGTCGCGGACGGCGCGCGCGTGCTCGTCATCGGCGACGTCACCGATCGCGTGCGCCTCGAGCGCGAGCTGCAGGACAAGGAGCGTCTCGCGTCGCTGGGCCTCCTCGCCGCGGGAGTCGCGCACGAAGTCAACACCCCGCTGACCGGCATCTCGTCGTACGCGCAGCTGCTGTTGTCGGACACGTCGCAGGACGATCCGAAATATCGCGTCCTCAAGAAAATGGAACAGCAGACGTTCCGCGCGTCGCACCTCGTCAACAACCTGCTCGACCTCATCGCGAACCGTCCGCGCTCGCGCGAGCTGGTGAGCGTTTCCGACCTCGTCACGTCCACGGTCGCGCTCCACGAAGATCTGCTGAAAGCGAAACACATCCACGTGCACGTGTGTGGAGGACAGGCGATCCCGCCTGTCCGGACAGGCACGATTGCCTGTCCTCCACTCGAAGTGCGCGGGAACGTTCACGATCTCCAGCAGGTTCTGACCAACGTGCTCATCAACGCGCGCGATGCGGTCGCCGAGGGCGGCAACATCTGGATCACCGTCGCCGACGAAGGGCCGCGCATCGCGATCCGCGTTCGCGACGACGGAAAAGGCATCGCGCCCGACATGATCGGCCGCATCTTCGATCCGCTCGTGACCACGAAGCGCGGCCAGGGCGGCACCGGCCTCGGACTCGCGATCAGCCGCCGAATCATCCACGCCAGCGACGGCGACATCAGCGTCGAGAGCACCCCCGGCGAAGGAGCCGAGTTTTCGATTACGTTGCCGAAGGCAACGTTCACCGCGAAAGAGAATGGTCCCGCGGTTCAGCTTCAATGAAAATCCTGATCGTCGACGATGAAGAAGTCCTTCGGGACGTCCTCGACGCCGTCTTACGGCGCGAGGGATTCGACGTCGTCACGGCGGCGAGCGGCGAAGAAGCGCTGAGCGTGCTCGACGGCGACGGGGAAGTCGACCTGGTCGTGCTCGACGTCATGCTGCCCGGCATCAGCGGCATCGACACCCTGCGCGCCATCCGCATCGCGAACCCCACGCTCCCGGTCATCGTCATCACCGCCTTCTCGTCGATCGACGGCGCGATCGAGGCGATGAAGCAGGGCGCCTTCCACTACATCCCCAAGCCGTTCAAGAACGAGGAAGTCGTTCTCACGGTGAACAAGGCGCTCGAGCAGCGCCGCCTCTCGTATGAGAACGAACGCCTCAAGGCCGAGCTTTCGGAGAAGTACGCGTACTCGAACATCATCGGCAAGAGCGAGCCGATGCGAAAAGTGTTCGATCTCATCCGCCTCGCCGCTCCGTCGCGCTCGAACATCCTCATCTTCGGCGAATCGGGCACCGGCAAGGAGCTCGTCGCGAAGGCCATCCATCACGCGAGCCCGCGCGCGCGCAATGCGTTCGTGACCGTGAACTCCGGATCGCTGCCGCCGGAGCTTCTCGAGTCGTCGCTCTTCGGACACATGAAGGGCGCGTTCACCGGCGCGATCGCGACCAAGCGCGGGCTCTTCGAAGTCGCCGACGGCGGATCGATCTTCCTCGACGAGATCGGCAACATCAATCTCGAGACCCAGGCCAAGCTCCTCCGCGTGATCCAGGAAAAAGAGTTCATGCGCCTCGGCTCGGTCGAGACGCTGAAGGTCGACGTCCGGATCATCGCCGCGACGAACGCCGACCTGCACAAGCTGATGGCGGAGAACCGCTTCCGCGAGGATCTCTACTATCGCCTGAACGTCATCACCATCCAGCTCCCGCCCCTGCGCCGCAAGCGCGAAGACATCCCGCTGCTCATCCACCACTTCCTGCAGAAATACTCGGAGGAGAACAAGCGCAAAGTGCGCGAGGTGACGCCGGACGCGATGCGCATCCTCCTGGACTCCCCGTGGCCCGGCAACGTGCGCGAGCTGGAGAACACCATCGAGCGCGCCGTCGTCCTCTGCACCGGCGACCGCATCACCCCCGAGCTCCTCCCCGACTACCTCCGCTACCCGATGCGCAGCGACCAGCCCGCGATGGTCGTCCCCGCCGAAGGCCTCTCCCTCAAGGACGCCGTCTCCGCCTACGAGCGAACGATGATCCTGCAGTCCCTCGAGATCGCAAACGGAGTCCAGAAACGCGCCGCCGAGCTCCTGCAGGTGAAGCCGTCCACGCTGAACGAGATGATGAAACGCCTCGGCATCCACGCGAAGTCGAACGCGATCGTCGAAGACGAAGTGGCGGTCAACGAGTAGGGGACCGTCAACCTTGAAAGCATGCGTGGCCAGCCTTGTCATCCCGAGCGTGAGCGAGGGACCCGGGTGGGCGGCGGCGCGACCCGCGGGCTTGTGCCACCCTACCCCCGGGTCCCTCGCTCACGCTCGGGATGACAAGCCTTGGTACCTACGCTTTCAATGTTGAATGTCCAGTCGGGCGAACCTCAGGAGTTCGCGCCACCTCAGCCTCGCATCAGCGCTATGATCTCGTCGGTGGTCATCTTCGTCTTCGCGCTGCCGCGCAGTTTGTCCACCACCTGCTGTCCGCGCGACTTGCTTCCCTTCACCTTCACAATCTGCACGGCGTTCCCCTTCAACACAAATTCGACTTCCGTTTCGGGAAAAAGACCGAGCCGCTCGCGGAGTTCTCGCGGGATCGTCACCTGGCCCTTCGCTGTGATTTTCATCGCGTCGATCTTACGCTCCGCCCCACCCGCCACAACCCCCACGCGCTGATCACCGTCCACGCGCCCTCCATGATGATCAGTCCCGTCTGGCGCACGCTCAGAGCGGCCAGCAGCAGGAGGAAGCCGCCCGCCAGATTGAGTGACTGATAGGCGTACGTCTCGTGGCCGAGGCGTTTGAGCTGGTGCGCGGCGAAGGCGCTGAGGACCATCAGCGCGCCGGCGATCGAAACCACTTGCATTAACATCGATAGAATCCCCGCATGATTCGTCGTCTCGTCATCAGCGCTGTTCTTCTGTTCGTTGCGTTCACGGCGATCGCCCAGCCGGCGCCGGACGAGTTTCTCGGCTATCCGACCGGGGCGCGCTTCACGCCGTACGAGCGCATTCTCGACTACTTTCGCGAGCTCGCGGCGAAGTCGCCGCTGGTCTCGATCGAACAGATCGGCGAGACGTACGAGCATCGCCCGCTCGTTCTGGCCACCATCACGTCGGCGAAGAACCGCGCCGCGCTCGCGGAGATCCGCCGCAACATCGCGATGATCGCGAACGGTGAGGGCGACGCCGCGCAGATCGCGAAGACGACGCCCGCGATCGTCTGGCTCGCCTTCGGCGTGCACGGGAACGAATCGTCCTCGGCCGAGGCGTCGATGATGGTGGCGTCGGCGCTGCTGCGCGATCCCGCGCTAGCGCCGCTGCTCGACGACGTCGTCGTGATCATCGACCCGCTCGAGAATCCCGACGGGCGCGAGCGGTACATCGACTTCTTTCGCCGCGCGACGGGGTTGAACGCGAATCCGAATCCCGACTCGATGGAGCACTTCGAGCCGTGGCCGGGCGGACGCTTCAACCACTACCTCTTCGACATGAACCGCGACTGGACCTGGACCTCGCAGCGCGAGACGCAGGCGCGCGTCGCCGCTTACCGCCAGTGGCACCCGCAGGTCTTCGTCGACTTCCACGAGATGTCGCACCAGTCGAGCTACTTCTTCCCGCCGTCGGCGAAGCCGCTGAACGCGAACCTGCCGAAAGGCGTCGACCAATGGTTCGACACCTTTGGCCGCGCGAACGCGGCGGAGTTCTCGAAGCGAGGCTGGGCGTTCTTCGTCGCCGAGAGCTTCGACGTCTTCTATCCCGGCTACGGCGACTCGTGGCCTTCGCTGCGCGGCGCGATCGGCATGACCTACGAGATGGCCGGCGGCGGGCGCGCCGGCGTCGCGGTCGAGCGGCAGGACAAGTCGATCCTCACGCTCGCCGACCGCGCGCAGCGCCACTTCCTCACCGCGATCACCACCGTGCGCACCGCCGCGCAACATCGCGAGCAACTGCTCCGCTACACCTACGACGCGGCGCGCGGACACATCGACAGCGGCAAGAGCACCTTCCTCATCGTTCCCGGCTCGCCGAATTTCCCGCCGCTCGTGGAGATGCTGCAGCGGCAGGGGATTCGCGTGGAGATGCTCACCGCTCCGGCAACGATCCGCGCGACGCGCGTCGATCGCGACGTCACCGGGTCACGCGCGTTCCCTGCCGGCACTGCGATCGTCACCACGAAGCAGCCCCTCGGCGGACTCGCGAATACGCTGCTCGAAAAAGCGCCCTCGTTCAGCAAGGGCTTCGTCGAAGAGCAGCGCCAGCGCGCGGAAGCCGACGAGCCGGACGAGTTCTACGATCTCACCACCTGGTCGCTGCCGCTGGCGATGAACGTCGAAGCCTGGAGCACGACCGCGCCTCTCGCGGGAACCAAAGCGTACGAGAAACCCGCCGCGAGCGCATTTCGCAGCGCGGCGTACGGCTATCTCGCCGACGGACTCGATCCGAGTCTCTACCGCTTTGCCGGCGCGCTGCTCGGGAAGGACGTCAACTTCAGCGTCAGCATCGCCGAGGTCGTGGTGGGGGAGCGAACGTTTCCGCGGGGAACGATCGTCATTCTCAAAGGCAACAATGCGGCGACGCTCGACGCGACCCTCGAGTCGATCGTGCGCGCGACGGGCGTCGCGACGACGCCGCTCGAATCGGGCTGGATGGGCGGCATCGCCTTCGGCTCGCAGAAAATCCGCCACATCAAAGATCCGAAGATCGGACTGGTCGGCGGACCGGGAAGCTTCCCCACTTCGTTCGGCATGCTCTGGCACACGCTCGACGTCGACACGCCGATTCCACACTCGACGCTCAACGCGGAGTCGCTGCGCAACATCGATCTCGACGAATACGAAGTGCTCGTCTTTCCCGACGGCAACTACACCGATCGCCTCGGCAAGCGCGGCATCGAGAAGCTCAAAGCCTGGATCAATGACGGCGGAACGGTCGTCGCCGTCAAAGGCGCGCACGCGTTCCTGCGCGAGAAGGACGTCGAGATCTCGAAGCTCAAGCAGTGGGAGCCGCCGAAAAAGAAGGACGACGACAAGGAAAAGGCGGCGGCCGACGAGCGCTACAACGACTTCCGCGTTCCCGGCTCCGCGTTCCGCACGACGATGAACGAGCGCTCGTATCTCACCTTCGGCATCCCGCGCCCGCCCGCGGTGCTCGTCGAGGGGACCAGCGCATTTCTGCCGGTCTCGCACAAGGTCGACAACATCCTCACCATCGAAGCGAAGGATCCGCTGATCTCCGGCATCGCCTGGCCGGAGTCGCTCGAGCGGATCAAGGGGAGCGTCTACGTCGTGAGCGAGCCGTTCGGGCGCGGGCAGGTGATCACGTTCGCCGGCGATCCGCACTTCCGCCTGTTCTGGCGGGGGACGCTGCCGATCTTTTTGAACGCGGTGTTGTATTCGCCGAGCTTTCCGCGATGATGAAGGGCGGACGTCCCGTCCGCCAAACGGGGGGGGCGGACGAGACGTCCGCCCTCCTCATCGTAACTGCGAAAACCGTATGACCATCCGCCCGCCCGCCGTCGCCGGCACGTTCTACGAAGGCACGCCCGAGCGATTGCGCGCGCAGGTCGATCAGTGCTTCGCCGCGAATCCGCCGGCGCCGCCGTCGAAGGAGCGCTTCATCGGCGCGGTCGTGCCGCATGCGGGACTGATGTACAGCGGCCACGTCGCCGCGGCGTTCTACGCGCTCGCCGACCTGCCGAAGCGCTTCATCATCCTCTGTCCGAATCACACCGGCGCGGGACATTTCGCCGCGATCAATCGCGAAGGGGCGTGGCTCACGCCGCTCGGTGAAGTCGCCATCGAGACGCGGCTCGCGGACGCGCTCATGGCGAAGACGCGCCTCCTCTCCGAAGACGCCCGTGCGCACGCGCGTGAGCATTCGCTGGAAGTGCAGCTCCCGTTTCTCCAGCGCCTCCTCGGCGACTTCACCTTCGTCCCCATCTGCCTCGGCGCGCACAAGTACGACTACGCGGACGAGATCGGCCGCGCCATCGCGGACGTGATGAAGGATGAGCGCGAGCCGCTGGCGATCCTCGCGAGCTCGGACCTCAATCACTACGAGGACCAGACGTCGACGCTGCGAAAGGACCAGCTGGCGATCGATCAGGTGCTCGCTCGAAATCCGCGGGAGCTCTGGCGCGTGGTCGACGAATACGACATTTCCATGTGCGGCTTCATCCCCACCACGACGATGCTCATCGCCGCGAACGCGCTCGGCGCGACGAACGCGCGGCTGATCAAGCACGCCACGAGCGGCGACATCAACGGCGACTACGGGCACGTAGTGGGATACGCTTCGATCGTCGTTTCGTAGAGCTGCCATGCGCGTCGTCTTCGCCACTGCCGAGGTGTCCCCGATCGCCAAAACGGGCGGGCTCGGCGACGTGTGCGGCTCGCTGCCGAAAGCGCTTCAGGCACTCGGACATGACGTCGTGGTCTTCATGCCCTTCTATCGCCAGGCGCGGCAATGGTTCGAGAAGAGCGGCGCGGACGTGCATCAGCTGATGCCGACGATCGTGATCCCGTGGGCGAACTGGGTGGCCGAGGCGACGTTTCTGCGGGTGAACCTGCCGGGAACGGACATCCCCCTGGTCATGGTCGCGAACGATTACTTCTTCGAGCGCGATCACATTTACTCCGATGCGCCGGACGGCTGGCACGACTACCTGCTGCGCTACACCTTCTTTCAGCGCGCGATCGTTCGCGCCTGCGAGCTGCTCGACCTCCGTGTCGACCTGCTGCACTGCCACGACTGGCACACCGCGCTGCTGCCGCTCTATCTCGACTCCGGATTACGCGTTAGTCCGCAGTTCGCGAACACGCGCTCGGTGTACACGATCCACAACCTCAACTACCAGGGCGTCGCCGGATGGGACGCGCTCAGGCTCACGGGACTGCATCACCGCTACTGGGCGCCCGATGCGCTCGAGCATTTCGGCACTCTGAATCCGATGAAGGGCGCGATTCTCTTCGCCGATCAGGTCACGACCGTTTCGCCGAACTACGCGAACGAGATCCGCGGCCCGCAGCTCGGCGCGGGACTCGACGGCGTGCTGCGCGCGATGTCGTACAAGCTCACCGGAATCCTGAACGGCATCGACGCCGACGAGTGGGATCCCGCGACGGACACGCACCTCCGCGCGAACTACGACGCGCTCACGCTGCGCGAGAAAACGCGCAACAAACGCGCGCTCGCGAAAGAGGCAGGGCTGCCGTTCTCCGCGAAGAAGCCGATCATCGGCGCCGTCTCGCGCCTCGTCGAGCAGAAGGGCTTTCAGCTTCTCACGCCCGTGCTCAGGCAGATGCTCGACGCCGGCGCGCAAGTGGTCCTCCTCGGCAGCGGCGAGTCGCGCATCGAGAACGCGCTGCTGACGCTCGCGGAGCAGAATCCCGACCGCTGCAAAGTCTGGATCGGTTTCGACACCGCGCTCGCACACCGCATCTACGCCGGCGCGGACATGCTCCTCGTGCCGTCGATCTACGAGCCGGGCGGACTCAATCAGATGTACGCGCTGCGCTACGGCACGATCCCGATCGTGCGCCTCACCGGCGGCCTCGCCGACACGGTGATTCCGTTCGACGGCACGAACCTCGAGCGCGCGAACGGCTTCGGCTTCATCGCCGCGCATCCGCTCGAGCTCTATCTCTCGACCTGGCTGGCGATGCTGAACTTCAAGGACGCGGGCACGTGGAAGACGCTGCAGACGAACGGCATGGATGAGGACTTTTCATGGGAGCGCTCGGCGAGGCAATACGATGACATCTACCGAAAAGCGCGCGGCGTACGCTAAGACGTACGATGCGATCGTCTCGATCTGGAGCGAAGAAGGCGGCGCGACGCTCGATGACATCGCTTTGATGGCGACCATCAACTCGCTCCTCGTGCATCGTTTCAACTACTTCTTCTGGACCGGCTTCTACCGCGTCTGCCGCGAAAGGCTCGTCATCGGGCCGTACATCGGCACGGTCGGCTGTCTGCAGATCGAGTTCGGCCGCGGCGTCTGCGGCATGGCGGCGGAGAAACGCGAGACGATCATCGTGCCGGACGTGAATCAGTTCCCCGGACACATCGCCTGCGATCCGAATTCGAAATCCGAGATCGTGGTGCCCGTGTTCGATCGCGACCAGCAGCTCATCGGCGTGCTCGACGTCGACTCGGTTCTGCCCAATGCGTTCGACGACGAGGATCGCACGGGGCTGGAGAGGATCGTCACGCTCTTCATGAAGTGACGTAGCGCCCGGCTTCAGCCGGGCGGCTTCGGCCGGCTGAAGCCGGCGCATCCGCCGACTTTCAGTCGGCGATGACGAAGCGCGGACAGGATGTCCGCGGAACGGCGGCCTGGAAGGCCGCGCTACTCACGACGTGTAGCGCGGGCCTCCGGCCCGCCGTATCGCCGGCTTCCAGCCGGCGGAAGGGGGAACCGCCGATCGGAGATTGGCGGACCGGCCGACTGGAAGCCGGCGTTCCGTCATGCGGGCGCCGCGTCCGCTGTGACGACGGGCGCGTTGCGCACGATCGGCGGTGGGCGTGACGCCGTCACCTCGCGCTCGTGTAGGTCCCGCATCGCGGCGACGACGCCGTGCCGCTTGTCCGGCCGGAACGCCGATTTTCAATCGGCCGGTCCGCCGACTTTCAGTGGGCGATTGGCTGGCTATTAATATTAATAAAGCCGGCCGCTACGTTACTCCAGCATCGCGAGAATCGCGCGCAGTTCTTTCCGCACGTCGGCGAGTGCCTTCGTCAGGTCTGTTGCCGCGGCCGTCTCCGCGACCGGCCCGCTCAGCTCCGTCTCGAGCTTCTTTTTCGCGCCCGCGATCGTGAAGCCATCGCGATAGAGGAGCTCCTTGATGCGCAGGATCGTGTCGATCTCCTGGCGCGTGTAGAGCCGCTGGCCGCCTCCGCTTTTCCCCGGCGCGAGCTGCGGGAACTCGGTTTCCCAGTAGCGCAGCACGTAGGGCTGCACGTCCGCGAGCTTGCAGACTTCGCCGATCTTGTAGAGCTTCTCGTCCTGTGCCGCCGCGGCCACGCCTCGATTATAGGCGTGATGACAATCACCACCTCGTGTGCGCACTGTGGCAGCGGCGCACCGCCGCGCCGCCTACCTTTGGCGCATGCCTCTCGTTGGCCGGCACATCGAAATTCGCGGCGTCGTACAGGGCGTCGGATTTCGCCCGTGGGTCTATCAGCTCGCCACGCGTGAAGGCGTCGCAGGACGCGTGCACAACGATTCGCGCGGCGTGGTCATCGACGCGTTCGGGACCGCCGAGGCGATCGAGAACTTCACGCTCGACCTCGGCAAGAGCATGCCCGTCACCGCGCGCGTACGCGAGATCGACTGGCAGTCGATTCCGTACGAGCCCGTCACCGGCTTCGCGATCGTCGCCAGCGCGCGCGCGGGCGAGCGCAACATCTCCATTCCGCCCGATCTCGCCACCTGTCCCGAATGCCTCGACGAGATCTTCGATCCGAACGACCGGCGTTATCTCTATCCCTTCACCAACTGCACGCACTGCGGCCCGCGCTACACGATCGTGCGCGACGTTCCCTACGACCGTGGCAACACGACGATGGAATCGTTCGTCATGTGCGCCGGCTGCCGGCGCGAGTACCACGATCCGCTCGACCGCCGCTTTCACGCCCAGCCGAACGCGTGTCCCGCGTGCGGACCGAAGCTCACCGCGTTGCGGCCGAACGGCCGCGAGATCGTGACCCACTCGCCGATCCGCTTCGTCGCGCGCGCGCTGAAGGCCCATCTCATCGTCGCCGTGAAAGGTCTCGGCGGATTTCATCTCGCCTGCGACGCGATGTCATCGCTCGCGATCAATCGCCTGCGCGAGCGGAAGCGCCGCGAGGCCAGGCCGCTCGCGATCATGGTGCGCGACCTCGCGCAGGCCGAGGAGCTCGCCGATCTGACGAACGCGGAGCGCGCGCTGCTCGCATCGGTCGAGCGTCCGATCGTGCTCGTGCGCCGCCGCCGTTCCACGCTTCCCGACGAGATCGCGCCCGGAAGCCCGCTGGTCGGACTCTTTCTGCCGTACACGCCGCTGCATCACATCCTGTTGCGCGAGTGCGGCATCCCGCTGGTGATGACCTCGGGCAACGTCTCCGACAACCCGATGTGCACGAGCAACGACGACGCGCTCGACTCGCTGTCGGAGATCGCCGATCTCTTCCTGATGCACGACCGAAATATCGAAACGCGCGCCGATGACTCGGTCACGCGCGTGATCGCCGGCGCGCCGATGATCATGCGCCGCGCACGCGGCTACGTCCCGCGCGGCGTGGAGTTGAAGCGCGCGTTCGCCGAGCCGGTCCTCGCCGTCGGCGCACATCTGAAGAACGCGATCTGCATCGGCGCAGGTAAGCAAGCCTTCCTCGGCCCGCACGTCGGCGATCTCTTAACGCTCGAGACGGAGGTGGCTTTCGAACAGAGCATCGAGCAGATGAAGAAGTTCGTGGGCGTCGACCCGAAAATCATCGCGCACGATCTGCATCCGGATTACGCCAGCACTCACTGGGCGGAGGACAGGCGATCTCGCCTGTCCGGACAGGCAGGATTGCCTGTCCTCCACACCATCGCCATCCAACACCACCACGCGCATGTCGTGAGCGCGATGGCCGAGCACGGCCTCGACGGCACGGCGATCGGCGTCGCGTACGACGGCACCGGCTACGGCACCGACGGCACCTCGTGGGGCGGCGAGATCCTCATCGCGAGCTTCACCGGCTTCGAGCGCTTCGCAACCTTCCGTCCCATCGCGCTCGCCGGCGGCGATCAGGCCATCCGCCAGGTGTGGCGCATTGCGCTCGCGTTGCTCGACGACGCCTTCGACGGTACTCCGCCGCTGCATGCGCTGCCGCTCTTCCGCATGCTCGAGCGTCCGGCGATCGAATCGATCCGCCGCATGATCGCGAACAACGTCAACACGCCCCGCGCCCGCGGCGTCGGCCGCTACTTCGACGCCCTCGGCGCAATTGGACTCGCCATGCCGGTCGCGCGCTTCGAAGGCGAAATCGCGATGGCATGGAACAACGTCGCCGACCCGCTCGAGCACGGCCGCTACGAAGTCGTCGTGCGCGACGGCGTCACGCCATGGGAGATCGATCCGCGCCCGATGATCAAGAGCGCCGTGCTCGAGCTCCTGCGCGGCGTCTCGCTCCCGACCATCTCCGCACGCTTCCACAACACGATCGCCGCGGCGACCGTCGAAGTCGTGCGCGCGGCAACCGCCACGCACGGCAACCTCCCGATCGTCCTCACCGGCGGCTGCTTCCAGAACGCGCTGCTCGCGGAGTCGGTCCTCAAACGTCTTCCGCGTGCGTACATCATTCGAAGCATTCCCCCAGGCGACGGTGGCATCGCGCTAGGCCAAGCCGTGATCGCCGATGCCCTTCACCGGGAAGCCGGGCAACCGGGAAACCGGGAAGCCGGGCGGGAGGTAACAACATGTGCCTAGGCGTCCCTGGCCGCGTCGTCTCCATCGAAGGCAGCATGGCCACTGTCGATTTCTGGGGCATTCGCCGGCAGGTCTGCCTCGACATCTGCGACGAGCTCGTCGCACCCGGCGACTACATCCTCAACCACGTCGGCTTCGCCATCCGCCGCATCCCGCCCGAGACGATCGCCGAGACCCTCTCGCTTTATGAAACGCTCATGCTCGAAGCGGAAGACGACGCCATGGCCGCGGACGTGCGCGGCGAGATCGAGGCAGCGCGTGAGTGAGCTCAAGTTCCGCGACCCCGCGATGGCGCGGCATCTCGCGGAGACGCTTGTGCGGCTGATCGACGAGATTGGCCGCAAGGTCGCGGTCATGCACGTCTGCGGCTCGCACGAGCAGGCGATCGCGAAATTCGGTCTGCGCTCGCTCTTCCCCAAAAATCTCGAAGTGATCATGGGACCGGGATGCCCGGTCTGCGTCACGGACGTCCCCGAGGTCGACGAAGGCGTCGTGCTTGCGCGCGACGGCGTGCGCATCGCCACGTACGGCGACATGCTCAGAGTGCCCGGCACCGTGCAGTCCCTCGCGGACGCGCAGGCGAGCGGCGCGAAGATCGACATCATCTACTCCCCTTCGCAGGTCGTCGACATCGCGAAGAGCACGGACGAGGAAGTCGTCTTCTTCGCGACCGGATTCGAGACCACCGCCGTCGCCACGGCCGCGATCATCACCAGCGATCCGCCGAAGAACCTTTCCGTGCTTTCGGCGCACAAGTACATCCCGCCGGTGATGGAGATCGTGAGCGAGATGCCGGAGTCGCGCGTGGAAGGATTCCTCGCCGCCGGCCACGCCGCGACGATCACGGGATGGGCGGTGTTCGAGCCGTTCGTCGAGCGCCATAAAGTGCCCGTCGTCGTCGCCGGCTTCGAGCCGCTCGACATCCTCGCGGGACTCGTCGAGCTGGTCACGCTCATCCGCGACAAGGAAGCGAGAGTCGTGAACACCTTCCCGCGCTGCGTCACGCGCGAAGGCAACCTTCCCGCGCAGGAACAGCTCTGGCGCGTGTTCAAAACGATCGGCGGGCGCTGGCGCGGCATCGCGCACGTGCCGAACGGCAATCTCCGCCTGCGCGATGAATGGGCGCACGTCGACGCGCGCAAGCGCTTCAGGATCGACGTGACGTCGCTGTGGGATTACGCGCCGCCGCACCTCGCGCATCAGTGCATCTGCGGCGACATCATGGCCGGCATCCGCAACCCGGTCGACTGCAAGCTGTTCAACCGCGAGTGCACGCCCGAGAACCCCGTCGGCGCCTGCATGGTCTCGAACGAAGGCACATGCAAGATCTGGCATCTGTACGGTGGAGTCCCTGATCTCTCCGAGGTGGCGGTATGAGTGCACAAACAACAGTGGAGGACAGGCGATCCCGCCTGTCCGGGCAGGCAGGATTGCCTGCCCTCCACGGCCGCGTCACCCTCAAACAGGGCGGCGGCGGCCGCGCCATGCGCGCCCTCATCGAGAAACTCTTCGTCCGCGAGTTCGCCGCCATGCCCTTCGATGGCGTCGGCCTTGCGGCGATGGACGACGGTGCCGCAATCCCGATCGGCAGCGAATGGCTCATCGTCACGACCGACTCGCACGTCATCCACCCGATCTTCTTCCCCGGCGGCGACATCGGCCGCATCTCGATCAGCGGCACGGTGAACGATCTCGCGATGATGGGCGCGACGCGCCTCCTCGGCATCACCTGCGGTCTGATCCTCGAGGAAGGCTTTCCGCTCGACCAGCTCGAAAGGGTCCAGCGCTCGCTCGTCGACACCTGCATCGAGGCCGGCACGCTCGTCATCACCGGCGACACGAAAGTCATGGGCCGCGGCGAGATCGACGGCATCGTGATCAACACGACCGGCGTCGCGCTCGCGAAGCGCGTGGTGCGCGACAACGGACTGCGCGCCGGCGACCGCATCGTCGTCACCGGCACGATGGGCGACCACGGCCTCGCGGTCATGTCCGCGCGGCACGGGCTGCAGCTCGAAGGCGATCTCGTCTCCGACGTCGCTCCGATTCACTCGCTCATCGCAACGGTCCTCGAGGCGATGCCGGAGGCGATCACCGCGATGAAGGACCCGACGCGCGGCGGCCTGTCCTCCGCGCTGCACGAGATGGCGCAGAAGAGCAACGTTGGCATCATCCTCGAGGAGCGCAACGTGCCCGTCACCGACGCCGTTCGCGCCGCCGGCGAGATCCTCGGCATCGATCCGCTGCACGTGGCGAACGAAGGAAAAGCGGTGATCGGCGTGCGTGCGGAAGATGCGGAGCGCCTCGTCGCCCTGCTGCGCGCGCATCCGCTCGGCCGCGATGCGGCGATCGCCGGCACCTGCATCGCCGAGCGGCCGGGCGGAATCATTCTCGACACGGGATTCGGACGGAGGCTGCTGGCGGAGCCGGAAGGCGAGCCGCTGCCGCGCATATGCTGAACATCGGCGTCCTCTGCTCGCGCCGCGCGCCCGGCCTCGATGTGCTGCTCGCGCATGGGAGGGCGGACGTCTCGTCCGCCGCCGTGGGGCGGACGGGACGTCCGCCCTCCTTCGAGATCGGCTGCGTCATCGCCACGCATCCCGGCACTCCGTACCTCACCCGTCCCGTCTTCTCGCCGCGCCGCGAGTACGACGCCGGGACGCGCGACCTCCTCCGCGCCGCCGGCACGGATCTCGTCCTGCTCCTCGGCTACACGTACATCGTCACCGACACGCTGCTCTACGAATATCCGATTCTCAACATCCACGACAGCGATCTGCGCATCACGCGTCCCGACGGCGAGCGCCGCTACACCGGCCTCCACTCCACGCGCGACGCGATCCTCGCGGGCGAGAAGGAAACGCGCTCGACGCTTCACGTCGTCACGGACAAGCTCGACGGCGGACCGATCATCAGCGTGAGCCGCGCCTATCCGGTCGCGCCATTCGTTCACGATGCCGCGAAGGCAGGCTACATGGACATCGTGAGGGCGTACGCCTACGCGCAGCGCGAATGGATGATGCGCGACTCGTGGGGCGAGATGCTCGTCGCGGCGCTGAGCAATGGAGGGCGGACGTCCCGTCCGCCCAACGTAGGCGGACGAGACGTCCGCCCTCCTCATGCGGAGGCGGCCGCATGACGCACATCGTCACGCACGTCGACGGCGCCGTCGGGGTCATCACCATCGACCGGAAGGAGCGCTTCAACTCGCTCGACGTCGACACCGCGCGCGATCTCCGCAAGGCGGGACTCGCGTTCGCGCGCGATGCGAACGTGCGCGCGGTTGTGCTTCGCGGCGCGCACGGCATCTTCTGCAGCGGCGCCGATCTGAAGTACATTTGGGCCGCGGAAGCGAGTTACGGCGACACCTTCCAGCAGATCCTCGAATACATTCACTCCACGATCTCCGAGATCCGCCGCGCGCCGAAGCCCTTCATCGCGGCAGTCGACGGCGTCGCCGCCGCGGGCGGGTTCGGTCTGGCGATGTCGTGCGATCTCGTCGTCGCGTCCGAGCGCGCGTGGTTTGAGTGGGCGTATGCGAAGACGGGCCTCACCGGCGCGGAGAGCTCGACGTTCATGCTCCCGCGCCTGATCGGCCTCCGCCGCGCGATGGAACTGCTCTTTCTGAATCCGCGGCTCGATGCGCATCGCGCGCTCGACTACGGACTGATCACCGCGGTCTCGCCCATCGAGACCTTCGACGACGACGTGATGGCGATGGCGCGGAAACTGTCCGAGGGGCCGACGGAGGCGCTGGGCATCGCCAAGGATCTGATCAATCAGGCCTCCGGCATGGACCGGCTCGACTACCACCTCGATCGCGAGCTCGACCAGCTCGCGCGCATCGCGAACGGGAAAAACGTTGCGGAGGGGCTGAGCGCATTCTTCGAGAAGCGCGCGCCGCAGTTCACATGACACTCCTCGCATTGATGATCACCGCCGCGACCGTCGGCGCGCTGCACTCCCTCGCGCCCGACCACTGGCTTCCGTTCGCCGCGCTCGCCCGCGCCCGCAACTGGACGCCGCTGCGCACCTCGCGTCTCGCCTTTCTCTGCGCCCTCGGACACGTGACCGTTTCCGCGCTCTTCGGCGTGCTCGCGGTGCTCATCGGACGCGAGGCCGTCGAGGCCTTCGGAACGACGCTGCAATCGGGTGCGCCGCTTTTGCTCATCGGCTTCGGCTTCGTCTATCTCGTCCTCGCGCTGTGGCGGATCTCCCGCGGAAAGCTCCTGCATCACGTCGATCATCTCGAAGGCGTCGCGCACGACCACGGACACGGCGCTCATCATCACAGTCACGGGAAGCCGCTGACGGAGATGGGACTCTTCGTGCTGTTCTGTCTCGACCCGTGCGTCGCGCTCATTCCGATGATCGTCGCGGCATCGACCCTCGGCTGGAACGCCGTCGGCGCGGTCGTGGTGGTGTACGAGATCGCGACGATCAGTGCGATCGTCGTGCTCGTGCAGCTCGCGCACGCGGGCGTTCGGAAGATCCGGATGCCGTGGATCGACCGCTACGGCGACGCGGCGGCGGGCGCGTTGATCATTCTGCTCGGTGCGCTCGTCACAGTCGTGGGTATCTGATGGTCACAGATTCGCACGGACATGACCCTTACAACCACCTCATGGACATCGATGCCGCACAACTGACGATCCCTCCCCGGCCTGTCGCGGCAGTCGTTTTCGCCACCGCGCCGGCGCTGCCCGACGACCATCGCGATGAAGCGATCGCCAGAGATCTGTACGCCCTCGGCGTCGCCACGATCCGCGTCCCGCTGCTCACCGTCGGCGAACTGATGACGCCTCTGCGCTCCGACGCCGAGGTTCTCGCCGACCGCTTCATCCTGCTCACGCAGTGGATCCGCACGAAACGCGAGGTCGCCGGCATTCCGATCGCACTCGCGGCGTCGAGCTGCGCCGCGGCCGGCGCGATCATCGCCGCCGCGCAACAGCCGCAGCTCGCAAGCGCGGTCGTGGCCATCGACGGGCGCACCGACCTCGCGGTCGATGTGCTGCGCGAGCTGCGCACGCCGACGCTCCTCCTCGTGCGCGACATGCCCGTCCTGCGGATGAACCGCGAGGCGCTGGCGATGATGCGCTGCGAGCGGCGGCTCGAGATCGTGCACGAAGGCAGCGACGCGCTCGCGACGAAGTGCGTGAACTGGCTCGCGGACAAGTTCGCCCTCGTCCCGGCGGACGCGTACGGGATGGTCTGACGCGAATGTCATCCCGAGCATAGCGAGGGACCTGGGCGGCTGGGGGGCGCGATCATCGAGCCACCCGCCCACACAGGTCCCTCGCTGACGCTCGGGATGACAAACGCTCAGTACACCGTCGTACTCGGCCGCAGCGTCGAACGCGCTTCGGCGATCCGCTTCCGCTCGATCACCATCTCGGGATGATCGTGGCGGAACGACTCGACGATGTGGCAGACGAAGCAGACCGGCTGCGCGCTCGCGAAGACCGCCGGCAGCTCTTCCGCCGCGATCTCCTTCCACTCGCGCGTCGTGCCGTCCGCGAAGCGCACCGCGGGCGGACGCTCATGCCAGACGATCTCGCCGATCGGTTTCGCGCAGAACGTGCAGCTCCTGCCTGCGTACCATGACGCGACGATCGACTGCACGAGGCACTCGCGCGGCGAAGCCTCGATCTGCGCGAGGCACTCCTGTCCGCAGCCCGCCTTCTCCGGCCAGCGCGTGCAGGAGCGGAGATGCAGGTCGGGACGCGAGTCCCACAATGCGACGCGCACGGCCGCCGCGTTCCGATTTTCCGGGCAGGTAATCACCCGTACTCCGCGATACGTGCGCAGTCTCTTCAGAAACTCGAGCATCCCGCACCTCCAGGCTCACAGCGTCGATCCACTGCGAACCCGGAGCCGTGCGTGCGGTCACCACTCGAAGTGATGTAGCGCGGGCATCCTGCCCGCCGTCGCGCCGGCTTCCAGCCGGCGCGGAGAAGCGGGCGCGGGACGCCCGCGATACGGCGGGCTGGAAGCCCGCGCTACACGCTCACGCTTCGAGGTGATGCGCCGGTACCTCCGGCTCGACCTCCGCGAAAAGTCCCACCGCCGCGGTGAACACTTCGTCGACCGACACCTCGCTCATGCAGCGGTGGTGGCGCAGCGGACACTCGCGCTGGTAGCACGGCTGGCACTCCAGCGCGCGGCTGACCACGTGCGTCGCGCCCGGAATCACCGTGCGTCCCGGATCGGTCGGGCCGAAGATCGAGACCGACGGCACCGCCAGCGCCGCCGCCACATGCAGCGGTCCGCTGTCGTTCGTGATCAGCGCCGCGCACTGCGAGATCGCCGCCGCGAGCTCGAGCACGTCGCCCTGATGGCCGGCAATCGGCACGCCGTTGCACGTCGTCGCGATGCGCTGCGCCTGATCGCGCTCGCCGGGGCTCGTGAGCAGCACGACGTCGAAGCCCTCGAGCCGCAATCGCTTGATGATCTCCACGTAGCGCGCGTCGCCCCAGTGCTTCGCGCGTCCGTACAGCCCGCCCGCGTGAATGGCGATGATCGGCCGGTCGAGGTGCAGGCCGATCTCGATCAGCTGCCGCCGCCCGCGCTCGCGGATCGCCGGCGGAAGCTTGATCGTCGGGATATCGTCGACCACGCGCGGCGCATTCAGCGCCGCGAGCAGCGGCGTGTAGTCGTCGAGCTGATGCCCGCGCGCCTCGGGCGGCGCAACGGGATGCGTGAGCAGCAGGCGCCGGAGGTCGGTGGGATATCCCCAGCGCTCGCCGATGCCCGCCGCCAACGCGACCATCGCGGCGCGGAACGAATTCGGGAGAATGACCGCGCGGCGAAATCCGCCTCCCGCGCGCAGCGCCGCGATGCGGTTGCGCGTCGAGCCGTTCCATCCGATCACCTGCCGGAAGATCCCCGAGGCCTCGAGCAGCGCCGCGACGTTCCGCGGCGCGGCGACGGCGATGCCGCCTTCGCTGCGGAAGCGGTGCTGCAGTGCCTTGTACGCGGGGATCGCCAGGACGTTGTCTCCGACCCAGTTGAGACCAATGACGACCGTTTCACACGCCATGCATGACTTCGCTTTCTCCCGTCCCTTTCCAGCGATCGTGCATCCACAGCCAGAGCTCCGGACGAGAGTGGATGCGGCGCGCGATCACGTCGTTGATTCGCTTCGTCAGCACCACCGGGTCTCTCTCGCCCTCTGCCAGCTCGTCTACACGGATCGGCTCCTCGAATTCGAGACGATGCCTGAGCCCGTCGGGAATGCAAAAACCGAACACAATTGTAGAGTCGCCCTTGAGCGCCATTCGCGCGGGCGCCGGAGTGGTCCACGCGGGACGGCCGAGGAACGGGACGAGGACTCCTTCGCGCGGCTGCACGGCCTGGTCGGGAAGCAGCGCCACGACGCCGTTTCCGGCGAGGCTTTTCATGAGGAAGCGCGCGGCCCGCCGGCGGTCGATGACCTCCGCGCCGGTGCGCTCGCGCAGCCGCTGCAGATCGCGCTCGAGAAACTCGTTGTCGAGCGGACGCGCGACGCTGCGCACGTTGCGGAGAAGCGCCATCACCGCGAGGCCGCCGATCTCCCATCCGCCCCAGTGCCCGCTCATGAGCAGCGTCCCTTTGCCGCGCGCGATCGCCTCTTCGAGATGGTGCACATTGACCAACGGGCAGCGCTCCGCGATCTGCTCGAGCGAGAAACTCTGCATCTGCACGTACAGCAGCATCTCGCGTCCGAAGTGGCGCCAGCACTTCGCGAGGATCTCGCGCAGCTCCTCGTCGCTTCGCCGCGGAAACGCGCCGCGCAGATTGCGCATGGCCAGCCGCGTGCGGCGGCGAAGCACGATGCCCGCGAGCGCGCCGAGGCGCGTTCCCCAGCGGTAGACGGCTTCCTCGGACGCCGGCTTCACCGCGCGCACGACCAGGCGATAGACCGCGTACTCGAGACGCTGCAGCAGCGGATTCTTGCGGCGTTTGCGCTTGCGCTGCTCCGGCGCGGTCGCGGCGGCAGCGATCCTCTCGAGCACGTCCGCGTCGATGTCGAACTCCGCGGGGATGGCGGTGATCGCCTTCTCGTCGATCTTTACCGCGTCTTTCTCCGTCGTCACGATGCGCGCGTCGCCCGCGGCGCGCTGGATCGCCTCGAGGTCGGCCTTCGTGTACGGGTGATGATCGGGAAAGCTCTTCGTGCCGGTGAGATGCACTCCTTCGAGCGCGCGGAAGAACTGCTCGTTGTCCGCGAGTCCCGCGAAAGCGAAGACGCGCTGTCCGCGCAACTCCTCGGGCACCAGCGTGCGCAGCCGGCGCGGGATAACGATGTGTGCATCGCGCAGCGCGGCGTGGCCCTCGCGATGGAAGCGCGCCGGCGCGTCGATCACGACGTCGAGATCGCGGTGGAGCTGGAGATGCTGGAAGCCGTCGTCGAGCACAAAAGCGTCGACATAATGCGACTTTAAATAGTGCTTCGCATTATCGTATCGATTTTTACCAATCAATACATCGCATTTAGTCTGCCGCTTTATCAGCTCCGGTTCATCGTTTGTTTTATAGCCACGCGTTAACACGACAACGCGCAGACCGCGCTCTGTGAGAAAGCGGCAGATCGCGATCACGGCCGGCGTCTTTCCCGCCCCGCCCACGGAGATGTTGCCGACCGAGATCACCGGACGCGCGAGGCGCTTTCGCTTCAGCACGCCGCGGCGGTACAGCGCGCGGCGCGCGCGATTGAGGCCGCGGTAGAGCAGCTCCAGAGGTTTGAGTAATGTCATTCCGAGCGAGAGCGAGGAACCCGGGCGGGTGTGCGGCGCGATCATCGCGCCTCCCGCCCACCCGGGTCCCTCGCTCTCGCTCGGGATGACATCACGCCAGCAATTCGACGATCCGGCGGGCCGTCCGTTCCGAGGCTCCCCGATTCTGCAGCACCGTCTCCCGCGCCCGCGCGCCCCACGCGCGCTGCAGCTCGGCGTCATCGAACATCCGCTCCGCGAAGTCGATCACCTCGGACGCTTCCCGCACTTCCACCGCCGCCTGCTCACGCAGAAACACCTGCGCGATCTCGCGAAAGTTCGACATCGACGGCCCGAAGCACACCGGCACCCCCGCCGCCGCGGGCTCGATCGGATTGTGGCCGCCCGTCGTCCCGCCGAGCGAGCCGCCGATGAAGGCGACGGTCGCGTAACGGTAGATCTTCGCGAGCTCGCCGAGGGTGTCGAGGAGGATTACGTCGGGGTTGCCCGGTTGCCCGGCTGCCCGGCTGCCCGGCGTGGGGAGCTCACTTCTTCTAACGAAGCGCATGCTCGACGTCGCGAGCAGGCCGGCAACTTGTTCGAACCGCTCGGGTTTGCGCGGTGCAATGATCACGAACGCGTTCTGCTCCGCGAGAAAGCGTTCGATCTCCGGCAAGAGCGCCTCATCCTCGCCTTCCATCGTCGATCCGAGAACGAGAACCTTGCGGCCGGCGATCATCGATTCGAGGACGGGTCCGATCTCGAGCGGTGCGGTGTCGGGCTCGTAGTCGAACTTCACGTTTCCGCTCACTTCGACGATCTCCGCCGGCGCGCCGATGGCGACGAAGCGCGCGCGGTCCGTCTCCTCGCGCGCGAGGATGCGGTCGTAGTTGCGGAGCACCGCGCCCACGATCCCGCGGAAGGCGCGATAGCGCGGATAGGAGCGGTCCGAGATGCGCCCGTTCGCGAGCAGCATGCGCAGGCCGCGCGCGCGGGAAAGACGCGTCGCGTTCGGCCAGATCTCCGTCTCCATCGTCGCGAACACCCGTGGGCGGTGCTGATCGAGAAAGCGCCGCACCGCGAACGCGAAGTCGAACGGAAAATACGTCACCGTCGCCTCGGGGAACATCCGCCGCGCCTGGGCCTGTCCCGTGATCGTCGTCGTGGTGAAGACGATCGACGTCTCGGGCCGCAGGCGGAGGATGGCCGCGATCACCGGCCGCGCGGCGAGCGTCTCGCCCACCGAGACCGCGTGAATCCAGAGGTCATGCGTGTCCGCGGGGCTGCGATAGAAGCCCATCCGCGCCGGAAAGTTCGTCAGGTATTTGCCCCGCAGCACGCCGGTCAGCAGAAAGTACGGGAGCGCCAGGAGCAGCACGAGGTACAACAGCACCTCGTAAAGGACGTACATGGGCGCGCATGATAACGGTGCGGAACCTCTCCGGCTGTATCATTGCTCCCGCACCCGCCCGATGGAAAACACGATCGCCGCAGGCCTCATCCTCCCGAACCTCTCCAAAACCGTCGCCGAGGAACACCTCGAGGAATTGACCAGGCTCATCGAGACCGCGGGCGGCACCGTCGTCGCGCGCGTGATGGGCAAGCGTCCCGCGCCCGACGCGGCGACGTACATCGGCAGCGGCAAGGCGGAGCAGATCAAAAAGCTGGTCGGGCATCACCGTGCGACGCTCGTGGTGTTCGATGACGACCTCTCTCCCGCGCAGGTGCGCAATCTCGAGAAGATCATCGGGATCAAAGTCATCGACCGCAGCGCGCTGATCCTCGACATCTTCGCCGGCCGCGCCCGCACGCGCGAGGCGCGCACGCAGGTGGAGCTCGCACAACTCGAGTACCTGCTGCCGCGCCTGAAGCGCGCGTGGTCGCACCTCGAACGGCAGGCCGGCGGCGCGGGCGGCGGCGCGAAGCGCGGCGTCGGCGAGACCCAGCTCGAGCTCGACCGCCGCATCGTTCGCTCGCGGATCGCGCGCCTGAAAGACGACCTGAAGAAGATCGAGAAGAACCGCGAGACGCAGCGCAAGGCGCGCGGCGGCGCGTTCACCGTGGCGCTGGTCGGCTACACGAATGCCGGCAAGTCCACGCTGTTCAACCGGCTCACGACCGGCGACGCCGTCGCGGCCGACAAGCTCTTCGCCACGCTCGACGCGAAGTCGCAGCGCATCGCGTTCGAGATGCCGCGCGAGACGGTGGTCATCGACACGGTCGGCTTCATCCGCAAGCTGCCGCATCACCTCGTTGCGTCGTTCCGTTCCACGATGGAAGAGGCGGTGGCCGCCGATCTCGTGCTGCACGTGATCGACGCGAGCCATCCGCAGTTCGAAGAGCAACGCGAGGTCGGTGACGCCGTCCTCGCCGACCTCGGCGTCGACTCCGCGCGCATGGTCGAGGTCTACAACAAGAGCGACCAGGTCGAAGAGCACTTCGACGTTCGCCGCCGCCGCAATTCGGTCATCGTCTCCGCACTCACCGGCGAGAACATCGACCGCCTCGTGGAGACGATCCGCGAGCGCGAGCGCGAAGGCGGGTCACTGCTGCACCTCGAGATCCCGCACTCCGAATCGCGCCTCATCGCGCAGCTGCACGAGGTGGCTGAGGTGTTCGAGCAGGAATCGAACGATGAGGCGGTGGTGGTGGCGGCGTGGGTGCCGCAGGATGTCGCGCATGTGTACGAGCGATTCGCCGTAGCGGCGCGCCAGCGGCGTACGGCGTAGCCGTGTGGAGTGCGGCGACGCCAGTCGCCGCTTTCTACGCGGCAGCACAAGCTGCCGCGACTCGCGTCGCGGCATAGGAGAGCGGCGACTTGCGTCGCCGCACTCCACACTACTTCACCGGAAAATACCCCACCTTCGTCACGATCCCCTGCCCATCCGCGCCCGTCGCCCAGTCGATGAACGCCTTCATGTCGCCGGCCGGCTTCACGCAGAGCAGCACCGCCGGAATGATCCATCTCTTCAAATTCATCTCGTCTTCTCCGCCGGCGAGTCCAGAGACGCGGCGCAAAGGAGCAGGGCAGCGGATGTGAAGTCGATGTGAAGAGCAGCGTAGACTTTGTCGCACAAGAAGGAGGAATCGCATGCGCCGGATCCCGATCGTGGTCGCTCTCTCGCTGCTCGCCGTCGCGTCATTCGCGCAACGCCCCGAGAACAACCCCGGCCAGGGCCCGCCGCGGCATTGCTGCGCGCGCGTTTACGACGCTGGCGGCAAGGAGATCGGCGAAGTGATTCGCTGGGACGACCGCGTTCCGAACTATCCCCTGAGCGCCATCGTCCGCTACAAGCTCAAAGGCGGCGACGACGTGGCCCTCGCCATCGCGCCCGAGTCGATCCGAGGCTTGCAGGAGCCGGGCGGCAGCGTCGCGATCTTCACCACGCCCGACTGCAGCGGGAACAGCATGTTCGCGATGCTCTGGGTTCCGCCGCTCACGAAGAGATACGCGATGGTCCTTCCCGTCGGGAACCCATCGACGCTGATGAGTGCCGCGACGAACGCATGGCTGTGGGCGACCGACTATCCGCCCGCCCGCGTGAGTCCCGGCGCGACGGTATTCAACTCGCAGTGGACCGAGAGCGGGAATTGCCAGCCCTATCCGGCGCCCGGCTACACCGTGACGGGAACGCCGCTCGGCGGCTTCTGGATGAGACGCGTGGAAGACCTCTACGCGAAGTTCAAGCGGCCGTTCTATTCGAAGTGACGGTTTCGGTTGCCCGGTTACCCGGTTTCCCGGTTTGCGGGTGACGTGCAGCCAGCAACGCGTTGCCGGGCAACCGGGCGACCGGGAAGCCGGGTAACCCCCGATTACCGCGTCAACGTCAACCGCACGGTGAACGTCGAGCCCGCGCCTTCCTCGCTCTCGACGGTAATCGCGCCGCTGTGGGCTTCGATGATCGCGCGGGCGATGTAGAGGCCGAGGCCGAGGCCGCCGTAGTAGCGGCTCGAGACGTTGCGCGCGCGGTGGAAGCGCTCGAAGAGCCGCGGGATCTCGTCCTTCGGGATGCCGATCCCGCGGTCGATCACCGACGTCAACGCGTGCCCGTCGTCGATCGCAATGCACACGAAGATGTCGGTGCCGTCGGGCGAGTACTTGATCGCGTTCGACAGAAGGTTGTCGACGACCTGGCGCATGCGGTCGGGATCGGCGACGACGATCGTCTCAGGCGTCTGCGCGTCGAACGCGATCACGCGTCCCGGATACTGCACGCGGAACGCGGAGACCCGGCCGTCGATGAACTCGACCCATCGGATCGGCTGCTGATGGATCTGCAGGCGATTCGTCTCGATGCGCGACACGTCGAGCAGCTCGGAGATCAGTCCCATCATCCGCTCGATCTCGCCGAGAACCGCATCGAAGTACGTCGAGCGCTCGACCGGCGCGAGATCGTTCACGGTCTGCGAGAGGAGCTGCGTATATCCCTTGATCGTCGTCAGCGGCGTGCGCAGCTCGTGCGATGCGACGGAGAGGAACTCGTCCTTCTTGCGATCGAGCTCCTGCAGCGCGGTGATGTCGCGGATGACGAGCACCGCTCCGACGACGCCTTCGCTGACGATCGGCGCCGCGGCGATCGAGAGATCGCGATCGGCTCCCGTGAGGAGGTGCCGTCCGATGGCGAGGTAGTCGGGAACGGTCTCTCCCGCGAGCGCACGCGCGTACGGCATGTCCTGCAGCGCAACGACATGTCCCTCCGAGTCGCGCAGATGGAGCTTCTCGAACGACCCATGCTCGATCGCCTCGGCGCGCGACGCGAGCCCGAACATGTTCAGCGCGGCCTGGTTCACATCGACGACCGCACCGTGCGCGTCGTACACCCAGAGTCCGTCGGTCATCGATCCGAGGATCGAGTCGAGGCGCGCCGAGCGCTCGGCCATCATGCTGGCCAGGTTCTCGATCTCGCGCCGCGCGCGCACCTGATCGCTGACGTCCTGAACGAGGATCGTCAGGCTCTGGGTGATGCCGGAGAAGCGCCCGCGCGCCGCGGAAATGATGCGGTTCACGTACGCACCGCCGACCTCGAGCTCCGTGTCGATGCGCGTTTCGGCCGTCTCGGCGACCGACTTGAGAATGCGCTCGAGTCCGGGCAACACTTCGGCGACGCGGAGATCGACGACTTTCGTGTCGAACTTGACCCTTCCGAATCGCGACGCGAAATCGAGGAAGCGCGCGTTGGCGAGCTCGAATCGCAGCTCGTCGGCGGAGATGACGGCGATGCCGATGGGTGCCGACTCGAGCACAGCCTCGAAGCGCACGCGCGCATCGACCTCGCGCCGCGCGAGCTCTTCCGCGGCGCGGTGGCCGTCCTGGGCGATGCGCGTGAGGCGATGAATGTGGCTCGCCGCGCCGATTCGTTCCGCGATCGACTGCGCGAACTCGAGATCCTCGGCGTCGAAGTTGCGCCGCGGATCGGACTGCGAGATCACGATGACGCCGATGCGCTCGCCGTACGACTCGATCGGACAGGCCACGAGACTCTCTTCGTGCAGGGCCGCATTGACGGCGCGCTCTTCCGCGTCGCGCGCGTAGTCCAGCAGCGCGTCGCCGCGCACCTCGAAGAAAAGCAGCGGCCGGCCGATGTGGAAGACCGTGCCGGTGATTCCTTCGGCGGGGCGATACGGATTCGTCTCGAAGTAGCCACGGTGCTGGTCGATGCTCTTGTCGACGGCGGCGAAGCCGACGAGATCCAGCATGCCCGAAGCCGGGTGGTAGAGATAGATGCGCACCGAGCCGGCGACGGCGTGGGCGACGCGCGCGGCCGTCTCGTCGAGATTCTCGAAAGTCGGCTGGGCCGCGACCATCTCGAGGCCGAGGTTCGCGAGACATTCGGCGCGCCTTCGCCGCCACGCTTCGCGCTCCGCATTCGCCCGCTCCTCGGTGATGTCGCGCGAGAGCACGACCGAGCCGATGATGCGTCCGTCCTGATCGCGGATCGGAGCCGCCTTCAGATTGACCACGCGCTCGTCGGCGCTCCGCGCGTCGTGCACGATGTAGTCCGACTTGACCGTGTCGCCCTGCAGCGCGCGCATCGACGGCAACTCCTCCGCCGACAACGCCCGGCCGTCGAGATAGTGCGTGCGCGGACGCGCGTGACCGTCGGCGTCCGGCGCGAAAAGCACGGCCGGCTCGCGCTGCGCGGCGGCATTCATCCGCTCGAGGCGTCCCGTCGCGTCGTAGATCGCCGCCGACTCCGGAATCTGGTCGAGGATCGCGTTCACTTTCGCCATCTCGCGGACGGCGCGGTTGTGCAGCAGCGTGTTGTTCAGCGCGATCGTCGCGTAGCGCCCGATCTCGGTGAAGAGCGAGATCTCGTCTTCCGTCCACTGGCGCGGCGTGTCGCACTGATGAAGCCCGAATGCCCACGGCTCCTCCAGGCGCGGCCGGAGAACCTGGATCATCGCCGAGCGCACCTGAAACCGCGTCGCGAGTCCGGCATCGAGGTCAGGATCGCCTTCGACGGCGATGATCGGGCGCGCCGCGACCATCGCGCGGCGGATCAGGCCCTGCGCCGGCGCGAGCGGGATCGGACTCTTGTCCTGCAGGTCGCCTTCATGACCGGGACTCGAGACGATGTACGCGATGCGCGCGTACTCCGCCTGCTCGCTGACCGGATGGAGCAGCCACGCGCGATCGGCGCCGAATTCCTCGCGCGTGATGGCGACGATCCGCCGCAGCACTTCGCGCAACTCGAGCGTGCCGGTGAACGCCTCGAGGATGGAGGACAGGAACCGATAACGCTCCGCGGCGGCACGCTCCGCGCCCACGCTGAGAACCTGATTGGCCATTGGGCTTCCGAAGTCATGCTAACAGAGGAGGGCGGACGTCTCGTCCGCCAATTGAAGGCGGACGGGACGTCCGCCCTCCTTCTAGAATGCAGCGCATGGCGAAACGCACCTTCGACGATCTCGTGCAACTCATGACGACCCTGCGCGGCCCGAACGGATGTCCGTGGGACCGCAAGCAGACCCTGCCGGATCTGAAGCCGTACGTCATCGAGGAGGCGTACGAAGTCGTCGATGCGATCGATCGCGACGACCGCGCCGCGCTGCTCGAAGAAGTGGGCGACCTGCTGCTCGAAGCGGTCTTCATCGCCGAGATCACGCGTGACGAAGGAACGTTCGACGTCTACGACTCGATCACCGCGATTCACGACAAGCTCGTGCGCCGTCACCCGCACGTCTTCGCCGACGTCGTCGCGGACGACGCGGAACAGGTGCTCGTGAACTGGGAGAAGCTCAAGAGCGCGGAGCGGAAGGCGGAGAACAAGAGCGTGCTCTCCGGCGTGCCGCGATCGCTGCCCGCGCTGCTCAAAGCGTCGCGGCTGACGGAGAAAGCGGCGCGGGTCGGCTTCGACTGGCGGCGCACCGCGGACGTGTTCGACAAGCTCGATGAGGAGATCGTCGAGCTGCGCGAGGCGGTCGTGTCGGGCGAGACCGCGAAAATCGAGGACGAGCTGGGCGATCTGCTCTTCACCATCGCGAACATCGCCCGCAAGGTGAACGTGAACGCGGAGGAAGCCCTGCAGTCGACGAATCGGAAGTTCATGAGCCGCTTCGAGGCGATGGAGTCGCGCGTCCACGCGCGCGGCCAGAATCTCGATCAGCTCACGCTCGAGGAGATGGACAAGCTGTGGGACGAGGCAAAAGCCGCCGAGCGGGCCTGATCGCCGCGCTGCTCCTCGCGATCGTGATCGGACACGATCTGTCGGTCGCGAATCATCGTGGCTTCGCCGCGCGCGCCGCGATCTTCGCCATCGATGAGTATCGCGCGCACGTCTCGCCGCATCTGCGCGGCCGCGTCTTCTGCCGCTTCAAGCCTTCCTGCTCGGCTTACGGCCGCGAGTCGATCCGGAAGCACGGCTTCGCGAAGGGCGGGGCAAAGACGGCGTGGCGGATCGCGAGATGCGGCCCCTGGACGAAGCAGGGGACGATCGACCCGCCGTAAGAGGAGGGCGGACGTCCCGTCCGCCCGGGCGGACAGGATGTCCGCCCTCCTCCGAGCTCGGACACAAATCCTCGACCACGCATTCCGCACACAACGGCTTACGCGCAATACAAGTCTGCCGCCCATGAAAAATCAGCCGGTGCGCCAAGATGGTCCACTCCTCGCGCGGCAGAAGCGCCATCAGATCCGCTTCGATCTTCACCGGATCCGCTTCCTTCGAGAGCCCCAACCGCCCCGACACCCGCGCGACATGCGTATCGACGACGACGCCGGCGCTGATCCCGAACGCATTGCCGAGAACGACGTTCGCGGTCTTGCGTCCGACGCCCGGCAGCGCCGTCAGCTCGTCCATCGTGCGCGGCACTTCGCCGCCGTGCCGCTCGACGATCCGCCTGCGCGCACGCGATCACCGCCTTCGCCTTGTTGCGGAAGAATCCCGTCTGCCGCACGTCCTTCTCCATCTCCACCTGGCTGGCGTTCGCGAACGCGCGCGGATCGGGATACTTTCGAAAGAGCGACTTCGTCACGATGTTCACGCGCGCGTCGGTCGACTGCGCGGAGAGAATCGTCGCGATCAGCAGCTCGAACGCGTTCGTGTAGTCGAGCGCGCACTTCGCGTCGGGATGTCGCTTCGCGAGTCGCTCGTTCACCTCGCGGGCGCGGGCTTTCAGATCGGCCATAACGTCATAGAATCCTCTCATGACCACCACCGTTCGCGAGCCACGCGTCATTCGCGCTCCGCGGGGCACGGAGCTGAGCTGCCAGGGCTGGCAGCAGGAAGCCGCGCTGCGGATGCTGATGAACAACCTCGACCCCGAGGTGGCGGAGCGACCGGAGCAGCTCATCGTGTACGGCGGCATCGGCAAGGCCGCGCGGAACTGGGAGTGCTACGACGCGATCGTCGCGACGCTGAAGCGCCTGAAGAACGACGAGACGCTGCTCGTGCAGTCGGGCAAGCCGGTGGGGGTGTTCCGCACGCACGAGAACGCGCCGCGCGTGCTCATCGCGAACGCGAATCTCGTTCCGAAGTGGGGCACCTGGGACGAGTTCCGCCGCCTCGACGCCCTCGGCCTGACGATGTACGGCCAGATGACCGCCGGCTCGTGGATCTACATCGGCACGCAGGGCATCCTCCAGGGAACGTACGAATGCTTCGCCGCCGTGGCGAAGAAACACTTCGGCGACTCGCTCCGCGGGAAGCTCGTCGTCACCGCCGGCCTCGGCGGAATGGGCGGCGCACAGCCGCTCGCGGCGACGATGAACGATGCGACCGCGCTCGTCGCCGAAGTCGACCAGACGCGCATCCAGCGCCGCCTCGAGAAGCGCTATCTCGACGAAGAAGCGCCGTCGCTCGACGCCGCGATCGCGCGCGCGCTCGAGGCGCGCGACAGGGGCGAGGCAGTCTCGATCGGCGTCGTCGCGAACGCCGTCGAGCTGCTCGAGGCGCTCCTCGCCCGCGGCATCGTTCCCGACGTGCTCACCGACCAGACGTCCGCGCACGACGAGCTGGAAGGCTACGTTCCAACCGGCATGACATTCGATGAGGCCTTATCGCTTCGTAAATCCGACGCGAAAAAGTATATCGACTTATCGTACATGACAATGGCCAGTCATATGCGTGCCATGATCGAGTTACAAAATCGTGGTGCGATTACGTTCGACTACGGCAACAACCTCCGCGGGCAGGCCCGGAAGGCCGGCGTCGCGAACGCGTTCGACGTCGGCGGCTTCGTGCCGCTGTTCATCCGTCCGCTGTTCTGCGAAGGCAAAGGACCGTTCCGCTGGGCCGTGCTCTCGGGCGATCCCAACGATCTCTTCGTCACCGACGAGGCAATCCTCGAGCTCTTCCCGAACGACGCGGCGCTGCATCGCTGGGTGCGCATGGCCCAGAAGCGCGTGGAGTTCCAGGGTCTGCCCGCGCGCATCTGCTGGCTCGGCTACGGAGAGCGCGACAAGGCGGGACTGCTCTTCAATCGTCTCGTCGCCGAGAAAAAAGTCTCCGCGCCGATCGTCATCGGCCGCGACCACCTCGACGCCGGCTCGGTCGCCTCGCCGAATCGCGAGACCGAGGGGATGAAGGACGGCTCGGACGCGATCGCGGACTGGCCGATCCTGAACGCGCTCCTCAACACGTCCGCCGGCGCGACGTGGGTCTCCGTGCATCACGGCGGCGGCGTCGGCATCGGCTACTCCCTGCACGCCGGAATGGTCATCGTCGCCGACGGCACCGACGCCGCGGCCGAGCGTCTCCGCCGCGTGCTCACGGCGGACCCGGGAACGGGCGTGATGCGCCACGCGGATGCAGGCTACGAGGAAGCGATCGAGGTGGCGAAGCAGCGCGGCGTCGACATGCCGATGATTCGCTGATCAGCCAGTAAGGACTGAACAAGTTGTCATTCCGAGCGTGAGCGAGGAACCTGAGTGGGCGGGAGGCGCGAGAAACGGGCATTCATGCGGCCACCCGCGCCCCCAGGTCCCTCGCTCACGCTCGGGATGACAAGCAACTCCGTGCATTCGGCCGTGCACGGTCTCAGGACCGTCTGCCGGTGCAACAACATCAAATACCACCAGGAGCGCGCTGATCACGGGCGCAGCTTCTCCAGCAGCTTCTTCGCCTCCGCCGCGTGCTTCGCATCCTTCACGCGCAGGTATTCCTCGAGCGCGCTGCGCCCCCTTTCGAGCTCGCACGAGCAGAACACGGAAGTCCTTCCGATCTCGTACAGCGCCTCCTCGCGCTCGCTCGCGCGCAGCGACTCCCACATCGCGAACGCCTCGTCGTACTGCCGCGTTTCCTGCGACAGCCAGCCGAGCCACTTCGCCGCGCGCGATCTCGCCGTCGCGTCGCGCGCCGTGCGAACTGCTTCACGCAGCTCCCGCCGCGCGGCGCCGTACTCTTTCCTGCGATACGCGATGTAGCCGCGCGCGAACGATCCGAGCGGCGCATCGCGGCGCGTGATCTCCGCAGCCTGCGCCTTCGCCTCGCCGACATCGCCTCCGATGATTCCCGGCGCGGTCATGTGGAAGCGCACGAGATCGATGCGCACCTCGACGTTTTCCGGATCGAGGCGCAGCGCTTCATCCAGCGCGTTCCTGATCTGCACGCCGAGGGCGAGCAGGCGGAACGGGTTCGCAGTTTGCTCTGCTTCCATCATGAGAGAGCGGGCGCGGCGGTGTTCCTGATCCGCCACACGATTCGTTGCACCGGCGGCCAGGGAAACGAATAGGATTGCCGCACACGCTGTTCTCATCGACTCCCCGCTCTGCATACTAGCCCGTCGGATTCCTCTGGAGGTGCATCATCGAAGCACAGAAAAAAGACTGGGTGAACATTGTGTTCCTCACCCTCACGCCGATCGTCGGCATCGCCGGAACCGCCGCATGGACCTGGTACGCCGGGTTCAGCCTCTGGATGCCGGTGCTCATGTTCGTCATGTATGCCGCGGTCGGCCTCTCGATCACCGCGGGCTACCATCGGCACTTCTCGCACAAGAGCTATGAATGCTCGCGCGCGATGCAGATCTTCTACGCCGTGTTCGGCGCGCTGGCCGCGCAGAACTCGATCCTCTGGTGGTCGTCGAGCCACCGCGTGCATCACAAGTACGCGGACCGCGACTGGGATCCGTACAACATCCGCCGCGGTTTCCTGTGGGCGCACATCATCTGGATCTTCTACAAGAACGAAGAGCGTGACGACACGTTCGAGAACTCGCCCGATCTGCTCGCGAATCCGATCGTGATGTGGCAGCACCGCTGGCACAAGGAGATCATGGTCCTCGTCGGATTCGGGTTGCCCACGCTGATCGGCTTCGCGTTCGGCAATCCGCTGGCCGGACTGCTGTGGGGCGGCTTCACGCGCATCGTGGTGCTCCATCACACGACGTTTTTCGTGAACTCGCTCGCGCACACGGTCGGCAAGCCGGTGTTCAACGCCGAAGCGTCGGCGCGCGACAACTGGCTCGTCGCGGTCTTCACCCTCGGCGAAGGCTTTCACTCGTTCCATCACCGCTTCCCCGCCGACTTCCGCAACGGCATCCGCTGGTACGACTTCGATCCGGCGAAGTGGATGATCCGCGGACTGAAGAGCATCGGCCTGGCCGGCGATCTGATGACCACGCCGCTGCCGCAGATCGAGCAGGCGCGCATGCGCGCCGCGATTCGCCTCGTCGAAACCAGGATCCAGACCGCGAGCAACAATCTGGCGGAAGAAGCGCGCCGCCGGATCAAGGTCGCGTCGAACCATCTCGAGAAGGCAATCTCGCTCTGGAAGCGCGCGCTCGAAGAGAAGGCGCAGGGCATCGCGTGGCGGAAAACGAGTCGCGCGTCGCGGCGTCACGTGCGCCACTCGCGACGGCAGTGGAAGCTCGCCGTGCGGATGCTGCAGGCGGCTTAGGAGTCTGCGCGGCAGAAAACAGTGGAGGACAGGCAATCCTGCCTGTCCTTGAAGGCCGGACAGGCAGGATTGCCTGTCCTCCACTACACCATGCTGCCGGCCGTGCCGGCTAGCGGCTCTTCAACTTCTTCAGCGCGCGTTGTGCGTCGCGGCCCTGTCGCGGGCAGACGCAGCGCTGATCCCACACCGATCGATAAATCTCGACGGCGGCGCCGGTCTCACCGGCGTCCGCCTTCTCGCGCGCGTCGTCGAGCCGCTCGTCCGCCTCGCTCATCCGGCGATCGAGCTCCACGCGCACCATCTCCTCCACCTCGGCGATCCTTCGCGCATCGCCGCGCGCGAGCACGGTTCCATCGGCATCCGCCAGAATCGCCGCCGGCAACTCTTCGTCGACGGCGAGCTGGTCGAGCGTCGCCCGGTCGTCCGAGCGGACCACGCGCATCGCCACGCATCGCGAGGAAAAGAACGTCAACTCGTCCGAGGTGAGCAGGTCCGAGCGGCGAAGCTCCTCCGGCGAGCCCGGGACCCAGAAAAGCACCAGCGGAGCGCGGAGGTTCTCGCCCGGCTGGATGATTTTCCACGGGACGAGCGAGACGTGAGGGGCATCGGCCGGCTGGGCGTCCAGGCCGGTCATGAGGAAGGCGACCCCGGCGACAAATAGCGCCGCGCGGTGATTCATCGGGCGATCTGGCTCGGAAGTGGCCGGATTATACGCCCGGCCAGAAACACGCTCGTCCGGCCCTCGCCAGCGTAGAATCGGGTGAGGTTCGCCAGTCCATATATACATGGCCGCCCTCATGGTCGAAGAAGCCGTCCAGCAGACCTTCGGTCGCTACGTGATCCTCGGCGCCATCGGATCGGGTGGGATGGGCGAGGTGTACGCGGCGCGCGACCCGCAGCTGGGACGGCGCGTGGCGATCAAGAAACTGCCGCTGCGCCTGACCGGCGATCGCGACACGCTCGCGCGCTTCACGCATGAGGCACGCTCGGCGTCGGCGCTCAATCATCCGAACATCGTCACCATCCACGAAGTCGGCGCCGACGAAGGCGTGCCGTACATCGTGATGGAGTACATCGACGGCACCGACCTGCGCACGCTGATCAACGAGGGTCCGCTGCCCATCCGCAAAGTGCTCGACATCGCGGCGCAGATCGCGGACGGCCTCGCCGCCGCGCACGAGCGCGGGATCGTGCATCGCGATCTGAAGCCCGAGAACATCATGCTCACGCGCGACGGCTTCGTGAAGGTTCTCGACTTCGGCCTCGCGAAGATGGTCGCGACCTCGGCCGATGCCGAGAACACGCTGGAGCTCGATCTCCCCGGCACGAATCCGGGAACGATTCTCGGCACGGTGGGCTACATGTCGCCGGAGCAGGCGATGGGCAAGCGCCTCGACTTCCGCTCCGATCAGTTCGCGCTCGGCGCGATCATCCACGAGCTCGTGAGCAGCAAGCCGGCGTTCGAGGCGGAGAACGCGATCGATACGCTGTCGGCGATTCTCCATCACGTGCCGGCGCCGGTCGGCCACTTCAATTCGCGTGCGCCCGTGCAGCTTTCGGACATCGTGCAGCGCCTGCTCGACAAGTCGCCCGAGGGGCGGTACGTGTCGACGCGCGATCTCGCGCGCGAGATCCGCCTGCTGCGCGACCGGGTGGTCGCGGAGGAGAGCGGGTATCACTCGAGCGCGGAGAAAGTGGCCGCGCCGCGCCCGCGCGCCACGCCTGCGATCGTCGCCGCCATCGCGCTCGCCCTCTTTCTCGTTGGCGTGTTCATCGTGACGGGCCGCCGCGAACCGTCGTCGCCGCAGCAGACTGCCGCCGTCGCCGCGCCGAAGAAATATCTCGCCGTCCTCCGCTTCCAGGATCTCAGCGGAGAGCCGAACGGCCAGCTCGTGGTGGACGGGTTCGCGGAGACGCTGACCGCGCGCCTGGCGCACTTCCCGACAGTCCAGGTGATGCGCCCGCAAACCGCGGCGCCCGAACCGACAACCACCGACCCCCGCAAGTTCGCCCGCGACCTCGGCGCGAACCTGGTCCTGACCGGCTCGATGATGCGCGCCGGCGACCGCATCCGCGTGACGTACACGGTGGTCGAGACCCAGCCCAACGGCCGCGAATGGCGCGACCTGGTCGAAGGAAATGTGGCGGATCTCTTCGCGGTGCAGGACGACGTCGCCGAGAGCGTGGCCCGGAATCTCGATCTCGGCGCTACCCCCGCCCGCCCGCCGCTCGATCCCGCCGTGTCGCAGCGGCGCTACCTCGAAGCGCTCGGACATCTGCGGCGGTATGACAGCGAGCAGTCGCTCGACAGCGCGATCGGGATTTTGAAGGGGCTGGGGGAGTCACCCTCGGTGCAGGCGGTTCTGGCGAGGGGGTACTTATATAAGTTCCAGATTACTCGCGAACCTGAGCTTGCTGCGGCAGCGAATACGGCAGCGGAAAGTGCTCTCCAGGCCGACCCTCAGAGCATCGACGTCAACATTACGCTTGGTGAACTGCGACGCCGCACGGGCCGATACAAGGAGGCAGTCGACGCGTTCGTCCGGGTACTTTCGCAGCACCCAAACAACGCAGATGCGGTCCTGGGTCTAGCTGAAACGCATAAAGCGGCTGGCGATGTGGCCAACGCAGAACAAGCGTACCGTCGCGCTATCGGACTGCAACCTAACTCGTGGAGTGCGTACAACAAACTCGGCGCGTTTTACTTCAACCAAGGTCGCTTTTCCGCGAGCATTCCACTTTTCCAGAAGGTCGTCACTCTCGTGCCCGACAACGAGCGCGGTTACAACAACCTGGGTGGCGCCTACCAGCGTTTAGGTCGCTACGAGGAGGCCGTTCACGTATTTAGCCAGTCAATCGCGCGCGCGCCCTCCGGACAGGGATACACAAATCTCGGAACGTCCTACTACTTCGCAGGTCGGTATAGAGAAGCCGCCGACGCATTTGAAAAGGCAATCGAACTCACGCCACACAAGTTTCTGTATTGGCGGAATCTCGGTGATGCTTACCGCTGGATTCCTGGCCAGGAGGTAAGCGCCAGACGTGCATACGAGCGAGCCATCGCACTGTGCGACGAAGCGATCCGCCTGAACCCAAAAGAAGCGCGCGCATACATGTCTCGCGCAAGCGCTCTCGCTAAGCTTGGCCGCACGCGAGAGGCACGTACGGCGATTCTCCACGCACTCGAGCTCGAACCGCAGTACGCTGCGAACGCTTATGAAGCAGCGGTTGTCGCAAACATCGCCGGCTCCGAGGAAGACGCTACGGCACGCATCGAACAAGCGCTCCGTCTCGGATATCACGCCGATCACATCCTGCGAGACCCCGAGTTTGCCAATCTCAGAAAAAGCGGTAGGCTGCAAGCGATAATTGCGGGGTTCCGGTCCAAAACCTCGCCTCGGTAAATAGAGAGGAGGTCTAGCCATGGCTAATGAGCACCCAGATAAGGTCGTTCGCGTTACCCTTAATGACAAGGGGCTTGCCGTTCCTGACAGCGACCCCGTCAGAGTCAAGAAAGACACGCAGAAAGTGAAGTGGGGCGCAGAGTTTCCATTCTCCATCGAGATTTCTGGCGCATCATCGATGCGGTCCGGCGGAAACGACCAGGAATTTTCACACGTCGTCAAAAGCGGAACTTTCGATCGTCCGGCCGGGACACGTATCAAGTATTCGATTACGGCAAACGGTCAGACGAACGATCCAGATCTCGAAATCGAACCGTGACGAGCGTTCGTCTCTCCCCTAACGATTTCCTCCACCGCCTTCCCGCCCCCGACGGCAAGCGTTTCGTGCTCGCGTTCGAGCACGGGACGCTCGCCGTGGAGCTGTACGCGCCGCGCGGGAGCGATCCGCAGACGCCGCACACGCGCGATGAAGCCTACGTCGTCGTCAGCGGGAGCGGCACGTTCGTGCATGGCGAGCGGCGCGAGGCGTTCGCGGCGGGGGACTTCCTCTTCGCCGCCGCCGGCGTCGTGCATCGCTTCGAAGACTTCGCCGACGATCTCGCGGTCTGGGTGATTTTCTACGGGCCGGAGGGTGGAGAGCGGATCTACCGATCGTAGAGTTTTTGTTGTCAAGCCCTCGGACGAGTTTTCAACATCTGCGGAAATCTCGCTTCCACTGCGATCATGGCGCTGCACGGCGAAGGCGAGGCTGTGAAAAGCACTGCGGACGACAGGGCGGCAGCGAACACCATCCGTAGAATGCTCGCCTCTCTCGAATGAGTGTTGCCCAACTCGATGTTGCGCTCGACCGGCCTATGCCGCAGAGCCCTGATGCGGAGCGCGCCGTGCTCGGCTCCATCATCATCAACAACCACGCCTTCTACCGCGTCATCGGCACCATCAACACCGAAGACTTCTTCAAGGACTCGCACCGCACCATCTTCGCGACGATGCGGCGGATGGCGGAGCGCAGCCAGGAGATCGAAGCGCTCACGCTGAAGGAAGAGCTGGCGAAGAACGCCCAGCTCGAGCAGGTCGGCGGCGTCGCCTACCTCTCCTCGCTGCTCGACGCCGTTCCCGACGTCGCGAACGTCGAGCGCTACGCCCGAATCGTCAAGGAGAAGTCGACTTTGCGCCGGCTGATCGTGATGGGCAACAGCGTCATGCGCGCCGCGCTCGAGGCGCCGAGCGAGCCGGACGAAGTGCTCAACATCGCCGAGAAATCGCTGTACGACATCGCCGAGGGCGTCACCGACAAGGGATTCGTCGCGCTCGAGCGCATCACCCGCAACAACATGACCGCCATCGAGCAGATCCACAGCGCCGGCAAGCTGCTCACCGGCATCCCCACCGGCTACGACCGCTTCAACGAGTTCACCTCGGGCTTCCAGCTGCAGGACCTGATCATCCTCGCGGCGAGACCCTCGATGGGGAAGACGAGCCTTATGATGAACATCGCCGAGTCCATCGCCATCCCCGGCAAGGACGGCGCGCCGCGCACGGGCGCACAGCGGCTTTACGCGGTCGGCGTGTTCTCGCTCGAAATGTCCAAAGAGCAGATCGGGCTGCGCATCCTTTCCTCCGAGTCGGGCGTGTCGAATCACCTCATCCGCTCGGGCATGCTCTCCGAGCGCAACTGGCGGGATCTCGCCGACGCGGCGGCGCGCCTGGCGAAGGGAAAGATCTACGTCGATGACTCGCCGGGCATGGACCCGCTCGAGATGCGCGCGAAGGCGCGGCGGCTGAAGATGGAGGTTGGGCTCGACATGGTCATGGTCGACTACCTCCAGCTCATGGCCCTGAAGGGCAAGGTCGAGTCGCGGCAGCAGGAGATCTCGCAGATCTCGCGCGGGCTGAAGGCGATCGCGAAAGAGCTGAATCTGCCGCTGCTCGCCCTCTCCCAGCTCTCGCGCCGTCCCGAGCAGCGCACCGGAGATCACCGCCCGCAGCTCGCCGATCTCCGCGAGTCGGGCGCGATCGAGCAGGATGCGGATCTCGTCGCGTTCATCTACCGCGACGAGGTGTACAACCGCGACACCGAGGAGAAGGGGATCGCGGAGATCATCATCGCCAAGCAGCGCAACGGCCCCATCGGCGACTTCAAGCTCGTCTTCCGCAACGACATCACCAAGTTCTTCAACTACGAGCCGCAGCCGGACTTCATCCCGCAGTAAGCGCCGGGTCTTCAGTTAAGCATCGCGAGGCACGACCTACGGCGCCTGATTGCGATCTTGTCCCCTCTCCCCGCCACGCGGGGAGAGGGTTAGGGTGAGGGGTTCTCCGGGTGGCGGACGGAACACCCCCTAACCCTAACCCCCCGTGTCCGGGGGAGAGGGGACTCACATCACTGCATGCGAAGACTCGGGATGCTCAACTGAAGACCATTGCGGCTAACCGGCTCTGAGCGAAGAGCTCGTCCGCAGCGGCGTCGCCCGGCGAGAGTGACGCGCGGAACCCCACACGTCGAGGAATCCTGCGAGAATGGGCGCGTTCCGATTCTCAGGAGCCTCGCGATGAAAACCATTCTCTCCGCACTCCTTCTCCTTTTCCTCGCCGTCGACGCCCGCGCGGAGATCGTCCGCGTCGTGGTCGACGACATGATTCATCCGATCAGCGACGAGTACATCGGCCGCGCGCTCGATCAGGCGGCGGCGCGCAAGGCGGACGTCGTGCTGATCGAGCTTCGCACGCCGGGCGGGCTGGAGACGTCGATGCGCGCCATCGTCGAGAAGATCATCAAGTCGCCCGTGCCGGTGATCGTCTGGGTCGGGCCGAGCGGCGCACGCGCCGCGTCGGCTGGCTTCTTCATCCTCGAGTCGGCGGACGTCGCCGCGATGGCGCCCGGCACGAACACCGGCTCCGCGCATCCCGTGCTCCTCGGCGAGAAGCTCGACGACATCATGAAGATGAAGATGCAGAACGATGCCGCCGCGTTCATGCGCAGCATCGCCCAGCGGCGCGGGCGCAACGTCGCCGTCGCGGAGAGCGCCGTACGCGAGTCGAAGTCGTTCACCGAGGACGAGGCGCTGTCGCTGAGGCTGATCGACGTCGTCGCGTCCGACGTGCCGTCGCTGCTCAAATGGGCGAACGGCAGAACCGTGAAGCGTTTCAACGGCGCGACGAGCGTGCTGCGCACGGCGAATCAGCCGATCACGAACTACGAGATGTCTCTCAAGCAGCGCCTGCTCTCGTGGATCATGGATCCGAACGTCGCCTTCATCCTGATGTCCCTCGGCATGCTCGCGCTCTGGGCGGAGTTCAACCATCCCGGCGCGATCCTTCCCGGCGTGGTCGGCCTCATCGCGATCCTCCTCTCCGTCTTCGCGCTCAATCTCCTGCCGACGCGCTACGCCGCGTTCGCGCTGATCGTCGCCGCGTTCCTGCTCTTCGCACTCGAGGCGAAGTTCACCTCGTACGGCATCCTCGGTACGGGCGGAGTGATCTGCCTGATCTTCGGCGCGCTGCTCCTCGTCGACGGACCGATTCCCGAGATGCGCGTGCATCTCATCACCGCGATCGTCGTGAGCGTGCCGCTCGGAGCGATCGCCGTCTTTCTGATGACGCTCGTGGTTCGCGCGCACGGAAACCCCGTGGTTACGGGAACGCAAGCGATGATCGGCGAGATCGGCATCGCGCGCACCGCCCTCGCACCCGCGGGGCAGGTGTTCGTCGGCGGCGAGCTGTGGAACGCGACGGCGAAGACGTCGATCGCGGAGGGAGCGCGCGTGCGCGTGCGGGGGGTGGAAGGGCTGCGGGTGGTGGTGGAGCCGGCGGATTAGGATTAAGGCCCCTCACCCTGGCCCTCTCCCCGCTCGGCGGGGAGAGGGGACTGTTTGAGCCACGGCAGTTCCCAGCGGCCTTCCTCTTCGTCGAGTTTCGGCAGTGGCACGGGCTTGCCGAGGCGTTTGAGCTGCGTGAGCTCCCACAGCTTCGCGTACTTCCAGAACGTGTAGTAGACGTGCATGCCGACGGAGATGACGCCGCGCGCGCCGTCGAGGAAGCCGAGGTTGAAGACGTAGTCGCGCACGAACCTGCCTAGCGGATGGCCGAGGATGCCGAGAAGGCTGGTGGTTTTTCCGTCGATGTACATCTGCGCGGCGGCCCAGTTCGCGTAGCGCGTCATCTTCGCGATCATGTGGTCGAACGAGCGGACGTAGTAGTGATCCATCTTGTGGCGCAGCGCGCCGGTCTCGCCGTCGACGATCAGATCGGCGTGCACGCGCTTGTTCGGATAGCGCGCATGGCCGCGATGAAAGAGCCGCGTCACGCGATCGCGCTGCAGGCCGCTGAAGCGCACCTGCTGCCCGAGCATGAAGTTGCGGCGGCCGACGGAATACGCCCAGAAAGGAGGGCGGACCTCCGGTCCGCCGCTTGGGGGGCGGACGGGACGTCCGCCCTCCAGCGTGCGCAGGATCTCGTCGCGGAGCTTCTGGGTCACGCGCTCGTCGGCGTCGATGACGAAGATCCAGTCGTGCGCGGCGAGATCGATCGCGTAGTTCTTCTGTGAGGCCGCGCCGAGGTACTCGCGCTGCTCGATGCGCGCGCGGGGAAACTTCGCGCGGACCAGGTCGACCGTGCCGTCGGTGGAGAGCGAATCGACGAGGTAGATCTCATCCGCCCACTCGACGGAGCGGATGCAGTCCTCGATGTAATCGTGCTCGTTGAGGGTGTGAATGATGACGGTGACGGGCGGACGGGGCATTGCGGAACCGAATTCTAGTCGCCGGACCGATTTTGTCTGTTGGTCTATCAACAACGAGGTATGAAAATGAAAAAGCTCGTGGCTTCCACGACGTTCGTCGTCGTCCTGTCGATCAGTGCCCCCGCGCTCGCGCAGCCCTACGGCAGTTACCTCGAGGTCCAGCAGGGACACGGCTACGTCTCGTACACGCTGGCGAATACGGCCTACGCGTTCTCGAACGGAATCACGCTGGAGGGCTGGCTCTATCTCTACGCGGCTAGCGAGGTCTGCGGCACGATCCTCGGCCGCAACTACGAAACGGCGTACTGGGTCGCGGTCTGCGGACTCACGCTGCGCTCGCGCCTCCGCGGCAACGGCTCCGACCGCGACGGCGGCCTGCTGCCGATCGGGCGCTGGACGCATTTCGCGGTCACCTTCGACGGCACGACGCGCAGACACTACATCAACGGAGAAGAGGCCGGCGCATGGCCCGACCCCGGACCGATCGGCTCGAGCTCGTCCGAACTGCGGCTCGGAAGCGACATCCGCTGGCAGATCAGCCCTCGCGGCGCGTTCGACGAGATCCGCGCGTGGGACCGCGCGCTGACGACGGACGAGATCCGCAAGGGAATCAACACGCCGCTGACTCCGCCGCAGCCGAATCTCGCCGGCGTGTTTCATCTCGACAACAACGCGATCGAGTCGGTGTCTGGCGAGCACGGGACGCCGGCGGGAACGTGTCAGTACAAGAAGCTTTCTTCGTCGAGCTGCACGACGACCGATGAAATGCTCTGCCTCGATCACCGTTTCGCGGTCCGCGTCGACTACTTCCTGGAAAGCAGTTCCGGCGCGGCGAAGGTCGTGAACTTCAACACCGAAAGCTCTGGACTGTTCTGGTTTTTCGGCGCCGACAACTGGGAAGTCCTCGTCAAGGCCCTGAACGGCTGTGCGTTGAACGAACGAAAGTGGATTTTCGCGGCGAGCACCACGAACATCCGGTACGACATGACGGTCACCGACACGCAAACGGGCGCAGTCAAGCACTATCTCAACTTCCAGGGGGTCTCAGCTCCCGCGATCACGGACACGGAAGCGTTCAGAACGTGCCCATAAAATGAGCGGATGGTGACTCGACGTGTTCTGTTCGTCGCACTGTTCGCTTTTTCCTGCGCCCATCCACGCAGCGGCGGGCTTCAGCCCGCCGACGACCGGCTGAAGCCGGTCGCTACGTCAGACAGCGCCCGCCGCTACACCGTGCTCATGGCGGGCAACACCACCGGCGCGCAGGTCGTCACCGCGAGCGGCGATGAAACCGTCGTCGACTTCAGCTTCACCGTCGAGAACGGCGTTGCGAAATGGAAGAACACCGCGGAGTCCGGCGAAGAGAAAGCCGGCTCGCTCTACGCGAGCATGTACGGCCCGCCGGAAGAGCTGGGCATTCTCGCCAACGCGCTGCTGCGCAACGGCGGCAGACTGCCGCTCGCCGGCGGCGGCGAGGCGTCGATCCGGAAAGCGGGCAAGCTCACCCTCGACGGCAGGCGCGTCACGGCGTACGAAATCAGCGGATTCGGATTCACGCCGTTCGAAGTGTGGACGCGCGCAAGCAGGAGCGCGGGAAAGCGATCGCGGCGAAGCTGACGCAGCGGCCGGTCGGGGATCGCTTCATCGTCACCGACGCGCGCGTGTTCGATCCGCGCAGCGGAACGCTTTCCGAGCCAACAATGATCGTCGTCGAAGGCAATCGCATCGTGTCGGTCGGCGAAGGAACGGAGCGCAGCGCGGCGACGCTCATCAAAGCAGACGGGAAGGTCGTGCTGAACGAAGAGGACGCGAGGAAGGCCGTCGATTTCTTTGCCGGCCGCGGCTACGAGGGACTGAAGATCTACAGCTCGATCAAGCCGGAGCTCGTGCCGGTCCTGACGCGCTACGCGCACGAGAAGGGTTGCGTGTGAGCGGACACATTCCCGCGAACATGCGCGCCGAGGAGGCGGTGGATGCGGGATATGACGAGATCCAGCACGCGAACATGCTCTTCCTCAACTTCATGCCGGACGTGAAGGACACGCGCACGCCCGCGCGCTTCACCGCGGTCGCCGAGCGCGGCGCGGATCTCGATCTTTCGTCGAGCGAGGTGCGCGCGTTCATCGAGAAGCTGCGCAGCCGCGGCATCGTCGTCGATCCGACGGTGGCGGTGTTCGAGGGGCTGTTCACCGCGCGCACGGGCTCTCTCGCTCCGAGCTACGCGATGATCGCCGAGCGCATGCCGCCGCAGGTGCGACGCGGATTCCTCACCGGCGGACTGCCCGAGGCGGGGAAGCTCGCCGACTTCATCCTCGTCGACGGCGATCCGACGAAGGACATCTCGGACATTCGCCGCGTCGTCACGATCGTGAAGGACGGACGCGTGTACGACGCGCGCGCGATTTACGCAGAGTTGGGGATTCGGTAGTGGACCTTCAACCTTGAAAGCATGCGTGGCCAGCCTTGTCATCCCGAGCGTGAGCGAGGGACCCGGGCGGGCGGGTGGCTCGATGATGGCGCCACCCTACCCCCCGGGTCCCTCGCTCACGCTCGGGATGACAAGGCTTGGTACCTACGCTTTCAATGTTGAATGTTCACTAGAGCGTGTAATTCTTCTCGAGCAGCACCCGCGCGCGACGGTCACGCAAGTTCCGGATCTGCGACTCGATATCGCGCTCGTACGGAAGCTTGCGGTGGCTCGCGTACACCGGCGCGTCGACCAGGATCTTTTTCAGTTCCTCGCCGAAGGTGTTCGGCGAGAGATGCGCGGTCTCGTCGGCGAGCTGCTGCTGATCGTTCGGGAACGACGCCTCGGTGATGATCGCGACCACGTTCTCGGCCTTGTTCGTCCGCTTCCAGATGTCGTGCGTCGGGCCGGTGTCGCCGGTGAAGACGATCGTCTGGCCGTTCATCTCGAGGATCACGCCCGCGGCGGGAATCTGATGATCGACGTTGACCGCGGTGAGGCCGACGTCATTGAACACGATCCGTTTGCCCGGCGTGAGCGCGCGATATTGCACGGCGGGCTTGCCGGTGAGCGGTGAGGTGATCTCGGAGAAGTCGGGCCAGGCGACACCGTTGAAGAGATCGCGCACGAGGATGTCCATCACCTCTTTCGAGGCGAAGAGCGTCAGCGGTGCGGCGCTCTGGCTGAATCGATTGTGGATCAGGTGCGGCAGATCGCGGGTGTGATCGGCGTGCGGATGGGTGATGAAGACGGCCTGGATGCGCGCCTGCTGCGTGAAGGAGAGCTTCGAGGTGAGAGTCCCGGCATCCACGGCGAGCCAGTCATCGATGACATAGCCCGTGAGGTTGTGTTCCGCATCCGACGCCCCGTAGGCGCCGAGGACCTTCAGCCGCATCTCCCGTCCTTCACTTCCACCTTCTGCTCAATGGGGGACTAAGCCACTATTCTTGCAGCCGTCACATGGGTTGTCCAGCAGAGTGACGCCGCTCACTATGGCGCGAAGCTCAAAAACTGACCCTGCCCTCGAGCCGTTCCATCCTGCCGTGCAGGAATGGTTTGCGGCCTCGTTCGCCGCGCCGACGCGCGCGCAGACGCTCGGCTGGCCGGCCATCGCCCGAGGCGACTGGACGCTCATCAGCGCCCCCACCGGCAGCGGCAAAACACTGACCGCATTTCTGTGGGCACTCGATCGATTGATGTTCGCGAAGCCTGCCCTGAGCGGAGCCGAAGGGCGCCCGCCGAAAGAGCGGCGCTGCCGGGTGATGTACGTCTCGCCGCTGAAAGCGCTCGCAGTCGATGTCGAACGCAATCTGCGCGCGCCGCTCGCGGGAATCGCGAACGTGGCGCGGGCGCGCGGCGACGACTTCACGATTCCGCAGATCGCGATCCGCACCGGCGACACGCCGCAATCGGAGCGCGCGCGTTTTCTCCGCAATCCGGCGGACATCCTGATCACCACCCCCGAGTCGCTCTATCTGATGCTGACCTCGAACGCGCGCGAGATGCTGCGCGGTATCGAGACGTTCATCGTCGACGAGATCCACGCGCTCGTGCCGAACAAGCGAGGGGCGCATATGGCGTTGTCGCTGGAGCGGCTCGCGGTGCTCTGCGATTCGACGCCGCAACGGATTGGGCTTTCGGCGACGCAGAGGCCGCTCGAGGAGGTTGCGCATTTTCTGGGGGGTTGCCCGGTTGCCCGGTTGCCCAGTCTCCCAGTGAAGCCTACCGGGCAACCGGGCAACCGGGCAACCGGGCAACCAGAAATCCACGACGAATTCACCGACCAAACCAAGGCGCGATTTCGTCCGATCACGATCATCGACACCGGCGAGAAAAAAAAGTTCACCCTCAAAGTCGAGGTCCCCGTCGAAGACATGGCAAAGCTCGCGGAACGGGAGATTGCGAGCGGACCGGCGTCGGCGGGGCCGCGGTCGCCGTCGATCTGGCCGGCGATTCATCCGCGGCTGCTGGAGCTGATCCGCGCGCATACGTCGACGCTCATCTTCGTCAACTCGCGGCGGCTCGCGGAGCGGCTCGCCGCTGCGATCAACGAGCTCGCTGGCGAGACGCTCGTGCAGTCGCATCACGGCTCGATCGCGCGCGCGCAACGCGTGGAAATCGAGGACGCGCTGAAATCGGGCAAGCTCCCCGCGCTCGTCGCGACGTCATCGCTCGAGCTGGGCATCGACATGGGCGCGATCGATCTCGTCATTCAGATCGAGGCGCCGCCCTCGATCGCCTCGGGCATGCAGCGCATCGGACGCGCGAGCCACCAGGTCGGCGCGGAGTCGAGCGGGATTATCTTCCCGAAGTTTCGTGGAGATCTCGTCGCCTGCGCGGCGGTCGCCGAGGCGATGCACGAGGGGAAGATCGAGCCGACGCGCTACCCGCGCAATCCGCTCGACGTGCTCGCGCAGCAGATCGTGGCGATGGTCGCCGTCGACGCGTGGCACGTCGATGAGCTCTTCGCGACGATTCGCGGCGCCGCGCCGTTCGCGGAGCTGAGCCGCGGCGTGTTCGAGGGCGTGCTGGACATGCTCTCCGGCATGTATCCGTCCGACGAGTTCGCGGAGCTGCGCCCGCGTCTCACGTGGGATCGCGTCGCGAACACGATCATCGCGCGCGAAGGAGCGAAACGCGTCGCCATCACCAACGGCGGCACGATCCCCGATCGCGGGTTGTACGGCGTCTTCCTCGCCGGCGCGGAGAAGAACCAGTCGGCGCGCGTCGGCGAGCTCGATGAGGAGATGGTTTTCGAGGCCGCGGTCGGCGAGACGTTCATCCTCGGCGCGTCGACGTGGCGCATCGAGGAGATCACGCTCGACAAAGTGATCGTCACGCCCGCGCCGGGCCAGCCGGGAAAGATGCCGTTCTGGAAAGCGGATGCCGCCGAGCGCACGGTTCCTTTCGGGGAGACGATCGGCCGCCTCGTGCGCGAGATTCGCGAGGCGAAGCCCGCGGATGCGATTCGCCGTTTGATCAAACAGCACGATCTCGACAAGCTCGCCGCGGAGAATCTGCTGCAGTACCTGAACGATCAGGCCGAGGCGACCGGGGCGGTGCCGGATGACCGCACGGTGGTCATCGAGCGCGTCCTCGATGAGCTGGGCGACTGGCGCGTCTGCGTGCTCACGCCGTTCGGCGGAAAGATTCACGCGCCGTGGGCGATGGCCGTGAGCGCGAAAGTGCGAGCGGAGCTGGCGATCGACGTGGAGTCGATGTGGAGCGACGACGGATTCATCGTGCGTTTTCCCGAGACGGATCGCCCGCCCGCGGCGGAGCTCGTGCTGCCCGATCCCGACGAGATCGAGCCGCTGCTCCTGCGGCAGCTCGGCGCGAGCTCGATGTTCGCGGCGAAGTTCCGCGAGGCGGCCGCACGCGCGCTGCTCCTGCCGCGACGTCGCGTGCAGGGACGCACGCCGCTGTGGCAGCAGCGCAAGCGCGCGTACGACCTGCTACAGGTCGCGTCGCGCTTCGGCTCGTTCCCGATCATCCTCGAGGCGTATCGCGAGTGCCTGCGCGATGTGTTCGACGTTCCCGCGCTGGTCGACATCACGCGCCGCATCCAGCGCCGCGCGATTCGCGTCGTCACCGCCGACACGGAGAAGCCGTCGCCCTTCGCAGCCTCGGTGCTCTTCCGCTACGCGGCGAACTTTCTCTACGACGGCGACGCGCCGCTCGCGGAGCGCCGCGCGCAGGCGCTGGCGATCGATCAGTCGCAGCTCCGCGAGCTCCTCGGCGAGCCGGAGCTGCGCGAGCTGCTCGATCCCGAGGCGCTCGCGCAGACCGAGCTCGAACTGCAGCATCTCGATGAGCGGCACCAGGCACGCTCGGCGGATGCGATTCACGATCTGCTGCTGCGCCTCGGCGATCTGACAGCGAGCGAGATCGCGGCGCGAAGCGAAGTGGAGGACAGGCGATCTCGCCTGTCCGGACAGGCAGGATTGCCTGTCCTCCACGATCTCATCACGCAGCGGCGCGTGCTCGAGGTCACGATCGCGCGCGAGAAGCGCTTCATCGCCATCGAGGATGCGTCACGCTACCGCGATGCCCTCGGCACGCCGATTCCGCACGGCGTCGCGGAGCGGTATCAGCAGCCGGTGCAGGATCCGGTCGGCGATCTCGTGCTGCGCTTCGCTCGGACGCACGGCCCGTTCACGCCGCACGACGTCGCGCAGCGCTACGGCCTCGGCATCGCGGTGATCGCGGCCGCTCTCGAGCGCTTTGTCGAGCGTGGGCGGCTCATCGAAGGGGAGTTTCGTCCGGGGGGAACGCAGCGCGAGTGGTGCGAGGCGGACGTGTTGCGCACGGTGCGCAGACGCTCACTCGCGAAGCTGCGCAAGGAGGCGGAGCCTGTCGATCCGCCCGTGCTGGCGCGCCTGTTCGCGCACTGGCAGCACGCCGTGCGCAAACGGCGCGGGCTCGACGCGCTGCTCGAAGTGATCGAGTCGCTGCAGGGATTTCCGATGGCCGCGTCGATTTTCGAGAGCGAGATCCTCGCCGCGCGAGTCGAAGACTACAGGCCGTCGGATCTCGACACGCTCAGCGCGGCGGGCGAGATCGTGTGGGCGGGCGTCGAGCCGCTCGGGGAGCACGATGGGCGGATCGCGTTGTATCTCACTGATCACTTGTCGCTGCTTGCCCCTCACCCTGGCCCTCTCCCCGCCGAGGCGGGGAGAGGGGACTCGGTTGTCGAATATCTGCGGGCGCATGGTGCGTCGTTTTTTGCGCAGATGCAGGCGGAGCTCGGCGGGTTTCCCGGCGCGCTCGTCGACGCGCTGTGGGAGCTTGTGTGGAAGGGCGCGATCACGAACGACACGTTCCACGCGCTGCGCGCGTTCACGCGGCCGAAGCAGCCGCGCGCGAGCGGCTATCGCTCGCGGCGCGTCGCCCCCGCATCGACGCAGGGGCGGTGGTCGCTGGTCCCGCCGCCGGCGGGCAGCGACACGCAACGATCGAATGCGCTCGCGCAGCAGTTGCTCGCGCGCTACGGGATCGTGACGCGCGAGGCGGCCGGGTTCTCGGCCGTCTATCCGGTGCTAAAGGCGATGGAGGAAGCGGGCCGCATCCGCCGCGGCTACTTCATCGCCGGCCTCGGCGCGACGCAGTTCGCGAGCGCGGGTGCGGTCGATCTTCTGCGTTCGCTGCGCGACGAGCCCGAACAGGCGGAGACGCTGCTGCTCGCCGCGACCGATTCGGCGAATCCGTATGGCGCGATCGTGAAGTGGCCGGAATCGCAATGGACGCTGTCGCGCAGCGTCGGAGCGCATGTGATTCTTGTAAACGGCCTGATGGCCTGCTACCTCACGCGCGGCGAGAAACAGCTCTTCGTCTTTCTGCCGGAAGACGAGCCGTTGCGATCGATGGTCGCGCGCGAGATCGCAAAGGCGCTGGCGTCGCTCGTTCCGGAGAAGCGCCGCGCGCTGCTCATCAGCGAGATCAACGACGAGCCGGCGTCGCGCAGCGCACTCGGGCCGTTTCTCGCCGAGGAGGGATTCGCGGCGACGGCGATGGGTTATCAGCTGCGAGCGAAGAAATGAAACGACCACCACTCTTCATCGCCGCCGTCGCCGTCATCGCACATCTCGTCTGCATCGACGAGTACGGCATCCGCGACGACACGCGGCGTTGATCCTGCTCACCGCCGCGCTCGCGCGGCGTTTCGGCGGCGGCGCGTTCGCGCAATCGCTCGCTGCGCTATGCGCGGCGATTGCGCCGTTCTACCTCAGCGTGACGCATTTTTTTTCGATGAACGCGTTCGAGCCGCTGCTGTGGATGGGCTGCGTCTGGATCGCGATGACGATCTTCGAAGGCGCTCCAAAGGAGGGCGGACGTCCCGTCCGCCTCAGTGGCGGACCGGAGGTCCGCCCTCCATACAAAGCATCCGAGAAGCGCTGGCTGTGGTTCGGCGCGCTGGCGGGCCTGTCGCTGCAGAACAAGCAGACGACTCTCTTCTTCGGCGCCGCGTTCGCGAGCCACGGAAACGCATCGCCTCGGCAGGCTCCCGCAGCACTACGCCGACATGCATGGCTGGCCCGAGATGGCCGCGACGGTCGCGCGCGTCTACGACACGCTGACGCCGGAAGAGAAAGCGAAGTGCGCGATCTTCGGCCAGAACTACGGTCAGGCGGGAGCGATCGACTTTTACGGACCGCGCTACGGACTGCCGAAGGCCATCAGCGCGCACCAGAACTACTTCTTCTGGGGCCCGCGCGGAGCCACCGGCGAGATCATGATCGTGATGGACGATGATCGCGAGACGCTGGAGCAGCTGTTCGCGCACGTCGAGGTAGTTGCCGTCGTCCGCCATCCCTACGCGATGCCGTACGAGAACGACAGGCCGGTGCACCTCTGCCGCGGGCTGAAGATGCCGGTGAGCGAGCTGTGGCCGAAGATCAGGATTTGGGCTTAGCGCCTGCGCAGCACGCTGCACGCAGCACCCTTATAATCCCCGCCATGGCGATCATCCTGCCCGGCGGCCTCACCGCATCCGAGATCCGCGTGCTCCAGGAGTTCCGGCGCCTCAACGCCGATGCGCTCACGCTCGAGCAGATCAAGGCGATCAAGCATCCCGCGGGCGCCGGGGGAGAAGCGCCGGCGGTCACGCTGGTCGGGAAAGGCTTTCTCGAGGCTGACGGAAGCAGCGAAGGCTTCTCGCTCACCCAGAAAGCCAAGGACTTCCTTGCAATAGAGGCCGTGCCGCTCGTCGAAGAGACCAGCGAGATGGCGGCCTCAGCTGCTGCCGAGCCGGGCGCGGACGGCGTGTGATGCACAAGGATCAGTGCACTTCACAAATGCGCTAACGCGTATACTTTTCAGTCACTTAGCCGCTCCAGATGATTTCCATTTTCGGCGACTCCCGGCCAGTCGGACCCCTAAATTGCATTGACTCAATGACTTAAGGGAGATACGATGTCGGCCTGAGGACTGAAATGACGCATGGCGACAAAACCAAAGCCAAAAAAGCAGCCAGCAAAGCCTCAGGGAGCAAGAAAAGCAGCAAAGCCGCCGGCAAAAACGGCAAAGGCCAAGCCCTCAAAACCGCAAAAAGCACCAAAAGCGGCAAAGAAGGCGGCGGCAAAGCCGTCAAAGCCAGCCCGAAAGCCGTCAAAACCGGTCAAAAGCAGCAAGCCGGCGCCCAAAAAGCCGCAGCCGCCAAAGCCGGCGGCGCGAAAGCCGCTCCCCAAAAAATCGCAGCCCAAAAAGCCGCAGCCCAAAAAGCCGCAGCCCCCAAAGCCGCAGCTCCACAAGCCCCAGCCGCCGGCAGCAGCAAGGCCCGCGTCCCCGTCGCCGAGCCGTCCGGCTTCACCAACCCCATCGTCGCCAACGCTTTCAAGCGCGCCGTCAAGAAGTTTCCTAACGCATTCCGGCGGCTCACCGACTGACGGAGGCGTTCGATACCTCTCGGTGCAGGACATCATCGAGCTGCATCGCGCGGTGTCGTCGGAGTTCGGCGGAACGCAGGCGCATCCCGGCGTGGTGGAGTCGCAGTTCGGGCTGATCAGCGCCGTGCAGCGCCCGCAGGTCACGACCCTCGGACGCGAAGCCTATCCGGCGTTTCCCGACAAGGTCGCGGCGTTCGTCTTCGCATTGCTGCAGGCGCGCCCGTTCCGCGGCGGGAACCGCCGCGTGGCGCTCGCATCGCTCGTCGCATTCTGCGAGCTGAACAACCGCGGCGTCGACACGCGCATCTTCGATGAGAAGACCGCGGAGACGCTGATCAAGCGCGCGGCCTCGTGCCACGAGATCGGGATCCCGCCGGAGAACGTCTTCCGCGAGATGCGCGAGCTGATGACGCGCGCGATCGTGTCGCAAGGCTATTCACATTGAAAGCGTAGGTACCAGGGCTTGTCATCCCGAGCGTGAGCGAGGGACCCGGGGGTAGGGTGGCACGAAGCCCGAGCGTCGCGCCGCCGCCCGCCCGGGTCCCTCGCTCACGCTCGGGATGACAAGGCTGGCCACGCATGCTTTCAAGGTTATAAGGTCCACCAGGTGTCATTCCGAAGCCGCGAAGACGGCGAGGAATCCCCGGCAACGACACGAGAATCGCTCAGATGCCGGGGATCCTTCGCCGTCTACGCGGCTTCAGGATGACACTCGCGTCTCTTCGTCCGCGCGGCGATGCAACTCGGCGTTGATGCGTCCGAGGAGGATGCGGGCGACGCGAAGATCATGTCCGGCGTCGATCAGGAGCAAGGTGAGATCGCCGCCCGCCCACATGAATCCCGCGAGCACCAGCATGTACGTCGTCTCGCCGATGATCGTCGACAGCGCGTCGGACGAGCTGATCCCGGCGACGATTCCGGCGATGAGCATGATGAACATCACCACCGCGAGGACCTTGAAGAGCTTCGCGATGTAGCGCAGCGTGATGTACGGCTCGAGATCCTCGGTGCGCACCTCTTCTTCGACGGCACGCTTCTCGTCGCCGCGCCGCGGCGGCGCGCCGCAGGTCGGGCACGTCATCGATACGTCCGATCGCGGCGACTGACACTCGGGGCAATTCACTTCTTCTGTAGCCACGGTACCTCCTCGCCGGCACGGCCGGCAGCGCTGGTAGCCCAAGGCTCCATCACGCTGACGGCTCTTCGGCACCTCTTCTTCAAAATCGACTCACCCACTGCCGCTCCCGCGCCATCGCGCGCGGAAGCCGCGCACGTCGACGTGCGTGAACGGGCCGTGCCCGCAACATGCGGGATAAACGCCAATTCCTCCGACGAGCGATCGGTGCTCCGCCTCGACGCGCTCGGCCGCCTGGGCAAACTTCTCGGCGTCGCGCGTGGTCACGCGGCCGTCGCCGGTGATGTCGTCCGGCTGTCCGTCGCGGTTGTTGTCGACGTAGACGTCCGCGCCGTCGCCGTACATGTGCCGGCTCAGATTCGCGCGTCCGGCGGTGTTGCCGCCCCGCGCGTTGTAGCGCGGCGTGCGAAAGCCGCTCATCACGTGCACGTGCTCGACGCGCACGCCCTGCCGGCGCAGCTCCTGAATCGTCAGCTCGAGCTTGTCGATGAGCAGCGGATCGAGCGGCAGATACTTGGGCCAGACGCTGACCTGATCCTTCGTCAGGAACTGGCGCAGGCGGAAGTGATCGGAAACGTGAAAGTCCTGGTTCTGCGGAGTCACTTCGATGAACCCACGCGGCGCGGCATAGCGCGCGGACTTCGGACGCCCGCCGCTCTCGAAGGGCCACGAGCCGAGTAGGTAGGGACCGATGCGGCCGTCGCGCTTCCGGGTGATCGGGACGAGCGTGACGATGCTGATGTCCTCGATCTCGGGCGCGAGCGGGTAGATGCCGGGCTCCGAAGGCGCGACGAAATCGCCGCTCTTCGCGACGCGCTCGCCGGGCAGGGCGGGTACGTATTGCAGATCGCCGCTCTCCCCGCGAAGCGGCTCGAGAAACGAGAGCATCGCGTCGGTGAGCTCCCTCGCCTTCGCCGGCTGCGGTCCGAAGAACGCGCCGGTGATGTTCTCGGTCGGCGATGCGGGCGGCGCGACCGGCTCCGTGTGGTTGCCGCCCGCGACGGGGACCGGCGTGTCGCGCGCGTGGCGGATCTCGTCGATCGCGCCGATCCAGAGCGTCGTGTAAAGCAACACGACGACGACCGCCATCCAGTGAAAGATGTGCTCCTGACGCTCGGACATCAGCCCGCGATGAATGCGGTGATGCCTTCGTTCTCCGGGGAAAAGGGGAGCGCCTGGCCAGGTCACGTCGCAGCGCCACGGTTCACGCTCTGTGCCTGACCGGTCCGGGTGAAAGGAAAAAGGTGAAAGGTAAAGGGTAAAAGGTGAAAGGCGACGAGGTGAAAGGTAAAAGGTAAAAGGTAAAAGTGGGCTCCGCTTCTTTCCCCCTTTTTCCTTTTACCTTTTTTCCTTTTTCCTTTTTACCTTTTACCTTTTACCTTTTACCTCGTCGCCTACGGGAAATACCCGCGCGGGATCCGCAACTGATGCCCGCCGCCGGAAACGACCCGCAGCGACCGCCACTGATCGGGCGTGCTGGCGTCGGAGTGGAAGACGATCTGGTACTGCTGGCGCAGCTCGGCGGCGATGCGCGCGTAGACGCCGGGGAGCTCCCGCTCGCGCTGAATGATGAAGTACGTCGCGCCGGTGTCGTCGGCGATGCGGTCGAGACGGCGCGCCTGCAGGCGGCCGACGCCGAGCTTCATCCATCGCGACAGCCTCTTGTTCTTCACGATCGGATACACCGGCACGCCGGCGTAGCGCGCGTAGTGCACGAGGTGATCGAGCTTGAAGCGGCTGCCCTGATCGACGCCGTCGGTGAGCACGACCAGCGCATGACGGCCCGGAGTCTTCTGCAGCTCGTACAGCATTTCGATCACGCTGTCGTGGAGATGCGTCTCGCCGACCGGCTGCACGCGATCGACCGCCTGCGCAACCGAATTCCAATCGTTCGTGTAGCCGGTGAGCCAGAACGTTTTCTGATTGAAGCCCACGACCGCGAGGCGATCCTGCGGGCGCAGCAGCGCGCGCGCGAACTGCTTCGCCGCCGTCTTCACGACCGGCAGCTCCTCGAGCATGCTCTCCGAGTAATCGATCATCAGGATCACGTGCAGCGGCTGATCTCCTGCCGGGATCAATCCTTCGATCGCGCGCGGCGTGCCGTTGTCGACGAGCGTGATCTGATCCGCGCGCAGCGGTCCTTTTCCTTCCGCGACCGAGAGCGGGATCTGCTGCACGGCCACGTCGATCCGCTCGCGCGCCCGCTCGCCGAAAAAGAAGACGTCGTTCGACTCCTGCCCGTCCGTCGCGCGCGCGACGACGCGCGCGTAGACCGCGTTCGGAAAACGCGATGCGTCGACGCTCGCTTCATACGGCGGCGCGTCGTCGGTTGCGAACTTCTCCTCGCCGACGAAGAAGTCGACCTCGCGGATGCGGATCTCCGCCGGGCGGATCACGTTCGCGTGCATCGCCACGTCACCGCTTTCCGGCCATTGCGGCGGCGCCTGCAACCGCACGCGGAACGGCGGACGCGGATCGTTGATGACCATCTCGTCCTCGCCGGCGACATTGCCCGCGGCGTCGTAGCCGACCGCGCGCATGCGCAGGCGCCGCAGAAAGAAGCCGATGTGCACCTGCGCCGTCATCGCGCGGCCTTCCGCCTGCGCGAAGGGAACGCCGTTGATCACGAGCGCGACGCGCTCGACGGGAGGCGTCGCGAGAATCGGAACGGCGAGCGTGCCGGAGACGAGGCCTGTCGGCTTTTCGGTGATGCGAATCGACTGTGCTTCGAGGACCGCCGCCGCGAACAGCGCAACGATGAACGATGAACGATGAACGATGAACGATGAATTCACCCGAGCACCTTCAGGAGATCGACGCGCTTCGTCTTCGCGAGCACCGGCTTCCAGAGATCTCCCACCTCGTTCAATCGCTCGACCGCGTTGTCGATGCGGAAGTCTTCGACGCGGACGCCTTCCTCGATCTCTTCCCACGTCACCGGCATCGACGCGCTCGCGACCGGCGTGGGGCGCACGGAGTAGATCGACGCGAGCGTGCGACCCCACGCGTTCTGGTTGTAATCGACGAGCACGCGGCCGTGCGGACGCTTCGCCTTCATGTACTCGGCGGTGATGACCTTCGGATGGCGCGACTCGAGCTCGATCGCGATGGCCTTCGTGAACGCCCACACATCCTTCTGCACCGGCCCGCGCTTGATGGGAATGTAGACGTGAATGCCCTTCGAGCCTGTCGTCTTGGCGTACGTCGGAATGTTCAGCGCGCCGAGGAGATCCCGCACATGGAGTGAGACGGTGCGCACCTTCTCGAAGTTCGCGCCGGGACCGGGATCGAGATCGAAGTGCATGAAGTCGGGGCGGTCCGTGTCGTCGCAGCGCGCGTACCACGGATTGAGATCGATGCAGCCCAGGTTGATGACCCAGAGCAGCGACGGGAGGTCCTGGATGATCGGAAAGTTGATGCGCCCCGCGCTGCCGTGGTCGATCTCGCAGATCTCGATCCACTCCGGCCGCGGCTCGGGCGCGCGCTTCATGTAGAAGAAGTCGCCCTCCGCTCCGTTCGGGTAGCGCTTCATCACCATGGCCCGATCCTCGATGTGCGGGAGGAGCCACGGCGAGACGTCGGCGTAGTACTGCAGCAGATCGCGCTTGGCGATGCCGAGCTTTTTCCAGAACGGCTTGCGGAGATTCGTGAGGCGCACTTCCTGCGCACCGAATTTGAGGATGACTTCGTTGAGGTCTTTCGGAAGCTCGACGCGCCGGGTCGCCATCACCACGTAGCAGGCATCTTGCCCGTGCCGCCCACGCGATGTCGAGGCGCGTCGAGCGTTGTGTACGCGAGCTCGCGGCCTTCGCGCGCGGCGCGCAGCATCAGGCCGCCGCGGGACATGTCGCCGAGGCCCGCAAACAGCGCGGGGAAGCGGAGGCGGTCGCCGAGAATCGGGCGCAGCACGTCGACGTACTTTCCGGTGGCGACGCTGCCGAGCAGGATCACCTGCGCGTCCGGCTCGAGCGCGAGAGAGAGCAGCTCCGCGTGATCGCGCAGCGATCTGGTGTAATTGCGCGTCGAGACGTCGACGTCGATCTTCTTCATCCGCTTCACGCGCTCTTCGTTCAGCGGCCAGCTCGCCGGCACGAGTCCGAACCCCGAGGTGATCACGAGAATCCCGTCGCCGCCGACGAGGGGCGACGGCACCGCGAACCGCTGCGCGTACGCGAGCTTCCCGCGAAAGTAGAGAGAGCTCATGAACGCAAACGCCTCCCCGATCGGCACGCCTTCAGCGGACTGGTATCGCAGCGCCGTCGCGAACGTCGCCCGCGGCGAGGTGAGCTGCTTCGCGCGCGTCCCGCTGAGGTTGGCGGGCGACAGGAGAAAGAGTTTCGCGGGCATCGCACGCAGTCGAACGAAACGCCGCGCTCTCTACATTCCGTGGGGGGCGGACGTCCCGTCCGCCCCCCGAGGTAGCCTCGGGTTGTGAAATTCGACCTCGGCGAAGTCCATGTTCACAAGCGAAGCCGCCTCCCTCATTGGCGAACGGCGTTCGGGTACTACTTCGTGACATTCAACCTCTTCGACGCGATCCCGAGATGGGCGCGCGCCCGGCCACAAGCGGATGAGGCGCTCGACGAGTCGCGGGGCGCGTGCTTCATGCGGGATCCACGCGTCGCGAAGATTGTGGCTTCGTCAATCACGCACTTTGATGGCGAGCGCTACGCGCTGCTCGCCTGGTGCGTCATGCCCAACCATGCTCATGTCGTGTTCTCGCTTGCCAGGGAGCATTGGATTGACGATGTCGTGCAGACCTGGAAGGGGTACTCCGCGAAAGAGGCGAACAAACTCATGGAGCGCACCGGTACGTTCTGGATGGAGGATTACTTCGATCGGTCCATTCGCGACTCGCGCGAATTGCACGCGACGATCGAGTACGTTTTGAACAATCCACTCAAAGCGGGACTGCGCGACTGGGCTTTTGTGAAACTGTACGCGGAGCGCGTTCCCGTTTAGGGGCGGACGGGACGTCCGCCCTCCTCAGCACCCTCCGCAGGTACTGGCCGGTCGGGCTCGAGTTCACCTCCGCGATCTGCTCCGGCGTGCCGGTGGCGGCGGTCTTGATCACGTCGAGGTTGTGTTCGATCACGACGACCGTGTTACCACGGTCGACGAGGCCGTGCATCAGGTGGAGCAGCTTCGCGACGTCGTACAGGGCTGGAAAGGGTACTCCGCGAAGCAAGCGACCGCCTTCTCGGACGCACCGGAGCATTCTGGATGGAGGACTACTTCGATCGGTCCATTCGCGACTCGCGGGAGTTGCACGCGACGATCGAGTACGTTTTGAACAATTCGGTCAAAGCGGGACTGCGCGACTGGGCTTTTGTGAAGTTGTACGCGGAGCGCGTTCCCGGTTAGGGGCGGACGGGACGTCCGCCCTCCTCAGCACCCTCCGCAGATAGTGGCCCGTCGGGCTCGAGCTCACTTCCGCGATCTGCTCCGGCGTGCCGGTGGCGATCACTTCGCCGCCGCCGTCGCCGCCTTCGGGGCCGAGGTCGATCACCTGATCGGCGGTTTTGATCACGTCGAGATTGTGCTCGATCACGACGACCGTGTTGCCGCGGTCGACGAGGCCGTGCATCAGGTGGAGCAGCTTCGCGACGTCGTCGAAGTGCAGGCCCGTGGTCGGTTCGTCGAGGATGTAGAGCGTCCTGCCGGTCGCGCGCTTGGCGAGCTCCTTCGCCAGCTTCACGCGCTGCGCTTCGCCGCCGGAGAGCGTGGTCGATGACTGGCCGAGCGTGATGTAGCCGAGGCCTACCTCATCGAGCGTGCGGAGGATGTTCGCGATTCTCGGCACGTTGCGGAACACGTCCGCGGCCTGCTCGACGGTCATCTCGAGGATCTCCGCGATCGAGAAGCCCTTGTACTTCACCTCAAGCGTCTCGCGGTTGTAGCGCTTCCCGCCGCAGACGTCGCACTTCACGTAGATGTCGGGCATGAAGTGCATCTCGATCTTGATCTGCCCGTCGCCCTTGCACGCCTCGCAGCGGCCGCCCTTCACGTTGAACGAGAACCGCCCCGGCCCGTACCCGCGCATCCGAGCCTCGGGTGTCGCCGCCATCAGATTGCGGATCTCGCCGAAGAGCTGCGTGTACGTCGCCGGATTCGAGCGCGGCGTGCGGCCGATCGGCGACTGATCGATGTCGATCACTTTGTCGATGAACTCCAGTCCATCGATGCGATCGTGCTCGCCCGGCGTATCGATCGCGTCGTAGAAGTGGTGCGACAGCGCCTTGTAGAGGATGTCGTTCACGAGCGTCGACTTCCCCGAGCCGCTCACGCCGGTGACGGCGATGAAGAGTCCGAGAGGAATCGTCACGTCGAGATTCTTGAGGTTGTTCTGCCGCGCGCCGCGAATCACCAGCGCTTTTCCGTTGGGAGGGCGGCGGATGCGCGGCACGTCGATCTGCAACTCGCCGCGGAGATACTTCGCCGTCAGCGAGTCCGCCGACTTGCGCACGTCCTCGAACGTTCCCGACGCCACGAGCGCGCCGCCGTGCACGCCGGCGCGCGGCCCAAGGTCGATGATGTGGTCCGCGGTCCGGATCGTTTCTTCATCGTGCTCGACGACGATCACCGTGTTGCCGATGTCGCGCAGCTCGAGCAGCGACTCGATCAGCTTGCGGTTGTCGCGCTGGTGGAGACCGATCGACGGCTCGTCGAGCACGTAGAGCACGCCCATCAGCTTCGACCCGATCTGCGTCGCGAGGCGAATCCGCTGCGCCTCGCCGCCTGAGAGCGTCGACGCGTTGCGGTCGAGCATCAGGTAGCCGACGCCGACGGCGTTGAGGAAGCCGAGGCGGTCGCGAACCTCTTTCAGAATCTTGCCGGCGATCGCTTCCTCGCGGCCGGTGAGCTCGATGTCGGCGAAGAACTCCGCCGCGTCCTTGAGCTGCTGCGCGACGATGCGGTCGATCGGCTGGTTGGCGACGGTCACGCTCAGCGCCTCCGGCTTGAGGCGGCGTCCCTTGCACTCCGGACACTTCGCCGGCGTCATGAAGCGCTCGATCTCTTCGCGGATGTCGTCCGAGTCCGACTCGTGGTAGCGGCGTTTGAGCATCGGCACGATGCCCTCGTAGTTGCCGCGGTACTCGTACGTGCTCTCGCTGCCCTGGAACTCGAAGCGGATCTTTTCCTCCGAGCCGTAGAGGATGCAGTTGCGCGCCTTCTCGGGCAGTTTCTCCCATGAGGTGGCGAGCTTGAACTTGTAGTGCCGCGCGAGCGTGTGGATCTGCTTCAGCCGCCAGTGCTCGGAGCCTTCCTTCCAGAGCGCGATCGCGCCCTCCTCGATCGACTTCGAGGGATCGGGGACGATCTTCCGCTCGTCGATCTCGAGGAGCACGCCGAGGCCGGAGCAGCGGGGGCAGGCGCCGTAGGGAGAGTTGAAGGAGAAGAGGCGGGGAGTGATCTCGCCGATGGAGATGCCGCAGTCGGGACAGGCGTAGCTCTGCGACATCAGTTCTTCACGTTTGTCCTCCTGGTAGAGGATCTTGACGAGTCCCTTCGTCACGCGCGTCGCCGTCTCGAGCGAGTCGGCCAGGCGCTGCGCGATGCCCTCTTTGACCACGATGCGATCGATGCGGATGTCGATCGAGTGCTTCTTCTGCTTGTCGAGCGTGGGCGGATCCGACAGCTCGATCTCCTCGCCGTCGACGATCGCGTGGGTGAAGCCTTCCTTCACCATCTGCAGCATCTGCTTGCGGTACTCGCCTTTCTTCCCGCGCACGTACGGCGCGAGGATCGTGAACTTCGTGCCCGCGGGAAGGTGCAGCAGGCGGTCGACCATCTGCTGGATCGATTGCGGGCGGATCTCCTGGCCGCAGCTCGTGCAGTGCGGCACGCCGATCGACGCGTAGAGCAGGCGGAGGTAGTCGTAGATCTCGGTGACCGTGCCGACGGTCGAGCGCGGGTTGCGCGAGGTGGTGCGCTGCTCGATGGAGATCGCCGGCGAGAGCCCTTCGATCGAGTCGACGTCCGGCTTCTCCATCTGCTCGAGGAACTGCCGCGCGTAGGCGGAGAGCGACTCGACGTAGCGTCGCTGCCCTTCGGCGAAGATGGTGTCGAAGGCGAGAGAAGACTTGCCCGACCCGCTCACGCCGGTGATGACGACGAACTTGTTGCGGGGGACGACGACATCGATGTTCTTGAGGTTATGCTCGCGTGCGCCGCGAATGACGATGGAGTCCATGAGGTATCAATCTAACTCTGGCGGAGGCGGGGGTGTTCCCGTTCTACGGGGGGTGGAGTGAGGGGGGCGGTTCTTTACTTTGTCGTGGCGGGGGTTTTGGCGTGGCTTGTTCACCGGTTTGTGGTGGCGTTCGATGAAGGCAGAAGGCAGAAGGCAGAAGGCAGAAGTGAGAAAAGGCCGCTTCATTCTGCCTTCTGCCTTCTGCCTTCTGCCTTCTGCCTTCATCTGATCCTCGTCCTGCTTCCGTTGGCCTTCACCGGAAAGGCCCTCCTCACCGGCCGCGTCTACGCTCCCATCGATCTTCCCTACGCCTCCGAGCCGCTCTGGTGGATGAAGGAGCAGTACGGCATCGGGCGGATGCACAATCCGCTGCTCTCGGATGTCTACTCGCACAACATGCCGTGGAAGTACGCCGTGCGCGCGGCGTATCGGAGTGGGGAGGCGCCGCTGTGGAATCCGGGGATTTTCGCGGGCGATGTGCTCGCGGCGGCGGCGCAGCCGGCGGCGTTCGATCCGCTGCTGCTGCTCAGCCTGCTCGTGCCGCTGCCGAACAGCCTGACGTTTCTCGCCACGATGACGTTCTTCATCGCCGGCCTCGGCATGTTCGCGTTGTTGCGCGATCTCCGCGCACGCTCGCTCGCGTCCCTCGGCGGTGCCGCGGCGTGGATGTTCTCGATGTTCATCGCGTTCTGGCTGGAATGGGCGCTCGCCGGCACGATCGTCTGGCTCCCGTTCGTGATCCTCGGCGTGCGGCGCGTCATTCACGAGCGATCGCTGCGCGCGGCGGGACTGCTCGCGGTTGGCTTCGTGATGATGCTGCTGGCCGGACATCCGGAGACGGCGCTGCACGTCGTCGCCACCGGAATGGCGTGGGCGGCCGCGGAGCTGATCGGCGTGCGCGGCAAAGGCTTCGTTCGCGCGGCTCTGCTCGCGATCGGCGCGGGCGCGGTCGCGCTCTGCGTCTGCGCGATCTACCTGCTGCCGGTGTGGGAGGCGCTGCCGCAGACGTACGAGCACGCGATGCGCGAGCAGTTCTACGCGACGCTCGACAAGTCGGTGCCGATGCCGCTCGCGATCGCGCGACTCGAAGCGCAGCTCGTTCCGTTTGTCTTCGGCTCGCCGGAACACGAGTGGCCGGAGCCGCTGCCGGCTCTACCGCCGCTCGAGAGCGCGTACTGCGGCAGCGCCGCGCTCGCGCTCGCGATGTTCGGTCTGTGGCGCTCGCCGTCGCGCGCGAAGTGGGCGGCCCTCGTGTTCATCATCGGCGGCGTGATGCTCGCGGCGGAGATGTCGCCGCTCGCGGATCTCGTCTCGAAGCTGCCGCTCTTCGACATCTCGAAGAACGAGCGCTTCGGCGTCGTGGGGGCGTTCGGCATCGCCTTGCTCGCGGGACTCGGCCTCGACGCGATGTGGAGGACAGGCAATCCTGCCTGTCCGGACAGGCGGGATCGCCTGTCCTCCACCTTACCGATCATCGCCATCGCCGTCGCCATCGTGCTCGCGATCGCGTGCGCGAATGCGTGGGAGCGGATGCGCGCGATCGGGTTGTCCGAGGAGTTCGTGCAGAGGCATGCGGCGATCCTGATCGTCGCGCCGATTCTCGTCGCTGTGATTGCATTGACGACGCGCGGGCGCGTCGCATGCGCGTTGCTGGTGCTGCTCTTCGTCGCGCAGCGGACGATCGAATCCGCCGATCTCTATCCGACGCTTCCCGCGCGAGCGTTCTATCCACCGATTCCACTCCTTGAAGAGTTGCCGAAAGGAGGGGAGCCGTTCCGCATCGTCGGCCAGCATGCGGCGCTGATTCCGAACACCGCGACGCTGTACGGGTTGGAGGACGTGCGCGGCTATCAGGCGCTCAAGCTGCTGCGCTGGTTCGAGACGATGCCGATCTGGTCGTACCAGCAGGGCGTGTGGTGGAACCGCGTCGACGATCTGACGGAGCCGTTCCTGTCGATGCTGAACGTGCGTTACGCGCTCGCGCCGCACGACGTCGCGGTCGCGCCGGGCTGGCGCCAGCTCGCACAGCAGCACGGCACGAAGCTGCTCGAGAACACCCGCGTCCTCGGACGCGCCTACGTGCCGCGCCGCGTGCGCATCGGCTACGACAAGAAAACCGTGCTCGAGGACATGGCGAAGGAGACCGACTTCGCGGAACGAAGCTGGATCGAAGCGCGCAGGCCGGCGCCGTCCGAGGAGTCGAACGGGCCGGGCCGCGTGCGCGTGGAGCGGAAACGCAGCGCCGAGCTGCTGATTCATGCGTCGATGCAGGGCGGCGGCTGGGTGGTGATCTCGCAGACGGCGTGGAATGGCTGGCGTGCGTCCGTCGACGGCACGCCCGCGCCGCTGCGCTACGCGAATCACACCGTCCTCGGCGTGTACGTGCCGCAGGGAGAACACGTGGTGCGGCTCGTGTACCGGCCGCGAGGGTTCGTGATCGGGGCGTGGGTGAGTGGATGCACGCTCGTCGTGTTGCTTGGTTTCGCAGTCGCGCGGTTTCGCGGTTTCGCAGTGCGTCACCGCGTAACCGCGTGACCGCGTAACCGCGCAACCGTACTATTGCGCGCGATTGACATTCTTCCTCTACCTGATCACGACCCTCGCGATCCTCGCGCTGTGGCATCGCATGCAGCGCATCGCGCTCTTCGCCGCGATCGTGCTCGTGCTGCTGCCGATGCTCTTCACCGGACGCGCGCTGCTCACGAATCGCGTGTACGCGCCGATCGATCTGCCGTTCACGTACGAGCCGCTGAAGTCGGCCCATCCCGGTGTCGTAGCGCACGACATCGCGCTCTCCGATCTGCATTGCCAGATGATCCCGTGGCAGCAGGCGGTGCGCCACGCGCTGTCGCAGGGAGAGTGGCCGCTGTGGAATCCGTTCATTCTCTGCGGCGACATTCTCGCCGCGGCGGGACAGCCGGCCGTCTATGACCCGTTCCAGTGGATCGCGCTGCTTCTGCCGCTGCCGCTCGCGCTGACGTTCGGCGCGAGCATCACGTTCTTTCTCGCCGGCTTTTTCACGTTCGCGTTCGCGCGCGCGCTCGGGCGGAGCGAGCTCGCCTCGCTCGTCGCCGCGGCCGCGTTCATGTTCGGCGGGATGATGGCTTTCTACGCCGGCTGGCCGCTCGCGCGCACGTGGGCGTTTCTGCCGTTCGTGCTCTTCGGCGTGCGGCGCGTGGTGCACGAGCGTCGCGCCGGGGCGCTGCTGTGCGCGCTCGTGCTGGTCATCGTGAGCGGGCATCCGGAGTCGGTGCTGCATGTCGTGGCGGTGGGGGTGGCGTATGGATTCTTCGAGTTACGCGGTTTCGCGGTTTCGCGGTTTCGCGGTACTGCGCAACCGCGCGACCGCGCAACCGCGCAACCGATTTTCCTCGCCCTCGGCGCGGGCGTCGCGGCGCTCGCACTGACCGCGGTCTATCTCCTCCCGTTCTTCGAGGCCGCGCCGCAGACGCTGGAGCATGAGATCCGGCGGACGCTTTACGCACCGGCGGACTACGGCAATCTGATCTCGCCCGAGCGGCGGCTGCATCGCGTGGGACGCACGTTCCTTCCCTACATCGACGGCCAGCCGTGGCGCGGCGAAACGAAGCCGCAGTGGGATCCGCTTTCGGCGCGCGCGGGGAGCATCATCCTCGCCCTCGCCGTCGCGGCGCTGTTCGTGGCCCCGCGCCGCGGCGAGACGTGGTTTTTCTTCGGACTCGCCGTGGTCTGCATGAGCGCGACGTTCGGGAGCTGGCCGTTCGCGCCACTGCTGCACGAGCTGCCGCTGTTCGACATCGCGATCAACGAGCGCCTCGCGTTCGCGGCGGTGCTGGCGATGGCGATGCTCGCGGCGAGTGCGGTCGATGAATGTAGCGCCCGGCTTCAGCCGGGCGACGACCGGCTGAAGCCGGTCGCTACGTCAGTTGTCGTCGTAGGCGTGGGGATCGTGTTGGCCGTGGCGATGGTTTGGACGCGGGGGGCGGCGGACGCCTCGCTTGTGCAACTGATCGCGCTCGCGGAGCTCGTGCCGCTCGCGCTGGTCGCGGTGCTCGTGCGCACGCGATTCGCGCCCGCCGCGATTCTCGTGCTCCTGCTCGTGCAGCGCACGCTCGTCGACGGCGGCATCTATCCGTCGCTGCCGCGATCGATGTTCTATCCGCGCGTGGCGGCGCTCGACGTGCTGCCGCGCAACGAGATCTATCGCATCGCCGGCAGCGGCTACACGCTGATCCCGAACGGCGCGGCGATGTACGGGCTCGAAGACGTGCGCGGCTACGAGGCGATGACCTTCAAGCGCCTCACCGATACCTATCCGCTCTGGTCGAGGTTCCAGACCGCGTGGTTCAACGTCATCGACGATCCCACGCGGCCGTTCCTCTCGTTTCTCAACGTGCGCTATGTGCTCGACGGCGCACGCGTCGTCGAGAACCCGAACGCGCTGCCGCGCGCGTTTCTCCCGCGGCGCATCCGCATCGCGGCCGAGGGCACCGTCGTCGAAGAGATGAAACACGCGACCGACTTCTCCGAGCTCGCATGGGTCGAGGTTCCCGAATACGAGCCGCACGACGGAGACAACGGGCCGGGACGCGTGACGATCCGCCGCAACGGTCTCGGCTACGACCTCTACGCCGACATGGAAGGCGAAGGCTGGATCGTGGTCTCCGAAACGGCGTGGAAAGGATGGCGCCTCTACGTCGACGGCCGCCGCCAGGACTGGCGCTACGCGAACCACGCATTCCTCGGCGTCCATGTCCGCGCCGGACGCCATCACGCGCGTCTCGTCTATCTGCCCGAGTCGTTCACGCGCGGACGCAACATCTCGCTCGCCACGGCACTGCTTCTGATCGCAGGCCTCATTGCACGCGCCGCCAGAAGACGACGCCTGCTTCGTCGAACGCCGGCGTGAAGTGCTGCTGGAGGTACGCCCACACCAGCGGCGCGCGCGCGGAGTTCGGAACGCCGTCGACGGCCGTGATCGAGCCGCGGAAATCGATCAGCGCCGCCGTGATGCGCCGATTCTCCTCGAGCCGCCGGATGACGTCGCGCTGCGCCTCCTCCGACTCGTACTGCGCAACCTCCACTTCCCGCAGCGGAAGGTCGCGGTCGACGAGCGTGTACAGCAGCGCGGAGTTTGCGAAGTCGATGTAGGTCTCGCCCGGCCGCAGCGTCGCCACGAATCGCTTCGCCGCGTGAATCGATTCCACCATCGGCGGATCGAACAGCGGCGTCGGGGCGGCGGCGCGCATCTGCGGAATGAACGAGATCACGTGCTTGAACGGCTCGGCCAGGAAAACGACGACGACGGCGAGCGAAATCGCGACCGTACGCGCGGATCGGGACAGCCTCCAGAGCGCGGCACCCAGAAACGGCAGCACCACGATATTGAAGTAGAGGTTCCCGCGCGAAATGTACGAAGCGCCCGCAGCCACCATCCAGAGGCCGATCAACCACGGCCCATCGCTCCGGCGCGCGCGCAGCGGCGAGCGTGCGAGCGCGACCGACGACGCGATCAGCGCAACCATCCAGACCATCGGACTGAAGCACTGCGGCAGCACGTGCAGCAGCGCCGGCGTACGGAGACACTCGGGGATCTGCAGCGGCGCGATGAAGTACACATCGTGTCCGCCCATGACCTCGACGACGGTCACACGGATGAAATCGACCGCGAACCCGAGCGCGGCGAAGACCACGAGCACCGGAATCGCCGCCGCGGCGATGCCGAGGAGAAACGGACGCCATGCGCGCGCGCGCAATGCGGCGAACAGCGCGACCACGCTGGAGTAGAGCCCGAAGTCGATGCTGAAGAGATACGCGAAGACGACCAGTGCACCGGCGACGAAGAACCAGCGGCGCGACCGGAGACGCGTCGCCGCCACGGTTGCGGCGAGCGCGAAGATGGCCATCGACGGTCGGAAGAAGATCGTGGTGTGGGGAAAGAGACAAAACGTGAGCAGCATCGCCACCAGCGCGATCTCGAGGCTGCCCGTCGCGGCGAGGGCCAGGCAATAGATCGCGACCGTGCTCGCGATGCCCGCCACCAGACGGACGTCGAGCAGCGTCCGCAGCGAGCGCACGCCTGCCTTCATCGCCACGAACTGCAGACCGCCGTCGCTGATCAGCCCGTGCTGCGGAACGATGTCGATGTACGGCTTCTCACCGCGCATCATCTCCATCGCCGCAGGCACTTCATGGCTGTCTTCGAAGAAGTTCACGCTGAAGCCGTTCAGCGGAACCGTGAGGACGGCCAGTGGATAGACGAACGCCAGAATCGGATAGACGATCGCGCGCGGCACGCGGAATCTCGTGCGCGCGAGCAGCAGCGGCGTCGCGAATAGCACGACCAGCGCGATCGCGCCGCCCACCTTCGCCGGCAACCAGCCCATCACCGCGATCAGCGCGAGCGGCGATGCGACCCACGCGTCGGATGGGCCCACCGCAATCCGCATCAGAAACACCGCGAGCAGCGCGCGGAAAAACGTCGCGACGGGCGTCCCGCCGAAGCCGAGGTCGAGAAAGGCCATGTAGCAGGCGAGGACGACCGGAATCAGGACGACGTCGCCCGCGGTGAACTGCGGATCGCGCTTGCGCAGCGCGACGACGACCGCGGCCGCGACGCCCATCAGCAGGACGTGCCGCAGGTTGCCGTAATACATCAGCGTGACCGGCGAGAGGAGCAGCAGACCGCTGTAGCTGATCGCCGCCCAGCGGTACGCGACGAGCAGACGGGCGAGCGACGCGCCGAGGAGCGCGAAGATGCCGGTCAGCGCGACGACGAGCAGAAACTGGAGAACGACTTCCCGCGGATGATGACCGGAGGCCTGCAGCGCGGAGACGAGATCGCCCGGCTTTGCGGGGATCTGCACGCGCGCCGCCGCGGCAACACCGAGCGCAAAGCCGAAGACGGCGGTCGCGGCCTGGACGATCCAGCGAAGCACGGCCGCGTAGTCTATCCTTGGCGGCGCTTTCGATGACGCCGTTTCCCGCCATCGTTCTCTACCTCGCGACAGCCATCGCGATCGTCCTCGTGTGGCGGAAGTTCGTGCAGCCGATCGGCCTCGCGGCCTCGATCGCGTTGATCCTTCTCCCGCTCTGTTTCACCGGCCGCGCGCTGCTGACCGGGCGCGTCTACGCTCCGATCGATCTGCCGTTCATGTCCGAGCCGATCCGCGACTACGGTCCGGATTACGGAGTGACGAGCGTGCACAACGGCACGCTCTCCGATCTCTACGCGCAGATGATGCCGTGGCAGCACGCGGTGCGAGCGGCCATCGGCCGCGGCGACTGGCCGGTCTGGAATCCGTACCTGTTGTGCGGAAGCATCCTCGCCGCGAACATGCAGGCCGCGCCGTACGACATCCTCAGTCTCCTCGGCCTGCTTCTCGCGCACGCGCAGGCGCTGACCTTCGCGGCGTCGATGGCGTTCTTCCTGGCCGGCTTTTTTGCGTTCGCGTTCGCGCGCGCGATCGGCTGCGGCGAGCACGCGTCGCTGATCGCCGCGGCCGGGTACATGTTCAACGCCGCGCTCGCGTTCGCAGTCGGCTGGCCGATCGGACGGGCCTGGACGTTTCTTCCGCTCGTGCTCTTCGCCGTTCGCCGCGTCGTGCACGAGCCGGGTCTTCGTTCGACCGCGCTGCTGACGATCGCGTTCGTCCTCACGATCTTCGCCGGCCACCCCGAGACGCTGCTGCACATCGTCGCGATCGGCGCGGCGTATGGGGTCATGGAGTTGTGGTCATGCCGAGGATCCCTCGCTGCGCTCGGGATGACACGCGCGATTCTCCACGCCGTCGCCGCGGGCGTAATCGCACTGCTCGTGACCGCGATCTCGCTGCTGCCGTTTCTGTCGGTCGTGCCGGAGACGGCCGAGTACGACTTCCGCCACAATGTCTTCGCGGAACGCCCGTTGTACTGGAGCAAAGAGATCGTCACGCTGCGCGCGGCGCGGACGTTCCTGCCGTTCTTCGGCGGCCAGCCGGAGCGCGATAACCACACCCCGTTGTGGGAGCCGCCGGTCGCGCGGGTCGGAACGATCATCGTCGCGCTCGCGCTGGCCGCGCTCCTTCTCGCGAGGCGGAAGGAAACCTGGTTCTTTTTCGGCCTCGCCGTCGTGGCGCTGTTCGCCGCGTTCGACGCGCCTCCGATCGCGCTGCTGCTTCACGAGCTGCCGCTGTTCGACATCTCGCTCAATCACCGCCTCGGCTTCGGAGCCGCGTTCGCGCTGTCGATTCTCGCGGCGATTGCGGTGAACGAACGTAGCGCCCGGCTGATATGGACTGCGGCGGCAGAGCCGCCGCTTTCCACCGCGGCGGCAGAGCCGCCGCGAGTCAAAGCGGCAGCTCGCGCTGCCGCAGTCCATAAGAGGCGAAAGCCGGTCGCTACGATCGCGATCGCATTCCTTGCCGTCGGAATCGCCTTCGCGCTCGCGACGCGCGCCGTGTGGGCGGGGCAGATCAGCATCGGCGTCGATCGCGAGCTGATGGTGGCGCTCACGATCGCCGAGCTCGCGCCGCTCGCGATCGCCGCGTTGCTCCTCGCCTTTCGCACTCCGGCGCGGGTCGCACTTCCCGCGCTCCTCGGCCTCCTCCTTCTGCAACGGACGCTCACCGACGGCGCGATGTATCCGGCTCTGCCCGTGAGCGCGTTCTATCCCGACGTGCCGGTGGTGAGCGCGATGAAGAAGGACACGAGCGGCCCGTTCCGCATGGTGGGCGCCTACTTCGCATTCGTCCCCGACACCGCCGCGCTCTACGACCTCGAGGACGTGCGCGGATACGAGGCCATGACCTTCGAGCGGCTGATGCAGACCTTTCCGCTGTGGTGTCAGCCGCAATCGGTGTCGTTCAACCTCGTCACCGACCTCACGAAGCCGTTTCTCTCGTTCCTGAACGTGAAGTACGCGCTCACTCACCGCCTGCACGAGGTTCCCGCCGGCTGGCGGCTGGTGATGCAGGACCGCGACTCGCGCCTGATCGAGAACACGCGCGTGCTCCCGCGCGCGTTCATTCCGCGGCGCGTGCGTTACGAACAATCCGGCACGGACGCGCTGCTGGCGATGTCGAAAAACGCCGACTTCGGCGACGTCGCCTGGATCACGGTGCCGCACTACCCGCCGCACGAGATCGCGAACGGCCCGGGCACGCTCACGCTGCAACGCAACGGCGCGGAGTACACGATCGGCGCGACGATGGAGCGCGACGGCTGGATCGTCCTCTCCGACTCGAAGTGGCCCGGCTGGCGCGCGTACATCGACGGCCGGCGCGTCGAGACGCACTACGCGAATCACGCCTTCGTTGGCGTGTTCGTCCCGCGGGGGAAGCACGAGCTGCGCGTGGTGTATGTGCCGGAAGCGTTCACCCGAGGACGCAACATCACGCTCGCGACACTCGCCGCGCTCGCGCTCTTCCTCGCGCTACGACACCGTCGATGGGTTGCGCGGTCGCGCGGTCGCGCGGTTTCGCGGTGAGTCACTGCGTAACCGCGCGACCGCGCGACTGCGCAACCGGTACTACGACACCGACTCCAGCAGCCACGCCCCGTACCCCTCCGACGTCTCGTCGATCGGCAGCACGACGAACTCCGGAACGGTGTTCGGATGCCTGCGGAACAGCTCCTCGCGCAGCGGCGCGAGCCGATGATCCGCGGTCTTGATGACGAGCAGCTGCTCATTGTCCTCGGTGACGCTGCCTTCCCAGCGATAGATCGAGCGCACGCGATCGATCACATTCACGCAGGCGGCGAGCCGCAGGTCGACCAGCGCCCGGGCGAGCGCGCGGGAGTCGTAGTCCGCCCCGACGGTGGTCAGGACGACCACGGGTTTCATTCGCTCGCCAGCGTCGCGACGACGACCTTCGCCGCATCCTTCGCGACGGCCTTCAGCAGCCGTTTCATGATGATGTAGTCTACCTCTGCCGTGACGAAAAGGATTCTCCTCCTCCTCCTCGCTGCCGGACTCCTGTGGATCGGCTACGAGGTCGTTGTCTTTCCGGATGTCGCGGCGCTCGCAAAGGAGCGGCCGAAGACGACCGCGTTCATGGAGCAGCGCAAGCGCCAGCTGCGCCGGCAGGGAAAGAGCGACGCGCTGGAATGGCGGTGGGTGCCGTACGGCAGCATCTCGCCGTCCCTGCGCCGCGCGGTGCTGGTGGCGGAGGACAACGAGTTCTACGAGCACGAGGGCGTCGACGTCGAGGCGATGCGCGAGGCGTTCGAGCGCAACTGGAAGCGCGGACGCATCACGCACGGCGGCTCGACGATCACGCAGCAGTTGGCGAAGAATCTGTATCTCTCGCCGTCGCGCAATCCGCTGCGGAAGCTGCGCGAGTACTTCATCGCCCGCTCGCTCGAGAAACATCTGACGAAGAAGCGGATCCTCGAGATCTACCTGAACGTCGTGGAGCTCGGCGAGCGGGTGTACGGCGCGGAGGCGGGGGCGCGGCACTATTTCGGCAAATCGGCGTCGGCGCTCACGCCGCGCGAGGCCGCGCTGCTCGCGGGCGCGCTGCCGAATCCGCGGGTGATGAATCCCGGCGATCCGAACAAGCGCCTGCGCGCACGGCAGCGGATGATCCTCTCGCGCATGCGGCGGTGGGGTTACCTGTTCGAACGGCAGGTGCTCGCCGAAAAGAAACCGCAGCCCGAGACGACGGCGACCGCGATGGACACGGCCGCGACCGCGCCCGTGACGGATCCCGATCTGCCGCCGCCGCCCGCGGAGACGGAGACGATCGACACGGAGACGGCGGAGACGACGGCGACGGCGACGGAACCCGCGCCGGCGACGGACACGGTGGCCACGGACACGAGCGGCACGCAGTAGCCAGCCTTGTCATCCCGAGCGTGAGCGAGGGACCCGGGGGCGTGGGTGGCACGAAGGGCAGGCCTCGCACCACCCGCCCGCCCGGGTCCCTCGCTGACGCTCGGGATGACAAGCTCGGTTCAAAACGTGCGATACTGATCGCGGTATGCATGGATGTCCTGTGGATCGGGCATTCAACGTACGGACTACCTTTCCCTTCTTTCATCCTTCCCATGCGTCCTCTTTGCAACGGACGCAACAACACAACACCCGTACTTTCAGGCGCCTGGGTGATTTACGGCCGAAGCTGGTCCGTAATTTGCCGTCCGCCGTTCGATCGAGATGATGATGTCGCTACGAAAAACGAAGCTGCGCGAATGGAGACCGGGACGCGATTACCGGATCATCTGTTCGTGTCAGCACCACGCGCGCCGAGCGAACAGCCGCTGGCGCAAAGCGCTGCGCATCGCATCGCGCGGCGTGGCCGTGCTGGTGGGCGTGCCGCTGGCTCTGGCAACCTTCGATCTCCCCAGCGAGGCGATGAACATCGACGTCGCGTCGCTGCCTCCCTTACGCTCGCGGAAAGTCCCCGAGTCCGCGCCGCTTCCCGCGGCCCCGCGTGAAGAGCGCGAGCTCACGGTATTCACCGAAGCCGCGCGCGAAGCCTTCATCGGCAGCGTTGCCGTGCAGAGCGCTGTGACGATCGACGTGTTCCGCGAAAACTACTTCCGCACTCAGGTGCCCTACGGATCGATCATCTATCGCGAGGCGAAGCGCAACGGCCTCGCGCCGGAGCTGGTCGCGGCGATGGTGCACACCGAGTCCGACTTCCGCGCCGGCCTCATCTCGCACAAGAGCGCGCAGGGACTGATGCAGATCGTGCCCGAGACCGCGCGCATCCTCGGCGTCAACGACATCTTCGATCCGCAGGAGAACATCGCCGCCGGCACGCGCTACTTCCGCTACCTCCTCAATCGCTTCGACAACGAACAGGTCGCCCTCGCCGCGTACAACGCCGGCGAAGGAAACGTCGAGCGCTTCGGCGGCGTCCCGCCCTTCGACGAGACGCAGCGCTACATCGAGAAGGTGAACGTGCGCGCGAGCCGCTACCGCCAGCGCATCCGCAACGGCTACGTCGCCACGATGCGCATGCAGCCCGCCGCGGCGCATTGAAAAACGTCGGCGCTGCCCCACGGACGTGTAGCGCGGGCATCCTGCCCGCCGTAGCGCCGGCATCCTGCCGGCGACATCGCTGGCTAGCCAGCGATACGGCGGCCTGGAAGGCCGCGCTACCGAAAAACGGAACGCCGACTTTCAGTCGGCCGGTCCGCCGATCTCCGATCGGCGTCAAGGCGGGCTGAAGCCCGCCTCTACGTTGCATTACAATCCCGTCCATGCGTCAAAGCGCGATCGATGAGCGCCGGGAGTTTCAGCGACTTCATCTCGATCCGCCCGTCTCCGCCACCTTCTGCGGCGTTCCCGTGACCATCGACGAGATCGGGATCCTCGGCGCGCGCCTCCGTCACGAACAGAATTTCGCCTCGACGCGCGCGGATCTCCGTTTCGAACACGACGGCCAGCCGATCGCGCTGCGCTGCGAGATCGTGCGCACGTTCAACGGCACATCGGGACTCCGCTTCCTCGCCGCGCTCGAAGACTCGGGCGACCGGCTGCGCAGCATGCTCGCGAGCGTCGTCGAGCGCGAGCTCCGCGAGCGGCCGGAGAGCTCGGCCACGCGACTGCAGATGCGGCGGGTGGTCGACGGCGACAAGACCGTGCGCGGCGCCGATGCGCACTTCATCGCCTACCGCCTCGAGGAAGGCGGATGGAAACGGCGGCGCGTCTTTCTGCCCGAGCAACCGCCGACCGGATTCACCGTCGCGCGCGGCGAGGACGCGGAAGAGATGCGCCGCTTGTGCGAGGTCTACGAAGCGTCGGACGACGAGGGGCGGCGGCTGATCCGCCTCTTCGCGGAGCTGAGCGTCAGTAGCGTGCTGCAGATTCCGCCGCGGACCTGACGTCCGACGGCGCGCCCGCCGCGGGCAGCGTGAAGTGGAACCGCGTTCCGTTTCCCTGCTCGCTCTCGGCCCAGATGCGGCCGCCGTGCGCCTCGACGATGCCTTTCGCGATCGGCAGACCGAGTCCCGCGCCGAGCCGCTCCGCGCGTTTGGCCTGCCAGTACGGCGTGAAGATGTCGCCGAGGTGCTCCTTCGGAATGCCGGGACCGTTGTCGGCGATCGTGAAGAGCACGTCGCCGTCCTGCGTCTGCGCGCTCACGCGTATCGTGCCGCCCGGCGGCGTGAACTTGAGCGAGTTGCCGATCAGATTCGACAGCACCTGCATGATGCGATGGCGATCGGCATGCACGGCCGGCACGCGCTCGTCATGCTCGACTTCGAGCGACACCGATGCGACCGCCGCCTGCGCGCGGAACAATTCCTCCGCTTCGCTCAGCAACTCGCCGGCGTCGACCGGTGCCGGCTCGATCGGCAACCGCTTGCCTCCCTCGAGGCGCGTGACGTCGAGGAGATCGGCGATGAGGCGGCTCATCCGCTGCGCCGACACCTCCATCGTCTCGACCTGCTCGCGATCCTCGTCCGACAGAGTCGTCGACATCTTCAGCAGCGAGGCGCCGAGGGTGATCGCGCTGAGCGGATTGCGGAGATCGTGCGAGACGATCGCCAGCACTTCCTCGCGTGCCCGCACGGCCTGCTGCGACTCGAGATAGAGCCGCGCGTTGTCGATTGCCAGCGAGGCGCGGCGCGCGACTTCCACGAACAGCGGGAGGACTTCGTCCGTGAACGGCCGCGCGTCGCTCGACACCGCGGCCGCGACGCCGATCGACTGCCCGCGGCTCACGAGCGGGAGCAGGACGAGCGTGCGCGCGCCGCCGTCGGAGTGTCCCGTGACGTAGGCGAAGAGATCCGACGTTGCGCCGACGACGACCGGCTCGCCGCTGTGCATGATCTGGAGAAGCGTGTCCGGCACTTCCTCGAACACGGTCCCGACCTGCATCTGCAGCACCGCGTCGTCCTCGGGATTGCGATGCCTGGCGGCGGCGCGGCGCAGCGTGCCGTCCGCTTCCGCGATGTCGATGACGCTCATCTCGGCGAGGTTCGGGACCAGCAGCCGTGCGAGCGCGTGAATCGTCTGCTCGTAGTCGAGCGAGGCCGCGAGCTCCTGCCCCACACCAGCGACGAACGCTGCGCGCCGCTCCTCGCGCTCGGCCGCGGCGCGCGCGACCTTCGCCTCGTTGGCCTCGCGCTCCGCCTCGTGACGCCGCTGCATCGCCTCGCGCGCGAGAAGACGCATCTGCCGGCCGAGTCCCGCGACGAGGAGCGCCGAGGTCAGCGCGAGGAACGTGAGGATCATCGTCAGCGAGAGGTTGAGCCTCTCCGCCTCGCGGATCTTCTGCAGCCGCGACTCGATCGCGTTCTGCAGCTCGACCTCGAGCTCCGACGCGGCGTAAAGCGACTTCTCGTACGCCGGATGCGCTTCGAAGAGCCGCATGAGCAGCACTTCGTTCGGCAGGGGACGGACGAGGAAGTCGCCGGAGAGGACGGCTGCGTGCCAGCGGCTCGTCTGCCCGAACAGCGCGGTGAGATCGCCGCCGAGGTTCTCGTCGAGATGCGGAAGCAGCGCGGCGAGCACGCCGCGATTCGTTTCCTGGCGCTTCACGAGCTGGTAGAACGCGGTGCGGTACTGCGCCTGCCCGGTCACCTGGAAGGCGATGATCTTGTCGAGCTCCGCGGAGAGATCGGTCTGGATCTGATTCGCCGCGCGCCGCGCCGGCTCGGCGACGCGCGTGATCTCGTTGCGCATCTTCGCCGTCCGGTTGCGCACCACCAGCGGCAGGATCACCAGCGAGAGCAGGGACGCGATGATGAAGACGACCGGCACGACCGTCGTCCACGTGCTCTCCGGCCCGACGCGCCAGATGCTGCGTCGATTGATTGGGGTGGTTACGGCCAATGGATCCTCAGTTGGGCAACTTTGCCAGCAAAGCGCTTACCATACGCGCTGGTCCATGCTGCCTGAAGACCGCCGTCGATTCCAGCGCCTTCGCCTTTCCAAGCCGATTCTCGCCATCGCGCGGGGCAACAACGTCCTCGTGCTCGACCTCGGCATCGCCGGCGCGTTCATCGAGCACTACGGCACGGCGGCGACCGGCGAACGCTTCCGCCTCACCTTCCGCTGGCAGGGCGACGACATCGAGTTCGAATGCGAAGTCGTCCGCTCCGTGGTCGTACGCGCGGCCGATGCCGGCGACTACACGGTCTCGCACACGGGCGTGCGTTTCCTCGAGCCGGTCGGCGATTCCGCGGAGCGCCTGAAGGACTTCATCGCGACGTTCATCGGCAAAGTGCTCGCCGCGCAGAAGGCGAATGCCGCCGGCGAGATCACTCCGTCCGCGACAATGCTCGAGCAGCTCGGCCACGCGCGGCGCATGCGCACGAGCGGCTTTCTCAGCTATCGCCTCAAGGACGGAAAGTGGTGGTGCATCCCGACCCACTCCGCCAGGCAGCCGTCGGACGGATTCACGGTGCCGGCGTACGAGGACGAGGAGGAAGTGCAGACGCTCTGCGAGACGTACGAGCGCGCGGACGACGAGGGACGCCGCCTGATCCGGATGGTCGCGGAGCTGAGCACGATGGGCGCGGCGAAAAAATAGTGGACGCGGAGTTTCAGCGCGCCCTCACCATCGTTCTGATCGTCGGAACCGCGATCGTCGCCATCGGCACGACCTTGTTGTTCCTCGCCTTCCGCTCGTTTGGAGGGCGGACCTCTGGTCCGCCAGGCGGACGAGACGTCCGCCCTCCTCTTCTCATCGCCGCGGTCATCGCGTTCGTGTTCGTTTGCTGCGCCGCCCTGCTGCTGCTTTCGTACTCGGGTCGCTGAGCTCGCGGAGGATCGCGTCCGTGTGCTCGCCGAGGCGCGGAGGCGCGCTGCGAACGGGGAGGCGCTCGCCGTCGAAGCGGACGGGATGAGCGACCGTGCGATAGTCCGCGATCGTCTGCAGCAGCGGCCGCGCCGCCTCGGTGCGCAGCGCTTCGAGCACGCCCTGCACGAGCGAGCAGGGGATGCCGGCGTCCCGGCAACGCTCGATCCAGTACGCGGCGGGGCGCGTGCGGAAAATGCAGTCGAGCAGCGGCACGAGGATCTCGCGATGCGCGACGCGCGCGGCGTTCGTGGCAAAGCGCTCGTCGCTCGCGAGCTCCGCGCGATCGATGACGCGCTCGCACAAGTGGCGGAAGTGGCGATCCGTGCCTCCGCCGAGAGCGAACGTCCGGTCCCCGGCGTGGAAGAGCTGATACGGAACGATCGACGGATGCGCATTGCCGTAGCGCTGCGCTTCCTGGCCCGTGATGAGCGCTCCCTGCGCGACGTTCACCAGCGAGGCGAGCGTCGCGCTGAAGAGCGAGACCTCGATGCGCGCGCCGCGGCCGGTGCGCTCTCGCGCGAGCAGGGCCGCGAGGATCGCGCCGTGCGCGTAGTGCGCGGTGAGGACGTCGGAGAGCGCGACGCCGGTCTTCGCCGGCTCGCCCGCGGGATCGCCCGTGATCGCCATCAATCCCGCGCCTGCCTGCGCGAGGAGATCGTACCCGGGCGTGTTCGCCTCCGGCGTGTCTCCGTCGAAGCCCGTGATCGAGCAGTGAATCTGCTCGTCGCCGATGACGGGAAGCAGGGCCGCGCGCTGCGAGGGCAGAAAGTTGTCGATGACGACGTCGGCGCGCTCGATGAGCGCTCGCGCGATGGCCGCGCCTTCGTCGCTGCGCAGATCGATCGCCAGCGACTCCTTGTTGCGGTTGATGGAGAGGAAATACGTGCTGACATCGCCGTGGAACGGCGGTCCCCATCGGCGCGTCTCATCGCCGCGTTGCGGCTCTTCGACCTTGATCACGCGCGCGCCTTCGTCGGCGAGGAGCTGGGTGCAGAGCGGGCCGGCGAGGACGCGGGAAAAGTCGGCGACGAGGATGCCCCTGAGCGGAAGAACATCAGGCAGAGGCATCAGCGATAGGTTTGTTTGAGGGAGTCGAGATCGGCGAGCGTGCGGCGGAGGATGCCGACGACCTTGTGGATCTCGGTACCGTAGGTGCGGAGCTCGGCGTCGCAGTCGGTCATGGTGTACACGGCCTCGTCTTTCTCGAGGCGGTCGCGCTCGAAACGGAGGCGCTCGCAGAGCTCATCGATCTCGCTGATGATGACGAAATTGAGGTCTTTTTCGCCGAGGTAGCGCTTGCATTGGGGGCAGTGAATGGACTGATCGGCGGAGCTCTCCACGAGCTCGACGACGAACTGTCGCTCGCACTGCGGGCATTCGAAGACTTCGGGCAACATGGCTGTGATGTACCGCGACGATTGTGCCACGAGGAGGGGCGGGCGGCACTGGAATGTGACTCTTGACCCTCGCGTTAGGCGCCGTGTAGCATCCTCGCCCTCCGCGCGCACCCGCGCGCGAAGCGTCTCTTTGCTGGGAGATCGTTCAATGGTAGGACAATCGGCTCTGGACCGATGAATCGGGGTTCGACTCCCTGTCTCCCAGCCAGGCGGCGACGCGCCGCGGCGCTTGTTGGCCCAGCCTCCTTCGGATTTCTTCGATTCCAGGCCGTGGAGCGTTGATACCTGCGGCTCAAACTTCGTCGAACCCTGTGCCCTGCAGGCATCATTGCGCCGCTGCGCAGGCTGGCCTGATCTTCCCCGGGAGCTCGTCGTCCTGGGACAACGCTTCGCATGACGAACCTCAAGGACCTGACCATGTGCCGAGGTTGCTCAGCCAGTAATTTCCGCTCCCGGCCATCTCGTGGGGCTGGGGCCTCGCCGGACAAACGCTGACACCATTTGCGTAAGAATGCAGCGCTCCGCATTGGCCGCAGTAGTGCCAGCCTGGCTCGGCGTTCGCGGGAACATCGCCCCCGAGAGGCAGTAGTTGCCGCTGCTGTTGGGATCGTGCGCGCCGCCGGTTGGACAAACACTCCTGTTCCCGTTGAAGAAAAGGACGTAGCACTTGCTGCACCAGCTCCAACCGGGCTGCGATCCAGCCGGGGCCGTGGCCGAAGGGGACAGCGAGTGAAGCACGTAGTCTCCGCTGTTGGAGCTCGTGTGCTGGCCGCCCGCAGGACAGCGTTTCGTGCCGTCGTCCGGGAAACCCGTCCCGTAGTAGAGACCGCCGCACTTCGCGCACAAATGCCAGTCGTCCTGTGCCGTTCCCGGAAATCCCGTGGCGATGACATCGAGTGAGCCCATCACGCTGCGCGCACTCGCGGCCCAGTGGCCGAAAGCGCGTACACCAGGCAGGGAGTTGGCGATGAATCGGTCCCGGTCGTAGTAGTTGTTGCCTGCCCCGCCCATGCCTCGATCGTCGAGCGCGGCAACAAGCTCGTTGTAGTCCGCATCCGCGCCGCTCCACAAGAGGCGACGATAGGCGTGCCAGACTCGATGCAGAACGGTCGATGGATCCCATCCGCTCTCCCCCACCAGGATCGTGGAGCGGAGAGAATTCGAGTCACCGAACCAACTGTCGGTGATTTCGGCGCGGTCGAGCTGGTTCCCGGCGGATTCCTGGACCACGCCTTCGACGTAGGAAAGACAGGCTATTCGATTCGCGATGCGGTTCATCACCCGCGATTGGATGTTCCGCAGCGCCTTTCGTGCGTATTCACGCATGTCCTCAGTGTCGGCACTCTGCTGACCCGATGAAGGGGCGACGGAAGCCCGTTCGCGATGAAGAAGACAGAGGTGCAGGTAGACGCCGAGGTAAATGGAGGCCGCCGTCGAGATCATATCCCTCGGCGCGGGCTGGTCGTCCGTCGCCGACAGCCATCCATCCACCGTCTCGGCGACCTGCTGGATGTCGCTCAACGCAGGCGTGGCGGGGGAGTTGAGGAATGCCCATAAGTCTGCGGCCGCGACATTGCTTTTCTTCTCGTTGAGATAGTCGATGGCGAAGAAGTCGCGCACCGTCTGCAGCGTAGCGGCCGCAGAGATGACCTCCGCCTGGAGCTGCGCGCCGAAGAACACCGTCGCCACTTCCTGCGTGAGCTCGCTCTCGATGTCCTGGAGCGTCGGCGTCCCGCCGCCGAAGATGTCTTCCAGGGTCGTGCCGACACCGACGAGTGTGCTGAAATCGGACAACACTTCCATCAAGCCGGCCATAGATTCTCCTCATCGCCGGAGTTGCAGCGCGCAAAAAAATGGATTGCCGGACTGACGCCGCCGCGAACACACTAGCACTGTCCGAGGCGGACATGGCGCGCACCCGCGCGCGACGTGTCTCTTCATGCGCGCACATGCCGCGCGCATGAAGATCACGACTCAGCACGTTACGGACTAGCGAGGAGAATCGTCTTCTGCGGCTCGAGCGACGCCGTCGACAGCCTTCAGCCGATCGCGAATCATGGTGTCCTGGGCGGCCGGCTGTGTTCAATGCCTGACTGAACGCCGGCGTGGCAATGGCGGCGCCGGATTCAGGCGGAAGACGATGGCCGGCGTGCTCCCGCCGGCGATCAGCGTCATCTGCCGCGCCTCTTCAAAGCTGGCCGCGTTCTGATAGTACGACGTGGCAAAGCGGCGGAGCGGGTCGGACGCGACGAAGCGGTAGGTGCCCGGCGGCACGGCGAAGGCGAACGCACCATCCGGGCCGGTCGTCGCCGAGGCAACAGCCATCGCCGCGGCGTCGTACGCGGTCACGACGGTCTCCGCAACCGGCGCGCCATCGGTGACGCCGGTGGCGCTGCCGCTGACTCTCGCTCCCGCATCCATCGCGAAGTTCAGCCCAAACCGCTCATTCGCCGCAGCGATGCTGAGTGTGGGTGACGCGTCGAAGTTCGCAGCTCCGTCGAGGTACGCGTTGGCGTATTGCAGCGCTTCGTCGAATGCAACGAGCTTGTAGATCCCGGCGGCAAGGGCGATCCGGTACGTCCCGTCGGTCGCGGTGCGCACCGACGCGATGCGCGTGCCGGCGAGATCGTAGGCAGCGACGGCGATCCCGGCGATGCCCGCGCCGGTCATGCGGTCGACGACCGTTCCCGAAACGCGTCCCGCTCGATGCAGGTCGAAATCGATTCCGCCGGCACCGGCAGCGGTAGAGACGGCGATCGTCGCGGCATATGCGAATGCCGCCTGTCCGGCATGGAACTGCGGTGCGTAGACTGCATTCACGTCGTGCGCGCCGACCTTGAACGAGCCGGGCGGCACGACGAGATTGTGCGCGCCGTTCGCATCGGTCGTAGTCCGGACGCGGACGGTTCCGCTCGCGTTGTACGCGGCGACGACAATCCCGGCCAGCGGAGCACCCGTTTCCGCGTTGCGCACGCGGCCGGAGAGTGTTCCGGCGCGCTGCAGCGCTGCATCGATGCCGGAGATCGATCCTCCGGCGGCGACATCGACGGCATCGGAGCGGTCGAACGACTCCGCATCGGCGTAGTAGACGCTCGCGTACGTGCCGCTGCGGTCCTGGAACACGACACGATACGCGCCGCCCGGGAGAAAGAGCTCGTAGCTTCCATCGGCCGCCGACGTCGTCTCGGCAATCCGATAGCCGCCGGAGTCCCACGCCGTCACGACAATGTCGCCGAGAGGCGTGCCGGAATCGCGCGCCGTCACGCGCCCGCGAATACGCCCGCCGGCGGCGATGTGAAAATCGATGCTCGTGGTGTTTCCCGCACTGACGCCGGCCGCGGTCGCCGCGTCGAATGACGCGCTGGCGTGATGAAACACCGTGCCGTACACGCGCGCCTCATCGAAGGCCGCCACTTTATATGCAGCGGGTGGCAAGACGAGACGATACGCGCCGCTGGCGTCGCTCTTCGTGAAACCGCGCAGCGTTCCCGAAAGGTTGTACGCGGCGACGGTGATCGCTGCGCGCGGCGACGATCCGTCCGACACCGCTCCGGCGATGAAGCCGCCGCGCACGAGGGCGAAGTCGACCGAGCTCACGGCCTGCGACGAGGTCACTGAGATCTGCCGCGAGGTGTCGAACGACTCCGCGTTTTCGTAGAAGCTCGTCGCGTAGACGCCGTTCGGATCGTACGCAAGCACGCGGTATGTTCCCGCTTCGAGCGTCAACGTGTAGCGGCCCTGAGCGTCCGTGACGATGGAAGTGCGCAGCGCGCCGGCAGCGTCGTACGCCGATACCGTCATCGACGGCAGCGGAGTGGCCGGCCCGGCGTCGCTCACCGAACCGTTGATCGTCGCCGCGGCCGCCGTCGTGGCCATGAGGCACGCGGTGAAGAGCGCCATGACACTCTTCATGGCGGTGCCATCCGGGAGAGCTCGCCGCGCACCATCGCCGTCGTGCCGCCATTTTGCAAGGGGCTCCAGTTCAGCGGTGCCGTGGAGAGCGTCACGTCCTGGGTCTGATTGAAGAACACGACCGCGCGCGTGGCGGTGTACTTCCCGCGAATGTCGCGGAACGCATCGCTGTACCACCGCGCCGCATCGCCGCCCGAGGCCAGCGTTCCGAATTCCGAGATCATCAGCGGTTTCCCGAGCGCGAGCAGCGCCGGATATGCCTTCTCCACGATCTGATGAAAGCTCCACCAGCGCGACCAGGTGGCGACGTCGCCGTAGTTCAGGACACCCGTTCCGATCCAGTCGACGAATTCGTCGCCGGGGTAGTAATACTCGAACCACGGCATGGAGATGTGCGGCGACCAGACCCACAACACGTTGGTCGCGCCCATCTTCTGAAAGACGAGATGGACGTGCTTCCACGCGGCGATGAAATCCTCGGGACGGTTCCCGTTCTGCGGTCCCCACGGATAGCGGTACGGGTCATTCATCTCGTGCGCGAAACGGAGGAACAGCGGCTTGCCGTATCGCGCGGCGCCCGCGGCCCAGGCGGCGATGTAGAAGTCGTAGTGCCCGCGCGCGATCGCAGCGAGACTCGCGTACTCGCGCTCGGCGAGTGGAGAAAGATTCGGCCGCAGCTTCTCGTCGAAGTCCTTCACCCACGGCTCCCAGGTGATCAGCGGCACCGACCCGAGGCGGTCGATGGTATCGACCGTGCGGAGCGGAAAACTGGCCTGATCGGGACGATCGCCCCAGGCTTGATAAAACGACACGATCGGGAAGCGATGTCCGATGCGAGTCTCCAGATCGCTGAAGCCGGCGAACGATGCGGGGAAGCCGCCGTCATAGGCGCCAGAGAGCACGCGGTCGGGATTGGCCAGCCATTGGCGGTCGCCGAGCTGCGGAAAGAGCGCACGCATCTCGACCCGCCGCGAGCTGCCGGTCGCACGTTGCCGCGCCTCTCCCTCGGCATCCGACAGCCGCTGCCCGATCTGCAGCAGCCGCTCTTCCGACACCGCATACGCGCGCAGCATCACGTCGCGCGCGCCGTTCCGGAAGACGAGGCCGAGGAGCAGCAGCCAGCCGAGCGCGAAAAACGCGACCCGGTAACGCCGCCAGGCCGTCATTTCCTGTGATCCGAGTCTTTCCATGCCGCGTACAGTCGCCCGCTCATCAGTACGATGTTGAATGCCGCGAAGGCGAGCATGCCCACCGTCGCTTCCGTCGTGATCCGCATCTCCGGCTCGGGCATCCGGTAGAGGCGCCGCAGGATGGCCGATCCCATGATTGCCAGCGAGAGCAGGACGACGGTCAGAGGAACGGCCGCCATGCGCCACAAATTGCCGGTTCGCCGCTCCTTCGCCGTCGGGACGTACGGTACGGCAACGTTCGCGAGCGCGAGCAGCAGACCCTTCAGATAAACGCTCCAGCAGCCGATCTTCAGCAGCGTCCCGCGCCAGTGCCAGCCGCGCTCGCGTTCGGGGTCGCAGAGCCATCGCTGCGTAAAACGATAGACGGTGACGCCGAAGAATCCGACAGGTATGGCGTAGACGAGGTACTCCGCAACGAACATGGCCGCGGGCTTCACGCCCGCCGAGAGATAAAGCAGCGGGATGAGCAGATAGATCGGCGTCGTCAGTCCGACGAGGTAGTACGTCCCGATCATCAGATAGGAGATCCGCTGATGCATCGTCAGGCGGCGGAACGCGCGTGGGTATTCGCGGAGCAGTACTTCGTACACGCCGCGCGACCACTTCAGCTGCTGCCGCAGATACGAGTCGAGGTCCTCCGGCACCAGTCCGCGGGCCACGACTTCCGGGACGTAGACCGAACGCCAGCCGGCGGCGTGGACCCGGATCGCGGTGACGAGATCCTCCGCCAGTCCGATGCCGTGACCGCCGATCGACTCGAGAGCGGCGCGGCGGAAGGTGCAGTTCGCACCGATGGCCACGGCCGTCCCGGTGCCGTGCATCCCCTGCAGAATCGGTCCGTAGAACGCGAAGGTCTGCTCCGCGGCCGCGCGGGCGACGAACGAGCGCGAGGCGTTGTGATAGGTCTGCGCGACCTGGACGAATCCGACTTCCGGATCGTCGAAGTAGCCGAGGACCCGATCGAGAAAACCGGGGAACGGGATGTGGTCCGGATCGAGGACGAGGATGAATTCCTCGCCAGTTCGCTGCAGCGCCGCGTTGATCTTCCCTGCCTTCGCGCCCGGAATTCCGATCAGCTCGAGATGCATCGCGCCCATTTCCGCGGCCAGTGCGGCGAAGCGCGGATCGCGCGTGTCATCGAGGAGATACGTCGTGTGCGGATAGCGAATCGCGCGCGCCGCAGCGAGGGTCCGCTCGAACATCGCGTACGGCTCACCGGGCGAGGAGGTGATGAAGATGGCCACCGACAATCCATCGGGCGGCAGTCGCGGCGGCGGCTGTTCGAGATGAAAGACGTTGTACCAGCCGGCGACGATCCGCGAGATGCCGTACCACGTGGCGAATGACAGCAGCGCGAACGCGATCGGATTGCCGGCGTGCTCGCGCCGAAACCACCACAAGGCGAAGAGGACGACGCTCTGAACGCCGAGGAATAGAAGGATGCCGAGCGTCCACCGCTCCCACCGCGCCACGGCGCGGGCACGGCGATGCCGGAACACCTCAGAATCGTCCAGCCAGGCTCGCGCGGATCTCATTGGCGGTGTAGAAAACCGTGGAGCTGCGCTCAGCCGAGAGAGAGAGCGTCCCACGTGGGCTCAGCGGCGCGGTGACGGCGAGCGATGCCCGCCAGGGATGAAAGGTGCGTTGGAATGACGGGCTCTCCGCGAACAAGTAAAGCACGCGGTCGCGGGCGACACCGCCATCGAGGTGCAGGTCCAACGTCACGTTGCCGCGCCTCGCGGATGCGGCGGCGATGAGACGCGCCTCGCGCAGATCATGCGGCGTCCAGTACGGGTCATATTCGCCGGTGTCCGGTCGGAAGCGCGGCTCGCGCGTGTCCCGCCATGCCGCGGAAGCGCCGAGCGCGATGCGGCCGACTGGGAACAGGCCATACGCGTCCGCGCTCGTACCGTGGTTGCCGTCGAAATAGCGAAGCCGTTCCGCGCCTGCCGAGAATTGCGGCGCACCGGGATGATCGTGGCTCCAGCGGATCGACAGGACATCGGCGAACGGATGCGAATGCAACGCCGTGCGCGCGCGGAGAAGCTCGCGCCGCTGCCACGCCACCGCTGCACGCGAGCGGCCGAAGCGGCGGCCGATCGAAACGAGCGGCAGGAGCTCGGAGCGCTCGTCGGGAAATCGCATCCAGCGCAACGCGCCCTGAACGTGAATCGCCGCACGCGGCAGCACGGTTTCGCCGCTCGCGGTGATCTCACGGACGTCCGCCGACAGCCGATCGGTGCGAAGGCGCGTCGTTCCCGCCCCGAGCTGCCACTTCGTCAGCGGATCGCTGAACGCGTACGCCGTGACTCCTCCGAACATCGACCGATACGGCTGATCGTCGGAGATACCGCCGGCACCGGCCGAGTAGCCCGGCCGCGCCGCCGACAGAATCTCCCCGACGGCGCGCCGCGCGTCCGGATGATCCGGACGGCGGCGGAGAATCGCGCGGAACTCGCGCAGCGCCTCGCGATAATCGCCCGACCAATACGCCGCCTGCGCCGCTCCGAGCCGCGCCTCGATGTCTTCCGCATTCCGCGCCACGAGCCGCGCGAACAGCGTTCGCGCCTCGGTGTACCGTCCCCTCCAGAGAACGACCTGCGCCAGCGTGAGTTGCGCATCGCGCGACTCGGGAAACCGCCGCACCGTCTCCCGAGCCTCAGCCTCCGCCTCGGACCATTGCTTCCTCGCGGCGAGGGTTCGGGTGTCCTCGAGCCGTTGACGAAGAGGCTGCGCACCGGCCGGCTGCGCGGCGGATGCGATGGCGATGACGGCGAGCAGCGCGAACGCGCGGTTCATGATTTCGAGTCCACGCATGATCGCAGATTCGATGACGGCCGGTGCACACGCTTCCTCGGATGCTCCGAGAGTAGCAGGTGCGTCATGCAGCGGTAGTAGGTGAAGCGACCGCGTAATCACACGTGCCGCAAACGCTCAGTGACACCGAGGACATGCAACTCGCGCCCACGGCAGACGTAAATGTCTCACTTATCCTCTGAAGAGCTCCTCCGTTTCGTTCCAAAAACTTGAGTCCGTTCAAGACGAAGCCAGTCCTCATCGGGCAGAGTGTACGCATGAAGGAAACGACCATTCTCCAATCGCTCGTGATCCTGGCTCTGCTGTGGTCTGTCTCCGCGTCCGGGCAACCGCCCGAAGACGTTGCCGGCTGGTACCGGCTACCGTCCGGCGAGACGGTCCTGCTCACGTATGCCGCAACGGGAGAGTGGCTGCTGGTTCACTTCGATGAGCCGCCATTCGCCACACACGTCCGGCGCAGCGAGGAGGGCACGCTGGTGGCTTCGAAGGACGGGACGCAGTGGCGTGATGCCGTCCGTTTTGCCGGCCCATATCAGGTGAAGGAAGTCTCGTTCTCTAATGGAGAGGTCTCTTTATCGGGAACGCTGCTTCTCCCTCGAGCATCGGGGTCGCGCGCCGGGGCCGTCTTCATCCATGGCTCGGGCACGAGCACGCGAGACAACCTCTGGTATTTGTGGATCGCAGACCGTCTGGCCCGCAGCGGCGTGGCGGTGCTTCTCCCGGACAAACGCGGCTCCGGGAAGTCGGGCGGCAAATGGGAAGTGGCGAGCTTTCCCGACCTCGCTGCCGATACGGCCGCGGGGGTCGCGGCCCTGCGAGCGGCGGGCGGCATATCGCGGGATGGCGTGGGCGTGATCGGCGTCAGTCAGGGAGGTCACATCGCACCGATCGTTCCGACACTGGCCCCCGATCTCGCATTCATCGTGAGCCTCTCCGGTTCCGCGGTACCGCTCGAGGAGCAGCTACGACTGGAACTCACGAACACGCTGCGACAGGGCTGGCCGGATTTTCTCGTTCCGCTCATCCGTCCGCTCGCTGTGCGGATCGTGAAGCGACGGCAGCCGCTGTTTTGGGAGAAGAACGGAAAGCTCGATCCCATTCATCACTGGCGCGCGCTCGACATCCCCGCGCTGGTCTTCTACGGCGCAGAGGACGAGCGCGACAACGTTCCTGTGACGAAGAGCGTCGAGAGACTACGCGCCGCCGATGCGGCGGACGGCGAGCATGAGATCGAGATCGTCGTCTATCCCGACAGCGGCCACGCGCTCTACGCGCCAGGTACCAGGCGAATCCGGGAGGACCTTTTGAACAAGCTCGTGCAGTGGATTCACGAGCGCACGCGGAAATGAGCGCGCGGGTCTCGAATGACGAGCGCGAGCTCCGTCGCGTCGCAGGCCTTTCCATCGTGAACTGGCTGGGCTGAGCTCCTGAGCGCGGCTACGGCTTGACCCGCAGCACCAGCGGCATCGGCCTGTCCGGCGCGGCGGTCGCGATCTCGCGGGTGAAGCGCAGCGTCGTCCCGTCGAACGTCCATCCGCCGTCGCTGCAGCGCGAGGCGGGCTCGATCGGCTTCCCCTCGCGCACGCGCAGTGCGTTCGCCGTCGCCTCGCGCTCGGCGCGGTAGCGGAACGCGCGGCGCCAGACGGATGTGAGGTCGACCCCCAGCTCATTCGCGCGCGCGTTCACGTCGCACTGGGTAAGGGCGAACACCTCTTCAGCGATCAGGCGATCGTGTTCGACCGAATTCGCGAGCCACTTCGTCGGAAACAGCCGCGCGCCGTCCTCCCAGTAAGACGCCGCCGAATATTGAAACGCCTCGAGCAGCGGCCGCACGTTGTCGCGCGCCTGCAGCTCGCCGAGCCACGCCGGCGCGGGCAGCGGTAGTTTCCAGGCGACCGCGTTGATCATCCGCGCCATCGACAACGCGGCCGTCTGCACCAGCATCTGCGGATGCCCGTCCAGCGTGCGGGCGAGCTTCCACACGGCGTGCAGGTCCTCCCACGCCGCGGGATCGTTTGTGCGCGCTTTCGCCAGCGCGCTCGCGACGAGCGCCCTGGCCACCGTCATCTGCACCACGCGCATCGCCTGCGTGTAGTCGTCGTCGCCAATCCCCTCGTTGCGCTTCCAGACGATCGGCTCGCGCAGCAGCAGCTCGCGGATCGCGGAGACGTCGGGGAGCGCCGGCGGCTTGCCGATAGTGAGCTCGCCCCGCGCGATCTCGCGCGCCACGAGCTCGTCGACGGCTTCGTTCTTCGGCAACGCGTTGGCGAGCGCCGTCAGTTTCACAGACGCGTCGTTCGCCTGCCGCAGCGGCAACCGATCGGCCACGGAGTCGAGCGTCCCCATTCCTCCCGGCCACGGCCGGGCGGCCGAGGTGGCAACGGCGGCCGGAGCCCGGAACCATGAGATGACCCAGACGACGAGCGCGATTGCCGCTACGATTACCGCCGCGACGACAAGCACTTTCTTCATCGCTGCGCGGAGTATGCTCGAACCCGGTCATTGAGGTGGATCATGAAACGGTTGGGACTCGCTGTCGCATTCGTTCTCCTTTGCGCTGCAACCGCCGCGGGGGCGATGACCAGGGCGCAGGCGAAGAAGGTCATCGCCGAGCATGGACTCCCCGAGACGGCGGACGGGATGCTGGCCATGCTCAACACCTCGGGGGACACCGCGCCTCTCGTCGTCGAGGCCTATCTCACCCTCGGCACGCGCGCCGATCGCGAGATCACCTATCTGGCGGACGGTCAGCAGACGCTCACGCGCTATCCGCTCACCTACCTGCTCATGTTCTCCTGCGCCGACGACACGACCGCGGCCATGGCGAAGCTGCTCGTCGACGCCGGAGCGGATCCGAACACCACCGATCCCGAGAACGACTCGGCCGCGCTGTCGCAGGCATACGCGTGTCCGGACGTGATCCGCGTATTGCTCGACGCGCCGAAGAAGCCGGATGTGAATCGCGTGGACCGCAACGGCAACACGGCCATGCACCTCGTGGTCAGGATCGGCGGCGACCGGCAGGTCGAGTCCATCCGCATGCTTCTCGACGCCGGCTTCGACATCGCGAAATGGCGCAATGAACTGCTGAAGGATGCACGGAACAACGCGCCCGTCGTCGCCGCCCTGGGCGGCAAACCGGCGACGCCGGCACTGGCGCCCGCTCCGCGGCCAGCGTCCGCCGGACGCGTCGACTGGAAGGCTCTCCCGCCGTATCCGGAGCGCACGCCGGCGGAGGCGAAGAAGATGCTCGAGCGTCCCGGCGCGGTGACGACGATCGACGAGCACATGTGGGACGGCATCACGCGTCGCGAGCCGTTGCGCCTCGCGCTGGCGCTGAAGGCAGGCGCGGATATCCGTCAAACGCGCGAGGTAACGGGCTTCACGCCCCTCGTCATTCTCGCGGAACGTTGCGATCTCAAAGACGCAGAGATCCAGACCGCCAACGCCGAGCTCCTCACCGGCGCCGGCGCCGACCTCGCCGGCGTGGACCGCAACGGAGCCAATGCGCTGGTATTGGCCGCAGACAGCTGCCCCTCCGGCGTGGTGCGCGCGCTGCTCGCGGCAGGCGTGTCCCCGCATGTCCGCGCGAAGAACGACAATACGGCCCTGCGCAACGCGATCGAGGACAAGCGTGCCGATGTCGTCGAGATGCTCCTCGAAGCAGGCGTCGATCCGAAGAAGGAGCCGTACAACGTCCGCGCGCTTGCGTCGGGAAACAGCGAGATCGAAGCCCTGCTCAGGAAGAAGCGCCCGAAGCGATGACCTTCATCGATGACCGCCGCCGTCAGGGAGAGGCGGGACGGGAGGCACCGGCGGCAGCGGAGGGAGTTCGTGCAGCCTGGGCCTGGGATCCAGAAGCGGCTTCTCGGCATCCGCCGGTTTTCCTCGTACGACGGCCCCGCCGTCGCGAACGGATCGCTTCACGCGCACCTCTCCCCAATACGTGATGACTCCCCCGGACTCGACGGCTGCGGTCAGCGTCTCCCGAGGACTGGTGAAGATCCCGCCTCCTGAATGGACGGAAGCGTCGACGGAGTCCGCGGCGATCGAACGAATGTCGATCGCTCCACCCTGTTCGACGTGAGCCTCGATCGCGGCCTGCACCGGAAATGTGCCGGCGCTCCCCACGGTCCCGCCGTTCGAAACCGAGATGGCGGAGATCTCCGGAGTAACGACCTCGATCACCGTTCGCTCGTGGCGGCGGCAGTCTCGCCCGGCGTGTTCGATCACCCGCCGCTGATTCGTGGCGACCCCGATTCGCCTGCACTGCAGATCGCCCTCGAGGATCGTCACGCGCTGGGCCGGGCCATGACGAACGATCACATGACCTCCGCCATCCAGTTCGACCGATCGGAACGGCCCCACGGAAATGACGGTTTGGGCCGCGCCCGATGACGCGAGGGCAATCGCAGTCAGAACACCGATCGTCAGCAGTCGCATACAAGCCTCCCGCTTCCATAGACGTGCGTGCCGGGACGTCGTTAGGCGTTTCTAGTGGACCTTCAACCTTGAAAGCATAGGTACAAGGCTTGTCATCCCGAGCGTGAGCGAGGGACCTGAGTGGGTGGGGGGCGCGAGGCACATGCTTCGTGCCACCCTACCCCCGGGTCCCTCGCTCAACGCTCGGGATGACAAGCCCTGGTACCTACGCTTTTAATGTTGAATGTCCACCAGGAGACCGCGCGGCAGAAAGCGGTCCAACGTGCGATGACCGAACAAGGAGGCTGGGCCAACCAGCGCTGCCGGCCGTGCCGGCCTAGTGCCGGTGAAAGGTCTTCGCCACGAGCTTCCAGCCGTCGTCGAAGCGGTACAGCGAGATGTAGTCGGTGAAGATCTGTTTTCCATCGCGGAAGAGCGCGACCTTCGCCACGGCTGCCTTGCCGGAGCGATCGAGCACGGTGATGTCCGCTTTGATCTCCGGCTTCGGCGCACTCGCATCCGGCGCTTTGGAGGCCGTCAGGCGCTCGATCCACGCGTCGCGGGTGAGCTGAGTGATGCCCTTGTCCGATTGCACGAACATCACGAAGGAGTCGTGCATCCCGGAGCGCATCAGCGCAGGGTCTCTGTCGATGTGCACGCCGTGGACGTAGGCGCGGTCGACCACGGCCACGATCGCGTCGTCTTCGGCGTCAGGGGCTCCGGCCAGGGCAGTCGTCGCGGCCATCAGAAGTACAAGCACGGCGTGAAAGGATCGCTTCATGTCATCTCCTCGAATGGCGGACCCTTACGGACATCCCGCGATGGGCCCCGGCACTCCGTTGTACGCCTGGATGGACTCCTGCGGCTCTCCGCCGGTCCACCAGTTCCACGAAGAGCAATCGAAACGAAGACCGTTCGCATGGTGTCGGGTGTAATCCTGCTCCCTATTCTTTCGGCTTCTCGATTCGTTTGTGCGCGTCGCTGACGACCATCATCGCGGCGGAGCCGTACCAGGGCGTCAGATCAGGAACGAACACTCCTGCTTTCACGGCCGGATCGAGCATCACCAGCTTCTCCGCCTCTTCGATCGTCGCCACATTGAAGATGTAGAGACCGCGATACGACTTGTCGTTCCTGCCAAAGGGGCCTGCGACCGCGAGCTTTCCCTCCTCGGCGAGCCGTCCGATGTTCGCGAAGTGACCGGCGAAGATCTCCTTGCGCTCGTCTCCCTTGATCTCCGCGTCTTTCGGCCCGGTTTTGAGAATACACAGGACATACATCTTCATCCCGCGTTCATCGGCGCCGAGTTTCCTGGCAAGCTCGGGATCGAAGGCAGGTTCCTCGGCCGTCATGACGATTGTGCCGAAGCAGGCGAGGGCGAGCAGCAACAGTCGCATGCGTTTCATGCCGATCACTATACCGGCCCGCGGCGGCGGCTCGCGTCCCAGCCGGTCACATCCCGTGCTGGCCACTTGACACCGCCCGGGTGATACCTATCGTTGACAGGTATCCGGGAGGAACGCTGTGAAACACAAAACCGCGAGCGTTTTCTGGACTGGCAGGAGTCAGGCGATACGCCTTCCCAGGGAGTTCCGATTCCAAGGCGACACGGTGCTCGTCCGGCGCGAGGGCAACGCTGTGATTCTCGAGCCGGCTCGAGAATGGCCCGAGGGATATGTCGATTCCTTCGCCGGCATACCGGAAGACTTCGAGCGACCCTCACAGGGTGAGATCGAGAAACGCCGGAAGCTGGGATGAGGTTCATCCGATGAGTTTTCTTCTCGATACCGACGCGTGCATCTACGCTCTGAAGCACGATGCCAGGGTACTCGAGCATCTACTCTCGAAGAGCCGGGAGGAGACCATGTTGCCGGCCTGAAAGTCGAGAACTGGACGCGATGATCCTTTTCCCGCTCACCTCGCAAGCGGATGCTCGCTGAAGAAACGCCACATCTCCGTCGTCGCATCGATGCTGCGGCTCGTCTTTCCCACGAACCACTCCGGAAGCGGCGCGCCGCCGGGCCATGTGTGCCCTCCTCCGTGAACGGTGTAGAGCATGACGGACGCATCGCCAGCGCAATGCGTGTATTCGCGGCGGGTGACATCAACGGCCACCGGCGAATCGATCGGGTTGGGCCTGCACTCGTTTCGCCGAGCCCAATTCGCCGTCCATGTCCGGACGTCGGGAAGCACTCTGTCGGACACCCACGATTTGCCGCCGTTGTACAGAGCCATCGAATCGGCTGTCCCATGAAACGCAATCATCGGAACCGGTCGACGGTCGGTGCACCAGCTCCACGGCAGCAATAGGGCAGGCCCCACCATCCCGACAGCCGCGATCCGATCCGACATCGTGCAGGAAAGCACGAACGCCATGCCTCCGCCATTGGAGAGTCCGTTTGCATAGATCCTGGCCGGGTCGATGTTGTAGGCCGCCTCCAGTGTGTCGATCAACTCCGAGATGAATCTGACATCCCTCGCCCCGCCCATGCGCCAGACCCTCGGCCCGGAGCCCTCGATTCCCGACGGGTAGACGACGATGAACCCTTGGCTCTCGGCCAGCCGGCTCCACCCACTCAGTTCCATCTGCTGGGCGGGCCATCCTCCCGCGCCGTGCATGCTGATGACGAGCGGCGTTGGTCTCGTGCGGTCGTAGCTTCGCGGGACATGGAGCAGGTATTTCCGCTTCAGACCCGAGGAGACGATCGTGCCGTTGGTGCGGTCGCGGACCGCCTCGACCAGAACCAACACCAGCGGGAGGCTGATGAGAACCAGCACTGCGCCGAGGACCATCGTTCTGCGATTCACCGATGTCGATTCCATGCGAGAGCCAGCGGCGCCGCGGCGAGTCGCGCCAGGGGGATTGCGAGGATTGCAACGAGGGCGAGAACGTAGCTCCGGAACCACAGCGTGGAGACGAGCCACACGAGCAACGCGTACAGCGCGAATACGATGACGTCCCAGGCGGCCGCGCCGATGACGAGCGTGCGGTCGCTGAGCAGCCGTTCGTCATGGAGGCGCATGGCAATCCAGGCGGCGGCGAATAGCTTGACCCCGACCAGAACCGTGATGATCCACGGTAAGACGGTCCACAGGAACCTGGCCGTCGCGACTTTGTCCCCGAGGATCCAGTGGGCGAGCGGCACGATGATCGCGAGGAACGTCAGCGCAACGAACACGCTCGCTTTGACTGCCCATTCGCGGCCGCTCAGACCGATGCACAGACTCTGCACGAGCTGCTTCCACGTCGACGCCAGCAATCCCGTGAATGCGAGCAGCACGATCGCGATCGCGCGCGGCGTTCCCGCGGATTCGAACAGGCGCCGCATCCAGTCGATCACCAGCGGGAAGGTGCCTGAGAGTCGAAGCGCGAGCGGGATCGCGACGAGGACCAGCAGCCACGCCGCCAGCGTGCTCCACGTCGCCGCCTTCAGCTTGGCCGCGATCAGCGACGCGCTGGTCAGCGGCCGCGTCGCGAGAAACGGCGTCAGGCCATAGGAATCGCTCGCATGGGGATTCGAACGGCTGGCCGTCGCGGCGACGAACGCAGCCATGAAGGGTGGAGTGAGCAGCACGGCGAGGAGTGTCTCGAAGACGATGACCGGTGTCTCGCTGAAGATGAACAACAACGACAACTCGAACGGCAGCAGGATCAGCATCATCGCCGGCAGCGACCGGCCATGCCGCCGCCACTCGAACCACACCTGCGCGCGGGCCGGCGAAGGAAAACGCTCTCGCCGGCGCGGCAGCACATCCGCGATTCGAGCGAGCCGCACGAACAGTCCGCGCCAATCGGGCACGTCGCCGCGGCGCGCGCGTGCGACCGCGAAGCGGGCGGTGAGATACGCGAGCGGAACGTGCGGCGCCAGGATGAGCAGCATCACGGACTCGGGCGCTTTGTACTCGAGCGCCACCATCACGACGGCGTCGATCACACACAGCCAGAGCACGGTGACGATCACACGCAACCCCGGCAACGCGTAAGGCATCCACGTCAGCGCCTGCGTCCACGCGAGCAGCGACGCGGCGAGCAGCGCCGGCCAGATCAGCGGGATGTCGAAACCCGATGGCCACATCCCGAGAAACCGCGTTGCGAACCACAGCATCGCCATGGCCGCCGTGCCGTAGAGCATCGGCCATCCCGCCAGCGCGGCCGTCGTCACCGGAAGCGTGAACATGCGCGCCGGATACATCGACTGGCGCGCCGCCAGGTCGCCGGAAAGGCCGAAACTGAACATCGCCAGGAAATACAGGAACGTCGACGTGAGCGGCACGCCCACCACGAGCGCAAAACTCTGCACGTCATCGAAGTGGACGCGCTGATCCTCGAGGACCACGAACCTGATCACCGCGAGGACGAGCACGTAGCCCGCCACGGCCATCAGTCCCCAGCGATGCCGTTGTCGGAGCTCCCAGCCAATCGCCGCAGCGGCAGAGCGCATGATCACGCTTCCTCGGCCGGTGCCGCGGACGTCCCCACATGGGCGACGAAAACCTCATTGAGAGAGGACGCGCGCTCGGCGATGATGTGCGCTCCCCAGCCGGCGACTGCGGATTGCAGCTCGCCCGAACCGCCGCGAATCACGGCCGTCCATTCCTGGCCTCCACCGTCCCAGCGCAGCACGCTCGCGACAGACGGAGGCTGAGGCCGCGATTCTGCAAAACGCACGTCGACTCTGCGATGCGATTCCCTGATGGCGGCCAGCGGCGCGCTCAGAGCGATCGCGCCGTGGCTGATCATCGTGACGTGATCGGCGACCTGCTCCACTTCTTCCAGCAGGTGCGACGAGAAGAGCACCGTGCGTCCTTCATCGGCGATCGTGCGAATGACGGCGCCGAGAATGTCGCGGCGAACGATGGGATCGAGGCCGGACGACGGTTCATCCAGCACGAGCAGCTCGGGCCGATACGCCAGCGCGACAAGCAGTCCCGCCCGCGCCTTCTGCCCTCGGGAGAGGTTCCGGATCTTCTCCTCGCGATCGAGTGCGAACGTCTGCCGCAGCTCTTCCGCGTACGCGTCATCCCAGGCGGGATAGAACGCGCGCGAGTAGCGAATGAGCTCGTCGACGCGCATCCATCCGGGCAGATCGTTTTCCTCGGAGAGATAGCCGATCCGCGACAGGACGCCGACCGGATCGGCGACCGGATCGAGGCCGAAGACGCGCACCGAGCCGCTCTGCGCGCGCAGCAGACCCAGAATGTGTTTGATGAGCGTCGTCTTGCCCGCACCGTTTGCGCCGACGAGCCCATAGACCGCGCCGCGCGGCAGGGACAGGCTCACCGAGGCGAGGGCAGTCCGGGCGCCGAAGCGGCGCGTCAGCTCCGACACGGTGATCGCGGTCATCGGCGCTCACGAGCCGGGGATGATGTTGTACACATCAATGAACTCCGGCGTGCCGGGATCGACTCCGACATCCTGGAGGATCGGCATGAGCGTCGCTCCGAAGCGTTCGAAGTCCTCCCGTGTCTCCCAGATGTCCGAGACGCGAAGTGCCTCGAGCGGTCCGAACGCGACGTGATAGAGCCTGCCCTTCGGAGAGCCGGCGCCAGCGGCGTCGAGCCGCCGGATGATCTCGTCATACTTCTGCGTGGACATGGATGTCGGAACAAAGCGAACGACGAATGACATCGGGGTCTCCCTTCTCTTTGGATGAGAATACGTGATTGCGGGGCCGATCGGATCAGTCGCAGGGCTTCTTCCGAGCGTGGCGGCTCGAACTTCGTCTAACATTCCTCACGGTTCGAAGGTCCCCCTCGTGGAGCAGAGCGTCAGTCGTGGAGCGGATCTGCGACACATCGCACTCATGGCGACCGTGTCGGCGGCGCTGTTGTGCGGCACGCTCCCCGCGCGGTCGAACGTGCAGTGGTCGGAGCAACAGCTCGCCTACCTGCAGAAGAAGGGAACGATCCGCATGTGCGTCGCGCCCGACTGGATGCCGATCGAAGGCATCGATCGCCAGGGCCGGCACGTCGGGATGGCGGCCGGCTTCATCCAGCTCATGGCGAGGCGAGGAGGGCTGAACATTCAACTGGTTCCTGCGCGAACGTGGGAGGAATCGTTCGCGCTCGGACAGCGGCGGGAGTGCGACATCTTCTCGCTGCTGATGGACTCGCCCTCGCGCCGTTCCTTTCTCGACTTCACCTCGCCGTACCTCGAGATTCCTGGCGTGATCGCCACGTCCGTGAATGTCCCCTTCGTCGCAGGACTGGAGCAGGTCATGGGCGAGCGCCTCGGACACATGCGCGGCTTCGCGGGGATCGAGCTTCTGCGCCTGCGCCATCCCGGCATCCAGTTGATCGAGGTGAACAGCTACGAGGAAGGGTTGAGCAAAGTTCAGAACGGCGAGTTGTTCGGGTTCATCGGCAACATGATGAGCATCGGCCACGCGCTGCAGGAAAACAAAATCTACGACGTCAAGATCGCGGGCCGCATCGAACACGACAACCTGATGAGCATCGCCACGCGCAACGACGAGCCGATGCTGCTGGAGATCTTTCAGACGCTCGTGGACTCGATCGAGCCGCGGGAACGGCAGGAGATCATGAACCGCTGGATGGCCGTCCGTTTCGAGCAGGGCTTCGACTACAGGCTGTTCTGGCGGGCGCTCGCCGTCATCCTCCTGGTCGGCGCCGTCACTGTTTTCTGGGCGACCAAGCTGCGGCGGCTCAACAACGAGCTGCGAACGGTGAACAAGCGTCTCGCGGAGATCAGCCGCCACGATGCGCTGACCGGCTTGCACAACCGGCTGCACTTCGATGAAGTCGTCGAATCGACGCTGCACCTTTGCGCTCGCAATGGGCTGACCATGACTCTCGCGGTCATCGACCTCGATCGATTCAAGGAGATCAACGACACGTTCGGCCATCCGTTCGGAGACGCCTGTCTGCGCCACGTCGCGAGCACGCTCGCGAAATCCTTCCGTCGCGACACCGACACCACGATTCGCTACGGCGGCGAAGAGCTCATCGTGATCAGCGTGGGCGGCACCGCGGCGGAGATGGTCGAGCGGCTGGAAGCATTTCGGCTCGACATCGAGCGCTCCCTCGTCGCGCTCGAGAGCCGGCAGACGAAGCTGACGGTCAGCATCGGAGTCTGGTCCGGCGTGCCGCGGATCGGTCATGACGCGGTGCGGATCCTGAAGGACGCCGACGCGGCGCTGTACAGAGCCAAGCGCGCCGGCAGGAATCAGTTGATCGCCGCTGACGACCAGACTGCTGATCGCCCTGTCGAACAACAGGGTTGAAGGGATAGACTAGCGATGTGATCCCCGCGTCTGCTCAACAACGGTGGGGTGCAACCGAGCGCCAGGATCTCTGGTGGATCGATCCGCTTCTGACGCTGCTCGTCCTGACCGCGTTCGTCATCTACGCCACGTTTCGCGCCTTCATGAACAGCGCGTATGAAGCCGGCGAGCTGCTCTCGCCCTTCTACTCGCCGAATCTCGGACACTGGACCGCGTTGCCGCAGTGGCTCTCACCCGCCGTGCTGATCCTCTGGGCCCCCGGCGGATTCCGGCTGACCTGCTACTACTACCGCAAGGCGTACTACCGCTCTTTCACGTTGCATCCACCCGGATGCGCGATCGCGGAGGGGAGCCGCGGCGAGTACCGCGGCGAGACGAGCTTTCCGCTCATCCTGCAGAACCTTCATCGCTACCTTCTCTACGTCGCGCTGCTCGTTCTTCTTTTTCTCTGGTACGACGTCTGGAAAGCGCTGTGGCCGGGAGGAGAGCTCGGCATGACCGCCGGCACGCTCGTGCTCGCGTTGAGCACGGTCCTGCTCACGGGCTACACGTTCTCCTGTCATTCGCTCCGGCATCTGGTAGGCGGCCAGGTCGATTGCTTTTCGCGCAATGCCGTCTGCCGCGCGCGTTATCGGGCGTGGGGAAAACTCTCCTCGCTGAATGAGCACCACATGTTCTGGGCGTGGGCGAGTCTGTTCGGCGTGATGTTCGCTGACTTTTACGTTTGGATGGTCGCCAGCGGCAGGATCCCCAACGTGAGAATCTTCTAGTGGAAAAGTACGAACGGCATCAGTTCGACGTCATCGTCGTGGGCGCCGGCGGAGCGGGACTGCGCGCGGCGATCGAATCGTCGGCACTGGGCGCGAAGACGGCGCTCGTGTGCAAGAGCCTTCTCGGCAAAGCGCACACGGTCATGGCCGAGGGTGGAATCGCCGCGGCCCTCGCGCACGTCGATCCACAGGACAACTGGCAGACGCATTTCCGCGACACGATGAAGGGCGGCGCGCTGCTCAACAACTGGCGTATGGTGCAGCTTCACGCCCAGGAAGCGCCGGACCGCGTGCGCGAGCTGGAGCGGTGGGGCGCGGTCTTCGATCGGACGCAGGACGGCCGCATCCTCCAGCGCGCGTTCGGCGGTCACACCTGGAAGCGCCTGGCACACGTCGGCGACCGCACCGGTCTGGAGTTGATTCGCACGCTGCAGGAGCGCGGCGTCCATCAGGGAATCGACGTCTTCATGGAGTGCACCGTCGTTGCCCTTCTCGAGGACGGCGAACAGGTGTGCGGCGTGCTTGCGTACTGGCGGGAGACCGGCCGTTTCGTGGTGTTTCGCGCGAAGTCGGTCATTCTCGCCACCGGCGGCTACGGCAAAGCGTGGAAGGTGACGTCGAACTCGTGGGAGTACACCGGCGACGGGCACGCGCTCGCGTATGAAGCGGGCGCGGAGCTGATCGACATGGAGTTCTTTCAGTTTCATCCGACGGGGATGATCTGGCCTCCGGGCGTGATGGGGATTCTCGTCACGGAAGGCGTGCGCGGCGAAGGGGGCGTGCTCACGAACGCGGAAGGGCAGCGTTTCATGTGGGCGTATCTGCCGGAGAGCAAGCGGAAGGAGTTCGCCGAAACGCCCGAGGAAGCACAGACGTGGGTGGAGATGGTGGTGGCCGGAAAGCAGACCGAGGCGCGGCGGCCGCCGGAGCTTTCCACGCGCGACAACGTGGCGCGCGCGATCTACACCGAGGTGAAGGAAGGACGCGGGACGCCGCACGGCGGCGTGTGGCTCGACATCAGTTTTCAGGATGCGGAGCGCGTGAAGCGAAAGCTTCCCAGCATGTATCACCAGTTCAAGGATCTCGCGGACGTCGACATCACGAAGCAGCCGATGGAAGTCGGTCCGACCGCGCACTACGCGATGGGCGGGATTCGCGTCGATCCGGAAACCGGCGCGAGCACCGTACCCGGTCTCTTTGCCGCTGGCGAGTGCACCGGCGGCATGAACGGCGCCAATCGCCTCGGCGGGAACTCATTGTCCGACCTCATCGTGTTCGGACGCCGCGCTGGAATGGGCGCCGCGGAATTTGCGAAGCAAACCAACGCCTGGCCCGAGATCCCCGAGGAGGACGTCGAGCGTCACGCGCGACGGACCATGGCTCCGTTCGAACGGCGCGGAGAAGATCCGTACGTCGTTCACGCGGCGCTGCAGGAAGTGATGGCGAAACACGTCGGCATCTTTCGCAGCGAGGAGGACCTCGAGGAGGGACTGCGGCAGTTGGCGGGGATCCGCGAGCGGATCGAGAATACGCATGTCGAAGGATCGGTGATGTTCAATCCCGGCTGGCACCTCGCCCGCGATCTGGAGAATCTGATCGTCTGCGCGGAGGCCACTTGCCGGGCGGCGCTGCTTCGCAAAGAGAGCCGCGGCGCGCACAGTCGCACCGACTTTCCGAAGGAGCACGCGCAGCTCGGCACGGTCAACATGTGCGTTCGGAAAGCCGCCGATGGCATGGCGGTGTCGCCGACGCCCTGTCCGCCCATGCCGGAGGAATTGAGGAAGCTTCTCGGATGATCGGCGAATGCACGTTCAGGGTCTTTCGCGGCGACGCGTCCGGCGGTGAGCTGAAGGACTACCGCGTGCCGGTGGAGACCGGGATGGTCATCCTCGACGCCATTCACTGGATTCAGGCCCACGCTGCGTCCGACCTCGCCTGCCGGTGGAACTGCAAGGCGGCGCGTTGCGGCTCGTGCAGCGCCGAGGTCAACGGCCGTCCCAAACTGATGTGCAAGACGCGTCTGGACGACTTTCCGCAGGGAGAGCCGATCACGGTCCGGCCGATGAAGGCATTCCCCATCGTCCGCGACCTCGTCACCGACGTGAGCAGCAACTATCGAATGGCGAAAAAAATCCCTGCGTTCACCCCGGCGGAGAACGCCAGCTGGACGTGGTACCAGCAGGACATCGATCGGGTGCAGGAGTTTCGCAAGTGCATCCAGTGCTTCCTTTGTCAGGACGTCTGCCACGTGCTGCGCGAGCACGGCAAACACGACGTCTTCGCCGGACCGGCCTTCTTCGTCGCCGCTGCGGCGATGGAGATGCATCCGATCGACGCCGCCGATCGCACGCCCTTGCTCGAGGAGAGCCTGGGCATCGGCTTCTGCAACATCACGAAGTGCTGTACGGAAGTTTGTCCGGAGAGTATTCACATCACCGACAACGCCATCATCCCGCTGAAGGAGCGACTGGTGGACCGGTATTACGATCCGCTTCTCAGGTTGTGGCGAAAAATCCGCGGGAGATGAGAAGGAGCGATCATGTCCGATCTCAAGCCGCTGTCGCTGGAAGCCATCCCCAAGGCATTGGAACGAGCCGACCGTTACCGGCTGCTCAACGAGCCCGCCGAGGCGGAGAGCATCTGCCTCGACGTGCTGGCTGCCGATCCTGAGAATCAGCGTGCGCTGGTGATCCTGATTCTGGCGCTGACCGATCAGTTCGGAGAGTCCCGGCTTGGGCTGGGCGAACGCCGTTGCGAAGAGTACGTGTCGCACCTGCAGGACGAGTACGAGCGCACCTACTACAACGGTGTGGTCTGCGAACGGCGCGGAAAGAGGGCCGCCACCGGACGCATGGCCCGCACCGCTGCGTACGAGTGGCTTCGCGATGCAATGGATTGGTACGAGAAAGCCGAGAAGATCCGGCCGCCCGGCAATGACGATGCCCTCCTGCGCTGGAACACCTGCGCCCGCATCCTGAAACACAACCAGGACCTTCAACCGGAAAAAGAAGAGCGAGTCGAGTATCTCGAGTGACGCCTCGGAGAGAGCGGTTCGCTCACCCGGCCTGGAATCCTCTCTCGAGCGTGCGTCGCTGTCGGGCATCGTCGCCGACAACACCGCTCCGCGGCGCGTGCAGCTTCGCGTGCTGGCATCCTCTCCGCGATCGCGCTGCTGATCGCCGGCGTGGGCATCCACGGTCTGCTCAGCTTCGCCGTCTCGCAGCGCACGAAGGAGCTGGGAGTCCGCCGTGCTCTCGGCGCGCAAGCCGGCCGCATCGTCGCGATGATTCTGCGCGAGGGCTTCCGCCTCGCGACCGTCGGTGCGGTTCTCGGCATCGTGCTGGCGATCGTGATCGGACGCGGAATGAGCGCGCTGCTCTTCGGCGTCCCCCCGACGGACGTGCAGACGATTGTCGCCGCGGCGGCGCTGTGTTTGTTCACGGCGTTGATCGGATGTCTGCGCCCGGCGCTGCGTGCCGCGCGCGTCGATCCGATGATCGCGCTGCGCGAGAATTGAGCAGCTACTAGTCGACCTTCAACCTTGAAAGCATGCGTGGCCAGCCTTGGTATCCCGAGCGTGAGCGAGGGACCTGGGCGGGCGGCGGCGCGACGCTCGGACTTCGCGCCACCCTCCCCCCAGGTCCCTCGCTCACGCTCGGGATGACAAGCCTTGGTACCTACGCTTTCAATGTTGAATGTCCATTAGTACTCTAACGCGCCGCCCGCGCGCTGCCGCGCGGCCAGACGGTGACAGGGCGCCGATGCGGGCAGCGATCCATGCGCGGCTCCGCTCCGACTTCCACCCAGGACCAGCCGGCGGCGCCGCAGATTTCGCAGCGCCATCCGGTGCGATGGAACACGCGCGGGGCCGGCGACACGTCGAAGTGACCTTCCGCCTGCGTCATTTTTCCAGCGCCGGCGTGCCGCGGTACCTCGATCGTATCGGCCGCTCCTTCGCCGATCGGACAATCGGGCCAGGGGCAGGGCAGGTCCCGATGGTCGTGCCGATGCTGAGGGCATGCTTTCATAACAATACTCATGCTACTGCCGCTGATGTAGGAATCGCTCTTCCCGGTCGCGTGAGCTCGTTATTCCCCCAGTACTCCCAGCGAAGAACATACTTGTTGCTATGCGGCCGGTGTTTTGACCGTTGGGAACGACACGGTCACCTGGATGTCTCCGCGCCGGAGAACACGGACGCTTCCGCGCGCAACGACCATTCCGGAATCGGAACTGCGCACCTGCCAACGGGTTGCCTTCCAACGATGCCAATTTGGACACCGCGGGATCGACTCGATCTGATCGTTGTCAATTCCCGGGTCGTAGTGCTCGTAAATTACATCGGTTGCCGGCGGATCAGTAATATCCCCGCGAAGTTGCATGCCAAAAGGAAGCCCGTATCGCTGCCCACAGAAACCACATTCCAAAGCGCCTTCGCCCTCATCGTCACTAAAAACGATTTCAAGCCGAGCCTTCACGGATGGGCGCGTAATCGTCTTGAGAGCCAGTTCCAACTGTACGACCTTCTCGATCGGCAACTCTTCGCGCTCCCATCGAGCAATCGTGTTCCGGGGAATATCGATGAGTCTCCCGAGCTGTTCCTGCGTCAAGCCGAGTCTGTCACGAAGTTTCCGGAGGTCAGCTCCATTCTCTATCCGCGGCTGAAGAAGTGCCTTGATCTCATCCGCATCAATGAGTCCTTCAACATCCTCGATCTCGATGGCGAGCGGCTTTCCCTTCTTGTCGAAGTCAATCACAACGCCGGGCACGACCTCTCGAGATTCCAGATAGTGCGTCGCGTCACCCAGCGTGATCAGCAGTCCTCGGTTCTTCTCGTCGTATGCGATCTTCATCGCGAACCTCCTTTGAACTTCGAGTCGATCATCGCTGTGTGTAATGTCTCGCCGTCTTCCAGCACGACAACCCGAACGTAATGCCCGAGTTCGTCGATCCAACCCCAGCACCGCATCCGGCCGTTCGGCATTCTCTGTGCGAAGCCACACTCTTTTGCGATCCGTTCGCACCATTCGCGCTTAATCTGCGGCCGTTGCTGCAAGGCACGTTCAAAGTGCTCAGTACTCTTCACGCGCAGGCACAATATACGTCACGTATCATGATACGTCAAGTATCGCGCTCTGGAGTCAGTCATCCGCTCAGCTGTTCGGTCTCGGAGTCGCGGCGAGTTCGAACACACAATATCCGCGCCGCGCGTTCGTCTACAACCGTGGATGAAGGACGCGGCGACGCTGGACCCGATGACATTTGAACAGAACCAGCGGATTTCCGAAGTGGTGAAACGGGAGCAGTCCCGGCTGCGCGACTTCATTCGGCGGCGTGTGCCGGACCCGCGCGATGCCGAGGACATTCTGCAGGATGTCTTCTACAAACTGGTGGAAGCGAACCGCCTGCTGATGCCGATCGATCACGTCACCGGCTGGCTGTTTCGCGTGGCCCGCAATCGCATCACCGATCTGTTCCGCAAAAAAAAGCCAGAGAGTCTCGGCGATGCTGCCATCGCGGACGCGGACGACGAACTGCTGCGATTGGAAAACCTGCAATGGATCTACATGGCGCCGCTGGCGATTCTCGGGATGGCGCTGTTCATCACCATCGGCGGCGAAGTCGTGAAGCAACTGTGGAACTGGTTGCTGCCGCCGCTCTTCGGCTGGCAACAGATCACCTTCTGGCAGCCGATCGGACTCCTGGCGTTGTGCCGGATTCTCTTCGGCGGATTCGGACTGCACGGTCCCGGCCGTTCGTACTCCCGCCGCCGCATGGCCGAGCGCTGGGAACGCATGACCCCCGAGGAGCGGGAGCGATTCCGCGAAGGCATGCGCGGACGTTGCGGCTTCGGCCCATCCGACATCGAGGGTCAGCGAGGGAGCGCCGAGACGAAGTAGAAGTCGAGCATCGTGGTCAGCGGTGCGGCGTTCCCTCGCAGACGGCTGCGGAGCGCCGCGCCCTCCCAGCAGTCGACGAGCAGGCTTGCCATGCCCTGCGGATCGGAGCCGGCCGGGATGTCGCCGCTTGTCCGGGCCGACTCCAGACAGATGGCGATGCGTCCGGCGATCGCGGAAAAACACTCCTCGATCCTGCGCCGGAACACATCGCTCACACCGGAGAGCTCCTGTCCGAGACCGCCGAGGAGACAGCCCATGTATCCCTCCTCGCGGTATTTTTCTGCAGTCATTTCGAAGAACCGGCGCACGCGCTCGAGCGGACGAAGAGCCTCGTCTTCGAGGCAGGCGGCAAGGCCCGCATGCACTTGCCGCATGTACTCATCGATCACCTGAAGTGCGAAGTCTTCCTTGTCTTTGAAGTGATGATAGAAGGAGCCCTTCGGCGTGCCCGTGGCCGTGAGCAGCGCCTGGATTCCGAGATCGTTGTAACCGTGCTGCAGAAGCATCGCTAACCCCATTTCGAGCAGGCGCTGCTTCGTTGGATGACTCATCGTACTCTCACGGCTGCGGTTGTTTTACTTTCTCGAGCATGTGGTTGACGACCAGCGTGTGCTCGCGCGCGGGACTGAACATGACGATCTCCGCGTCCGCGTCGACCTTCACATTGTGGCCGGGAGGCCAGTAGAAAAGGTCATTCGCCGTCACCGTCTCCTGCGCGCCGGTCGCATTGGTCGTCGTGATCTGGCCGCGCAATACGAAGCCCCAGTGCGGACACTGGCAGAGATTTCCCTCCAACCCCTCGAACAGCGGCGTGGTGTCGACGCCCGCCGACAGTGAGAAGTATTCGCCGCTGATCTTGTCGAACCCGCTCGCATCGCCGAAACCCGTTTCCAGGCGGAGTACGGCACCTGGAATCTCCATCACGACGTTCACATCGTCTTTGGCCATTCGCACGATTGTTCTCCTTTCGCGGTTCTAGACCGATCGGTCTAGTCGGCGTGAGGATACCGCTTCAGCGAACGCTGTCAACGTCAGCTGTTCGGAGTCGCGGCAAGCGCGCGACGATTGAGATCCGCCGCTTCGAGGTCGCGGCCCTGCTCACGGCGGATCTCCGCGAGGCCGCTCAGAGCCAAGGCAAGGACATGGCGCTCGCCGTCGACCTGGAATTCGGTAATGACGCGCTGGAAGACCGCTTCGGACTCGGCGAGCTTGTGCTGGCCACGGAGAGCGTGACCGAGCGCGATGTGGGCTTCGCCGAGACGGGCATCGCCGCGCTCGATGAACGTCTCGAGCACGGCGATGGCGCGGCGCTCGAGGATCTCCGCTTCGGCGGCCCGGTTTTGTCTCGTCAGAACATCGCCGAGGTCGATCGCCGCGCGCGCCCACGCGTATCCGTGATCGTTCGCGCGGTCGCGGAGCTCGATGCTGCGACGAAGCATCCGCTCCGCCTCGGCGAGCCGGCCTTTTCTCGCGAGGAACCCGCCGAGGCCGGCCCAGGTGAGTGCAACCGTGCCGGCGTCGACGTCCGGACTGCCGCGTGCGAAAAGCGTTTCGCGAATGGAGAGGCTCTCGCGCAGGCAGGCTTCGGCTTCGGTCGCGTTGCCGCTCTGCTCGAGAATGCTGCCGAGGTCGAACAGACCGCGGGCGACGCTGCCGTGCATGCGGCCGTTGAGCTTTTCGCGGATGACGAGACTCTCGCGCAGCAGGCGCTCCGCGCCGCCGAGATCGTCGCGATGCTTGAGGACCATTCCGAGATCGTTCTGCAGCCGTGCAACCAGAGTGCTGTTTTTTCCGTCGACGAGAATGCGCAGGCGCAGCGCCTCGCGAAGATTGCGCTCCGCGTCGTCGAGCCGTCCGAGGTGAAACTGCGACGAGCCGATAGCCGAGAGCAGTTCCGCCTGCGCGGCGGGCTGACCGCGCAGATCGCGCGGCACGCGGTCGGCTGCTTCGTCGAGCAGCTCGCGGACCGTGGTCTCGCTTTTTCGCTGCCACGGACTCGCCGCGGCGAGCGTGTTCAACAGAAACTGCGAGATGGCCGTCGCTTCGGAGCGCGCGCGCTGTGCGCGAAGCATGGACACGGTGGTCATCGCGGTGCCGGCGAGAATGGTCACGATCACGATCGAGGCGGCGATCACCGCCGCGCGATGGCGGCGCGCAAATTTGCGTGCGCTGTAGGTGAAGGACGGAGGCGTCGCCACCACCGGCTCGTCGCGCAGATGGCGGAGTACGTCGGCGGCGAGCTCGCCCGATGAGGCATAGCGCGTCTCGCGCTCGCGGCCGATGGCCTTCAGCGCGATCCACGCCAGATCGCCGCCGAGCGTTCGTTCCAGCGATTGCGCGGACTCGCGGCGCGCGTCCGCGATCGTCGCCTGCGCGGCCGCATCGAGCGTGCGGAAGAGCGCCCGCGGCGCGAGCGGATCGCTCTCCGCCACGCTGCGCATCAGCATCGCGAACGGAATGCCGTCGCTCTTGTGCGGCCGCGTGCCGGTGAGGATCTCGTACAGCAGCACGCCGAGCGAATACACATCCGTCCGCGTGTCGAGATCATCCCCGCTCAATGCCTCGGGGCTCATGTAGCCCGGCGTCCCGATCACGGCGCCGCGCGTGCGCAGGTTCGCGTCCGTGAGCGGCTGATCGAGCGCTTTGGCCACGCCGAAGTCGATGACCTTCGGCGTCGGCTTTCCTTCGACGTCGACGACCAGCACGTTCGAAGGCTTCAGATCGCGGTGAATGAGTCCCTTCTGATGTGCGTGCTGCACGCCCTTGCAGATGTCGATGAAGATCTCCATCCGTTCGCGGATAGTGAGGCGGTGCTGGTCGCAGTAGGCCGTGATCGGCACGCCGTCCACGAGCTCCATCACGAAGAACGGGAACCCTTCCGCGGTGGCGCCGGCCTCGTACATCACGGCGACATTCGGATGCGAGAGTCGCGCGAGCGCCTGGCGCTCCGCGTCGAATCGCGCCGCGGCGACAGGTCCGGCAATGCTCGAACGAATCAGCTTGAGCGCGACCGTGCGATGGACCGGCTCATCCTGCTCGGCGAGGAACACGCTGCCCATGCCGCCTTCGCCGAGGAGCCGCACGAGGCGAAATCCTCCGACGCGGCGCTCGTCCGCGGCGGAAGCGGCGGACGCAGGCGCCTCCACGGACGCGGAACGTTCGCGCCGATTCCGTCGCGCCGCGACCGTCTCTTCGAGCGACTCGCGGCCGGACGCGGGAGGCGGTCCGGAGCTGGCCATGATGGTGTTGTTCGAAGGAATCGATTCTACGGCCGAACGCGGGACGCGGGAGTACAGTATTCGCGAACGTTTCATGCTCGATACGACGCCCAATCTCAGCGATCCGGGAGTCATTACGCCCGTCAGCACGCCGGCGTGTGTGGTGCAGATCTACGGCGGCCCGCTCGGACGGCGCGTCGAGCTCACCGGCGGCGCGATCACGATCGGCCGCGACGACGAGAACCGGATCAGCGTGGATCTGAACACCGTGTCCCGCCGGCACTCGCGCGTGTTCAGCGACGGCGCGCAGCATTTCGTGGAGGACCTGGAGAGCACGAACGGCACGTTCGTCAATGACCGGGAAGTCGACACGCCCACGGCCTTGCGCAACGGCGATCTGATCAAGTGCGGCGGCGCGGTGTTCAAGTTCATCGAAGGCGGGAACGTGGAGGCGCTCTATCACGAAGAGATCCATCGCCTCACGCTGATCGACGGACTCACGCAGATCGCGAACAAGCGTCACTTCACGGAGTTTCTCGAGCGCGAGCTCGCGCGCGCGGTGCGCCATCAGCGTCCGCTCGCGCTGCTGATGTTCGACATCGATCACTTCAAGCAGGTCAACGACGGGCATGGACATCTCGCCGGAGATCGCGTGCTGTGCGGCGTGGCGGCGCTCGTCGCGCACGAGGTGCGGCGCGAAGAGCTCTTCGCGCGATGGGGCGGCGAAGAGTTCGCGGTGGTGCTGCCGGAGACGGCCATCGACGGCGCAGCGCGCTTCGGCGAGCGCCTCCGCCACATCGTCGAAGAGGCTTCTTTCGTGTATGACGAGGAACCATTGCGCGTGACCGTGAGCGTCGGCGCAACCGCGCTCGCTGCCGGCGATTCGCTGGAGACCTTCGTGGAGCGAGCCGACGCGCTGCTGGGGCGCGCGAAGCAGGGTGGGCGGAATCGGGTGTGCGCGGAGTGAGGGTTGCTGGGTTGCCAAGGGGACGTTCAACCTCGAGAGCATGCGTGGCCAGCCTTGTCATCCCGAGCGTGAGCGAGGGACCCGGGCGGGCGGGTGGCTCGATGATGGCGCCACCCTACCCCCGGGTCCCTCGCTCACGCTCGGGATGACAAGCATTGGTACCTACGCTTTCAATGTTGAATGTCCACCAGGTTGCTGGGTTGCCAGGTGAGCAACTCAGCAACCACTTACCCGTGCCGGATATTCATGATGTCGCCATCCCGCACCACGTACGCCTTCCCCTCCAGCCGCCAGTGACCCGCTTCCTTCGCCTTTGCGAACGATCCTCCCGCGGCGATGAAGTCGTCGTAGTGCACGACTTCCGCGCGGATGAACTTCGCGACGAAGTCGGAGTGAATGACGCCGGCCGCTTCCTGCGCGGTCATGCCCGTGCGGATCGTCCAGGCGCGGCATTCGTCTTCACCGACCGTGAGGAACGACTGCAATCCGAGCAGCGCGTAGGCCTCGCGGATCAGCGTGTCGAGCGCCGACTCGCGGATCCCGTACTCGTCCATGAACAATCGCGCCTCGTCGGCCGAGAGCTCGGACATCTCCATGTCGATCTTGCCGAAGAATGCGACCACGCGCGTTCGCAGCCCGGCCTTCGCCATGGCGACGCGCGAGATTTGCTCATCCATGACCGATTGCTGCGACTCGTCCAACGAAAGTGCGATCAGCATCGGCTTGAGTGACAGCAGCTGATACGTCCTGAGGATGTGCAGCTCCTCTTTCGAGAAATCCTCGTTCCGCAGCGGCTTCTCCTCGTGGAGCAGCGCGAGACACTTCTCGAGCACCGGGAGCTCGCGCTTCATCTGCTCGTCGTGCAGGCGCCCGAGCTGCTTGTGGATCTTCTCGATCCGCGACTCCAGCACGGCCATGTCGGCGAGGATGAACTCCGTCTCGAACGTGGCCACGTCGCGCAGCGGATCGATGCTGCCATCGGGATGCGGCACGGCGTCATTGGCGAAGAGGCGGACCACCTGCACCAGCGCGTCATTCGTCTTCACGGCGGAGAGAAAGCCCGTCGTGAACTGCGCGGTCCCGCTCGATCCTTTCTTCAGCCCGGCCACATCGACGAACTCGATGGTGGCGTGCACGGTGCTCTTCGGCGAGAAGATCGCCGAGCAGCGGTCCAGCCGCTCGTCCGGCACGCGGACGATGCCGAGGTGAGCGCCCGTCTTCGCGGCGGCGGCGGGGTCGAGGTGAGTTTTCGTAACCGCCTGAAACAGCGTCGACTTGCCAGAAAACGGAAGTCCGACGATCCCGAGTTGCATTGAAATTTCTCCTGCCGGGAGTATCCCTCAATCGCGCACGAAACGCGCCGGCGGCACTCGCTACGATCCGAACCTGTACGTCACTCGCGTGTACACGAAGCGGCCGTTCATGCCGAAGGCGGCGTTGATCGGGTACGAGTTCGTGCCGCCGGCTCCGGATTGCTGCGCGAGCGTGTTCGGAGGAGCGTTTGGCCGGAACAGGAGATTGCGGTCGGGGAACGTGTCGAAGAGATTCTCCGCTCCGGCGGCGAGCGTGTACTGATTCCATCGATACGAGACTTCGACGTCCGCGACCCACTCGGCCGCGTAGGTCTGATCGTCGGCCGAGTTCAGCGTGAGGCTGCAGTACTCGCCGTAGCGGCTTTCGCGCGTGGTGAGGTTCCAGCCCGCGCGATTCCAGCTCTGCATGAGGCGAACGTTGTCGCGCGGCTGTCCGCACTCGAAGCGGCGGCGCTCCTGGCGGTCGAACAGCGTTGCCCCGAACGCCTGGAGCGGCCCGGGCGTCGGCTCGACCCTCACCACGTCGGTCTTGTTGTTGCTGTACGCGGCCGACAGATCGATGCGGCCTCCCAGCAGCGCGTGCTGGTAATTCGCGACGAGGTCGTAGCCGGCGGTCTCCGTATCGATCGCGTTCGTGAGGAAGCGCACGCCGCCGACGCCGAAGGGCTCGAGGATCGGTTTCAACAGGTCCTGATTGAAGTTGCCCGAGTAGACGATGCGGTCCTCGATGTCGATATGAAAGTAGTCCGCGGTGAGCTCGAGGTTCGCCGCCGGCTGCCAGACGATGCCGGCGCTGAGGTTCCTCGAATTCTCCGGGCGCAGATCCGTCGCGCCGAGGGCGCGCGCGATCGGCGCGTTCACGCGGAACGTTCCGACCTGGACGGCCTCGACCACCTGGGCGGAGTTCAGAATGAAGTTCGTGCTGATCGCCGACCAGTACCCCTGACTGAGCGACGGAGCGCGGAAGCCGGTGCTTGCGGAGGCGCGGAAAATCAGGTGCTGCGCCGGCGAGAAGCGCGCGGTGATCTTGCCGTTCGTCGTGCTGCCGAAGTCGCTGAAGTGTTCGTAGCGCGCGGCGACGCCGAGCCGGAACTTGTCGTGCACGTCACCCTCGAGATCGGCGTAGACCGCCTTGCTGTTGCGCGAGACGTCGACTTCGTTCGAAGGCTGGAAGCCGGGAAACACCTGCGCTCCCGCGGCGGCGCGGCCGCCGTTCTGATTCACGTGGCCGCCGTGGATGTACGAGCTCGGCTCGCCGGCGTGCTCGTCGAACGAGTCGCGGCGGAGCTCCGCGCCGGCCGCCACATTGAGCGGACCCGCCAGGCCGACCGAGTAGCGTTTCGACAGATCGAGATTCGCCGTGAGTTGTTTGTCGCCGAGCGTGCCGGCGTAGAAGCGCGTTTGATTCGGCGGCAAGTCCGGCCCGAGCGACGCGTTCAGCGAGTTGGTGACGTAGAAGTCGAACTCGTTGCGTCCGTATCCGGCGCTGAGATCGTAGAACCACGTCGCGAGCTCTCCGCGCGCACCCGCCGTGAGCGCGGTGTCGGCGACGCGCGGCTCGATCAGCGGAAGGAACCCCAGCGGATAGATCTGCCGCCAGTTGTTCGGGTCGATGGCGCGGCGATAGTTGCCGCCGTGCGAGCCGTGGCGAACACTGTAGCCGCCGAATGCGTAGAAGATCTGTTTCCTGTCGGCGGTGAGCGGCAGATTGAAGTTCGAGAACACCATCAGGTCGCGCGCGTAGGAATCGCCCCAATGCGTGTTCGGCTGTTTGATGATGTTGTTTCCGTTGTCGCCCGGCACGAGTTGTTCGCGCAGATCGGGATTCGCGCGATTCGTCTCGTAGCGCGTGCGATGCTCGCCGGCGACGAAGATCGCACCGGATCCCACCGCCCATCCGCCGCTGACGGCGATGTTCAGCATCTCGCCATCGCCGTGCGTCGTCGTGCCGCCCTTGACGTCCACCTTCAGCGGCTCCGCCGACGACTTCATGACCAGATTGATGACGCCGGCGATGGCGTCCGATCCGTACTGTGCGGCCGCGCCGTCGCGCAGAATCTCGATGCGCTCGATCGCCGACGCCGGTATGGCGTTGAGATCGACGCCGCTCGAACCGCGACCGACGGTGTTGTTCGCGTTCACCAGCGCGCTGGCGTGGCGGCGCTTGCCGTTCAACATCACCAGCAACTGGTCGGGGCCGAGCCCGCGAAGCGTGGCCGGGCGAACGGAGTCGGTACCGTCGCTGATCGTCGGACGCGGGAAATGGAACGAGGGCGCGAGCTTCTGAATGATCTGATTCGTCTCCGTCGACGGCGACGTCTCGATCTGCTCCTGCGGGATGATGTCGACCGGGACGGCTTTCTCCTGCTCCGCGCCGATGGCGCGCGAGCCGACGGTGATCTCCTGGCCAAAGGAGACGTGCAGCGAGAAGTCCTGCGTGATCTCGCCCGGCCCGAAGGTCACCGTCGCGGTGCGAGTCTGAAATCCCTGCAGCGACGCGCTCACCTTCGCCGTTCCACTCCGGCCCGAGGCGTCGAGCGTGTATCGGCCATCTACGTCGGTGACCGTCCTCATTCCCCAGTCATCGATCGAGACGGTGACGCCCGGAAGAGGCGAGCCGTCCGAGTGCAGCACCACGCGGCCGCGAATCATCTGAGCCGACAGCGGGGAAGCCAGTGCGAGGAACAAAAGGACACCACGCCCGAACCGAAGCATGAGCAACTCCTTCTCCGTTGGATGGATGGATGGCGTGAAGTATAGGGCGGCTCGCCTCGCTTGACACGGATCGTAGTTAACCGTTAGGCTAATTAACCAGATGGTTAATGAGGATCATCTCAACGCCACCTTCGCCGCCCTCGCCGACCCGACGCGCCGCGCCATCCTCGCCCGGCTCACGACCGGCGAGGCCTCGGTCACGGAGCTCGCCCAGCCGTTCGACATGAGCATGCCCGCGATCTCGAAGCACCTCAAAGTGCTCGAGAGCGCGGGACTCATCGCCCGCGGCCGCGAGGCGCAGTGGCGTCCCTGCCGGCTCGAGGCCGCGCCGCTCGAGGAAATCGCCGAGTGGGTCGACGAGTACCGCCGCTTCTGGGAAGAGAGCTTCGACCGTCTCGACAGCTATCTGCAGACACTGCAACGCAAGGAGAAGAAGCATGCCCGCAATCGAAAACGAAAGAAGTAGCAGCGAGGAGCTCGTCATCACGCGCACCTTCGACGCGCCGCGCGCGCTGGTGTGGAAGGTGTGGACGGAGCGAGAGCATCTGATGCACTGGTGGGGACCGAAGGGCCTCACGATGGTTTCCGCGAAGGTCGATCTGCGGCCGGGCGGAATCTTTCACTACGGGATGAAGGCGGCGAACGGTGACGAGATGTGGGGGAAGTTCGTCTATCGCGAGATTTCCGAGCCCGACCGCCTCGTGTTCGTCGTGTCGTTCTCCGACCCCGACACGAACACGGTGCGCGCGCCGTTCAGCGAGACGTGGCCGCTGGAAGTGCAGTCGACGCTCACGCTCGTCGAGGAGGGCGGGAAGACGACCGTGACGATGCGCGCGATTCCGGTGAATGCGAACGAGGAGGAATGGCGGTCGTTCGCGGCGATGCATGTGTCAATGCGCGGCGGCTGGGGCGGCACGCTCGATCAGCTCGAGGCGTACCTGGGGAGCCAGCGATGAGCGCCGATCGCGAGATCGATCGCGAGATCAGGGCCACGCGCGTGTTCGACGCGCCGCGCGAGCTGGTGTGGAAGGTGTGGACCGATCCCGTGCACATCGCGCAGTGGTGGGGTCCGAACGGCTTCACGAACACGATCTCGGAGATGGAGGTTAAGCCGGGCGGCGTGTGGCGCTTCATCATGCATGGTCCCGACGGAACCGACTATCCGAACGAAATCACCTACCTCGAAGTCGAGAAGCCGTCGCGCCTCGTGTATGACCACGGTCCCGTGCCACGCTTTCGCGTCACGGTGACGTTTGAAGAAGAGGGCGGCAGGACGCGACTCACGATGCGCTCGCTCTTCGAGACGGCGGAGGAGCGCGAGAAAGTCGTCGAGGAGTACGGAGCAATCGAAGGCCTGAACCAGACCCTCGGACGCCTCGCCGAGCATCTCGCCAGGCCGGAGGTCAACATCACGCGCACGTTTGAGGAGAAAGCATCATGAGCAAGTACGCACCGCAGATTCTCAGCGTCTTCCGCATCCTCGCGGGAACGATGTTCGCCGCCCACGGCGCGCAGAAACTCTTCGGCGCGTTCGGCGGAGTTCCGCCGGGCGCGGCACCCACGTGGCTGATCTGGACGGTCGGTCCGCTCGAGTTCTTCGGCGGCATCCTCGTCGCGATCGGACTCTTCACGCGTCCGATCGCGTTCGTGCTCAGCGGCCTGATGGCTGTCGCGTACTTCTGGGGCCACGCGCGCAACGGCTTCTGGCCGAAGGCGAATCAGGGCGAGCCCGCGGTGCTCTACTGCTGGCTCTTTCTGTACCTCGCCGCGCAGGGGCCGGGCGCGTGGGCGCTCGATACGCTGATCGGAGGGCGGACGTCTCGTCCGCCGAAGGGGGCGGACGGGACGTCCGCCCTCCTTTAGATTGCCGGCAGAACGTTCGTTCCGTCGACGATCACGACGGAGCCCTGGGCAACCCGCGCTGCCGGCCGTGCCGGCTAGCTGACGGTCTTCATCAGCGTCGCGAGGCGGCGCTCCTGCTGTTCGAGTTGCGCGCGCGCCGCCGCGATGTCCTCCGCGCGCGTCCCCTCGCGCAGCATGCTCAGCGACTCCGCGGACGTCTTCGCTTTCGTGGCCGCGTCGTCGTAGAGATCGCGCGACACGACGCCCGCTTCGTAGAGCGCCGCGAGCCTGCGCCGTTCGCGCTCGTCGTTCGTCGCGACGGCTTCCGCACTGCGGATCTCCTCGTCGCGCGGGCCGGCAATCGCCTTCGCGAGCTGCGCGCGCGCCGCGGCGATCGCGGCCTGCTGTTCGGCGATCTGGCGATCGAGCGTCTCGGTCTCGAGCGTCACCAGCACCTGGCCGGGAACGACGCGGTGGCCTTCATCGACGCGGACGCTTGTCACGCGTCCGCCGACCAGCGAGCCGATGTTCACCGTCCGCGCCTCGAGCGTTCCGGCGAGCACCAGCGGTTTCGGCTTTCGCTGCTCGCGGACGTACCACAGCGACGCCGCCACGGCGGCGAGCACCACCAGCGCCAGCACGATCTTCGGCAGCAGACTTCGTTTTTCGGGCACGAATCCCTCCAGGCAAGGAGGGCGGACGTCCCGTCCGCCCAACGGCAGGCGGACGAGACGTCCGCCCTCCCACAAATGCTCCGTCGGTCCAGAGACCGATGAGCGCATCCAGATAGGCGTCGAGCGGATAGACCGGCGTGACGCCGAGGACCTGATGAATGAAGACGTACGAGTGAAGCTGTCCGATGAAGAGCAGCGCGGTCGCGCGGGGATCGCCGCGGCGGATGACGCCGGCGTTCATCGCGCGCCGGAAGTAGCCGGCCAGAATGCGCAGCCCGCGGCGCGGCGGCGTCTCCTCGGCAGCCGTATCGAACGGAACGACGACCGTCGTCGCGCTCTGATGCATCTGCACGGCGATGGTCGTCCCGATGATTTTCCGGATGAAGGGAACGAACTCTCCGGCGAAGCGGCGAAGGACGACGCGCGGATCGGCCGCGGCGTCCGCGGTCGCAAGCTCCATCACGCAGGCCGGGAGCTCGATCGCGCGCGCGCTCATCGCCGCGGTGAAGAGCTGCTGCTTGCTCTCGAAGTGACGCAGGATCGCAGCGGGCGTGACCTCGAGCGACTTCGCGACATCGGCCAGCGTGGTCGCCGCAAAGCCGCGCGCGCCGAACGCGGTGCGCGCGGCGTCGAGGATCTGATCGCGGCTGATGCGTGCGGGGCGGCCCATTAGTAAGTGAATGTATATTTACTAATTGGATTTGTAAAGGGAGAGTCCTCCCCTGGGAACCTCCGCACGAGTTGTCATCCCGAGCGTGAGCACAGCGCAGGGCGCAGCTGATGGTGAAAGAAACCTGTAGGCTGAGCGAGCGGATTCGATGCCGAGGCCGTCAACGCTATGGTGCCTTTGAGCCCGATTCCGAGCATGGTCCCGGGAGATCGCGAGCTTG